>JASGMJ010000016.1 GCA_030156535.1 Candidatus Sumerlaeota bacterium
AACTCGCCCGCCCCAGTTCCTCCGAGCGCTTTGCTGCCGCCTGCACCGCGCCGATCACGATCTCGCTGAACCCCTGCTCGTCCATCGCCTTCAACCCCGCCGCGGTCGTTCCGCCCGGCGACGTCACGCGCCGCCGCAGCTCCGCCGGCGATTCCGCGCCGTCGCGCGCCATCAGCGCCGCACCGTACACCGTTTGCTTCACCAGCACCTCCGCCTTTTCGCGCGGCAGCCCCAGCGCCACGCCCGCTTCGATCATTGCCTCGATCATGCGGAAAACGTACGCCGGGCCGCTCCCCGTCAGGCCGGTGATCGCGTCCATCTGATCGCCCTCGACGATCTCGGTTTTGCCGACGGTCTCGAAGAACGTGCGCGCCAGCGCCAGGTCCTCCTGCGTGGCGTACCGCCCCCCCGTCAGCGCCGACGCGCCCTCTTGCAGCAGCGCCGGTGTGTTCGGCATGACGCGCACCACGTGCGGGCTGGGGCAGCCGTCGTGAGCGAGCCCCTCTTCCAGCCTCTCCGTCCCCACGCCCGCCAGAATCGAAACGAAAAGCTGCTCCGGCCGCGCCAGTCCCTTCACGTCCGCCAGCACGTCCGCCAGATTCTGCGGCTTGACCGCCAACATCACCACGCCGGCGCGCCCGACGAGCTCGCGGTTGCCCGCCACGGCCGTTACTCCCAGTTCGCCGTGCAGTTGCTCGCACCGCGGCGCGGAGACGTCGTAAATCAGGATGCGCTCCGGCAATGCCGTGCGCGCGGCGATCAGGCCACGCACCAACGCCTCCGCCATGTTGCCCGCTCCGATAAAGCCAATGCAGGTGTCCGCCGTCATAACCATGTTGTCCGCCTCGAAAGAAAATGTGCGCGACGAATCGCTCGTCAGCGCGGATGCCAGAATGTGCGCGAAAAGAAAACCAGCACTGCCAGAAGTTCCAGGCGCCCCAGCAGCATCAGCAGCGAGAGCAGCCACAGCGCCGGTGCCTCCATGAACGCATAGTTCATCGTCGGTCCCACTTCCTCCAGCCCGGGGCCGATGTTATTAAGCGCCGACACCACCGCCGTGAACGTGCTCAGCAACTTCGTGTCCGGCTCCAGCAGCGCGAGCAGAATGCTCCCCACCACGATGATCACGATGTACAGGTAGAAGAACGTCTGCACCTGTCCGACGGTTTCGGGGCGCATCGGCTTGCCGTCGATCTTCAGCACACGCACGCGCCGCGGCGATACGGCTCTTCCCAATTCCTGACGCGCCACCTTGAACAGAATCACCCACCGGATCACCTTGATCCCGCCACCCGTTGATCCTGCACAACCGCCCACCAGCATCAACGCCACCAACAGAAAGCGCGCCGCCTCGGGCCAACGGTCGAAGTCCACCGTCGCGAAACCGGTCGTTGTCTGCATCGACAACGTTGCGAACAACGCATCGCGGAAATGAATCCCGGACGTGTTCGACACCACCGGCGCACTCCCCGGCTCGGTGAACGTCGCGCCACTGACGTGCAGCAGCACCGTGATGAAAATGGCGGACCCCAAAATCCCCAACAAGTATGCCCGGAACTCCGTGCTCTTCCAGTAACTGAAGCGCCCCTGAACAGCCTCGAGGTGCAGCGAGAAATTCGTGCCCGCCAGAAACATGAACACGATGATGATCCACTCAACCGCCTGACTGCCAAACGCCAGGACACTGGTGTTCTTCGTCGAAAAGCCACCCGTCGCCAGCGTCGCCATTGCATGGTTGATTGCATCGAACGGAGTGAGCCCCGCGAACATCAGCAACAGCGCCTGGAGCACGTTGAAGCCAACGTACACCTTGAGCAGCAGCATCGCCGTGTCCTTGATGCGCGGCGTCATTCCCTCCGGCACGGGGCCCGGCACTTCCTGCTTGAACAGCACGCGCCCGCCCACGCCCACCAGCGGAAGCACCGCGACGAACAGCACGATGATTCCCAAGCCACCGACAAAGTGCAGAAACGAACGCCAGAACAGAAGGCACTTCGCATTCGACTCGATGTTCGTCAGAACACTCGCGCCCGTCGTCGTCAGGCCCGACATGCTCTCGAAGTAACTTCCCGAGTAGGAACCGATCATTCCCGAAAAATAAAACGGCAGTGCGCCCACGCCCGCCGCCAGCACCCACGACAATCCCACAACCGCCAGCGCCTCGCGCCGGTACATCTCGCCCGTCGCCCGCCGCCCGAACGTATACAGAATCCCCGCCAGCGCACAACCCATCGCCGCTGATTCAATAAAGTGAAGAAACTCACTCCACTCGCCGTACCACATGGCGAATGGCAGCGCCAAACTCATCGACAATGAGAAGAGTGCGACGAGCAGCGAAAGAAAGCGGGAGACAAGGCGATAATTCATAAGGTTTCAGTCTTCAGTTTTCAGTGATCAGGCTTCAATTCACCTCTTTGCCAGACTCCATCGCCTTGCTCTAAAGTCTTTTGCCTGCAATCATTCCGCCACTGCCACCCGCAAAGAGCGGCACCATCATCCTTCCCAGCCTGCTGCCCGCCAAATCATCGAGACGCACCGATTAGACAGTTCGCCAAAAAAGAGGGACGGAGGAAAGCGCGTGGCCCACCCTCCTCACTCCCCTTCCTGGAAGAGCTTGTTCAGTGACTCCGACGCACCTGCTTCCGAGAGCGTGATCACCAACTCGCCCGGGCGGATAATGCTGTCGCCGCGGGGAATCGAAACGTTCTGCCCACGCACGATCGCACCGATCAGCGTCCCCTTTGGAAGCTCGACGTTCTTCAGTGCCGTGCCCACGATCGGGGACTTCGACAGCGCCTGATACTCGGTCACCTCCACCGCGCCTTCCTCCAGCAGCGTCACCGACTTGATGCGTCCCTGCTTCACCAGCGTCATGATGCGGTTTGCGGCCACGATGCGGGGCGAGATCGCCACGTCGATCCCCACCATCTCGACGACGCGCACGTAGTCCGGCCGGTCGATCAGACAGGCCGTCTTGTCGACTTTCAGTTCACGCGCCAGCAGCGCCGACATGACGTTGGACTCGTCGTCGCCCGTGGCAGCGATATAGTAGTCCATGTGTCCGACTTGCTCTTCGCGCAGGAACTGCACATTCGTGCAATCGCCGTGCAGGACCGTTGCCTTGTCGAGGCGTTCGCTCGCCAGTTCGCAGCGGCGCCGGTCCTGGTCGATCACCGTCACCTTGTGATGACGCTCTTCGAGCAACTCGGCCAGATAGAGCCCCGTCTCGCCCGCGCCCGCGATGGCAACGCGCTGCCCGCCCACCGCGCGCGTTTCCTGCTCGGTGTCGAACTTCGGGTGAACCTGCTCGATCACCTCGGGCAGCCCGATCAGTGTCACGTGGTCGCCGGCCTCCAATGCCGCGTCGCCGCGCGGAATGAACGTTTCCTTGCCACGCCGCACGGCTCCCACCAGCACGCCCTGCGGCAGGCTCAGCTCGCGCAGCGGCCGCATGCACAATTCGCTGAACGGCGAGAGCATCACCGTGCGAATCTGCACGCGCCCGTGCGAAAGACTCGCAAACGCCAGCGCCGCCGGGTTCTCCACGAAGTTCGACAGCTCGTGCGCCGAAAGCATCTCCGGCGAGAGCAAGAGGTCGATCCCCAGAGGATCGCGGAAATTCACCGGCGCCGGGTCCAGATGGTAGCGATGCCGCACGCGCGCCACCACCCTCGGCACGCCCAGGCGCTTTGCCGCGTACGCAACCACCAGGTTCATCGGGTCCGACTCCGTCACCGCCAGGAGCAGACTTGTCGCCTCGCCCTCGCCCAGTGCGCGCCGCAGCACCGACGGATCACACCCGTCCCCCGCCAGCGTCTGCACGTCCGCATGATCCTCAACGTCCGCCAGCTTGTCCGCCTTCTTGTCCAGCACGATCACCTCGTGCTGCTCGCGCGCCAAGTGCATGGCGATGTTCGATCCAACCGTTCCGGCGCCGACGACGATGACACGCATGGCAGTCCCTTTCCGCGTTCAAGGCCCCATCGGTTAGCCAATGACGCCAAAGGGAGACAAGGGTTTTGCCGGAAGCCGCGTCTGAACGGCCGCATCCCTGAGTAGTATCGCCGCTTGGCCCGCAATGGCCCCAACGGGGCCCGATCCTCCAGCTCAGGGCGGCGCACCTTACGGCGCTTGCGCTGGGCCATATGATCCTGCTTCTTCGAGGCAGAACCGCCCTGTTTCGACACGCTCCACTTCCTTGACTTCTCAAGGCCGGTACAACTCTGCCCAAACCACAAACTTCGAGAAACGTACCACGCCTACCCTCCGGCAGGAAACTTGCCTCTCCCCCATCGCACTTCACGCAAAGGAGCATCCACATCATGCCGAAGCCCGAACGCCTGAGCCCCGAGCAGATCGCCAGCGCCCTCGCAACCCTCTCCGGCTGGGAACTCGCCAACGGCAAGCTCCACAAGAAGTTCGTCCGCGCCAACTTCAACGACGCCTTCGGATTCATCGCACGCATCGCCCTGCTTGCCGAGCAGATGAACCACCATCCCGAACTGTTCAACGTTTTCAAGAACGTCACCATCGACCTGACGACGCACGACTGCGGCGGCATCAGCGCGCTCGACGTCGAGCTCGCCCGCAAGATCGACGCGGTTGCCTGAACCCCCGGCACCAGCCAGGAAGAAGCGCTCTAGAAAGCGCCTTTCCCTTTCAGCACCGCGGGCACCGTCCGAATCAGGATTTCAATGTCCAACAACACCGACTGATTCATGATGTAGTAGAAGTCGTATTCCATGTTCAGGTGCAGCGGCAGGTTCTTGCGTCCGATCACCTGCCACAGCCCCGTGATGCCGGGCTTCACGTCCAGACGGCGCTTCTCCCATTCCTGATACTGCTCCACGATGAACGGCATCTCGGGTCGAGGCCCGACCATCGACATCTCGCCCCGCATCACGTTCACCAGTTGTGGCAGCTCGTCCAGACTCGTTTTGCGCAGCCAACGTCCCGCCCGCGTGATGCGCGGATCTTCGGGCGACGTCGGCGCCGTCTCGTACTTCTTCGCTTCCGTGTGCATGGTGCGGTACTTCAGCAACTCGAACGGCACGCCGTCGCGTCCCACGCGGGTCTGGCGGAAAATCACCGGGCCTTTCGAGTCCGAGCGAATCCACAACGCGATCCACCAATGAAAGAGCAGCAGCCACAGGAGCACACCAAGCGTTCCCACCGCGAGGTCGAACGTGCGCTTCACGAACCCCTGTACGCTCGACAGGTGTCCGTCGCGCAGCGAAATCACCGGGAACGCCGCGATCTCGTCCACCTTCGCGCGCGCCGTGATGACGCCGAACAAGTTCGAGACAAGCTGGATGCGCAGCCCCCGCGTGCGCCCCAGGCTGATCAGGTTTAGCTGCTCCGTGGGACTCAGGTGCGGCACCGCGATGAACAACTCCTCGATGGCATAGTCGTGCACGATGTCGTCGACGTCCTCCGAGCCGCCGATGACGGGCAACCCGTTGCGCACCGCCTCGTCCTCGGGGTCGTTGGGGTGACGGATGAAGCCCGCCAGCTCGAAGCCGACTTCGGGGTGATGATGCAGCGACTCCTTCACCTCGCGGGCCAGCTTGCCCGTGCCCACGATCGCCGTCCGCACCAGGCCGTGTCCCTTTGCAAACGAACGCGCCTTGATCGAGCGCAGAAGCGAACGGCTCGCATACAGATACAAGAATGCGAAGAGAGCCGCCAGGAAGATCACCGAGCGCCCGAGGTCCAGTTCCTTCAGGAAATACCCCACCACCATCAGGTACAGCAGGTAGTGATACCCTGCCTTGAGGAGCTGGTCCCAGCGCGTCAGCGCCGCCAGCCGGCCCCGCACCCGGTACATCCCGAACAGGCCGCAGTTGAGCACCCCCACCGCCACCATCAGTGCCGAGACCTGCCAGTACGGCAGCGCCTCGTTGATCGGCAGGTCCATCCACGGATTCATCCACACCCGCGCGAAGTACGCCCCCTTCCAAGCCACAAAGAAACCAAACACATCGGCCAGCACCAAAAAGGCGCCGGGCCAGTGGGTCTTCCAGATCGAGCGTTGGCGGGCGCGCACGGCGCCATCCGTCTTCATGCGTACAAGTGCCGCACCCGGGCGCTCGTCGGGGCAAGTCCTACGCGGGAGCGTTCCGGTTCCAGTCGATAAGACCGATAATTCAAGAGGCAGCAACGCGGGCATCCTCCGGGCTCTCTTCCTGGCGGAAGCGGCGAAGGACGGCAGGCGCGAGAAGTCCCCACTTTCTCCCCTGCGAGACGGATCGTCCCGGAATCGGAATCCCATCGCGAGGGGACTCCCACTGAGCAAAAGGACGAGAGCAGCCGCACACGGCGCGGACTCGTGGCAAAGGCCTCCTCCAGCAAAACTCCCGGTGCCGTTGCCGCGATCCCCCAGCGCCGCCTTCCGGCGCGGGCTCGCCCTTGTGTATGGGACACTCTCCCCCACCCGCCAACACAATCGACACGGTTCCTGCCCGGGCACCCGGGGCTAATCCAGCCCGCACTCCTTGAGAAACGCGTCCATGTACTCGCGCGTCTTGTTCTTCCACTCGGGCAGGTCGCTGCGGAAGTTGTGGCTGCCACCCGGCACCGTCACGAACGTGCACTTGTTTCCCGCCGCCGTCAGCCTCGCGTTCAGGTCGACGGCCTGGGAGTACGGCACCGTCTTGTCCGCGTCGCCATGCAGCAACAGCACCGGCGGCATCTTGGCGTCGAGTTGGTCCACGGGCGAAAGTTCGAGCGCGTGTTCGCCGGCGCGTTCGGCGGCATAGCCGGTCTCGGGCGAGGTGTCAGCAACGGGACTGCTCAGGATCAGGGCCGCGGGCTTCATGCGCGGGGACTCTGCGGGATCGGAAACGGGAGGCGCGTGCTCGATCGCCGTCCACAGCGCCACGTGCCCGCCCGCCGAATTGCCGCTGACGACGATGCGCGCGGGATCCACGCCCAGTTCCGCCGCGTGATCCTGCACCCACCGCAGCGCCGCCCGCGCATCCGCCACACACTCCGCCGGCGTGGTGCCGTGGCGTTCGCGCGTCCGGTAATCCGGAGCGATCCCCACCATCCCGCGCTTCGCCGCGCTGCGCGCCCACCCAATCGAGCTGTCCGTCGTTCCGCGAATCCATCCGCCGCCGTAGAAGTGAATCCACGCCACGCGCTTGTCCGTGGCCGCCCATCCATCCGGCTTCACGACGTGCAGCATCAGCGGCCCCTGCTCGCGCGTTGCGAACACATGCGAGTCCGCGTCGGCGTACACCGGCGCCACGGGCTGCGAAGCAGGCTCGGAGACCGGCTGGGCCGCGGGCTGGGACGCGGGCGCGCTCTCCTGTCCGCGTGCTTCGCCCGCCATCAATAGACCCACGGCCAAAGCGAGCAACGCAGTGCGTCGGAAAAGTCTCATCGCGAACACTCCCGAGAGAAGTCGGCAACACTGCTGGAACATGCCGCAAACACCAGCCCAACGGCAAGCCCCACCTCTCGGTTGCCACCCGCCCCCCGCCTGCCCTGACATCGGCGCTGTGCCCGCCTGATCCCGCGCAAGGGCGGGCGCCAACTGGTAAGCCCAAATGTCCCTGCTCGTCTTCATCCTCCTCTTTCTGGCGGCCTACGGGCTGGGGGAAACCCTTGTGCGGCGGCTCGGGTGCCAGGCGGCGCTTGGCCGTGCCTTCGCGCCCCCCGTCCCCGCCCTCATCTGCTGGGTAATTGGAGTTGGATGTCTGGGGCTTCTTGGGTTACTCGGCTCGCTGGCCGGGCTTCTCCCCCGCCCCGTGGCCGTGGTGGTGCTTCTGGCCCTCGCCGCCTGGGGGGCGGTGCGGATCGCGCGCACCGGCCGCGGGTTTGCCCTCGCTGGCTTCTCGCCGCGTTCGCCCGTTGACCTCGCGGGTGCCGCCGCCGTCGCCGCGCTCCTTCTCTGGCACGTGCGCGTCGCCTGGTCGCCGCACTTGCAGTTCGACTCCTATGCCTACCATGTGACGATGCCCCGCCAGTACCTGATCCAGGGGCGCTTCTTCGACGTTCCGTACGACATCCACGCTCATCTGCACGCCCTCTGGGAGATGGCCGCGTACTTTGGCTATGCGTTCTCCCTGGTGGACCTCATCACGCCGAAGCTGATGCAGGTGGCCGCTCTGCTCGGCGCCACGCTGGCTCTGCAGTCCGAAGTCCGCCGCCTCGGGCACCCGGGCGCCGGCTGGGTCGTTGCCGCGTGGTGGATGCTGATGCAGGAAGCCATCGAGTTCGCCCCCACGGCCCAGATCGAAATCGCGCTCGCCTTCGAGATCCTCCTCGGCTTTCTCCTGCTGGTGCGCGCTCTCGACACCGGACGGCACGACCGCCTTCGCCTCCTCATTCTCGCCGGAATTGTCTTTGGATTCGCCAATGGAACAAAGAACAGCGCCATGGTCTATTCCGCCATTGGAGCCACTCTCGCCACGGCGATCCTTTTCTCTCATTTCATCCGGGTAAAACGCCGCCATCCCATCATTCATGTTTGGAAACCACTTCTTTGCCAATTAACTTTGCCCGCCGCTGCTGGATTGCTTCTCACACTCCCCTGGCTTCTTAAGAACCTTGTTTTCACCGGAAATCCTTTCTACCCGTTCCTTCTTGATGTCTTTCCACCTCATATTGAAAATGCGCAGGTCGCCCGCGATTTCCTTTTGTCGTATGGAAACTTTGAAGCAACGAAACCGAGCGGAATCGAGTGGCTGTTGAACTTTCTTGGCCAGGTGCATTTCCGGATTCGCCAGGCTCCCGTCGTCGATCAGTTCCGCATCTTCACGGGCTTTCTTCTTGTCTGCTGTGTCTGGATGCTTCGGCGCACGGACCGCGATTTCTTCCGCCGCTTTCTGCTGTTCGCGGCACTGACGATGACGCCCCTCGTCGTTCTGACTCCGGGGCGCCGTTTCGTGCTCGGTGTGATTGCGCTCTACCTGTTGCTGATCGGCGACACGCTCGGCTGGCTCTTCGCCCGCGCAAGTGCCCGGCATCGCAGGCTCGCATGGGTGGCGGCGATCGGACTGCTGCTCTACTTCCTTCCCGGCCAGCTTCAACGAACGCGCATCCAAATGCACGGACTCCACACCAGCGATGGACGCTTCGATCCGCATCCCGCTCTCGTGCCCTCGGATTTCGTTCGCTACTTCCGCACGCGCGATGACTACGAGTGGGGCAGATTGATCGAACGTCACACCGGATCAAACGGCAAGGTGCTCTCCACCGAAAACATGTACATGAATGCGTGGATCGGCGTGCCGATGCTCTCCGTCCCCAATATCCACGGCGAGAAGATTATCGGGCTGCTGGCGCGCGAGGGATTGAGTGCCGAAGAGATCGCCGCCCGGCTTCGCGGCTACGGCATCACGCATGTCTTCACGCGAGGTTCCTTCGACGAACCACGCGAGCTTGCGCACTTTCGAAACGAATGGCTTGATGAAGCGGAGACGCGCAACGGCTACGCGCTCTACGTTCTGCGCGATGCCCCCGTCAGCTCCAGCGTTCCCTGAGTTCCGCGTCGATGCGTGCGCGCAATGCGGTTTGCAGCCTTGCCGCGCAAGCGCCCGTTTGACCGTCCGCGATTTCGCGTTCGCCAATCGCCACCACCGGCATCACCTGGATCAACGCATTCGTCACAAAAACCTCGTCCGCCGCCAGCAGGTCCTCCACCGTCAGCGACTCCTCCGCGAAACCTACTCCCGCCACGCCGCACAACTCTGCAATCCGTCCACGCATCGTTCCAGGCAACGGGCCATCCGCGATCGGCGGCGTTTTCACCAAACCGCTTTGCACGAGAAAGATATTCGCCACCGACGTTTCGGCCACCAATCCATCGGTGTTCAACAGCAACGCATCGTCGAACCCCAACCGCACCGCGTACCGCCGCGCGAGCGACGATTCCAGGTAGCTCGTCGACTTTACCGTCGCCAGCGGCGAGCGATGATTGCGTGGATGCGGCGCCATCACCAGCCGCCAGCCTCGATAGCGCTTTTCGTCCATGCGTGCATCGAGCGCCGTCGCCGTAATCACCAACGTCGGTTCGCCCTCGCGCGCCACGATCGGTTGATTGCGCATTGGTCCGCGCGTCACCGTAATGCGCAGCCGCGCGTCTTCCAGTTCATTCGCGTCCACAACCTGTTGGCACAATGCCAGCAGGTTCTCCGGCTCCACCACGAACGGAATTTCCAGAATCCGCAGCCCCCGCCCCAAACGGGCAAAGTGATCTTCCGCGAAGAGCACCTGCCCGCGCTCCACGCGCAATGTTTCGAACACGCCTTCGCCCAGCAACAACCCTGCATCCGTCGCCGACACACGCGCCGATTCCAGCGCAATAAACTCTCCGTTCAGGCAAATTGTGTCCATGGCTAGGCGTTCTCGGTTTTGGATTTTCAGTGTGGAGTAACGTGATTTGTGGTTTGTGGTTCGATTGGAAAGAGAAGAGGAATCTTGTTTTCTCTCCTCATTTTTCGTTCAAGTGGTACCAACTTATGACGCGTATGATCACCACAATATCAGAGGAATTGACCGGGTCCTGATGCGTCGAAGCCAAATACTGCTTTATCCATCACACAAAGAGTCCGGCAGGGACGACCGTACGTCTGGCCATCGTCCCATTCGTCCGCCCATCATTCCTTCGTGCTCATTCGTGCGTTTCGTGGCTTCTTCTATTCTCCGTGGTGCATTTACCTGCTGTTTTGCGCGGCCATGTCGCGGGCGAGGAATTCCTTGATGCGTTTATCGTCCGACGCACGGAACTCATCGGTCGTGCCGCTGAAAATCACTTTGCCTTCGTACAGCATGTGCACCTTTTGCGCGATGGCGAAGATCGAGGCAAGATCGTGCGTCACGACGATGGTGGTTGCTCCCGTCGTCTCGTTCACCTTGCGGATTACTTCGTCGATCGTCGCGGCGATCACGGGATCAAGCCCCGCCGTCGGCTCGTCGAACAGCAGACAGTCGGCCTCCGTCGTCAGTGCCCGGGCGATGGCGGCCCGCTTGCGCTGGCCCCCCGAGAGCGTCGCCGGCATCTGGTCCTCGCGCCCGTCGAGTCCCACCGCCTTCAGCTTGGCCGTCACGATCTCCCCCACCTCGGCCGTCCCCTTGCCTTGCAACTCCTCCAGGACGATCCCCACGTTCTGCCCCACCGTCAGCGACTGCAAGAGCCCCGCGCTCTGGAAAATCATTCCAAACCGCCGCCGCACCGCCATCAGATCATCCTCCGACAGCGCCACAATGTCCTGTCCGTCCACCAGAATCCGCCCCGCGTCCGGCTTCAGGAGCCCCACCACGTGCTTGAGCAGCACGCTCTTCCCCGTGCCCGACGCCCCAACGATCACGCTCAGCTCCCCCTCGGCGAACTCCAGGTCCACCCCCCGCAGCACCTGATTGCCGTCGAACGCCTTGCTCAGTCCCTCAATCTTCAGTTTCATCGCCGCTTCCTTGCCGTTGGCTGCCTTGCTTATCGGACAAGCCGGACCATCACCGGGAAAAACCTTGCTCCGGTGCAAACCAAACATCAATCGTCCGGACGCATTATAAACTGTTTTCGCATCTCGCCCACCACGATTTTTAATCACTTAGGGGCGGATGCGGCATCCCACCACAACACCAAGACGAGCTCATGACTTCCGAAAAGGACACGCCAAATCCGGTTTCACCGGACACAGACGATGGTGGCAGCATCAACATTGGCGAGCCGGACCTCAAGGGGCGAAGTATCTCCCCCTGGGCATGGGTCCCCAGCGTCAACTTCCTCCAGGGCATGCAGTACATCCTCGTCATCCAGATGTTCATCATCGTCTTTTTCACGATGAACATCCCCAACGCGACTGCTCAACTCTGGCTCGGTTTGCTCAGCCTTCCGTGGGTCATCAAGCCCCTGTGGGGTCCGCTGGTTGACCGCTATTGGACCAAGCGCAACTGGACCACCACCATGCAGTTCATGGTCGGCATTGCTTTCCTTGGCGCCGCCTTCACCATCCTGCTCCCTGATGCTCCAATCTTCGGCTACCCCACCTTCTTTCTCGCCACCATTCTCGTGCTCTTCGTGGTCGCTTTTGCCAGCGCCACACACGACATTGCCTGCGACGGCTTCTATATGCTGGCTCTCACGGAGAAGCAGCAGGCCTTCTTCGTCGGCATCCGCAGCACCGCCTTCAGAGTGGGCATGATCTTTACTCTCGGGCCGCTTGTCTATCTCGCCTCCTTCGCCCAGCAGCAAACTGGTCCGCCACCAGTTTACTTCGGCCTTGGTGCTGTCACGGAGCAGGGAGAAGTTGCACCGCCGCTTCCTAGGCTGCCGGAGATGCAGCCGGAGGCCAGTGATGGCCAGCGGATCATCGTCGAGGGAACCGATACGCAGATCGTCCGCGGCGAGTCGGAACAGATCACCGTCCGCCTGGCGAAGGACCCCGGAGCAAAGAGCAAGATCACGGTCGTCCTCTCACAAGTCGAAACGCTCCCTGCAGAACCTCGGGGGCTCCTCGCCAAGACCATGAAGCTCATTCTGCCCAAGAAATTGGTCAATGAAATGCGTTTCAAGGACGACCCCACGCGCCACGCGATCAGCTTCACATCCGAAAACTGGGATGAGCCCCAACCGGTTGTCATCGAGGTGGACGAGAAGCTCGACGCGAACAGAAGCGCCATGTTCAAGGTTGTGGGTGGCAACGTGGCTTTGGGGTGGGCAATCGTTCTCGTGGTTTCCTGCCTCATTTATTTTGTCCTCGCCACCTACCACAAGTTCCGCATGCCCTATTCGCAGGCCGACGCCGTCGATACCGTCGACCGGCCACCTTTCTACATTCCCGCCCTCGCCGTCGCTGCCACCATTCTCGTCCCCTTCCTGCTCGGCTACACCACCTATCGAATTTTGATGGCCGAGCAATCCGTCCTCGGGCCTCACGTGTTTGGCGCCCTTGCAACTTCCGAGTTGCCCAAGGACAAGAAGCTCTACGACTTCCTCTACAAGCTCGTTTCCATTCTCATCCCCACCGGCATCGGCTTCTTCCTCTTCTTCATGCCGGGCATCAAGAAGCACACACGCGCCTTCTTCTTCAAGATGTCCGACATCAGCCGCATCGGCTTCGCCGACACTTTCACTACCTTCTTCGCCAAGGAAAAGATCGCCATCACGCTCTCCTTCATCCTGCTTTATCGTCTTGGCGAAATTCCGCTTTCCTCGCTCAAGTCTCCATTCCTTCTCGGAAGCATTGAATCCGGCGGCCTCAACATGTCGCTCTCCGAGTTCGCCTTCGCCAATTCCTTCATCTATGTTATTGCACTTATCGTCGGCGGCCTCTTCAGCGGATGGCTCATCGCCACATACGGCCTCAAGCGCATCATCTGGATCCTCGTCGCCTTCATGCACCTGCCCAACCTTGGCTACGTCTACATGTCCTTCGCCCAACCCGAGAGCCTGCTCAAGATCAACGCACTCATCGCCTTCGAGGCGTTCGGCTACGGCGTCGGACTCTCCGCCTTCCTGATGGTCATGATCATGGCTGCGCAGGGACCGTACAAGACATCGCATTACGCCTTGTGTACCGGCTTCATGGCACTCGGTGTCATGATTCCACAAATGCCCAGCGGCTTTATCCAGGAAGTCCTTGGCTACCAGAAGTTCTTCATCATGGTCATGCTTCTCGTCATCCCCGGTTGCCTTCTGATTCCCTTCCTTCCCATCGATCCCGACTTCGGAAAGAAGAAGAAAAAGAAGCAGCCCTCATAAATAAGGGACGGAGTAGCAACTCTCCCCGCAAATACGCAAACAACGAGAGGCGTCTTCATTGCGAAGGCGCCTCTCGTTTTGTGTTTTCCGTCTTCAGTTCTCGGTTTTCAGTTTTGTGGTTTGGAGTGCCAGAGCGATTCCCGAAAGTCGTGAGGGAAGAGAAGAAGGAACCGCGAATCAACACGAAGAAAGAAGCGCACCGAATAGGGGCGGCAGTCGTTCTCGGTCAGGGAACGGAGTCCCGCAAGTACGACGCTCTTGCCAAACTCTCTTGGGGTCTTTGTGATAAAGGATAAACGACGAACTTCCAAACGAAGAACTAGAACTGAAAACTGACGACTGACGACTGACGACTGAGAACTTCTTCTTCTCAATTCCCCGGGCTGCCGGGGCGCGAGATCAGATGAAATGGCACGAGCGCCTCGCCGCCATTCTCCGGCATTTCCGCCAGCGCCATCCGCGGGCCATCCGTCGTGTTGCGCATCAGCACGAACGTCCGTCCCTCTCCGCCACGCACCGGCCCAAGCGAGAAGTACCCATTCGAGTCCGTGATCGACGTGATTGGCGAACGCCCCGGCGCCGGAATCGTCTGGATCATCGTTCCACGCGCAGGCTCCTCGCCGTCGAACACCAGGCCAGTGATCGTCTCGCCCGGCGGCCGCAGCACCACCACCGGGAACGCCACGGTTTCCTTCGCTCGCGAAACCAGAATCGTCGTGCGCGCCATCAAACCATCGTCGGTTGAAACCTCAGCACGGTGATAACGATTCGGCACCACGTGCGAGAACAACGCCACGCCGCGTCCGTTCGTTCGTGCGGAACCGGCAGTCCGCAGCGTTCCCGACGATTCGTCGTAGCCGAACAGATAGACAACCGCGCCCGCGACAGGAGCGCCGCGTGTGTTCACGGCCTTCACTGTCAGCACAGCACCTGACGTTGCCGTATCCGCCGGCGACACAAACGGGTCGCCCGTCGATTCACGGCGGTATCCCTCGAGAAACGCGCCGAGCCGCGCGGGCTCGGGCGCCGGTGTGCGGCTCTCGCTGTCCTTCGCCGGTTTCGCCGTCACGATACTCCCCCACGCCTGCGCAAACGACTCGCGCTCCGCCGGCCCCATCGCCTCGGGGTCCGTCCCGAATAACGAGAACATCAGCAATCGGTCGCCCGGACGCGATTGCTTCGCCACGCCCGCCGTCTGAAACCGATTGTCGGCCAGACGCACTGTCGCCACACTCTCCGGCGTCGGCAGGTCGATTGCCAACTGCCCCAGATCGTCGGTCACCAGTTCGACCGGTTGATTGTTCGGCTCATCCCATTCAATGGTGAACGCAACGCCGGACATCGGGAGTCCGTCGAAATCCGTCGCCCCCACCATCAGCGACTCGGCCATCACCATGCGCAACGTCCCCAGCAGAAACGCCAGAAGGCAGATGCGAACGGCTTCGGAACGGCAGCGGCAAGGCGGGCTCATGGCGGGGATCGTGACCCGCTCCGTCCCCGGCGGCAAGCAAAGCCAGCAGGCTGCACTCCTCTTCGCACTCTTCTTTTTTACGCTGCTTCTCTCCGCCGGCCCCGTTTCCGCACAGCCCGGATGGTCCGACGACATGTATGGCGACCCACTCACCATCGAGACAGCCCCGCCCGACACGGTCGGGCACAGCTCGGCGCCCGCCCCCGTTTCTCCCCCCCAGCTCCTCCCCCGGGTCGGTCTCGTGCGCCTCGGCCCCGTCGACTGGAACTGGTCCACCATGGAACGGGAGCTTCGCGCCCGGAGTTCCCGCTCGATTCCTGGCCTGATGACGATTCTGGAGGAACCCGGTACCCCCTTTCCCGAGTTCCTCGCTTCGCGCGGGGACGCCTCTTCCAACTCCGTCACCTGGCTGGGCGTTTCGCCCCCCGGCGGATCGCGCGGCGTCTTGTTCAACACTGATGGAAAAGGGGTTATAGCAGTTGCACGTCCCATGGAAGAAGGGATGTGGCAGCGCGACAGTCAAGCGTTGTCGCTTGACAGCAGAGCGATGGGGCGCTCGGCCGCGCGGCGCGTTGCACAAGCTTGGAACGGCTCAGAGGGGGTTCTTTTGCTGCGCAAGCGCCAGCCCCCTCCCTCTTGGGCCGACGGGCTGATCGAGGAGATGGTCACCCACTTTCCCCAAGTGCCCCTGCGCGTGCTGACGCTGGACGCTTCGGCGGGAGGCACCGAACTCGCTGACATCGTGGCCGTCAACCCCGAGCCAGTCGGCCTGATCATCGTTGCGAGCGACGAAGAAGCTCCGGCGTGGATTCGGGCGCTCGACCGCGAAACGAGCGGGATCGACCTGGTTGCCGTGGGTGAGGCTGCTGCGTTCCGCCCTCTCGTGGAATCGGGGACGCTGGCCGGGTGGGTACTCCCCAACTATGGCCGGCTTCTCGATCCGGTGCGCGCCTCTCCCCCGCCTGAGGATGATCCGGAGGCTGCCACCTGGTTTCTGCCCTCGAATGCGTGGGCCGAGCGCCTGCGCCGTGCCTCTTTCCGCGAGCAGGCCGCTCAGTAGCCTGCCTGAGCCTGCTTCTTCCCCGACATTTCACCCGTTTCATCGCAGGAATCCGCGTTTGCGCTTCGGCAGCGGGCCCTTTGGGCTTGACCGTTCCGTGGAGCCGTCGCCTAAGACCTTGCAGTGCCGTTGTTTCACCCCATGAATCGGACAAGTTGTGAATGATTGACTCCCCCGCCTTCTCGCCAAACGAAGGGTCGGGCCCAGGTGTTTCACGTGAAACACCCCAAGCCCCAGCCCCAACTGCGGCCCTCGATGTTTCACGTGAAACATCGCCCACCCCCGCCTCTTCCATCATCATTGCCGTCATTAACCAAAAGGGAGGCGTCGGAAAGACCACCAGCGCCGTCAACCTCTCCGCCTCCCTCGCCCTCAAAGGCTACCGTGCCCTCCTCCTCGACCTCGATCCCCAGGGAAACGCCGCCACATCCCTCGGCATCGACCGCTATGCAGAAGGCATCGCCACCTCACACGACCTCCTTCTCAGCCCACAGGACCACCCTCAGCCCGTCTCCCTCGGCACCAACAAACCAGACCTCTACCCCGGCAGCGTCTCACTCATCCGCGCCGACATCGACCTCCTCGCCCTCGGAGAACGCCGCGACTTCGTCCTTCGCGATGCCCTCGCATCCCTAGCCCCCGCCGAACCCTACGACTTCATCATCATCGACTCGCCGCCCTCACTCGGCATCCTCACTCTCAACATCCTTATCGCCAGCCACCACGTCCTCATCCCCATCCAGTGCGAATACCTCGCGCTCGAAGGCCTCACCATGCTCCTCGAAACCCTCGAGGAGATCCGCCGTGCCCATAACCCCGCCCTCAGCGTCCTCGGCTGCCTCATCACGATGTCCGACCTGCGCACCAATCTCTCCCAGCAGGTCGTCGCCGACGTGCGTACTCATCTCGGCGAACGCGTCTTCAACACCATGATCCCCCGCACCGTCCGCCTCAGCGAATGCCCCTCACACGGACAGTCGATCTTCGACTACGACCGATGGGGAGCCGGTGCCCGTTCCTACGATGCTCTCACCCGCGAAATCCTCACCCGACTCGGCCTCCCCGAGAAGAAACGGAGTGCCTCCTGATATGTCCACACGACGCAAGCAAGCCCTCGGCAAAGGACTCGGCGCCCTCCTCAGCGGTGCCGCCCAGCCTCATCCACCCGCCCCCCTCGCCCCGCCAGCGGTTGCCCCACAGGCGCCGCCAACACCGCCTCAGGAAGAGGATAACCTCGGCGAACTCAGGCATATAGCCCTCTCGGAAATCTCCCCCAACCCCCATCAGCCACGCCGTCATTTCGACAGCGAGGCCCTTGAGGAACTCGCCACGTCCATCCGTACGCACGGCGTGATCCAGCCTATTCTCGTCACGGAATCGCCTGCGCCTGGCGGCGGCTACATCCTTTTGGCAGGGGAGCGCCGCCTGCGGGCCAGTGAACTCGCCCGCCAGGAAACCATCCCCGCCCGCGTCATCACCGTCACCGAATCACAGCAACTCGAACTCGCCCTCATCGAAAATGTCCAGCGCGAGAACCTCGACCCCGTCGAAGAGGCTCGCGCCTACGAAGCCCTCATCGCCGCCTTTGGCCTCAGCCAGGAAGAAGTCGCCTCCCGCGTCGGCAAATCCCGCGTCGCCATCGCCAACGCCCTGCGTCTTCTCAAGCTCCCCGAAGCCTGCCTGGCCGACATCCAGTCCGGCGCCCTCTCCGCCGGGCATGCCCGCGCCATCCTCATGCTCCACCACACGCTCCAGCAGGAGATGCTGAGGCGCGAAATTCTGGAGAAGGGCCTCAGCGTCCGCGACGCCGAAAAGCGCGCCCGCGAGATTCCCATCGCTGCGCCCAAGTCCAATAGTTCCAGTGCCCCACCTCCTTCCAAGGCGGCACAACAAAACCTTGACGTTCTTGCCCTTCAGGAGAAATTAACCCTGTGTTTAGGATGCAAGGTTCGGATCCGAACCCGCTCCAACAAGTCCGGGACCATCGACATCACCTACAACAGCCTCGATGATCTCGACAGAGTACTCGACCTCCTCGGAGTCAATCCCGACGACTAACCGGCGGGGGAGAGCGCAAGACCGGATCCGGCCACGCACCCACCACGTGCACGCGAAGGGATCCCCCGCTCATGCTCTCCCCGCTCCTTCTCTCCGCAGACCTCCGCTTGGGAGTCGATCTCCTCCAAGCCATCCGCGAATCCGATCTCGTCGGCATTCTCTGCATCGTCCTGCTCCTCTTCCTCTCCTTCAAGACGGGCTACCACATCATCTGCAAGCGCCTCGAACTGAGCAGCGCCTCCAGTCAGTCCGAGGACTTCATCGCCGAATGCCTCGACGGCAACAAGTCGCTGCCCGAAATCTACCAGCTTGCCAGCGAATTCCCCGACAGTCCCCTCGCCGCTCTCCTGCGCGAGGCCTACGTCGAATACGAAATGGAGATGCGCGAGGAAACCGTCGCCCGCCTCCCGCTCGAGCAGCGCGTCCAACTCGGCAAAACGAGCGTCGAGAGCGCCCTCGAACGCACCATCGCGGCCGAACTCCGGCGCCTCGAAACCCACCTCGTACACCTCGCCACCGCCTCCTCCGTGGCCCCCTTCATCGGCCTCTTCGGCACCGTCTGGGGCGTCCTGGGCTCCTTCCAGGCGCTGGGACGCGAAGGCAATGCCGCCCTCGCCACCCTCGCCCCTGGCATCTCCACTGCCCTCATTACGACGGTCTTCGGCCTCATCGTTGCCATTCCAGCGGCTGTCATGTATAATCGCTTGTCATCCGATGTGACACGGCTCAGCAGCCAGATGGATTCCTTCGCCCACGAGCTCTCGAACGTGTTCCAGAAGCACCTGCTGCGGAGGTCTCCCGAGCTATGATTCGCCGCCACCGCGCCATCGCCCGCCCCATGGCCCAGATCAACGTCACCTCCATGCTGGACATCACTTTCGTCCTGCTGATCGCGTTCATGATCGTCGCCCCGGCCCTCCGCCACGGCATCGAGATCGAACTCCCCACGGTGCGCAAGGCCCCCTCCCAAGCGCCCCAGAAGCCCATCTCGATCATTGTGAAATCTGACTCTACGGGCGACCTTGTTTATCTCGACGGCGCTCCCGTGGCCCTCACCGATCTCGTCACCGAAATCAGCCGGGTCGCGCCCGACCTTGCCGAGCGCCCCGTGACGCTCGAGGGCGACAAAGCCGCCAACTGGGAGGCCATCGCCCGCGTCATCGCCGAGCTTCGCGATGGCGGCATCACCAATATCGGCATCATCACCACCGTCTCGGAGTCCTGAGACAATGGCCAGGCGCTTCAAGTTCATAGGCTTGACGGGCAGTGCGATTGTTCATGCCGTTCTCTTCGGCCTGATCATCCTCGTCTCCCTGCGCCCCGCCCCCGTCATGACCATCAGCGCCTCCGAGCCCGTCAGCGCCCAGCTCATCGAGCGCGCCCAGCCCGAGGCCCCCGCCAAACCGACCCCCGCGCCCAAACCCGAACGCACTCCCGAACCGTCAAAGCCCAAGGAAATCAAAATCCCTGAGAAGGCCAGAGAAACCCCCAAGCCCACTCCCAAACCCAAGAAGACTCCGGCCCCCACGCCGAAGCCGAAAAAAACTCCGGCGCCGACCCCCAAGCCTCAACCGACGCCGAAGCCCACCCCGCGGGCCACCCCGCGCCCCGTCGCCACGCCCATTCCCACGCCCCCGCCCCTGGACCCGGCCAAGGCCCGTGAGCTCTACGAGAAGCGCAACCTCAGCAGTACCGGCCGCGACCCCAAGCCCACGCCAACCAAGTCGAAGGTCATTGCGCGGGCGGACACGCGGACGAACAAGTTCACCTCGAAAGCCGTCAACGTCGGCGCCACGGCCATGCACGGCGACGGTCTCCCCGAATACTATTCGGAAGGTGCCCTGCGCGCCGTCGGCCGCAACTTCATTGTGCCCGAGAGCGACAAGCGCGACGTCATCGCCATCGTCGAGATCACGATCCTGCGCGACGGTTCGCTGACGGACTTCCGCGTCGTCAAATCCGCAGGCTCGTCCCGGCTCGACAAGATGGCCCTCGATGCACTCAGGGCAACGAAGCGCTTCTCGCCACTGCCCGACAGCATCACGGGCTCCAGCATCCGCCGCCGCATCACGTTTTCCTACAAGGATTTCTGAACGCCATCCGCGGGTATGGATTCGATCATATTCTCGTTCTTTACCAGCACGCACTCGCCATACGGCAATCCGATGACCGTGCGCTCGTAGAGCCGCTGCATTGTGTTCACTCCTCGATACAAAACAAACATCCCGACGGCCACGAAGAGCATCCCGATATGCTCGTAGTGATAGCTCAGTGCCGGCCACGAGGGCGATTTCTGATGCCCGCCGCGCGTTGCCGCCAAAGCCACACTTCCGAGAAGCCACGGCACGCCCAGATACACCAGCATTGCCAGCCACCACCACCATCCGGGTCGAAGCCACCAGGCCACGGCGATCGTGTTTGCCAAAACAGCGGCCAACCAAATAACAAGGATAAACAGCGCAAAGAGAACTTGCTCTATCATTATCTCGACAGTGAAAAACCTCTCAGCAACAACCAAGATAAGTACCATGTAAGCAAGCAATATCAAATAGAGAAAATGCAGCGGCTTTAGCAGGCGAAGCAACGATGCTTCAAGTCCACCGTTCACCAATACAATTCCTCTTCTCCGCTCTCTCAGAACGAAAATCACTGTGCTGATGGCAACAACCAAAGGGACCATGTAAATCGTCAACAACCCCGTGGCTCTCTTCTCCTCGACGAACATTGCCTTCAGCATGGCACTCCAGCCCATCACCAGCACCAGCCCCGCCGCAAAGCACATCAACGCGGAAGCCCATTGCGGGCGAATCGCCTGGCGCAATGCGGCCCGCACCGTGCGGCGCACGTCGCGGCTGTAGACCCTCATGCCGCTGTTTGCCACATAGGAAGCAACGCGGTAGGCTTCCATGTCCGCTGCACGAATAAAGAGGGACGGAGCCAACTTTCCGGCGGAGTGCACCAAATGCACGATCACCAGAACCGTTACGAGTATAACCCAGAAAAACGCCAATGCTTCTCCCAAATGGGACGACACCGATCTGTCGACTATCATGAAACCCAGAACATAGAGAAATCCCACAGCAATGATGTATGCCACGCACACCAATGGCCCCACAAGAAGTATCGGCCACTTGTGACGCATCAAATGAAACCACACTTTCAAGGACGCGCACGCCGCACCAAAAACAACGTGAAAAAAAACAACGACGACCAACAACATTAATCGGAAATCGTCGTTGAAACGCAAGCTGCCACCCCAGCGCAGGCGCTGTAACTGCTCGCCCCAAACCAGACTGAGTCCACCCACCATCACCAATCCCAACGGCAGAATCGAACCAATGACGACTGCCCAGAAGACGCTGCCGAATGCCATCTCGCGCGCACTCAATCGCGTGATCATCAATTCTTCGAGCCGCTCGCGCGTCATCCACCGATTCGAGAAAGCAAGAAGGTTAAGTGGAAAACCAAATAGCGCCACAACAACACTGGTGAGCAGAAGACCGATTCCCCACCCGGTGAAGAAGTTGCTTCCAATCCGCCCAATCACGGGAAGGAACATGTCACCCGATCCGGCCTGGAATGCACACAGAACGAGACCGGAACCTGTCAGCAACCCGACCCCCACGCACACCAGCACCTGTGCCACGGCAAACAGCAGCGCCACCCACCCCAAGCGCAGCGGCGACCCGGCAACAACGAGCGGATTCTCCGCCGCCGTGCGCAGCAATCGCCACAACGTCCTGAAGTATTCCCGCCGTCCGATCATGCCCCGCCGCCTTCCGTGCCGTGCGTCCCTGTCATTCGAGCGATATCGCACCAGAGACGCAAGCGCGCAGGACGCTCTCAAGGGGGCGTGGCGATCAGGTGGAGGAACAAGGGACGAAAAGGACTGCAAGGACCGAGAGGCACAGAGTGGCCGAAAAAACAGCGGCAACCGAAAGGAACGAAGGGCGTGAAAGGGCAGCAGAAGTCCAAGGATTGCGGGAAGGCGGGAGGTTGCCGAGCTTGGGCAGGTTTCGCCGATTGCCTCGGTGGGGCCTCTTCGCGTATCGCCGAAGACCAAGGGTCGCACCATGAACCGCATCGTGATCGAATCACCGGACAATCCGCGCGTTCGCGCCTGGCGCAAGCTGGCCACGCCAAAGGGGCGCGCGGCTGCGGGCGCGTATTTCGTCGAGGGGCCGCATCTGGTCGAGGAAGCGGTGCGGGCTGGTGTTCCGCTCGAATGCGTCATCGCAAAAAAAGAGCACGAAAGTTCTCCTTTTCTTCGCTCCTGCACGGCTCCCATCGTTCTCGTCAGTGATAAGGTCATGCGTGCCCTCTCGGACACCGTCACCAATCAGGGTTTGGCGGCTATCTGCAAGATGCCCGACATGGCTGCTTTCCAGCCCCAGCCGGGATGCTATCTGCTGCTCGACGGCGTCCAGGATCCCGGGAATGTCGGCACGATGATTCGGACAGCAGCGGCGGCAGGTTTTTTGGCTGTCATTACTGGACTTGGGAGTGCCGATGCCTTCGCCCCCAAGGTCGTCCGTGCTGCTCAGGGCGCCATCTTCCAGATCCCGGTGATCTCTGGGGAGCTGGCCGACTGGCTGCCTGCGCTACGGCGCGAGGGGGTCGTGTGCCTGGCGGCTGCGGCGCGCGAGGGGCGCGATTTCCGGTCCGTCGAGCCAGCCACCAACGTCGGCCTGGTGATTGGCAACGAAGGCGCGGGCGTGCGGCCGGAGGTGCTGGCCCTGTGCGACGAGGTCGTCCACATTCCGATGGTGGGGGCCACGGAATCGCTCAGCGCCCCGATTGCCGCGGGGATTTTGATGTTCCACGTGGCGCTGCCGCACGTGCCGGCTGCGGGGATGGCCTTCGGAGGCGAAGGGTGATCGAGTCGGGGAACGCGGAGCAGCTCGGCGCGGAGCGGCGCGGCTGGATGCTCGGGCACTTTCTCCCCGAGGGGTCACCGCGTCACAGCGAAGCCGTCGAGCTCAAGTGGGCGCGGCACGCGGCGGGGGAGTGCCGCGAGGCGTGGACCGAAAAGCCCGGCGTGTTCTCGATCAGCATTCTGGTGCGCGGCCGCTTCGTTCTGGAATTCGCCGAGCGCCGGGTCGAGCTGGCGCGCGAGGGGGATTTCGCGTACTGGTCGGGCGAGGAACGTCACACGTGGCGCGCCGTCGAAGAGAGCGTCATCGTCACAGTGCGGTGGCCGTCGGTGGGGGAGTAGGGCAGGCCCCAGCCGAACATCAGCCCAACAACTCATGGTGTCGCCGGGTCATGGGCACGAGGGCGTAGAGCGAACCCGTGGCGAGCAGTGATGCGTTGCTCCCGGCCACGGCCATGCCGCGTGTCACGGCGTCCTGGGGCGAGGCGGCAATCTCGACAGCAAGGCCCTGCTCGCGCGCCGTGGCCGCCAGCTCCTCCGCCGTTGCTCCGCGTCCGCCCGCCAACGGAAAGCACACGCAATAGGCAATCGCGCCGGAAGGCGCGGCTTCCAGCAGGGCGCGCAAGAAAGCCGCGCGGTCCTTGTCCCGATTCATTCCCCACAGCAGCACGAACGGCCCCGGCGCCTCCGCCGCCAGCGCGGGCAGATTGCGGCCGAGCGCGGCGGCGCTGAGCGGGCAATGCGCGGCGTCGACGACGAGCGCGGGGGGGCCGGAGTGAATCTCCAGCCGCCCGGGCCATGAAACCGATGCAACGCCCGCCGCAACAGCTGCGGGATCGAGCGCACGACCGCGCCGCGCGAGGAACTCCGACGCCGCCCCCACGGCCAGCGCAAGATTCGCCGCCTGGTGGTCGCCGGCGAGGGGCAGCTCCACATCGACGGCGTCGTCAGCGATGAAAAGACGAACTTTCTGACTCCGGGGCTGGCTTTCGAGAATCCGGAAGGCGCACGGCTCCAGCAGCGGCGCGTCACGTTCGCGCGCCACCGACGCGATTGCCTCCCACGCCGCGCGCCGGCGCTCATCCCACGGCGTGAACACGGCCACGGGGACGCCGGGCTTGATGATGCCTGCCTTTTCGCGCGCAATTTCCTCGATCGTCGATCCGAGCACGTGCAGGTGGTCCATCCCGATGGGGGTGATCGCGCAGACCACGGGATCGACGACGTTCGTGCAGTCGAGCCGCCCGCCGAGCCCGACCTCCAGCACGCCGGCTTCGACGCCCGCTGCGGCGAACTCGCGAAAGCACATCGCCGTCAGCACCTCGAACACGGTGCGCAGCCACGTCTTGTCCACGGAGGGATGCGGCTCGCGGCGGTCGAGCCACGGTTCGATGCGGGCGAGGGCGGCCTCGAATTCGGGGAACGTCCAGGCGTGGCCGCCAAGGCGGAAGCGCTCGCCGTAGTGTTCCAGATGGGGCGAGGTGAAGAGGCCGGTGCGCAGGCCGTGGGCGCGCAGGAGGGACTCGGCCATGGCGCACGTGGAGCCCTTCCCCTTGGTGCCCGCCACGTGCAGCCACGGCGTGGCCTGTTGGGGGCTGTCCTGCGCGGCGAGCCAGCGCCGGAAGCCGTCGAGGTTGTACTCCTCGTCGCTGTAGCGGCGGGCGCGGGGCTGGCGTTCGAGATCGGTAAGCGTGTCGAGCAGCGTCACGGGGAAAGAGACCCTCACTCGCGGGGAAGGACAACGTAGCCGCCGGAGGTCTTCTGGCGGTACTGTCCGGCAAGCTGGCCACAGGCGCCGCTGACGTCGAGGGCCTTGGACCAGCGGATGCTGCACGTCAGGTTCGCGGCACGGATCACCTCGGCGAACTCCAGCACGGCCTCGTCCGTTGGCCGCTGGTAGGGGAGAGCCGGGTCCGGGTTGAAGGGAATCACGTTGATCTTGGTCGGAATGCCGTGGACCAGACGGATAATTTCGCGCGCGTGGCGGCGCGAATCGTTGAACCCCGCCATCAGGACGTACTCGAACGTGATGCGCGCGCCTCCGCGCAGGGGATAGCGCCGGCACGCCTCCATCAGGTCGGCGAGCGGATACTTGCGCGTGATCGGCATGATGACCTCGCGCTCCTCCTGCGTCGGGGCGTTCAGGCTGATTGCCAGCATCGCGTTCATGCCCGACTGCGCCAGTTCGTCGAGACCCGGCAGGATTCCGCTCGTGGAGACCGTGATGCGCCGGGGCGAGAGGTCCATCCCTTCGTGATCGATCATCAGGCGAATCGCGGGAATCACGTTCTCCGTGTTCAGCAACGGCTCGCCCATGCCCATGAACACGATGTTGCGCAGCAGACGCCCGTCGTTCTGGCGCGCGAGGTAATGCCGCGCGTAAAGCGCCTGGTCCACGATCTCGGCCGTCGTCATCTGGCGAAAGAAACCGTTCTTCCCCGTGACGCAGAACTTGCAGTCCACGGCACAGCCGACCTGCGAACTGACACACAACGTCATCTTGTCGGCGTCGGCACCCGAACCGGGCATGAGCACCGACTCGATTTTCTTCCCGTCGTCGAGCGCGAAGAGGAACTTCACGCTGCCGTCGGCCGAAGGTTTCTCGGCGATTGTTTCGGCGATTCCGCCGAACCGGGTTTCCTCGGCCAGGCGCGCGCGCAATTCCTTGGGAAGATTGCGCATCGCCTCGAAATCGCGAACGCCCTTCTTCTGCACCCAGTGAAAGACCTGCTTGCCGCGGAACGCGGGGATGCCCTTCTCCGCGAAAAGGGCACAGAGGGCCTCTTGAGAGAGGCCGCGGAGGGCGGGCTGAAAGGGCTGGAGGGATTCCGTCATCGGCATGGCTCGCAGGTGGTAGAGCAGAACCCATGCCCCTGCAAGGGAAGAGAGGGCTTCTGTTCATCAAAGGCACCCCAACCTGGCGTTGCCCCGCCTTCCGGGAGCAAAGGGCGCAGGCGCCCAGGGCGTTTTTCGCTTTCCCTTTGCTATTGACCTTCGCCCAATCTTCGTGGCAAAAGTCGTGCGAAACTCTTCATTCCTCTGCCCGCCAAGGGAGCGCTGCCCATGTATCTCACCCGCCGCCAACGCGAGGTCTTCGAGTTCATCCGCGACTTCATCGAGACCAATGGCTACTCGCCCTCCCTCGACGAAGTGGCCAAGGGAATGAATCTGTCCTCGCTCGCCACCGTCCACAAGCACCTGACAAACCTGTCGGAGAAGGGGCTGATCCGCCGACACTGGAACCGCGGCCGCGGGATCGAAATCATCAACGACTTGTCCGCGCCCCGCATGGTGCAGATGGAACTGGAGGCGTGCTATGCGATTCCGATTCGCGGCACCGTTGCCGCCGGCCAGCCCCTGGACGTCGAGGAGGATGACTCCGGCGACCGTCTCAGCGTCCCCGCCGATCTGATCCGCGACGCCGACAACACCTTCGTGCTGCGCGTGCGCGGCGACTCGATGATCGAGGAAGGCATCCAGGAAGGCGACTTCATCATTTGCGAGCGGCGTGCGGAAGCGCGCAACGGCCAGGTCGTCGTCGCGCTCGTGAACAACTACGAAACGACGGTGAAGTACTTCTACCTCGAAGGCGATCAGGTCCGCCTCCAGCCCGCGAATCCCTACATGGCGCCGATCTACGTGCGCGCCCAGGACGTGGCGATCCAGGGCGTCGTCGTCGGCCTCGTCCGCAAGTACGAGGCATAAGGGAACCGCGAATCGCGCGAAGCGAGTGTCCCCGAAAGCCGTCTCTGTTTGCGTAAAGAAGTCCCACAGGGACGACTGAACGTTCAGCCCACGGGACTTGTTCACTCTCATGCCGCTCTATCTCGACAGCCACGCCACGACGCCGCTGGACCCGAGGGTCCTTGAAGCCATGATGCCGTACCTGACCGATCGGTTCGGCAACGCGGCATCCACGACGCACTCCTTCGGACACGAGGCCGCCGAGGCCGTCGCCCGCGCCCGCGCCCAGGTGGCGGCCGCCACCGGCGCGCAACCGGACGATGTTGTCTTCACGAGCGGCGCGACCGAGGCGCTCAATCTGGCGATCAAAGGCACCGCCGAAGCCGCACGCGGCGGCGGGCACATTGTGACGTGCGTGGCAGAGCACCCGGCGGTGCTCGATGCGTGCGCACGGATGGAGCGCGCGGGCGTGCGCGTGACGCGCCTGCCGATCGAACCCGACGGCTCGCTCTCTCCCGCACGCGTTGCGGCCGCCCTGGAAGACGACACGTTCCTTGCAGCGATCATGCAGGCGAACAACGAAATCGGCACGATCCACGACATCGCGTCCATCGCGGCGCTGTGCGCGGAACGAGGCGTCCCCCTGCTGACAGACGCCACGCAGTCCGCCGGGAAAATTCCGCTGCGCATGGAGGAATGGGGCGTGCGGATGGCCGCACTGTCGGCGCACAAGGTTTATGGTCCGAAGGGGGTGGGGGCGCTGATTGTGCGGCGCTCCGGGCGCCCGCGCCTGCGCCTGACGCCCCAGATCGACGGTGGCGGGCACGAGCGCGGCCTGCGGTCGGGGACGCTGAACGTACCGGGTATTGTGGGGCTGGGCGCCGCGTTGGAAATCGCCGAGGCGGAGCGCGAAACGGAAGCCGCGCGGCTCGGCGCCCTGCGCGACCGTTTGCGCGCGCGGCTGTTCGGCGAGCTCGACGCGCTGGAGGAAAACGGCACGGCGCCGGCAAAGCTCGCACACAATCTCAACGTCGCGTTTCATTTCGTGGACAGCGCCGCGCTGCTCAACGCCGTGCCGCAAGTCGCCGTTTCCACCGGCTCGGCGTGCAGCAGTGCGGAACCCGAACCCAGCCACGTGATTCTGGCGCTCGGACACGGCGAAGAACACGCGCGCTGCTCCGTACGCTTCGGGCTGCACCGCTTCACCACACCCGAAGACATCGAGCAGGCCGCCAGCCTCGTGATCGCCGCCGTCCGCGAGCTGCGTGGACACTCGGGCCTGTACGGCGCGACATAAGCCCCCCGGTACTGCTTGCGGCCACACGGATGTTCTGCTCCCGTAGCCTCCTAAATCAGATAAACTCGGGGGTTTGCATGAAAGCCTGGAGGGGAATCACAACGGCTGCGGCCATCTTGATGGCGTGGGCGGGTATCGTGACGGCGCAACCGGTCGTCAGCGTCACTCTCGGCGAACAGATGCGCATCGACGTTGCCGACACCACCGTGACGCCGATCACAGGGGGTTGGGAACTTACCTGCCCCATGGAGACGGACAACGATGGCGCGTTTGGTGTCTCCACCAGCTTCCGCCGCTGGTGGCACTTCGAGGTTTCCAATCTGAATCCCGCGGGCGAGACGCTGCGCTTTAACATCACGCTCGCGCGCTACTCCGACACGATCACACCGGTCGTCAGTTTCGACGGCGGTCCTTACACGCGGATTGCTTCGCCGCCGACACGCAGCGGCAGCACTGACTACATTTGGACATTCGATGTCGATGTGCCGCCGGGCACGACGTCGCTGCGCGTCGCAAAGTATTTCCCGTACACTCTTGCCGACCGCGAAGCGTTCCGCACCTGGTACAACGATGCCCAGTACGCGGAGCGCGTGGAGGAGGAAGTCATCGGTTACTCCGTGCAGAGCCGCCCGATTTACATGCTGACGCTGACCGACGAGTCCGTCCCCGACGCGGGGAAGAAGCGCGTGTGGATTCACACCTGCGTCCACCCGTCGGAAAACACGGCGTACTTCACCATGGAGGGAATCGTGCAGTTTCTCCTCTCGGGCAGCGCGTACTCCGAGGCGATCCTGGACAACACGATCTTCAACATCGTGACAATGGCGAATCCCGACGGTGTGGCCCTTGGCAATTACCGCACGACGGCAACGAGCACGAACATCGAAAACGAGTTCGGCGCTCCCTATGATTCAACGGTGCCCGAAGCGCAGGCCATCCGTCTGAAGATCGAGGAGTTCATGGGAACGGCCGACAACGTCGGCTCAAACCCGATCGAACTGCTGCTCAACCTGCATGCCACGCACAGCTACTCGCCGCCGTTTCACTTCGTGCACAACGGCACGTGGTCGCAGCCCGGCGACTCCGGCGCCAAGCCGTCGGTCAACGCTCTTGAACTCCAGTGGGTCAACCTGGTGAAGGCCCGCAGCCCGCTCGTTGCACTCGGCAACAGCCAGAGCAGTACGTTCAACCATCCTTCGCGCCCGTACGTGGAAAGCATGATGCACGACCGCTACTCCATCAACCCACAGTGGAATGATGTGATGGCGATCACCTTTGAAGGAACATACCAGTACGGTCCGATTTCGGGTGTGCCCAACGTGCCGGACGACTACCGCGATGTCGGCGCGGCAATGGGGGGCGCCATCGGCGACTTCTTTGGCATTGCAGAGCCCGCCGGCTTGGACTCCTGGGTGCTTTACTGATTCGTGCGGCGCACGCGGTACACCGTGCCGTCGGCCCCGGCCTGATAGCCATACCCGTCGCCCGACGTGACGTAGAGCCAGCCGTCGTGCCAGAGCACGTTCTCGCTCTTCATGGCGGGGTTGTTCGTTGCGGTGGCGAGATCGGCCCAGGGCTGTTCGCCTTCACCGCGCGCATCGAATACGTTCGCTGGATCCGGCAGGAAACGATAAACCCGGGAAGGCTTTGCGGAAACAACATACAGAAAACCGTCGTCATCGAACCCCATGTCGGTGATGTCCGCGGATCGTTTCTTCACGGGATCGTAGGGATCGAAACGTGCGACGACCTGAACGGCGAGCGGCTCGACAGGACGACCTTCTCCATCAACGCGAAAGCGGTAAATAACGGAAGACGTGCGCGTGCCAACGTAGAGCCAGCCATCGCGATGAGCGAGTGCGCTGTGGCCATGGAACGACTCCGTCCCTGATTTTTCCACGTACACGTCGGAGCCGAGAACGATCTCCCCGCCGGGAGCCCCTGCTTCGGGATCCTCCACGAGCCGCGACAAGTCATAGCGCACGAGCACGCTGTTGTCCTTTGCAACCGCATAGAGCGAGTTGGCCACCGGAAGCACGTTGTCCGGGCCGTTCAGCCACCCATGAGGCGGGTCGCTCGTGCGTGGATCATGGTGAGGATACGTGCCGCCCGCACGGATGTCGTGACGCTCCACTTCATACCAACGCTGCGTGCGCAGATCGAAACGCAGGATGGCGTCCGTAAGGTTCTTGCTGAACGCCACGGGGTACTCGGGCGTGCGGCGCAGATCGACGCCGCTGAAGCCGCAGATGTAGAAGGAGTGCGTGGGCGCGTGGTAGCGCAGCGTGCAGTACGGCCGGTCGGTGAGGCGATCGCTTTCGGGAGGATCGGAGGCGCGGTTCCACAACTTGAACGGCGGAGCGGACGGCGGGGCGAAGAGCTCGCCATTCGTCCGCACGGCCTCGCCCGCTTCGCCGGGACCGAACGGTTCCGCAACGCCGGGGTCCACGCGAAACAGGGTTCCGGCGCGATCCTCCACTTCGGCCGTCACGCCTCCCGCGCCGCGCACCCGCCCGCGCGCGAGAACGTACAGGCTGCCATCCACCATCTCCAGCCCCCGAGGAAACGGCACCACCGTCGTGACGCGCTCGACAAGGAGTTCGCCGCGCAGCACGGCGGGAAAGAGGAGGAGTAGCAACACAAGCGGCCGAATCATTGGGATGCTCCTTCGGAAGATGTGAGAACTTAAACAGAAACGGGGAACCCGTGCAAGGCTCCCCGTCGATGAATCGCTTCTGTTGAAGGGTTGTTACTTTGCGTCGTTGAGCCAGCTCATCATGCTGCGCAGCTGCTTGCCGATGACTTCGCTGCCGTGCTTGGCGCCGTCCTCGCGCATCTTGAGGAAGTTCTTCCGGCCCGTTTCGTTCTCCTTCATCCATTCGCGGGCGAACTCGCCGCTCTGGATTTCGGAGAGGATCTTGCGCAGTTCCTTGCGCGTCTCGTCGTTCACCAGGCGCGCGCCGCGCGTGTAATCGCCGTACTCGGCCGTGTCGCTGATCGAGTCGCGCATCCGCGAGATGCCGCCCTTGTAGATCAGATCGACGATCAGCTTCAGTTCGTGCTGGCACTCGAAGTAGGCCATCTCGGGGGCATAGCCCGCCTCGACGAGCGTGTCGAACGCCGCATGGATCAACGCCGATGTGCCACCGCACAGGATCGTCTGCTCGCCGAACAGATCGGTCTCCGTCTCTTCCTTGAAGGACGTTTCGATGATGCCGGCGCGGCCGCCGCCCACGGCGCAGGCGTGCGCCAGTGCGAACTCACGCGCCTTGCCCGAGGCATCCTGGTGCACGGCGATCAGGCAGGGAACGCCGCCGCCTTCCACGAACACGTCGCGCACGAGATGGCCGGGGCCCTTGGGCGCCACCATGTAGACATCGACGTCAGCGGGGGGCTTGATGAAGCCGAAGTGGATGTTGAAGCCGTGGCTGAAGACGAGCGCCTTGCCTGCCGTCAGGTGCGGCTTGATGTCGGTCTCGTACATCTTGCCCTGAATGTGATCGGGCACGAGGACCTGGATGATGTCGGCCTTGGCGGAAACTTCGGCGGCGCTGCCGACCTCAAAGCCGTGCGACTTCGCGAGGTCGTAGTTCTTGCCGCCGGGGCGCTGGCCGATGATGACGTTCACGCCCGATTCGCGCATATTCTGCGCCTGGGCGTGGCCCTGGCTGCCATAGCCGATCACGGCCACGGTCTTGCCGTTGAGGAGGCTTGGGTTGGCGTCCTTGTCGTAGAGAAGCTGGAGTGGAGACATCGTCACATTGTCCTTGCGGGTTTTGGGATTCTGTCCGCCCCCCATGGGGCCGGACGTTCCAGACGCCTTGCTCAGGCGCCGATCTTGACTGTCTTGGTGCGCTGACCCTGGGCCTTCACGATGCCCTCGCGCTTTTCCTTCGCGTGGATGAACACGTACACCATCGCCGAGGCCACGAAGATCGACGAGTACGTTCCGACGCCGATGCCCAGAAGCAGGATCAGCGCGAAGTCCTTCAACCCCACACCGCCGAACAGCAGCATCGAGAGCACCGCCACCAACGTCGTGCCCGAAGTGAAGACCGTACGCGAGAGTGTCTTGTTGATCGCGTAGTTGATGATCTCGCCGATGCTCTTGCCGTACATCTCGCTCGACGACTCTCGGATTCGGTCGAACACCACGATCGTATCGTTGACCGAGTAACCCAGAATAATCATCAGCGCCGACACAATATCGAGCGTCAGGTTGTGCCCGAGTGCGACGAAGATACCGAGCGAGATCAGAAGATCGTGCACGAGCGCCGCGACGGCGCCGAGACCGTAGATCGGGCGGAAACGGAATGCGAGGTAGCCCAGAATGACAAGCGAGGCCACCAGCAGCATGAAGAAGGCGCTCCACTTGAACTCCGAGCCGACAACGGACTCGATGCTCTGGGTCGAGACGATCTTCACCTTCTCGCCAAACGCCCCCGAAAGACCCGCTTCGATCTGCTCGCGGATTGTTTCAAGTGACTTGCCGTCGCTCTTCTTCGGCACGGTGACCTGGAAGATGTCCTCGTTGAGCACCTTGACGACCTTCACGTTGTCGAACTTGCCGTCGGCCTCTGAACCCTCCAGTGCCTTCTGCATTGCCGGGCGCGTCACGACTTCCATGTCCGATGCCTCCACGGTGGCGACGACGCCGCCCGTGAAGTCGATGCCCGGATTCACACCGTGCACCACCAGGTAGAAGATCGAAACGCCGACCAGCAGGCTGGTGAACACAACGCCCACGCGGCGGTACTTCATGAAGTCGTAGTTGGCGTTCTTGAAGGGAACGAAGTGCCCGACCTTCATCGTCTTCTTCTTGGCCACGTAGGCCTCGATGAGGGCGCGGGTCACCGTGAGGCCGGTGTAGAGGTTGGCGATCAGGCCGATGGCCAGTGCCGTCCAGAAGCCCTTCACGGAATCGCCGGCGATCTCGAAGGCCAGCAGCACGAGCGCCGGAAGCAGCGTCGTGATGTTCGAGTCGAGGATGACGCTGAACGCGCGTCCGAATGCGGCGTTCAATGCCGCGCGGAACGGCTTGCCGCTCTCCAGTTCCTCGCGCAGGCGCTCGTAGATCAGGACGTTCGCGTCCACCGCCATGCCCATCGTCAGCAGGATGCCGCCAATACCCGAGAGTGTCAGCGTGGCGTTCGCCAGCGACAGGATCGCCAGGATCAGCAACACGTTCAAAATCATGGCGATGATCGCGAAGAAACCCGCCATCTGGTAGATGATGATCATCATGATGACGAGAACGACCGCGCCGATGATCAGCGCCTGGCCGGACTGAATAACCGAGTCCTTGCCGAGGCTGGCGCCGATGGCCTGCTCGTTGATGATTTGCAGCGGCGCGGGAAGCGAACCGGCCTTGAGCACCAGCGTCAGATCCTGCGCCTCTTCCTGCGTGAACGTTCCCGAAATCTCGCAGTTGCCGTACAGGATGGGCTCGTTGATGCGGGGCGAGGAGTAGACCTTGCCGTCGAGCACGATGGCGAAGCGCTCGCCCGTGTGATCCGTCGTGACTTCGGCGAACTTCTCGGTGCCCTCGCGGTTGAACTCCAGCAGCACCTTGTGGGGGCTGTCGATGTCGTTGACGTCGGTGTAGGGCTGCGCGCGGCGCAGGCTGTCGCCCGTCAGCTCGGGGCGGCTCTTGAGAACGAAAGCCAGGTTATCCACTTCGGTGCGCTGGCCCGCGTTGTCGATCTTCACTTCCTTGCCGAGGAACAGACTGTAGTTGGCAGGAAGCAGGGCGGCTGCGGCTTCGTCATCCACCACCTTGATGGTCGTGCCGGCGATTTCACCCGGGATTTCCTTCAGGAACTCGTCGCGCACGACGCCACTGCCCGCGGCATTGTCCCACGTGGCGGGGTCGATGAACTTGCGCACCTCGGTGTTGTGATCGGGATGCAGGAGGCGGAACTCCAGGTTCGCCGTCCTGAGCAGCCCGTTGCGGATGCGCTCGGGATCGGTTTCGCCGGGAATCTGAACGAGAATACGATCGGGGGGCTGCTTGACGACGACGGGCTGGGTCAGTCCGAACTCGTTGACGCGGTTGCGGATCGTCTTGAGAGCCGCATCAACGCTCTGCTGGCGATTGAGCGTGCGCAATTCTGCGAGGATGGGCAACTCTGCTTCCCCGCCGCTGGCGATCTTGGTGATGTCGCCGATGTCGAGACTGGACTGGAACTCATCCTCGATGATCGACTCGACGAGCTTCTCGTCGCCTGCGGAAACATCAGAGACAACGATCGCCTTTCGATCATTGTCCACTCGCACGGCCGCCTCGATTTTTTCGTTGCGGAAGGCGCTGATCATGCGCTCGGCAAGGCGGTCGAGATCGCGCTGCACCATGCGTTCGGTGTCGAGAGCGATGAGGAACTCGACGCCGCCCTGCAAGTCGAGCCCCAGCTTGATCATGCTGCTGTCGCCGATGCGCTGGCGCTGTTCAGCCAACTGCTCCTCGGACGGCTCTTCCGGCAGACTGCGCGCGTAGAAGAAATAGTCGACGGTCGGCCAGACAAAGATGAGCGACAGCGCCGTGACGGTGAGGACGAAGATCATCCGGCCATTAAGAATCTTGTTCATTGGGGGAAGTCCTGTGAGGTACCTGAAACGTTGCGGAGGCAATCAAGTTGGAAGGAGAAAAAGTGTGCGGGCCGGATGGCGCCCAGCCTACTTCTTGCCCTCCTTCTCGTCGCCACCACCCTTCTTGGGGTTGATGACCGAAATGGACGAACGGTTGAACGTGATTTTCACGTTCTTGGCAACTTCCACTTCGACCGTTTCCTTGTTGCTGGCATTGACGACGACGCCGTGAATGCCGCCGGCCGAGATGACCTTGTCGCCCTTGGACATGCCGGCGATCAATTCCTCGCGCTTCTTCTGTTCTTTCTTTTGCGGCCGCAGGACGATGAACCACAGCGCCATGATCATGATACCAATGAACATGATCATCTTGGTCATGTCGCCTCCGCCAGAGGCGGGGGCCGATCCTTGGGCAAGCAGGTAGAGGGTCTGAAATCCGTTCAAGCGATAGTCTCCCCATAAGGTGCGCACGACCCCCTGGGCCGAACGCGCGGCCCACCGGAGAAGGGGCGGCAGGCTAGGGAGACCGCTGAATGTCTGTCAAACGGAAAGCCCCCGGGACTCAGAGACCGGACTCCATCTCGCAGCTTTACGAGACGTTTTCTGTTCCCGATTTTCAGTCTACAGATTCCGCGCGTTGTGCTCTCCCATTTTCCATTTTTCTGTCTTCCTTCCGCCTCCACAGATCACGGGCGAGGTCCGGTTTCGCTCCGCCGGGCAAAGAGGCGGAACCCTCACCCCGAAGAGACGCCACCACATTCAGCATCCTTTGGACGATTTCTTCACTGCCGTTGGATTCAGCCTTGGGGAAATCGCTGAAAGTTATCCACAGGCCTTGGGGATAATTGTGTGCACAGGCAGAGTTTTTTCTGCTCCCTTTTGTCTCGCAATATACTGATTTTATTTGATTTAAATAGGCTTTGGATTCGGTTTTTCCCCGGCCTCCAGCCTGTGGATAAACTCTGTGAATAACTTTTTACTGTTTGGCGGTCCTACTCCGTCCCTTCCACAGGTCTAAATCCTTCTCTATCAAACATTAACGATTTCCAAACAAACACCGAGCGCTTTTCACAGGACTTCACAGAACCTCGATCATGGATTTCTCCTATCGCTTATCTCTCCGTCCGGTATCCCCAGCCATCCCCAACAACACCCCTTCTCCATTCACGCCGATGGGGTTGTTCAAATCCCATGAACTCAACCATTCGAGGCCGTTTTACCTTTTTCCACAGGGCTTACTACGGTGACGATAACAGAAAGATTACTCCATTCTTTTAACACCCTTCATAGCCGGCCCCCCCAGCCTGGGCGATCTGGCGTTCTTCCCAAGAGTCCGAGTGCGGAGAGGGAAACATCAGAGCGTTCTCAAAGTTCCCGAGGTCTGCATTGCGCAGCGGCACCTGGCCGGACAACGTGGCTCGAGTCTGCCGTTCTCGCTTTCCGCCTCCGTGCCACGGCGCAACAAGTGCTCGGAGTCTTCCGAAAACCTTCCGGTTCATTGGGCGTCGATTCGCCTCCTTTTTTTGAGCGTAAATCGTATGACGAGAGTCTTCTTACTTCATTTGGTGTTTGCGGCATTGCTCGTTGAGGCACCGGTGCAATGTTGGGCACAACCGGGAAACGAGCCGCTGATTGCGCATGTGCGCGAGCTGGCGTCGCCTGCGTATGGCGGGCGGCTGGCAGGATCAGCGGGCGAGCGCCGTGCGGCGGCGTGGCTGGTGGGGGCACTGGAACGTCTTGGTGCCCGGCCGCTCCCGGGGGCCGAAGGGTTTCTCTCGCGTTTTCCGCTGCCCGCTGACGGCGGCATGGCGATCAACGTGGCGGGATGGCTGCCGCCAGTGGCGAACGAGGACGAAGCGGCAACGGCGGGGCTGGTGCTGCTCGGAGCGCACTACGACGGTGTGGGCGACGGGTTGGCGATCCACGGGGCTGTGCGGGCGGGACGGAGGGGGCCGCTGCATCCCGGAGCAGACGACAATGCCTCGGGGGTGGCGGTGGTTCTGGGTGCGGCCGGGCGCCTCGTGGCGGATCCGGGGCGCCGCCGGGGCGTGGTGATTGTCTTCTGGTCGGGCGAGGAATGGGGACTGGCTGGCTCGCGGGCGTTCGCGCAGGCGTGGGATTTCCAGGGGCTTCCGCTGGAGCGGGTGATCGTGGCCGACATGGTGGGCCGGCTGCGCGATGCCGGGGCGCTGACGGTGGAGGCTGCGGGCCCGGCGGCGTGGCGGACGGGGATCGAGGAAACAGCCGGACGCCTGGGTGTGCCGCTGGCCTGGGTGGAGCCCGGCACTCTCTCCACGGACGTGCGCTCGTTCGACGCGGCCGGGGTGCCGCGGGTGGCCTTCACCACGGGGAAGCAGGCCGAGTACGAGTCGCCCGCGGACACGGCAGAGACGATCGATGCGGGCGGGCTGGAGCGGCTTGCAGCGCTGGCCGCGGCGCTGGCGGACGCGGGCGAAGTGCCCGGAACCCGTCAAACACCTTGACCACCTGCCCGTATAAAACAAAATGATTCCGATTTTATAGCCTCGGTTCGGGGCTCACTTCCCCGCGGATTCGCGCAGATCATGGCCAGTTCCCGCTCCAAATCCGGAACCTCGAAATCTCCCGCCCCTGATGCCGGAGTGGGTACCACGCGCAAGCGCAAGCGCGTCACCATCATGGACGTGGCGCACGAAGCGGGAGTGAGCATTGCCGCCGTCTCGCGCATTCTGAACAACAGCTACGAGGGTTTCTCTGCCCGCGAAGAAACGAAGCAGCGCGTCTACGAGGCCGTTCGCAAACTCAACTACAAGGCCAACCGCGCGGCCGTGCGACTGGCGACGGGACGCCATCAGGCGATCGCGTTGTGCTATCCCGAGTACGGCGCACGCGGCGAGCCGCTGGACACGTCCTCGATCGACGTCATCTTCGGCCAGCTCAGCCAGATGCTCCAGATCCGCGGCGTGTCGCGGGGTGCGGCCGAGGCCAACCTCGATCTCGTGCTGATGATGCGCGGCGCCGGGCGCACGGTGGACGACGTGTTGCAACAGGCGAGCGAGTCCGTCGATGGCATCGTCTATGTGAACCCTGAGGACGACTCGAAGTTGTTCAAGAAGCTGGAGACGTCGAACGTGCCGATTGCCGTGGTGGGTCCGGCGGCATTGCCTTCGGGGCGTTTCTGCTCGGTGCGCGTCGATGAGTTCACGGCCGGGCGCATGGCGATGGGGCATTTGATCGTGGCCGGTGCGCGGCGCATCGTCGTGGCGATTCCCGAATCCCAGAAGCACGAAGTCGCGATCGTGCGGCGGCTCGAAGGAATCAAGAAGGTTGTCGAAACGTACAGCGATCCGTCGCTCGGTTACGACATCGTGGAACTGCCTCTCGACATGAACCTGGCGAAAGCGACATTCATGAACCACGTTGGGCGCTGGGGGAAACCCGATGGCGTGTTGACGCTCGGGGGCATTCTTCCGTTCGCCGTCATGCGTGCCTTGCAGGAGGAACGCATGAAGGTGCCTGACGACGTGAAGGTCGTCGGGTTCGACGAGAATCCGCTGTACCAGTTGAACGATCCGCCGCTGACGGGTTTGCGCTACCCGGTGGAGGAGATGTGCCGCAAGGCGGTGGACCAGTTGATTTCGCAGGTGCGCACGGGCGAGACGCCGGCGCCGGTGCTGATGTCGCCGAAAATGATCGCGCGGCGCAGTTCGGAAGCGCCGTTCACGCCGCTGTATTAGGGGACTTACCTTCTGGTTGACATCCGGCGGTCGAATTCCCACAATCGCCATGCAGTTGGGAGGGCCGCATTTGCGGTTCGCTCGACCAAGTCGGCCTGGCTGCATTTTCATGTATTTGCTTTATCTCGATGACGCGGGCTCTGCCCCCAACCCCACTGAAGACTACTTGGTCCTCGGTGGGGTTTGTGTATTTGAGGCGCAGGCGCACTATTTCACTCAGCAACTGGACGAACTTGCCGCAACGATCTTTCCGTCGGACCCCCACGCCGTCGAGTTTCATGCGTCGGAGATTTTTGCGCGCCGAAGAGAGCCTTGGAAGTCGATGACCAGGGAAGAGGCTCAGGGTGTCATCAAGGCGGTTTTGACTATCTTCCGGGATTCCTACGGTTCAGCCAACGCATTCGCCTGTGCCATTCACAAGCCCTCGTATCCGGACCTCGATCCCATGGAACTGGCGTTCGAGGAACTCTGCAATCGTTTCGATCTGTTCCTCAATCGTTTGCGAAGCGAAGGGGACCGGCACCGAGGCCTGATTATCCTGGACGAGAGTGCGCACGAAACTACACTTCAGCGGATGGCGCGCGATTTCAGAACCTTGGGGACGAGGTGGGGGATTGTCAGGAATCTTGCCGAGACGCCCTTGTTCGTCGATTCGCGTGCTTCGCGGTTGGTGCAGCTGGCTGACCATGTCGCTTACTCTGTTTTTCGGCGGTACAATTCCGGAGATGCGAATTACTTCGATCCAATTGCTTCGCGATTCGATTCGTCGGAGGGAGTCGTACATGGGCTTGTACACCGTCATACTCTCACCTCGACCTGCATGTGCCCGCCTGCATGAGCCGGAGGCTGTCCAGAACTCCGCCCGCAACATAGGGAAGGCAGAATCTCCTTTCTGCTTGTCGTCCCCCGCACCTTCCCTCTCGACATTGACCCGCGTGCCGCTCCATACCGCCACGGCGCGGCAGGGGAGAGACGTCTGGAATTTCACGGAGCCCTTCATGATGATTCAACGGCGCACGACGCGTCAGGTCAAAGTCGGTAACGTCGCCATCGGCGGCGGAGCGCCCGTCAGCGTCCAGACGATGACGAAGACGGATACGCGCAACGTGGAGGCGACGCTCGCGCAGCTGCACGAGCTGGCCGCGGCCGGCGCGGACATCGTCCGCCTCGCCTGCCCCGACGAAAAAGCCGCCGAAGCCTTTCGCCCCATCATGCGGGAAGCGCCGCTTCCCATCATCGCCGACATTCATTTTGACTACCGCCTGGCGCTTGCCGTTCTCGACGCCGGTGTCGATGGCATCCGCCTGAATCCGGGCAACCTGGCGCGCACCGACAAGCTGCCCGAGATTGTGGCGCGCTGCCGCGAACGCAACGTGTCGATCCGCGTGGGAGTGAACAACGGCTCGCTCAGCCGGCGCCTGCGCAAGCTCGTGTTTGCTGGCGAAATGGCCACGCACGTTGCCATGGCCGAGAGCGCCCTCGAACACATCCGCATGATCGAGGATCTGGACTACGGCGAGATCAAGATTTCGCTGAAGGCCTCGGACGTGGACACCACGGTGCGCGCGTACCGCGAACTCGCGCCGCGTTGCGACTACCCGTTCCACGTTGGCCTTACGGAAGCGGGAACGGTGCGCACGGGGACGATCAAGTCCTCGATCGCCATCGGGATGCTGGCGCACGAGGGGCTGTGCGACACGATCCGCGTGTCGCTGACGGGCGACTCGCGCGAGGAAGTTTTCGTCGGGCATCGCATTCTGCAATTCGTTGGTCTGCGCGATGCGGGGCCGAACCTGATTTCATGTCCGAGCTGCGGGCGCGTGGAGATCGCGTTGGAGCGTGCGGCCTACGCTGTTGAAGAGCGTCTGCGCGCCTACTCCACCGAGAACATCAGCGTCAGCGTGATGGGATGCGTGGTGAACGGACCGGGCGAGGGGCAGATCGCCGACTTCGGCATCGCGGGCGGACGCGGCCAGGGCGTGATCTACCGGCTCGGCAAGGTGCTGAAGAAGTGCCGCGAGGAAGAGATGGTGGACGAGTTGTTTGCCGCCATCGACGACTGGATCGCGGCGGGCCGTCCGCGCGAGGAAGTGGATCCGGAAGTTTACGAGCAGGTGCTCAACGCGCGGCCGGGTTTTGAGGAAGCACGCACGGAAGAAGTTTGAGACACCATCAGGGAGGTGACGGCATGGCACCCGTGCGGCTGGGCATTATCGGATGTGGAATCGCCGCGCGGGAATTGCACTGGCCCGCGATCGGGCAACTCCCGCGCAAGTTCACGATTCCCGTGGTGTGCAACCATACCGCGCCAAAGGCGCGGTCGTTTGCGAAGCTCGTTGGCGCGAAGGAGTGGGTGCTCGACTATCGCGACGTGCTCGCGCGCCACGATGTGGATGCGGTGTCCATCATCCTGCCGGTGGAACTGAACGCCGCGGTGACGCGTGCCGCGCTGAAGGCGGGCAAGCACGTGATGCTCGAGAAGCCGATCGCCACGAACCGGCGGGAAGCGGCGGCGCTCGTGAAGACCGCCGAGGCGTCACCACTTGTTGCCATGATCGCGGAGAACTTCCGCTACCGTCCCCTCTTCCGCAAGCTGCGCACGTTTCTGGACAAGGGCGGCGTCGGCACGGTTCACACGGTGCAATGGACGACGCTCGGCAATCTGACACCGGACAACAAGTACGCCCACACGATGTGGCGCATCCAGCACAAGTACCCCGGCGGCTTCGTGATGGACGCGGGCGTTCACACTATCAACGCAATGCGGTATCTCTTTGGCGAGATCAACTCCGTGAACGCACACGCGCACTCCGTCAATCGCGCCATCGGCGAGGTCGACACGCTGACGATGCAGTTCGCAACGGAACGCGGAATTGCGGGTACCTGGATGTCGTCGTTTTCCTGCCGGGGTTATTCCGACAATCATCTGCTGATTATGGGGGACGGAGGAACGGTCTCGATGCGTGGGGACACCATCGAGGTTCTTCCCGCGCGCGGAAAGCCAAAGACCATCACGGGGCCCGATTCATGGGGCTATCGCGAGGAGTACGAGGCGTTCCATGCCGCCATTCAAAAGGGCACGGGGACGGAGACGCCATTCGCCGAGGGTTATCGCGACTTCGCGGTGATTCTGGCGGCTCTCGAATCGTCTGAGAAGGGCCGCCCCGTCACGCCGCACTGACGCACTGCTCGCTCTCTCGCGATGCGCGTGCGAATCACGCAAAGTTTTCCATGCGCTTCCAGACGTCCTGGGCGATGGCCGTGGCGCGGGCGCGCGTTTCCATTTCGTCGATCGCAACGACCACGCGTTCGCGCAGGGCCCATTCACCGCCGACAAACACGTGGCGGACGTGGCGGCTGCCCAATGCGAAGAGCAGGTGCCCGCCGACATTGCCGGAATGCAGCGGCGTTGCGGGAACGTAGTCGGTGATGACGATGTCGGCGGCGGCGCCGGGCTGGAGCACGCCGAGCTTCGTGCCGAGTGCGGCCGACGCGCGCCGCGCAGAATTGGCCATCATGGCGAGCACGTCGTTCGGCGCGATGCCCGCGTGTCCGTCGCACGACTTGAACCACGCCGTTTGCGCTTCCGCGATCATGTCCGCACCGATGCCGTCGGTGCCGAGCTGCACGGGGCATTGAAAGCGCCCGATGGGGGCGTAGCCGACGGCGTTGTTCATGTTCGAGCGGGTGTTGTGGCCGATGGCGAGACCGGCCTTGTTGACGCGCGCGATGGCGTCGGCGTCGAGATGGGTGCCGTGGCCGAAAACGGTTTGGGGACGGAGCATGCCGAAACGGTCGAGGCGGTCGATGAGAGCGATGCCGTGCTCGCGGCGGCACAACTCCTCGTCGATGGGATCTTCGGCGACGTGTATGTGGACGCCGGTGTTGAACTCGGTGGCGAGTGCGGCGAGAGCCTCCATGGTTTCGTCGCCGCAGGTGAAAGACGCATGGGCGCCAACGAGGGCGGCGAAGCGGTGGTCCGCGCGGGTGCGGCACTTGGCGAGGTAGCGGCGGTTTTCGGCGAGTCCGGCGTCGCGTCCGGCGAGGCCGTTGCGATCCGTTGTTTCGTAGCAGAGCACGCCACGCACGCCGGCACTTGCGAGGCCCTTCTCGATTTCGTCGAGCGAGCCGTCGATGGCTTCGGGCGAGGCGTGGTGATCAATCAGCGTGGTGGTGCCGCAATGCAGGGCGTCGATGGCGCCGATGCGCGCGGACATCGCGACGGATGCGGGGTCGAGGGCGCGGTCGAGCCGCCACCAGACGTACTGAAGGATTTCGTGGAAGTTGCGCGGGCTCTTGGGCGGCGAAGGCATTCCGGCGGCGAGGGCGGAATAGAGATGTGTGTGGCCGTTTACGAGTCCGGGGAGAACGACGGCGCCGTCGCAATCAATTGCCTTGTCGCCCGGCTGGCAGGTGACTTCGTCCCCCATTTTGGCGATGACGCCGTCGGCGATGCGGATTCCCCCCTCGATGACGCGCGGGGGATCGAGATCGACGAGGAGGGCATTTTCGAGGACGATGCTCATGGTTGGCGGTCCTTTTCCACGATGCGTTCGATTTCACCAAATTCGGGTGGGACGACGTTGGGCTCGCCGATGGCGGAGCGGGCGCCGGCGATGTCCTTGAGTCCGTTGCCGGAGATGACGGCGACGACGGAGTCCTTCGGCCCGAGGATGCCGTTGCGGCGGGCGGTGGCGATGCCGGCGATGGCGGCGGCGGCGGCAGGCTCTGCGAAGCAGCCGGTGAGGCGGCCTGTCTCGCGAACGGCGGCGCGGATTTCCTCGTCGTTTGGCGTGACGTAGATTCCGTTGCTTTCGCGCACGGCGTTCAGGGCTTTGCGCCAGTTGCGCGGCACGGGGCAGTCGATGCTGTCGGCATAGGTGACGCCGTCGGCGCCGGGCTTGAAGGGAGCGCCGTTGAAGGCTTTCGCGATGGGGGCGACACCGACGGCCTGGACGCCGAGCATTTTGGGGCGGCCGTTGGTGAAGCCGACTTCGTTCATCTGGCGCAAACCCTTCCAGATGCCGGCGATGGAGCATCCGTCGCCGACGCTGGCGCTGACCCAGTCGGGCGGATCGCTGACGCACTGCTCGGCGATTTCGAGTCCGCCGGTTTTCTTGCCTTCGACGAGGTAGGGGTTGATCGCGCAGTTGCGGTTGTACCACCCGAAGGCGTCGCAGGCCTTCATGCAGAGGCGCCATGCCTGGTCGTAGGAACCCTGGACCTTGAAGACGCGGGCGCCGTAGGCGAGAAGCTGGGCGAGCTTGCCGTCGGGGATGCGTTCGCTGACGAAGATGTTGGCGCGCAGTCCTGCGGCGGCGGCGCAGTGGGCGAGGCTGGAGGCGGCGTTACCCGTGGAGGCGCAGGCGATGTCGGTGGCGCCCGCTTCGAGGGCGAGGGTGACGCCGACGCTGCTGGCGCGGTCCTTGAAGGAGGCCGAAGCCGAGCGCGTGTCGTCCTTGAGGCGGAGACGGCCGATGCCGAGGGCCTGGGCGAGCCGGGGCGCCTCGATCATGGGCGTCCAGCCGATGTGCTCGGGGCTGGGGCGCGTTTCCTTTTGCAGGGGGAGCAGCTCGCGGTAGCGCCAATGGTTGAGGCCGCGGCTCGCCAGGGTTGTCGCGTTGAGGAGCCAGGTGGCGGCGGGGATGTCGAATTCGACGTCAAGGATGCCGTCGTCGAAGCCGCACTTTGGACACCAAAGGGTTTCGCCGGGGGCGTAATGGGCATTGCAGCAGACGCAGGTCAGTTGTCGCATCATGGGCACGTTTCCGAGTCCTCCCGATTTGCGATTGCGGGGACAGGCGACAATCCCTTGCGGCAGGCGCGCGCGTCTGCAACGGTTAACTCTTTCCCCCCCGCGTACGCTGGCGGGGTGCGGCAACTGTCTCCAAAGGAGTTCCCCATCCATGACCGCCACCATCGCTATCAACGAGAAGGTGCTCGACAAGACAGCGCGGCTGTGCCGCGAGCGCGGCATCGTGATTCCGACGTTTGCCCAGCTCAAGGACCCCAACACGGCACCGGAGGCGATCAAAACACGGCTGAAGGACGTTGGCCTGTGGGACGTCGACCCGGCGAACCTGTTTCGCATCACGTGGAAGAACGAGCCGAAGGAGAAGGGCGGCGGTTTCGGCGAGGGGAGCTGGATCGAGTTCCCGCCGGAAATGACGGGTGTGCCCGCGCGCATCGTGGGCATTTGCGGCAAGTGGTTCCCGACGGGTGCGCACAAGGTGGGTGCGGCGTTTGGCTGCCTGGCACCGCGATTGGTGACGGGGGAGTTCGACCCGACGGAGCAGAAGGCAGTGTGGCCCAGCACGGGGAACTATTGCCGCGGCGGCGCATTCGACTGCGCGCTGCTGGCGTGCCAGGCCGTCGGGATTCTGCCGGAAGAGATGAGCGCCGAGCGCTTCGACTGGCTGCATGAAATCGGCGCCGAGGTGATCGCGACGCCCGGATGCGAGTCGAACGTGAAGGAAATCTACGACAAGTGCTGGGAGATTCGCCGCACGCGCCCGGACTGCGTGATCTTCAACCAGTTCGAGGAGTTCGGCAACGCGGTGTGGCACTACCACCTGACGGGTGGATTCATCGAGGAAACGTTCCGGCGCCTTGCGCGGCCGGGCGATCGGCTGAGCGGGTATGTCTCGGCAACCGGGAGCGGGGGCACGATCGCGGCGGGCGACTTCCTGCGCACGCTCTACCCCGACGTGCGCGTCGTGGCGGCCGAAGCATTGCAGTGCCCGACGCTCTATCAGTTCGGATTCGGCGGCCATCGCATCGAAGGCATCGGCGACAAGCACGTGCCGTGGATTCACAACGTGCGCAACACCGACATGATCGCGGCGATCGACGACGAACAGTGCATGGCGCTGATGCGTCTGTTCAACGAGGAGGCCGGACGCGCCTACCTCGCCGAGCAGGACATCGCGGGCAACGTGATGGAGAAGCTCGACTGGCTTGGCATTTCGTCCATCTGCAATCTGATCGGTGCGATCAAGACGGCAAAGTATTACGAGATGGACGGGCGCGACGTGATCTTCATCCCGCTGACGGACTCCATGGAAATGTACGGCTCGCGCGTGCGCGAGCAGCGCGAACTCCACGGCGCCTACACGCGCGACAACGCCATCGCGCACTTCGCGCGCTACCTCGAAGCCGTCTCCATCGACTACCTGCGCGAACTCAACTATCAGGACCGCAAGGAACTGCACAACTTCAAGTACTTCACCTGGGTGGAGCAGCAGCAGCGCGACATCAATGACCTGCGCCGCCTGTGGGATCCGGATTTCTGGACCGAGATGTTCGCGCAGGTGACCGAATGGGACCGCCTGATCGAGGCGTTCAACGCGCGCGTGGCGGCGGTGTAGGCCAGGAGGCGGACCGCGGCGGGGAGGAGGCCCGCGTATGTGTGGACTTCATGGACCGGGGCGCCTTCACAGGCGCCCCGATTGCGTCGCAGGGTGCCCTTCGGCAACGAGCGTTCAGTCGTCTCCGTGCAGCGATTCATGTTGTTTCGTGGTTGGCGCCATGATTCCAGCACGGTTGTTGCTCTGTGCCGTCTTGTGACTTTTGGAGACGCGCCGTGACCCCACCTGTTATCCTGCACTGGCTGCGAAATGACCTGCGGTTGCACGACAACGAGCCGTTGGCCTGGGGGGCCCGGAACGGGTCGGCGTTCCTGCCGGTGTATTGCATTGATCCGCGCCAGCTTGGGCGCACGCGGCTGGGGTTTCCGCGCATGGGTCCTTTCCGGGCGCGCTTTCTTCTGGAGAGTTTGTCGGACCTGCGTTCGTCGCTGCGGGAATTGGGGAGCGAGCGCGCGACGCTCTGGCCGCGCAGGGCTGCGAACTGCGTCTGTTCTGGGGCTCCACGCTCGTACACCACGACGATCTTCCGTTCGATGCGGCCCGCGATCTCCCCGACACGTTCGCGGACTTCCGCCGCCTGGTCGAGAAGCACTGGGTGGTGCGGCCGCCGATGTCGGTGCCGCGCGCCTTTCCGCCCGTTCCGAATGTGCCGCCGGGGCGCATCCCTGATTACGGCGCCCTGGGCGTGAACGCGCCGTCTCCCGAGCCATTGGCGCCCTTCGAGTTTCGCGGGGGCGAAGCCGCCGGATTCCAGCGCCTCGTGGCCTGGATGTGGTCGGGCAATTTCCTGCGCACCTTCAAGGAAACGCGCGAGGGGCTGGGCGGTGCGGACGACTCGTCGCTGTTTTCGCCGTGGTTGTCGCACGGCTGCCTCTCGCCACGCTTTGTTTACGCGCAGGCACAGGAGTACGAGAAGCGGCGCGTGGCGAACGAATCGACCAGTCTGCTGGTGACCGAATTGCTGCGGCGCGACTTCTTCCGCTTTGTTTCGGTGCGCCACGGCAACCGCTTGTTTCAGGGGCGTGCCTTGCGCCTGCCGGGATCTTCGGAGAGCGGCCGCGACCGCGAGCGCTTCGAGGGGTGGCGCACAGGCGCGACGGGCATTCCGTTCATCGACGCCACCATGCGCGAGCTGCGCCGCACCGGGTTCCTTTCCAGCCGTGGGCGTCAGGCCGCCGCAAGCTACCTGGTCCACGATCTCGGACTGGACTGGCGCATGGGAGCCGAGTGGTTCGAGTCGCAACTGATCGACTACGATCCGTGCAGCAACTACGGCAACTGGCAGTTGCTCGCGGGCGCAGGACCCGATCCGTCGGCCGGCCAGCGTCTGGACCCGCTGGAGCAGGCGCGCGCCTGCGATCCCGACGCGGCCTACGTGAAGCACTGGATTCCGCGCCTGGCGGGCCTGCCCGCCGGGGCCGCGCACACGCCGTGGATTCTGGCGCCGGAGGAACGCGTGGCACTCGGCCTGCGGCCGCGTGACTATTCCGCGGAACCGGGCCGCTGCGAAGCAGCGCCCGCGGAACACGCCATCCGCCGGTAGCACAGTTGTCGATGAATGGTAGTCGGCAGCAGGGCTCGAAGATCCCCCAGCCTTGCAGCATGTGGAAAGTACGTGATTGTCGAAGGGGCGCGGTACTGCCTCTTTGAGGCCATTGCGGACGAAACGAATCCCTGCTCAAGACGGGGTACTTACCATTGAGAATGGCTGCAAGTTTTCCGTAAACACGTTGCATACCACGGCCGTCCTCTTCTTGACGCTCGCTGGGGGAAGTGAGGACATTGCTCATTCCCCGCAACCGGCCCAAGGAGCACCATGACCGGCAAGCACTCGAACGTCATCCTGGTGGCAATTCTGATCGGGCTGCTCTGCGCCGCCCTGTTCGTCTTCGGCGGCAGCCGGATTCTCCCCCGTGATCTCTTTGTTACGCTTCTCGGCGTCTGTGACGTTCTGGGCCAGTTTTTCCTGCTCGGCCTGCGGATGATTATCGTGCCGCTCGTCATGGCATCGGTCGTCATGGGAATCACGAGCCTGGGCGATGTGCGCAAGATCGGCGGCATCGGCCTGCGGACGCTGGGGTTCTACGCGGCGACCACGGCGCTGGCCGTGGCGCTCGGGGTGCTGATCGTCACGCTCCTCCAACCCGGCGCGGGAATGGGCGATCTCGTGACCGCCGGCCTGCATATTGACGAGCAACGGATGGCCGACATCCGCGCCAAGGAGGACATCGGCTTTGGCGACCTGCTGCTCTCCTTCCTGAGCCGCAACATCGTCGAGTCGCTCGCCAGCGGCGACATGCTCCCCGTCATCGTGTTTTCGCTGATTCTGGGGGCCATCCTGACGACGCTGGGCGAGCGCGGCAAACCGCTGATCGCCTGTTTCGATGGGTTGAACGAGGCGATGATGAAGTTCATCGGGCTGGTATTGTGGATCGCGCCGGTCGGCATTTTCGGGTTGGTCTCTGCGAAGTTCGGCGCCGCCACGATTGAGGAAGGCGGACTCGGCCGCATGATCGGCAGTGTCGGCAAGTACTCCGCCACGATCCTTATCGCGCTGGGAATCCACGGTTTCGTGACGTTGCCGCTGCTGTGCGCCTTCCTGGCGCGGCGCAATCCGCTGAAGTATGCCGGGCACATGATGCCTGCGCTGCTGACGGCGTGGTCGACGGCGACGTCCTCGGGGACGCTGCCGGTGACGATGGAGTGCGCGGAGGAGCGTGCGGGCGTTGATCCCCGTGCTGCGGGGTTTGTGCTCCCCTTGGGCGCGACGATCAACATGGACGGCACGGCATTGTACGAGGCCGTCGCGGTGATCTTCATCGCGCAGGCCTACGGGATCGACCTCACCTTCGTTCAGCTTCTCGTTGTTTTCGTCACGGCGACACTGGCGTCCATCGGAGCGGCCGGCGTCCCGCAGGCCGGACTCGTCATGATGGTGATCGTGCTCAACGCCGTTGGCCTCCCCGTGGAGGGGATCGGCCTCATCCTCGCCGTGGACTGGTTCCTCGACCGCTTTCGCACGGCGATCAACGTCTGGGGCGATTCCATCGGCGCCGCCTACATCGACGGCCGGCTGCGCAACGTGGGCCCGGGGATCCGCTGAGCAACATCCAGATGGCGCGAAGGCCACGCCCGCACACTCAGACAAACGGGTCCGCACTTTTCCGCAGAACAGGACGAAGCCGGGCCAATCAACCGCCATCCTTTACAATATGGGATTGGACGGATGATTGGAGACAGCCAGCAAAAAACCGGCGATCAGATACGGCAGAAACCGAGAACCGAAAACCGAGGACGGAAGACATCTCCCGAATCCGGGAGATGTCCTGCAAGACGCTGATCCTCTCTTGCCCCTCGCATCCCCCTCCCCATCAATCAAATGATTGGACCTGAGGAGAAGCATCGTCATGCCTGAATCCGCCGCAGCCCCCATTGCCTCGTTTGGCGCACTCGACTGGGGGGTGCTTGTTCTCTATCTGATGGTGATGACGGCCGTGGGCCTTTGGGCGCGGCTGGGCCAGACGTCGAAGCGCGATTTCTTTCTCGGTGGACGCGATCTCCCCTGGTGGGTGGTCGGTCTCTCCATCGTGGCGACGGAGACGAGCGCACTGACGTTCATCGGCATTCCGGCTGCGGCCTTCGGCGGCCTGGCCTACGACGAGGCCACGCGTACGTTCAGCGTCTCGGGCGGCAACATGCACTGGATGATGCTGATGTCGGGCTACGTTCTTGGGCGTGTGATCATCGCGTGGCGCATCATTCCGCTGTACTTCAAAGGCGAGGTCTACACGCCGTACCAGTTGCTGAGCCGTGCGTTCGGCCAGCGCGCGCGCTACACCGGCTCTATTCTGCAGCTCATCGGTATCTCGCTCGGCGCGGGCGTGCGTGTGTACGTCACCGCGATTCCGATTTTTGTGATCGGCCAGACGATTGCTCCCGGCTGGACGATCTGGCACTCGATCCTGCTCATCATCATTGTCGCGCTTGCCTACACGGCGATGGGCGGCATCAAGGCCGTGGTGTGGACGGAGATGATCCAGTACTTCATTTATGTCGGCGGCGGACTCTTTGCACTGTTCTACATTCCGTCGCTGCTGCACGGCGACCTGGCGGCGCCCAACGGCGCGGAGGGCTGGGCGGCCGTCGCCAGCGTCAGCAAGGAGCACATGGAGTGGTTCAATCTCGGCTTTGCGGGTGACACGATCGGGGCCCGGTTCAAGGACCTGTTCGGAGGGCCGTACAACCTGTGGATGGGTCTGATCCCCGGAACGCTCGGGATCGTGCTCGCGTTCGGGTTCGATCAGCTCAACGTCCAGCGTCTGCTCGGCTGCCGCGACATGAAGGACAGCCGCAAGGCCATGTTGATGAGTGCGGCGATGATTGTGCCGCAGTTCCTGCTCTTCCTGCTGATCGGTGTCGCGTTGTACGCCTACTACAAGATCAACGGCTTCAACTTCGGCGTCGATCCGTGGAAGCCCTCTGAACCGGGCAAGCCCGTGAGCGACTACGTCTTCCCGATCTTCATCGTCACGAAGATCCCGACGGTGTTGAAGGGATTCATGATCGCGGCGATTCTGGCGGCGGCGATGTCCTCGGTGTCCGCCGCGCTCTCCGCGATGGGGAGCATGATCACGATGGACATTTACCGCCCGCTGCGCGGCGCCCTCGCCGATGCCAAGGCGGAGATGACGCTCTCGCGCATCATGACGGGCGTGTCGGCACTGGCGCTGGGACTTGTGGCGTGGGCGGCGAGCTTCGGCAGCGAAGTGATCTCGCTGGCATTCACACTCGCGGGTCTCACGGGCGGCGGTATCCTTGGCGTGTTCGCCTACGGCATGATTCACAAGAAGGGGCACGAGGCTCCCGTGATCGCGGGTCTGCTGGTGTCGCTGACGTTCATGCTGGCGTTGAACCTGGGGATGAACCCGTCGCTGCTGCCGGGCGTGGAGGCCGAAGCGCTTATCTGGAAGATCCAGTGGCCGTGGCACCCGATGATCGGCATGATCGTGTGCATGGCGACGATCTACGCGCTGCGGCCGTTCTTCACCACTCCCGAAGGGCGTGACATCGGCGACGCGGAGGGCGAAGAGTAGGCGCGCGCGGGCGCCGCAAAGAAGAAATCACGAACCGCACGAATCGGCACGAAGAACGACTCTGTGGAAAAGAATCGCACCACGGAGACACGGAGAAAAAAGAAGGATCTTATTCAAGGGGTAAACACAGCAGGTCGTTCCCAAGATGGCGCAATCTTTGGGGGCCGGGACTTTGAGAACTTCTTCCACTCGAACTGCAAATGTGGATAAGGTTTCCCTCCCCCTTTCTTCGCGCCACAAACGACCATGAAAGAAGCTGAGAACTGAAGACGAAGAACGTCTCCCTCGTTCATTTCTTCTTTTGTTCCCGCCGCAGAAGTTTCATTTTCACCTCGTCATCCGTGGCGATGATTTTCAGTTCGTCGGTCAACGGATCGGGGAGTTCCGGCTCCTCGGCTGCCGGCGGCAGATTGTCTGCCAGCCAGATCTCCATGCCGCGCAGGGCCAGGCTGTCGAACTGCATGACGAAGGCGTCGTCCGCCGGACTCGTTCGCAGGGCTGCGTCGGCACCGGCGACGATCCGCACCGGCGATTCGAACGCGTCGCCGGTTCCGAGTGCCGTGCGCATCAACGCCGCGCGTTCCCCGGCTGTTGCGTCGCGTTCACCAAACATTGCCAGCACCGGCGCCGCCGCGTTTGCCCACGCCCGCGCCTCCGCTTCGCGTTCCATGTCCGCTGATTCCATGGGCGAAACGAGTATGGCGAAGGCCACGGAGTCTGCACGCTCGACGAGCTTTGCCGCGACGGCGCTTGCCGCTCCGCGCGCGAGGACTCCCACGCTGGCGTCTTCGGAAATCTTGTGAGCCTGCAGCCAGGCGAACGCCGCGGCGGCCTCGCTGACTCCGTCCCCAATTGCCGGCGCTTCCGTTTGCAGCACCATGAGGCCCCAGCGTGCGAGAAGTTCCGCCGTGTAGCGCTCCACGAGGGCGTCGGGGTTCGTGCCGGGCGCGGCAATGACGAGGACTGCGGGGACGGTGTGGTATTCCAGCACGGGACGCAGCAGCCGCCCACGCACTGTGCCGCCGTTCGCGAGGGGGATCGTCACGTTTTCGGTGCGTTGATCGTTGCGGCGCACGGCGGCAAATTCCAGCCGTGGCGCGAAGCCCGTTTGCAGTTGCGCCAACGCACCCCGGTAATCGCGCACGGCTGCGTACCACGAACCGGTCAGCGGCAGCAGAAGGTTCGTCTCGGCCGCGAAGACCGGTTCCACGCGATGCTCGCGCGCGATGTGCCAGACGTCACGGCCGGAGGACGTGTCGGCCGCGAAGAGAAACACGAACTCGCGCTCGCCGTATTCGTAGGCGCCTTCGGCTTCGGCGAGCAAACCGGGCGCGCTCTCCGGCGCGAGCTCGAACGCGCCGACGTTGTTTCCGTGCCGCGCCGTTCCCGCCAGCATGCCGCGCTCGTCGCGTTCGGCCATGCACGCCAGCGCAACGCCGTCGGGCGTCGTCAGGTCGAACAGCAGACGCTGGCCTGCCAGACGCAGCGGCGTCGTCGCCGCGAAACCGTGCGTGCCCACCGCCACCGCCGTCGTTGCCGCGTCGCAATCGAACGTCACGCGCACGAAGCGCGATTCGTCATCGAGGCTCAGCGTTCCAATCCACGGCTGCGCCGTGAGCTGTGCCGTTTGAGGCCACGGCCCGTGATCGAGCGTCGTGGGGTACTCGGGAGGCAAAACGGAAACCGGGCATTCGGCGAATGTCCCCAGCCACAAGGCCAGGCACGCCACCACGGCCATTCCAACGCGCAATCCACCGCCCGCGCAATGCATCACGGACCGGATTCGCGCGTCCCTGCCTTCGGTCACGTCGGCAACTCCGTCTTCTTCGTTTCAACTTCCTTCACGGAAACATGAATACGTCCCGCATAATACAACCCGATGGCCGTGACAAGCGCCCACTGGAGAAAATGTACGAACAACGTGAAGCTCATCGCCGTGTTCTCGTCCACTTCCGGCAGGCAGATCGCCAGTGCCACCAGTCCGCCGACCTCGTACACCCCCCAGTACCCCGGCACCGATGGCAGCGACACCATCACACACGTCACCACGAGAAACACCAGCGCGTGCACCACCGTCATCTCGATCGTTGGAAAGCCCAGCGCCATGATCCAGAGCGTCAACGCCGTCAGAAACCAGATCCCCAGGCTGTCGAGCGCCACCTGCGCAATCACGATCGGGCGCTTCAACCCTCCAAATCCCATCGCGAACGCCTCGAAGATCGCGATCAGCTTTCCCTTCAGTTTCTCCGGAACATAGGGGAGCCAGTGGAGCACCTTGCGCACCAGGCCGCGAAAGCCCTCGGACAACATGCACAGCGACCCGCACAGCAGAATCCCGGCGAGCACCGTCATCTTCAGGATGATCCCCTTCAGCAGGGCCGGCGTGATCGTGATGTCGCCATACTGGTAGGAGAAGGAGTCGTCGAACTCGATGAGCAGCGAGCAGACAATGAACGCCGTCAGGAGCGCCAGCATGTCCCAGATGCGCTCGACCAGCACGGACGACAGGCCGGTGGTGTAGGGCACGCCGGCCTTTTTCGTCAGCGCCAGCGGCCGCGCGAACTCGCCCGCACGCGCCGGGAAGATCGAATTGAACGCAAACCCGATCATCATCGGGCCGTACACGTCGTTCATCTTCAGATCGTGCGTGCCACGCAGCAGCTTCTGCCAGCGCCAGCCGCGCCAGTAGAACGTCACCCACGTCACGGCGACAAACGGAACGGCGTAGCCCCACTGGATGGTGCGGAACGTCTCGATCAGGCGTCCGAACTCGATGCGCCGGAACGCAAAGTAGAGGAAGATGCCGCTCAGGATGAGCGCCACGGCCGTGGAAATCAGCTTCTTGCGCGACATTGCAGGCCTCGTTGGCTTCTTTCCGTCGGCTCCCCGGCGGCGGGCGCCGAAGGCCCGTCCTTGGACCAGATGCGCCCGACCGCGTCAATGGCGAGGGCCCCGCCTTCCCCCCTTTGCCGTTGCTCTGATCCTTCTCCCGGCCAACTCTTGCTTTGCATGAATAGGCGCGACTCCCCGGCCGTAGTGACCGGAGACTCCGAGGTTCCCTCCATGGACCAGCAACCCGCTCCTCCCGTCCGCAAACCCATTCCCAAGGCCCTGCGCATTCTCCTGATCGTCGTCGGCGTCATCGTCGGCGTTCCGTGCCTCTCGATGGTCAGTTGCATCGCCTGCCACAAGATCGGGCCGCTGTTCGGCGAGGGCGTCGGCGAAACCAAGGCCAACGAGGTCTTCGGCCCCGCGCTCGAAACCATGACCCCCGAGCCCCAGGCCAAGGCCGAGCCCTACGACATCGACCAGACGATCCGCGTCATGCACGCGATCGACCAGGCCCTCCAGGACCGCGACGGCCTCGAGCAGCACCTTCAGACCCTCGCCATGCAGGACTACCGCGGCGTCGCCCCCGAGGTGCTCGAATCCCGCACCGAAATGCTCGAACGCCTCAAGGAACTCTACGCCCTCTATGGCGACGAGGATGACCACGAGGTTCTCTTCGCCGACTACCGCAAGCTCTTCCTTTCCGTCGCCTCCAACCTCGAAGGGAGCTTCGGCATCGGCCTCGCCGTCAACTTCGATCCCGAATCCCTGCGCCGCCAACTCGATGAACTCGAACTCGAACAGGAGGAGCAGCGCCGCATCCGCAAACAGGTCCGCGAGTCCGAGCAGCGCCTCATCGACTCGCTCGTCCATTACGGCGAGGTCTACTACAAGTACCTCGACGAGTGGGACCGCCTCTGCCTCGCGCGCGACCGCGCCTACCTGGCCGCGTGGGACAAGCAGTGGGACAAGGTGCTCGAAGCCTCGGAAGTGGCCATGGAACTCGCGCCGAATGAGCGCGAGGCCGTGCTGCTGCGCTCCATGGCGCTGCTCGAATCCAATCCCCCCACCGAGGCCACCGAAACCGGCCAGGCACGCGAGGCGCGCGAACTCCTCGCCGAGTACATCGACAAGAATCCCGACCGCACCGCGCCCGCCCTGCTCCTGATGGGCGTCGCCGAACGCCAGGCCGGCAACCTCGACGAAGCACGCCTCCTTTTCGATCAGGCCGCCGCCTACTTCCCCAAGCAGGCCGACTACCTGACCGACAACCTCGACGCCTATCGCCAGCGTGCGTTCCTGCGCAAGTCGCGCGAGGGGCGCCGCGTCGTCGAACTCTACAAGGACACCATGCTCGGCGCGGGCTACTTCAGCCCCGACATGCAACTCGCCAAGTACTACCGCGACCAGGGCGACACCGAGGCCATGCGCGAGAAGGTCCTCGATCACTTCAGCCGCCGCCGTGCCCAGCGCCAACTCGACTACATCATCTCCGACCTCGAATTCTGCTACGACTTTCTCGGCATCGACTTCTTCGAAATCTTCCCCGAGGAGTTCTATCTCGACCTCGAATACAACCCCACGCTCATGGGACTCGGTGACTCCATCAATCTCGACGTCACCAACCGCAGCAGCACGACGCTGCACAACGCCACGCTCGTGCTCTGCATTCACTTCACCGAAATGGTGCGCGGCGACTACGAGACATTCATGGCGCCGAAGGTGGCGCCCGCCATTGTCGCCGGCAAGAGCACCGACTTCGGGAATCTCGAAATCAAGTACGACCTCTTTGGCCGCCGCAAGGGCGTGCGCGACATCGTGGAATGCCGCGCCGTGCTCATCACGAACGAAGCCGTCGTGTGGGTCGATACCGACGCCTACAAACTCGCGCGCGTTTCGCAACTCGCGCAGGAACACCCCACCATGTCGACGCCCACGGAAGGGCTCGCCGGTCTCATCTCCCAGCAATCGATCGAGAAGCTGCTCAACACCGCCATCGCCGTTACGGACAACCGCTTCAGCGATTCCACCAACGTCGAGATGCGGCTGCCCAAGGAACTCGCGCTGCTCAAGCCGATCTTCCGTCTCGCCACGGATCTGCGCGACGGCACAATCCCCCCGGCCGAGAACCTGATCCAGGACGGCGAAATCCGGCTGAAGTTCGACGGCGTTCCCGGTCAGGCAACGAAAGGCCCCGAGGGACTCGACCTGCTCGTCGACACGGCCTACGGCAGTTTTCTGTTCGACGTGACACGCGACGAGAACGGAAAGTTGAAGCTCAGCGTGAAGCCGCAGGAAGCAGCGCCCGAACCGCCCGCGCCCTCACCGGGATCGTAAGTGCACCACGGATGCACGGAGTAGAGAGAGAACCACGAATCGCACGAATCGGCACGAAGGAAAAGTCAGGCTGTGACGTTTGAATGCACGAACTGAAGACTGAAAACTGAAGACTGAAGACTTTCTTAAACCACGAATCCCGCGCGCCGCAACATCTCCGGCGTGTCGAAATCGACGAGCACGTTCGGGTCCTCCACGTCGCAACGCAGCACGCGCGCGTCGTTCGCGCGCAGGAACCCGCGCGCGCCGTCGCTGCCGTTCCATGTGTTCAGTTCCGCAACACAGCCGCGCGGCCATGCCACGGGATGACCGTCCGTCCCGTTCGTGCGCGCCACGATGATGCGTTCCGGGTTCGCCTCCGCCAGGCGCGCCACCGCTGCATGGGTCGCCGCGCTGACGAACGGCATGTCCACCAGGCACACGAGCGCGTGCGTGGCTTCTTCGGGCAGGCGAGCCAGTCCCAGCCGCAGCGAGGACAGCATCCCGTTCTCCGGGTGCGGATTCATCACCAGCGCCGCGCCTGCCCAGCCGCTGCTGGTGTACAAGTCCGCGTGTGCCGGGTTGCCGACAACGATGGGGCGCGGAAGTCCCGCCGCTTCGAGATTTGCCGTGATGTGTTCGAGAAACGTCTTCCCGCCCGCCTCCAGAAACGGTTTGGGCGAACCCATCCGCCGCGATTCCCCGGCTGCCAGAATCACGGGAACGACGGTGGGCACCGTCACAACGTTCCTGCCTTGGCGCGCTCGGCGATCACCTCGATGATGTCGCGCGTGCTGTTCTCCTTTGGCGCGCCTGCGATCACCGTCTGAATGCCCAGCCGTTTCGATGTGATGCGCTCGGGCACGTTCTCGCTCGTGTAGTCCGTCCCCTTGGCGTGGATGTCGGGATGCACATCCTCAAGCACTTCGTCGGCCGTGTCCGTGTAGAACACCGTCAGATAATCGACGGCATCGACGGCGGCGAGCAGTTGCAGGCGCGACGGTTCGTCCAGCAACGGACGCCCCTTCCCCTTCAGCCGCGCGATTGAGTCGTTGGAGTTCACGGCGAGCACCAGGCAGTCGCCCGCCGCCCTCGCGTTCTCCAGAAAACTCACGTGCCCGCCGTGCAGCAGATCGAAGCACCCGTTCGCCAGCACCACCTTCAGGCCCACCGAGCGCTTGCGTTCCGCGATGTCGTGAACCTCGCCCGGGCTCTTCAGCTTCTTCGCCAGCACGGCATCATCCGGCCAGGCCTTCTTCACGAGGTCGTTCAGCACGATGCGCACGGCATCGTAAAGGTCGCTCGCGATCGGCGGCCTCAACGACTCCTCCGCCAATTGCTTCTCCGAATCGCGGCCATAGCCCGTGCGCACCAGAATGCCGGTGCCTCCCGCGTTCTGGCCGAACATCACGTCGGCCACGCGGTCGCCGATCGCGTACACGGGCAGTCCTTCGAGCCCCAAGTCGGCGATGGCCGCCTTCGCCATTCCCGTCGCGGGTTTGCGCATCTGCAACTCTTCGGCCGTTGCCTCGTCGGCATCGGGGTCCACGGGCGCGAAGTAGAGTGCATCCCACGCCGTGCCCTCGGCCGCCAGGTCCGCCGCCACGCGTTCGTGAACGGCGTTCATGTCCTCAACGGTGTAGAACCCGCGGCCGATGCCCGACTGATTCGTGCAGATCACCCGGGCGATTCCCTGCTCCTCCAGCAGCTTCAACGCCCGCGCGGCGCGCGGCACGAGCTGCACGCCCTCGGGGTCCTTCAGATAGTGCTTTTCCTCGATCAACGTCCCGTCCCGATCGATCAGGACAACGGCGCGGTACTTTTGGCTGACGGTCAACGTGGGCCCCCTGCGGGAACGAAATGGTGGGTTATCTGCGCCAAAGACGGGGCGAAGGTCAAGGAAGAGGGGAGCAGCGTTCAGGATGTTCGCAAGGAGACGCGCTCTTTGAATCAATCGTTCAGTCGTCCCTACGGGACTCTGGTTCCCCTGGCCGTGGACTTCCCAGCACTGAAGTGCTGGGCTACGATCAATCGTCCCTACGGGACTCCTTTACAAGAGCCGAGGGTCATTGGAGCTTGCGTTCTCAAAAAAACGTCCCGCGCATCACGAATGCGTGCTGTGTGGTTTGGGGGTGCACGGAAAACCTGCCAATCATCAGGCCATGTGTCTCGGGAAAACGCACCGTTGATCCGGGGAAAGGAGTCCCGCAGGGACGACTGATCGCAGCCCAGGAATTTATTCCTGGGAATGCGCGATCAAAAAAAGCTGGAGTCCCGCAGGGACGACTGATCGATTGAACCACCAAGGGCACCAGGATGGACAATGTTGGGTCCTGGACTACAGGCACGGCTCCATCCCCAAGTAAGCACGGAAGATTCCCTGCGCGTCTCCGGCGGTAACGAAGCCATCGCCGCCTGCCGGGCAGATGTCCGCCGAGTCCATGTCCGCGCCGGGAGGACACGCGCCAATCGAACAATCGAAAGCGTCTTCCGCGTCGGCCGGGGTCACGCCACCGTCCTTGTTCACGTCGCCGTTGGCCAGTGGCTTTTCGATAAGCACGTAATACCCCTTCGACCATACGACGCCGCCAATGCGCTTCTTGCGCGTGTCGATCAACGGATGCTGGGATTCGGTCCACGGACCGTCAGGGGCTTCGGAATAGTAGAGCCGCAGGCGCACGGGATTAAGTCCGGCGACCTCGGAGTCGAGGTACTTCAGGGTGACGTTGGCGCCGTCCCATCCCGGGCGGTCCCACTCGCCGATCCAATGGACCGATGCCGCCGGGCCGGGCAGATTGGAGAGGCCGTCAAGATGGCGGTTGATCGTCACCGTCATCAGGCTTGCACCGCCGCTGCCATCGTCACCCGAGCCGAAGTCGATCCAGAGACGGGAAAGGGGAATCGAACTGTGCATGCCGCCCATCATCCCGACGGCCCTGCGCGACGCATTGCCGGGCGCAATGTACGATTTGAACGTGGCCGAAGGAACGACATTGCCACCGAAAAGGAGATAGGCCTCTCCTCGAAATGCATTCACCTTCGAAGCCGAACACATAATCTCGCGTGCATCATCACCATTGAAGTCAAACCCTCCCGAAAGCCATCCCAGAAAAGATTCCCTTTCAAACCCTTGTACCAACTGTCCGTTCACCCCATCAAGATCGGAAAGAGAAAATGAACTTCCTTGTAAGATAACTTCCTTAGTAAGAACGGATATTTCTCCGGCTGTAGATAATAGCGGGTCATTATTCAAGGCCGCGCCTCCAGCATGAATAGAAATACCAGGAATCCCTGAACCATCAAGATATGTAAAAAGAACACTCCCACCAGAGCCATCCCCAGAGTCTACCCCGATAAAGTCAAAAAGACTGTCGGAACCCAGAGTTTCAACTTCATATTCGCCAAACGATTTCTTGCCTGCTGATACAATAAACGTTTTTCCGACGCTCCGAAGGCTCGAAGCAGTTGCGCCTGGTGCTCCAAGTGCCAATTCGAGAACCCCATCACCATCTATATCAGCAGATGTAGCCGCCTCTCCAAAAAACCGTCTTTCCGACTCCGCTCCTCCACCCCACAAGAGGTATCCATCTGTTCCATTGAGGAGTGAAAGGTCCAACTCCTCTCCGTATCCTGTTCCCTTTCCGAAAAGAACATAAACGGCCCCAACAGCTTCGTTGGCAAACCGGGCTATAGGAAGACCCAGCAAAAAATCATCAATGCCATCACCATCCAGATCCGATGCAGCATAGAAGCTATAATTGGCGCGATAAACTTCTCCATTATCGACGGAATTCTCCAGACCTGTGTGCTCACCTGGTCCCAGATCAGCAATTTTCATCACGGGCGACCATGAGCCTGACCGGCCATAGATAATCTCTCCAACCGGATAGGTAGACCCATATGATTCGTTGTCAAATGTCACCGCTATATCATCGAATCCATCGCCATTCACATCGCCGATTCCTGCTCCGCCCGTCAAGCGTCCATCTCCATAACCACATTCCACGTTTTGCAGCCGAAAGCCATTCGTTCCGTCCAATGTATGTGGATCCAGAACAGCAGGAAAATCTGGGCGTCCAAAGATTAAGTAGACCGAAGCCGGATCGTTGGGAGGGCAGAGCCAACCACCGAGCGCATCGACCATGAAGTCACTATATCCATCTCCATTAAAATCGCCAATGCCGGAGAGGGTGCGTAGGGCAAAATAAGCGGCGGGAGTCGGTCCCTCCACGATGAAGCCGACTGTGCCGTCGAGTTCTTGAAGAGGAAATGTTGCGGGCCACCCTCCTGGCCGTCCGTAGATGACAAAGACTCGTCCGTTGTAGACAGAACCCTGGGAATCTACTTCGGTCGCATCGCCAGCCGCGCCGATGGCAAAATCCTCGTAGCCGTCGCCATTGACATCGCCAATCCCGGCCAGCGTCCGCCCTGCATACTGAGGCGTACCGTCCTCTTGTGCGACGCCTTGGAATCGAACGCCGATTTCGCCGTCCAGCTCGTCCAGACGCAGGGGATGCGGGAACTGGGCTGGAGCCACGCCACCGACGAGCATCACCACCGCCGCCGCCAGTCCCGCCGCCCGCGCCACTCCAAAAACACCGCGTTTCGTTTTCATCGAGAGACTCCCCCGGTCCACAAGGTCCACCCCACGCACTGTACACAGCATAGGACATCGCGGCGTGGATGTCAGGGGGAAATGCGATCGCCGGGACTGCCGGGCGCCGTCAGGCGAACTGCTCGCCGAAAAGGCGGCGCGACAAGTCGGTCTGCAACAGGCCGTGCGGGTCGCAGCGGTGCTTCAGTTCAATGAACGCCCGCAGGTTGTCCGCCGGGATGTATTGCTCGACGACGTGCGGGCGCAGTGTCGCGTCCTTGGCGAAGTAGAACCGTCCGCCCGCGTCGAGCACGACGTCGTCCATGCGGTGGCACAGGTTCCACAGCGCGGCGCGGTTGCGCGGCGTGACACGGAAGTCCAGCGCCAGCGAGTAGCCGTCGAGTGCGTGCGTCATCAGAAACGGATCGGGGCGGTGCTTCTTGAAGACGCCGAGGTAGGAGGGGAGCCCGGCCTTCTGGCTCAGGCGCAGCAGTTTCTCGAACGCGCCCGCGGCTGTTTCCGCCGGGATGAAGCTCTGGTACTGGATCAGTCCCGTGGGGCGGTAGGACCACTTCCAGTTCGGCACGTAGTCGAGCAGGAACGCGAACGCCGCGTGTGCCTGCAAGTGCATGGCGCCGCGCGGGATGATGTTGCCCGCGTGGTACTTTGCCGTGTTGATCGCGCGCATTCCCAGGTTGTTGGTGAAGTAGCTCAGCGGCCACCACATCAGCGACTTGGGCACGCCCATGATGGCGTTGGGGAGTTCCTGGACGCTGAGCACCTGGGACTCGCGGGGGTTGGGGTCCTCGCCCGGCGGCAGGTAATTCGCGCTGTGCACCGTGCCGCGCCCGAGCCCGCGTCCTCCGGCGATGCAGTCGATCCAGCCGACCAGGTAGTCGGCGTCCTCGACGCGTTCCTCGAATTCCTCGATCATGTGGGGAATCGAGCGGGTGTTGAAGGCTTCCACGCGCAGGAAGCCGGAGTGGACCTTCTTCGCCTTGAGTTTGAGGCGGGTGAAGCAGCCGAGCATTCCAAAGCCGCCAATGGCGCCGTGAAAGAGGTCGGCGTTCTGCTCGCGGTTGCACGTGACGATGTCGCCGTTGGGGAGCAGGAGATCGAATTCGAGCACGTTGTCGCCGAACGTGCCCGCGCGGTAGTTGTTCTTGCCGTGGATGTTCATGGCGGCGCATCCCGCCATCGTGGTGAACATCGTTCCGGAAACGACGGACGGCCACCATCCGTCGGGGATGATGCGCTTCCAGAGTTGTTCGATGGTGACGCCGGGTTCGGTTTCGACGATGCCGGTTTCCTTGTCCCAGGACAGGATGCGGTTCATGCGCGAAACGTCGGCGACGAGGCATCCCTCGCCGATGGCGGCGTCGCCGTAGCTGCGCCCGCCGCCGCGCAACGTCACGGGCGTGGCGCTCTCGCGGGCGAGCGCGAAGAGGGCGCGCAGCTCGTCGATGCTTTCGGGTTGATGCAAGTAGCCGAGGGCCGAAACGGCCATGCCCCAGCCTTCGACTCGTGCCCAGTGCCGCGGCCCCAGTGCGGCGAGGTTCTCCCCTGCGTGCTCCGTCCTCATGTTCAAATCCCCATCCGTCGGAAGATAATGGACGGGATGTGCCGGATTACGGTCATGATCGCTGCCCAACGCAGGGGCACGTAAACCGTTCCGTGCGATTTCCCGAGGGCGCGGACGATCTGGCGGGCGGCCTCGTTGGCCGAAATCATGAAGGGCATGTTGCCAAGTCCTTCGGTCAATGGTGTGGCGACGGGACCGGGCTTGATCGTGACGACGCGGACGTTGCGGGAGGCGAGGCGGTTGCGGAGTGCTTCGAGGAAGATCGCCTGGGCGCCCTTGCTGGTGTTGTAGCCCGGGCGGTCGCGGCGGCCGCGGTCGCCCGCCACCGAGCTGATTCCCGCGATTGTTCCGCCGCCGAGGCGCGAGAACAAGTGCGCCGCCTCGTTCAGCCAGGCCATCATGCCGAGCAGGTTCACTTCGACCATCTGGCGGTCCTTCGCGAAGTTGAACTCCTCGGGCCCGACGTCGGGCATGATGCCGCTGGTGTAGAGGACGAGTTCAAGTCCGCCGAGATCGGCGACGATGCGGTCGAACAGGGCGGGGACGGCGTCGAAATCCGTGACGTCGTGGGGGTAGATGCGTGGTGCCTCGCGGTTGGTGCGTCGGGCGATGTCGGCGGCGACGTCGGCCAGGGCTTCTTCGCGTCGGGCGACGAGCGCCAGCGTCCAGCCTTCGCGGGCCATGCGGCGGGCGACGGCCGCTCCGATGCCCGAGGAGGCCCCGACAATGATCGCGCACTTCTTCTTCAGCTTCACGGTTTTTCCCTCCGGTGGCGAATCCTGCCCGCCTGAGCCAAGGGGAAATCCCCCTCAGGCGGGTGTCAACCGCATCCCCGTGGCGTGATGGCGGGCACCCGGTTTTTCGCTTGGCATGGCGCGCGTGGGGCTGGGACCGTACGCATCACCGGGTGGGAGTTCCGCGAACGCATGGCCAGAAAGACGCGCAAAGGATCCGGGTCCCGGGAAGCCGTGCGCCAGCAGGCCGCGGCTTCCACGCCGCCCCATGTCGAGGCGCCTGCCGCCGTTCCGTTGACGGTGCCCACGGTCCTCTCCAAGTTCGTCGAGCTTTCCCTTCTCGCCTCCTTCATCGGCGCCGTGATTGCGTACCATCTCAGCTTTCCCGAGAACTGGCTCGTCAAGCTGAGCAACCTGATGATGCGGTTGAATGGTGGAGAGCCCGTCGTCTATGGCTCCAATCCTCTTGCCGTTTTCATCCAGGACTTTTCGCCGTTCATTTCCCAGGGGCTGCCGGTTCTCGAACTGAAGACGACGGTCTGGCTGCTTGCGGGGTTGTTCCTGCTGGCGAGCCACCTGCTGGCGCGCCTGTACGAGGCCTTCTTCCGCGTCGCGGTGCTGCCGCCCCAGGGCGATTCGCTCGCGCGCAGGCGCAACTGGTACCGCATTGTTCCGATCGGCTGCCTGCTGGCGTATCTGGTGTTTTCGCTTGTTTCGTTCAGCGGGCTGGGCTGGGCGCCCAAGCCTCCGCTCGACGCGCTGCCCATCGCTCCGGCGGTGGAGGCGGCGGCGGGCGATTCGCTGCTGGCGCGCGTGGGGGCGCTCTTCTCTCCGACGGGCGCGGGGACGTACCATTCGTGGACGGCGTGGGTCCAGCTTCTCGGCGGCCTGCTGTTTTTCCTGGTGGCGGAGGACGTGATCCGCACGCGGCGGCTGGTCTACAAAATCCTCGGGTTGATTCTGGGGCTCGGCGTCATTGCCGCGTTCGTTGCCGTGCTCGCGCACGCCAAGCTGCCGGGGCTTTCGACGATTTGGGTGAAGTGGGGGCCGTCGAACTATCGCAACGACGTTGCGGGGTTCATCGGGCACAACACGGCGCTCTCCTCGTTCCTGATGGCGCCGATGCTGCTGGCGTGGACGCTGCTGATGGCGCATGGCAGCCGGATGCCGAAATGGGGGAAGGTGCTGATCGGCGCGGCGATGACGATCATGGCGGTGGCGCTGATCATGGCACAGAGCCGCGCGGTGATTCCGATCCTGTTCGTGGCGTTCGTGGCGCTGCTGTTTCTTCTGGCGCGGCGTGCGGCCTTGCGCCCCATCATGGCGTTTTGGGTGGCGATTCCGCTGGTGCTGGCCGTGCTCATCCTCAGCCAGTTCATCCACCACCCGGCGAACCCATTTTATCGCGAGAACCTGCCGTTGGCCGTCCGGCTCCAGCACATGAGCCCCGATCATCTGAAGACGGAAACGCGGCTGCGCATTCTGACGTGTTCGCTCCCCGTCGTGGGGCGGAACTTTTTGGCCGGCACGGGATTCGGCTCCTTCCACTACGTTTATCCGCAGGCCCAGGGGGAGTACTACGTTGCGCATCCCGACTCGTGGATTGCGCCGACGGCGAACAAGACGTTCCGCGCGCACAACGAGTATCTGCAGACGTTGTTCGAGACGGGCATCGTGGGGCTGGGCCTGGCTCTGGCCGCCGTGATTGCCATCCTGCTGTCGGGCTGGCGTGCCGTTTCGCGCTCCTTCCGCCAGCGTCACATCGCACTGCAGATCGCGATTCTGCTCTCGATCGGCGCGTTGTTGCTGCATTGCTTCGTGGACTTTCCGCTGCGGGTTCCTCCGTTGGCGGCCACGCTCCTGTTGCTGTTGGCGATGTGGAGCGCCGGCGAGCGTCTGTGGCCGATTGAGGTGAAGCCGCTCGACGAGCGCACTCCCGAGAATCCCGATCCACCGAGCTTCGACGGCATTTTCTCGACTCCCGCCCGGGAGGAGAAACCGGACCCGCGCGGCAAGTCGCGCGGCGCCAGAAGTTTCATCCTTGCCGTAGTCTGGATCGCGCTCGTTCCCGCAGCCGCGACGGGGATCGTCGTGATTGGCGCGCAGGCGTGCGAGTGGTTCGCCGCGAACACGCTGAATCTGCGCGCGCAAAGCTCGCTCGACATTTACATGGAGTCGGCCGCCGGCGAAGGAGCACCCAACACCGCGTACATCTTCCAGGGACACCAGTCGCTGATCGACGCGCGCCGCCTTCTGCCGCTCTTTGGCGAACCGTACTATTATGGCGCGCGCATCCTGTATGCCGCCGCCGGCGAGATCGACCGCGAGCGCATCGCCGCCATCCGCAACGGCCACGAACAGGCCGCCACCGAACTCCGCCGCCGCGTACGCGTCACCTGCGAGGATTCGCAACAACTCCTCAACCGCTCGCTCAGCGAGTTCCGCTTCCACGGCTCCTACCACCAGCGTGCCATCACGAACTACACGCTCTACCGCGTCACTGATGGAAGAGAGCGGAACGCCTATCTCGCCGCCGCGCTCGACGATCTCGAACAGGGCGTGATGATGAACCCCGGCGACCCCGAAATGATCCGGACGCTGATCGAGTGGAAGGAACGCTACGACGCCGCACGCGAGGGCGAGCTGGAGGACCTCCACCGCCTGCTCTACCACTTCCACAAGCCCTACTTCAACAAAACGATTCTCCAGGATGCGTTGACGATTCGCGCGCTGCTCGACTACCGCACGGCGTTCGAGCGCATGGCGATGCTCGTTCGCATCGACCCCGCCAACCTGACGTTCAAGGAATACTACGCCTCCACGGCGGTTCTGCTCGGCGACCTCGGCACGGCCCGGGAACTTTCCGAGGAGCTCACCCTGCAGGAGAGTCCGACCGGCCCCGCCGTCGAGGCTCTCATCGCTGCGCGCGAACGCCAGTTCGACCGCGCGGCCGCGGCCCTCGATCATCCGCTCCTGAACCAGGATGGCCGCCCGCGTCAGTACCGCGGAATGCTGCGCCGCATGGTCGCCGCTGCCGAAGCCCGCGAACGCGGCGACAGTGACAACGCCCGCCGCGAGTACGACGCGCTGCTCGAATTCGGCAACGCCCAGCCCGAGATGCTCGTCGAAATCGCCCTGCATCTGGAAGCAATCTTCGACGATCCGCAGACTGCGGCCGAATTCGCCCGCGCGCGCATCGCCATCCAGGATCCGCCCGCGCGCTCGAATCCCTTTGTCATTCTTGGCGAAACGGCGCTCGCCGGATTCAAGCCCGACGTTGCCAAGCTGATTGCCAAGCGCGAGGCGGCACTCGAAGCCAACCAGCCCGCTCCCACCCTCGACGATCCGGCGTTGCGCCGGGCCATCGAGCAGGCCGTCGAAGCCTACGGGCAGGCACGCGAACGCGCCAAGGCACGCCAGGAGATTCTCACGATCAACAGGCGGTTCAACGAGTTGCGCTCGCTGCTCGACGAGCCGGAAAACTCCGAATGAGAACGCGCGTCCTGCTCATCGAGTCCGCGCGGGAGGACGATGAAGCCCGCGCCCGGCTGGCGGATGTGTTCGGCCGTCCCTTGCTCGTCGTTCGCATCGAACCCGGCACCCCGGGCGTCGTGAGTGACTACACGCCCGGCGCGGAGATCATCCGCATCGGATTCCCTCCCGGCTCGCCCCACGACTTCTTCCGCGTTCTCGATCCGAAACCGGGGACGGAGACCTGCGCCAGCGTGGCATTGGGGCGCACCGTCTTCGGCCGCGAGGTGCGCGACGTCGTTTGCGCCGACGTGTCGCTGGCCGCCGCGATCGCACACGCCCTGCGCGGGCACGACGTGCGTTGCTGGTTTGGCGCTTCCCCCTGCACGCCCGAGGAGGCACCACGCGCGGCCTCGGCCGGCGCTGACTTCAATGCCGCCGACGTGGCCGCCGCCATCGTCCGCGCGCGGGAGTCCGCACCGTGATTTCCCCCGACCGCCTGCTGCATCATGTGTGTTGCGACACGAATGAACGGCGCCAGTTTGGCGTTTCCGCGGCTCTTGCTTTTGTCCTGCTCGGCATCGCGTTCTATTTCTACGTTTCGCTGAAGTTCGTGCCCGACATGGGGATTCGCCTGCTCCAGGCCGCCGGCGCGATGGGCGTGCTGCTGCTCCTCGGGCCGCGCTTCACGTTGCCGATGTACTTTGCCACGATGTTCGGCACGGCCATCGGGGTGCCGGGTCTGCCCGTGTCGCTGAACAAGGTTTGCGCCGCCGCATTCTTTCTTTCGTGGGGCGTCACGTTGCTGCGCCGGCGTTTCACCATCCCGCTGACGCCCGCGCTCGGATTTCTCACGGTCTTCACGATCTACGCGGTGGCGATGGGAGTGGCGTTGCGCGTTCCCGGCACGGCGCCCAGCTATCAGCAGGTCGTCTATCTTCTGCTGGCCGTTGCCGTGGCGAGTCACTTTCGCGTGCGCGCGGAATTCGAGTCGCTGCTCAAGTCGCTGCTCGTTCTCACCTGCCTCATCAGTGTCGTTGGCCCCATCGAATACATCCTGCGGCGCGACCTCTTTTCACAGTTCAGCGACAACACCCTGTACGCGCACAATCTGCGCATCAACGGCATCTCGAAGAACGCGATCCAGTTCGCCTTCAATCTCACGTGGATGCTGCCGTGGGCGTTGCTGCTTGCGATCGAGACGCCGTCGAAGTGGGTGCGGCGGTTTTCGTTCGGTGCGATTCTCTACATTGCGGTGCTTTGTTTCCTGACGCGCAACCGCCAGTCGCCGATCATCATCGCTGCCATGCTCGTCTGGGGAGTGGCGCTGATCCGGTATCGCTACCGGGGACGGCTGCTGGTGCTCATGACTGTTGCCGGTATCGTGTTTGCACCGTTGGTGGCGTACAAGATCGCCGAGCGCTTCACCGCCGACCGCGGCCGCGACATGTCGCTCACCATCCGCCGCGACAAGTTTCTCGCCGCCCGCCAGATGATCACCGAGAACCCGTGGTTCGGCATCGGCTTCAACAACTTCAAGGACAAGTGGTGGGACTACAAGGTGCGCGGCGAAACGTACGTCATTCACACCGAGAAGGGGAACCAGCACTACATCGATCTCGGCTACCTCCAGCTTCTCGTGGAGATGGGCATCGTGGGCGTGGTGTTGTATGTGTGCGTCTTTGTCGCGACGCTGGTGTTCTGGTGGCGTGCCTTTCGGGCAGCGCGCCGGCTGGGTGATTCGTTTTACGTGAACGCGCTTGCCGCAGCCTCGATGGGATTCGTGCAGATCGCCTTGTCCATGATGCTCCAGGACACGTTCTTCATTCCGCGAACGTATCTGCTGTACGGCTTTCTGCTCGCGTTGGTAACGATGATGCGTGCAGCGGCGGAGAACGAGACCATTGACGTCGAAAGTCAGGCCTGAACGGCGAAACGGATCCCGAGGAACGAGAGATTCATTTCTCTCCGTTCCGGATGGACAGCATGGCCAAGAAAGCCCGTGCGTAACGCAAGGCGAGCCATTCAACGGGCACTACACGCCGTTGCCATGCGCAGCGAATCTTGCAACCGGGCGCCACGCCCCCGTCTCAGATCATCTTCTTGCCGGGGTCGGTGTCCGTTCTGATTTCCGCGTAGCCGTCGAGGCAGATGCGGCAGCCGCCGGGGAGCGCGGCGACGGCGACCGTCGTGCGCGCGGGCGGCAGGAAGAAGAAGTAGTCCTTTGAAACTTTGTCGAAAACGGGGAAGTCGCGCAGGTCCGTGAGGTACAACGTCGTCTTGAGTACGTTGGACAACTGGCAGCCGCAGGCCTGCAGGAGTACCGTCATGTTGTCGAGTACCTGACGCGCCTGGGCCTCGGCGTCGCCCTGGATCGGCCGCCCGGTCTTGGGGTCGAGCGGCAACTGGCCGGAGAGGTGGATGCCGTTGCCGAATTTGATGGCGTTGCAGTAGTGCCCAAACGGAGCGGGTGCTTCCTCGGCAAAGATGGAGACTTTCTCGGTCATGACGGGCGCTCCTCGTTGACGGGACTGGCGCCGTGCGGCGCACGCCCACCACGCTGGTCCCGTGCACCGATTTGGCGCAAGAGGGTTTGATGGGGGCGCGATTCGATTGGCAAGTTCCGGCCGCCTGCCACGACCGCCGCCCCCTCCCCTCCCGGCTCAGAACGCGCGGTACTTCCACTTTCCGCCGATCATGGTGCCGAGCACGTTGATGTTCTGAATCTCGTGCGGGTCGATGGTGTGCGGGTCCTGGTCGAGGACAACGAGGTCGGCGAGGTATCCGTGCGAGAGACGGCCCTGGGTATTCTCGACGCCGGCCGCCCACGCGCATTCCGACGTGTAGCAGCGGATTGCTTCGGCGACGGTGACGCGTGCCTCGGGGTACCAGCCATCGGGGCCGGGGTAGCCGTTGGCGCGGCGGCGGGTGACGGCCGCGTGGATGCCGACGAGGGGGGAGAATGGCTCGACGGGGGCGTCCGAGCCGAAGACGACGTGCGCGCCGTGGTCGATCTGCACGCGGGCGTTGTAGCCCAGGCGCGCGCGCGCCCCCCAGTGGCGGTCGGCCATGTCGATGTCGGCGGTGGCGTGGATGGGCTGGATCGAGGCGATGACGCCGAGTTTGGCGAGGCGTCCCGCGTCGTCGGGGTGGATGAGCTGGGTATGTTCGATGCGGTGGCGGCGCTGCTCGGGGCGGATGCCGAGTTCTGCCTCGGCGCGGCGCAGGTCTTCGTAGACGTCGAGCACGTCGCGCACGGCGAGATCGCCGATGGCGTGGACGGTGGAGTAGATGCCGCGCTTGGTGGCTTCGAGGGCGAGTTCGCGCATCCGGTCCTTGTCCATGATGCGGATGCCGCGGTTGGTGGGGTCATCCTCGACGGGATCGATCATGAGGGCTGTTATCGAGCCGAGCGCGCCGTCGGCGTACATTTTGAGTCCGCCGATGCGCAGCCAGTCGTTGCCGTAGCCCGAACGCACGCCGAGGCCGTGGGCGTGGGGGATGTCGGGGTCGTTGATGTGCTTGACGATGCGCAGGCCGAGGCGGCCCTGCTCGTGCAGGACCTGCATGGCGGCGAAGGCGTCCTGGTAATCGTAGTCGTGCACGCCGGTGAGGCCCGCGCGCCAGGCGGCTTCCTGGGCCTCGGCCATGGCCTCGGTGGTTTCCTCGATGGTGGGCTCGGGGACGACGCTGCGTACGAGGGCGCCGGATTCTTCAAAGAAGATACCCGTGGGTTCACCAGCTTCGTTGCGCTGGATCGCGCCGCCGGGGGGGTCGGGGGTGGAGGCGGTGATGCCGGCGAGGCGCATGGCCTCGCTGTTGACCCATGCGGCGTGGCCGCTGCGGGCGGAGAGGAAAATGGGATTGTTGGGTGCGATGGCGTCGAGATCGGCGGCCGTGGGGAAGGCGCCGTCGCAGTCCGTCCAGTCTCCCTGGGCCCATCCGGCGCCGTCGATCCACTCGCCAGGTTCGATAGCCTGAACGGCGGCGGCGATCTTTTCGAGCGTTTCGCGCTTCGTCGTGATGTATTGGAGCTGGAGGCGCTTCATGCCGAGCGCCGTCCACATCCAGTGAAGGTGGGCATCGACGAATCCGGGGACGACGGTGGCGCCGCCGAGATCGTCGATGACGGTCTTGGGGCCGCCCGCTTCCTTCAGTTCCGGCCCGCCGATGGCGACAATGCGGTCGCGCGAGAGTGCCAGGGCCTGCGCCTCGGGTGCCTTGGGCTCCTGCGTGTAGATGCGGGCGTTGAGAAGGATGCGATCGATCATGGAAGACCTCCAGAGGAAAGTGAACGCGGGGAGGGTGGGACGGCGATGAGCGCGGGAGCCAGCAAAACCTTTTGAGTTTGCCACGGGCTTGCGCTCTGCTTGCACGAGCCGGTTAGCAATCCGGTATGCTCTTCGACCACGAGGTTTCCACTCCGCCATGTCCTTGTTCCCTGCGTTCCGCCGTTCGCCTGTTCTCCTGTTCGCGCTGCTGACCGCTCTGGTTCTCGCAGGCGGATGTGCGCGCCAAAACCGTGACTACCGCCTGGTGCGCGCGCCGCAACCCGGCGACGCGATGCCCGTGCACGTGTACCAGCTTCGCAACGGGCTGATGGTTTATCTGACGGAAAACCATGAGGAGCCGCGCTTCTACGCGGAAATCGCCGTGCGCGCGGGGAGCAAAAACGATCCCCCCACGACGACCGGCCTCGCCCACTACCTCGAACACCTGCTCTTCAAGGGCACCGAGAACCTGGGCACCACGGACTACGAGGCCGAGAAGGTTCACCTCGACCGCATCACGGAGCTCTACGAGGAGCACTTCCGCGAGGAAGACCCCGAGCGCCGCAAGGAAATCTACGCCGAGATCAACCGCGAGGCCCAGCTCGCCGCCGCCTACGCCGTCCCCAACGAGTTCGACACGATCTACAAATCGTTCGGCGCCACCGACCTCAATGCGCACACGTGGCGCGAGGAGACGGTCTACAAGGTCGCACTGCCGTCCAACCGCCTTCGCCAATGGGCCGTGATGGAAACCGAACGCTTTGCCCGTCCCGTCTTCCGCCTCTTCCACACCGAACTGGAAACGGTCTACGAGGAGAAGAACCGCGCGATGGACAACAAGGACCGACTGATTTTCGACGCGGTCAACGCTGCCCTCTTCAAGAACCACCCCTACGGCCAGCAGACGACGCTGGGCGACGCCGAGCATCTCAAGCGCCCCTCGCTCGTCAACATCCGCAACTACTACGACACGTGGTACGTGCCGAACAACATGGCGATTGCGATCTCGGGCGACATCGACGTCGCCGACACGATTGCGCTGATCTCCGAACAGTTCAATCAGTGGGAACGCAAGCCCGTGCCCGAGCAGAAGAAGTGGGAGGAGGAGCCGCTTGAGGGCGCCGAGCGCGTCGAAGTCACTTACCCGGGTGAGGAGTACGTCCTGCTCGCCTTCCGCACGGCGCCGCGCAACTCGCGCGATGCCGCCGCGCTGCGCATTCTCGACATGATTCTCGACAACGCCAACGCGGGACTCATCAATCTCAACCTGAACCAGGCCCAGCGCGTCCGCTCTGCCGGGTCGTATCCGATGCAGGACAACGACTATGGCACGCAGTACCTGTGGGGCATTCCGAAGGCCGATCAGTCGCTCGAAGAAGTCGAGCAACTCCTGCTCGATCAAATTGCGATTCTGCGCGAAGGAAAGTTCGAGGACTGGATCCTGCCCGCCATCGTGACGGACTTCCGCAAGAGCCAGGAAGCGCAGCTTGAACAGAACACCGGCCGCGTCGCGATGATGCGTGATGCCTTCCTCGCCTACGAGGACTGGGACAAGGCGGCGCGCGAGATCGAGGAATACGAGAACGTGACGCGGGACGACATCGTGCGCGTGGCGAACGAGTACTTCGGCGGCGGGTACGTCGCGGGCTATCGGCGAGACGGCAAGAACGAGTTCGTCTCGATCGAGAAACCGGCCATTGATCCGCTTCAGCTTGTCCAGGGCCGCGAATCCGATTTCGGCCGGATGCTGAAGGCGATGCCGGTGAAGGAAATCGAACCCGTGTATGTGACTCCCGGCGAGGATTACCGCGTCACCGGAAAGAACACGGCGCGCACGATCTACCACACGGCCAACCCGTTGAACTCGCTGTTCACGCTGCAAATCATTGTGGAAAAGGGCTCGGACCATGACAACCGTCTCGGGCTGGCCACGCGGCTGCTGGATCGCTCGGGCACGGCGCGCCTCTCGGCGGAGGAACTCCAGAAGGAATGGTACAAATTGGGGACGGACTTCGGCATCACCGCCGGAGCGTCCGAAACGGTGATCACACTCTCCGGTCTCGACGAGAACTTCGAGCCGTCACTCGACCTGATGCGCGAGGTGCTCTCTTCCCCCGTGCCGGCCGAGGGAACGCTCGACGAACTGAAGAAGATCGTGCTCGACGAGCGCGCCGACGAGATGAAGGACCCGCAGTCGATCAGCCGCGCACTCTACTCGTACAACCGCTACGGTGCGGACTCGCCCTACCTGCGGCGCATGACGTCGAAGGAGATCGAGGAAGCCGACGAGGAGACGCTGCTGGGGCTTGTCACCGAGCTTCCGCGCTACCGCCACACCGTGGCGTACACCGGGACGCTGGCGCTCGACGACGTCGAGGCGCTGCTGGCCGAGCATCTGCCCGTCGCCGCGGATCCAATCGAGCCGCCTCCGTACTACTTCCGTTCGCCGCGCGCCGTATCGGGCGACGAGGTCTACTTCATCGACCAGGAAACCGCGCAATCGCAGGTGCGCATCGAATCGATCGGACCCGAAGTGGATGAAGCGCGTTCGACGCCGTCGCTGATCTACAACAGCTACTTCGCTGGGGGGCTCTCGGGCATCGTGTATCAGGAGCTGCGTGAATCGCGCGGCCTGGTCTACTTCGCGGGGGCATTGTATGCGACGGGCAACCGCACCGGCGAGCCGGACATCATGCTGGGCGCGCTCGGTTGCCAGGCGGACAAGACGGCTGAGGCAACGGCCGCGCTGCTCGACATTACGGAGAACCTGCCCGTGCAGCCGGAGCGCTTCGAGCGCACGATTGCATCACTGGACAGCCGCTACCGCACGTCGCGGCTGGGCTTCCGCGAAGTCATCGGCGCCGTGCGCGCGTGGGAGCGGCTCGGTCTCGAACCCGATCCGCGCCGTGCGCGTTTCGAGCAGCTTCACGCCACGCAGCTCGACGATCTTCTTGCTTTTCAGAACGAGTACGTTGCGGGCAAGCCCCGCCTCGTTTCCATTGTTGGCGACAGCAAACGCATCGACATGGACGCCGTGAAGCAGTTCGGCGCGTTCCATGAACTCGACGTCACATCCATCTTTCCGGAGTAACGCATGGCCGACGGGAACCCGCACCTTCACGACCAGAGCGACCCCATCGACGAGCAGCACGTGCGCGGCAAGTTCGCCAGCAGGCTGGGCTTCATGCTTGCCGCCGTGGGGAGCGCGGTTGGTCTCGGCAACATTTGGAAGTTTCCGTACATCACGGGCGAAAACGGCGGCGCCGCGTTCATCCTCATTTATCTCGCGTGCATCGCCGTCGTGGCGTTGCCTGCGCTGCTCGTCGAGTTTTCACTCGGCCGCCACGGCCAGACCAGCGCCATCGGCACGTACCGCAAGATCGCGCCGGGCACGCCGTGGTGGCTGAATGGGCTGATGGGTGTTCTGGCAGGCTTCATCATCCTCAGCTTCTACAGCGCCGTCGCCGGCTGGGTGCTCAAGTACATGATCGTCGGCATCGTCGATGGGTATGGTACGTATACGAAGGAAGCGAGCGGCTCGACGTTCGGCGCCTTCATCGTGCAGCCCGTCGCGCCCATCGTTTACCAGTTCATCGCGATGTTGCTGACGAGCGTGATCATCTACGCGGGAATCGAGAAAGGCATCGAGCGTGCGTCGAAGTACCTCGTGCCGCTGCTTGGCGTGATTCTGATTCTGCTGGTGGTGCGTTCGGTGACGTTGCCGGGTGCGGAGGCGGGGCTGGCGTTCATGTTCAAGCCCGACTTCTCAAAGCTGAACGCCACGAGTTTTCTGAACGCCGTTGGCCTCGCCTTCTTCACGCTCTCCGTCGGCATGGGCGCGATGATGACGTACGCGTCCTATGTGGGGAAGGAGGTGCACCTGGGGAAGACGGCGTTGCAGGTTGCCGTTTTCGACACGGGGGTTGCGATTCTCTCGGGCATTGCGATTTTCCCGGCGGTGTTCGCGTTCGATCTCGAACCGTCCTCGGGGCCCGGGCTGATCTTTATCACGCTGCCGCAGATTTTCGCGCAGATGCCGATGGGGCGCCTGGTGGGCATCGCGTTCTTCTTTCTGATCTTTATTGCGGCGCTCACGTCGATGATTTCGATCATGGAGCCCGTGGTGACGTGGCTCGTCGACGACTTGAACGTGCGGCGGCATCTTGCGACGGCGAGTGCGGGGGTCGCGATTTTCCTGGTGGGCGTGCCCGCGTGCCTGAGCGTGGACGACGCCAGCGTTCTCGGCGGAATCAAGATTCCATTCTTCGGCGGTTCGCTGAAATTCTTCGACCTGCTGGACACGGTCAGCCAGAACTTCATGCTGCCGCTTGGTGCGCTGGGGGCGTGTTTGTTCCTGCTGCTGGCGTGGAAGCGCGGCGCGGCCATCGCCGAAGTGGCGGGCACCGGTGGCAACACGAACAGCGGGATGCTGCAACTGTGGTACTGGTGCGCGGTGACGATCACGCCGCTGGGCATTCTGGCGCTCCTGGTGCATGGAGTGCTGGGGATGATCGGGAAGGGGTGATGATGCAGCGGGCTCTCCCCCCAAAATCCCGTTGACCGATCCGATTCCTTTTGGCGTCATTCAGCCACTCTTCGCTCTCACACGGTTTTCTCTGCGTTTGTCGTGGGGAGAATTGTAGAAGAGAGGAAGCAAGTTCAACAAGGCTCGGCCAGATGATTCCGGGCCGCAGGAGTCAGTCGCTTGAATTCCGGTACCGTGAAGTGGTTCAATGAACAGAAAGGCTACGGGTTCATCACCCCCGATGAGGGCGGGAAGGATCTGTTTGTCCATCACTCGAACATCGTCGCCGAGGGCTTCCGTACGTTGGCCGAAGGGCAACGCGTTACCTACGTTGCCACCGAGGGTCGCAAAGGCCCCGAAGCAACGGAAGTCAAGGCTATGTAATCATAACCACCACCTTTGACGCCGAACGCCCCGCCTGATCGCAAGGCGGGGCGTTTTCTTTGTACGGTTTCATCCGCCGGGCTCGGGAAGTTTCTCTGCAACGTGTGGTTCGAGGCGGAAGCCACCTGGCATATTGATCCTTCTCCGTGTCTCCGTGGTGTCCCCTTTTCTTTCCCGTTGTCAGGCGCCCGGCGCGTTGTTCCGCTCGCGTGGCGCGCCGTGGCGCGTTTCCGCACTCTCTCCGACTGACTCCGCACCCACTCCCCATGGCCGAACCCGTCACCGTTCTTTCCGCGCTCAATCTCCGCAAGTCCTTCCTCGAACGCCCCATTTTGGAGGACGTGAGCTTCACGATCCACGAGGGCGAGCGCATCGCGCTGCTTGGCGCGAACGGCACGGGCAAGTCCACGCTGCTGTCGATTCTGACGGGGCGCATGGCGCCGGATGCGGGTGAAGTGCGGATGCGCCGTAATCTGCGCATTGCCGTGCTCGACCAGGGGGGCGGACTGCGCGACGAGTGGACCGTGGGCGAGGCCATCGAGACGGCGTTCGCCGAGGTGCGCGAACTCGAAGCCGCACTCGACGACGTGCACCATGCGCTCGAGGCGGGCGTCGACGATCTCGACGCGCTGCTCGCCCGCCAGGCGGAGTTGCAGCACCGCCTCGATTTGCGCGACCCGCACACGATCGGCACGCGCACCGAACGCATCATGGCGGCGCTCGGCGTGCCGCCGCGCGATCGTGTGATCGGTGAACTTTCCGGCGGCGAGCGCCGCCGCACGGCGCTGTGCCGCACACTGCTCGAAGATGCCGACCTGTTGCTGCTCGACGAGCCAACCAACCATCTCGACGCCGAGACGCTCGACTGGCTCGAAAACTTTCTGGCCGGTCTCCGTGGCACCGTCGTTTTCGTCACGCACGACCGCTACTTTCTCGACAACGTCGCGACCAAGATGGTCGAACTTTGGCGCGGACGCACAAAGGTCTATGCGGGGAACTACACGGACTACCTGCTCACCAAGGCGGAGGAAGCCGAGCGCGCCGAACGCAGCGAAGCCACGCGCCAGAATCTGATGCGCCGCGAGATCGACTGGCTGCGGCGCCAACCGCGCGCACGCACCACGAAGTCCAAGAGCCGCATCGAGCGCGCGAACCAGCTCATCGCCGACAAACCCGCCGCCCCCGACGGACTCGTGCAGCTTCTGATTCCGAGCGGCCCGCGCCTCGGCCGCACCGTGATCGAGGCTGACGGGATTTCCTGCACGCTGGCCGGGCGCGAACTCATCAAGGACTTCACCATCGCGCTCGGCGCGGGCGATCGTGTTGGCATCGTGGGGCGCAACGGCATGGGCAAGACCACGCTGCTGCGCCTGTTGCTCAAGACGCTCGAACCGGATGCGGGCACCGTCGCGCACGGCAGCTCCATCCGCATCGTGTATGCCGACCAGGAACGCACGGCTCTCGATCCGGACAAGACGGTGCTGGAGGAAGTCGCCGACGGTCTGGAGTACGTCACTGTGGGCGAGCAGCGCATCGGGTTCCGCGCGTGGCTGCGCGCGTTTCTGTTCGACGAGGAAACCGCCGCGATGCCCGTGGGCGTGCTGAGTGGGGGAGAACGCAACCGCGTGCTGCTGGCAAAGATGCTGCGCGGCGGCGGCAACGTTGTGGTGATGGACGAACCGACGAACGATCTCGATTTGCCGACGCTGCGCATTCTGGAGGAAGCCCTCGCGGCGTTCTCCGGTTGTGCGCTCGTCGTTTCGCACGACCGCTATTTCCTCAATCGCATCGCCACGCGCATCCTGGCGTTTCGTGGTGACGGGCGCATCGTGACGATCGAGGGAAACTATGATGATTACCTGGCGTGGCAGCGGCGCGAAAACGCCCGCGAAGCCGCCGAGCAGGAGGCCGCCCGCGCGGAGGCCGCCACCGCAGCGCCCGCCGGGTCCGCTCGTGCGCCACGCAATGCCGCCCCCCGGCGCCGCAAGCTGAGCTATAACGAGCAGGTGGAATACGACGGCATCGAGGCGCGCATCGCCGCGGCTGAAACGCGTGCGGCCGAGCTTGCCCGCCGCGTCGAGGATCCCTCGACCTACGTTGGCGCTTCGGCGGCCGAAATTCATCAACTGCTGGCCGACGCCGACGCCGCCCGCGCCGAAGTGGAAACCCTGATGGAACGATGGATGGAGTTGAGCGAGCGCGCCGTCAGGGATTGAACGGGCGTCCAAGTGCCTGCATCAGGTGTTGGCAGGCTTCCTGAATCGAGCCGTATCGCTGCGCGCGGTCGATCGCCATGCACTGGGCCAGCGCGTCGGAGAACTCCACGGAGAAGGGCTTGCCGAGCTGCTTCAGCTCCTTGGGCGGCATGGAGGCGTGATCTCCCTCGAAGAGCCGCAGAATCGTGCGCCCGAAGGCGTACTGATCCGTCAGTTCGTCCGCCTTCCCTCCCATGAAAAGTTCGGGTGCCATGTAGACGCGCGTGCCGATCAGCATCTCCTGGCTCGTGAATTCCCTGCGGTCCACTTCCAGGTGGGCGCGGCTGATGCCGAAGTCGCCGAGTTTGACCGAGCCGTCCTTGCCCAGCAGGATGTTGCCCGGCTTGATGTCGCGGTGGATGACGCCTTTGGAGTGCATATAGACCAGCGCACTCCCCGCCTTGCAGATGGCCCTCGCCACGAAGTCTTCGTCGATACGTGATTCGGGGAAGTCGATCAGACTTCCGCCGTCCATGAATTCCATCGAGATGTAGTAGGTGAAGCCTGTGTGGCCGGTTTCGTAAACCTTTACGATGCTGGGATGATCGAGTTCGCGCATGATGAGGGCTTCGCGCTGGAAACGCTCGAAGCTGTCGGATGTATCGGAGGGATCACGCAGGAAGACCTTCAGCGCCACGAGGCGGTCGTTCTTTTCGTCGCGTGCTTTGTAGACGGTGCCCATCGCTCCGCCGCCAATGACCTTGAGAATCGAGTAACCCGAGAACTGTGGCGGGGGGCCCTTGGGTTTGCGCGGGCAGCCGACCTCCAGAGCAATCGCGTCCTGCGACTCCTTCCACGCGCGCTTCTCTGCTTCCACGTCGCGGCTGATTGTCTCCTCGTCGGTCAGGGGGGACGGGCTGGGGCGGCGTCCGCTTCGCAGCAGACGCTGCAAGTCCTCGATGAAGCGCTCCTCGACGAATGGCTTCTGGAAATACACGTCCGCGCCGATGCTCAGGAGTTCCATTTCACGCTTCTGCGCCTCGGGCATGTCCGAGCAGACCAGAATGCGGATCGAACGGTGGAGCGGCGAGGAACGCAGCAGGCGGCAGATTTCCTCGCCCCGCATCGAAGGCAGATTCAGATCGAGCACCAGGACGTCGGGCACCTCGCGCAAGGCCGCGCGCAGGCCCACGAGCCCGTCGGCGTACAGGCGCACGTTGGCCAGCCCTGTGTCCTCGAGCATTTCCTCCAGATAGGCACCGAAATCCGGATCGTCCTCGATGATGTGAACCACCGAGGAACTTTGCTCGCGCAGTTTACCCGTCCGTTCCTTGTCGCTTTTGGCACTCATTCCTGAATCGAACCCCGTGACGTTTTCAATGCAGCACGCGCTTTGGCATCAATCGTTGGCCGCCTCCGGCGGGATTATTCCTCCAAGGCAGCGGGTTGTTGGTGCTTGTTGCTTCGGAAGTCTCCTGCCTGCCCCCCGGGATGTTGACAACCCTCTCGACACTCCGGCCACACCACGTCACCAAAGACACCGCCCCCGGGGGGATCAACCCCGTTGTGGAGTTGAGCGGTTCGCGGTTCGTTTTACGGACATATGGAACGTCAGGACCCCTTCGCCATCGCGCAGAGACCCCCGAAGGGATGATTGAACGCTTGGCAGCAAACAACGCCAACACCATCATCCACCGAACCATGAACGACAAACCAGGAACCACGGCGCCTCCCACATGACCGACGACAGCACTCTGGCACGCACTGAAGAACTCATTGTTCCGGCCGATGCCGCAGGCATCCGCCTCGACACGTTCCTCGGCCGCCGCCAAACCGAACACAGCCGTACATTCTTTCAACAACTCATCAAGGACGGCAAGGTGCTCGTCAATGGCGAGATTGCCAAGCGCAGCCACGTTCTTGAGGGGGGCGAGGCCCTTCGCATCCAACTCCCTCCCCCCGAGGATCCCTGGCCCCAGCCCCAGGATCTGCCCATCGACATTCTCCACGAGGACGACGACATCATTGTCGTCAACAAGGCCGCCGGCATGGTCGTCCACCCTGCGGCGGGCAACCCCGACGGCACGCTCGTCAACGCGTTGCTGCACCATTGCCCCGATCTTCCGGGCATCAACGGGGTCAAGCGCCCGGGCCTCGTTCACCGGCTCGACCGCGAAACCAGCGGCGCGATGGTCGTCGCCAAGAACGACCGCGCGATGAAGATGCTCTCGGACCAGATTCGCGTGCGCACGATGTCGCGCCTGTACGTGGCGCTTGTGCTCGGCGAACCCGGCTGGACGGAAACCACCATCAACGCTCCGATCGGACGCCACGAAACGCAGCGCATCAAGCGCGCCGTCAATGGCGCCGCGCCCCGCGATGCCGTGACGCACCTGCGTGTCCTGGCCAGCGCCCACGGCTTCGCCCTCCTGCGCTGCCAGCTCGAAACCGGCCGCACCCACCAGATTCGCGTGCACTGCGACCACGCCGGGCACACGATTGCCGGTGACTGGCTCTATGGCGGCGCGGAGGAACGCCTCCTCGAACGCCTGCGCAAAACCCCCTCGCCCGTTCGTTCCGCCTTTGCCAAACTCAACCGCCCCTTCCTCCACGCGCGCGTTCTTCGTCTGCGCCACCCGGCCGACAATCAGTGGCACACGTTTGTCGCGCCTTTGCCCGAAGAGCTTATGCGTTTACTCTCGACCCTGTTCGCTCCCCTCGACATTGATCAACTCCTTGCCGGGGTTGACTGAGCAGAACGTTCTCAAAGGGGCGTGCTCCTTGTGCCATTCGTTCAGTCGTCCCTGTCGGGACTCCGGTTTTTTGGGCGCGTGGGTTCCCAGCACTGAAGTGCTGGGCTACGATCAGTCGTCCCTACGGGACTCTCTGATGAAGGAAGAGACTCTGTGATGAACTCAGGGACTCTGTGATGGAAGCACGGCACTCTCGGAGCGCACGCACGTGAAAGTTGTCGTCGACAAGAACCTTGAAGGCGCACACGTCATCGTTGTCGGCTCGGGGATTGCGGGTCTGAGCGCCGCCATCGCCCTGTCCGCACGCGGGGCACGCGTGCGCGTTCTCGAACGCGCCGCCGACCCCGGGGGGCGCTGGGCGCCACTCGAAGCCGACGGCTTTGCCACGACCCTCGCCGATCCCATCGTCACCCAGCCCCATGTGCTCGGCCAGCTCTTCGCCCTCGCCAACCTGCGCCTCAGCGATTTCCTCGAATTCCGCGCCGTCGATCCCTTCCTGCGCCTCGTGTTTGCCGATGGTGCGACCTTCGACGTGCACGCCGAGCGCGAAGCCTTCGCCGCCGAAGTGGCGCTTTCTTCCGACGCCGAAGCGGAACGCCTCGGGCGTCTGTGGCCGCGCTGGGAGAAGAGCGCCCACAACGCCGCCGAGACCGTCTTCACTGTTCCGGGCGAGGGAAACGCCCTCTTTCGCCGACTGCTTGCGTTTCCGGCGGGCTGGCCGCTCGCCGCCGCCGCCCTCACGCCGTGGCGCGGCCCGCGCTTCTCCCCGCACCACTTTCCGAAAGCCCCGCTCCCCGCTGTTTTCGATGCGCTCGCCCATTCCTGGGGAGCCACTGCCGGCCGGGCTGCTCCGCAGTTTCGCGTCGCCCTGCTCAACGACCTGCTCCACGGCGCGTGGGTTCCCACCGCCGGGCCCCGCGCCGTCCTCGACGCCCTGCTGCGCGTCTGCCAGCTCAACGGCATCCGTATCGTCACCGGCGCGTGCGTCAGGAGCCTGAACATCGAGAACGGCGTCGTGCGCCACGTTGCGGGCGACGGCTTCAAGACGCTGCGGGCGGACATCGTCATCAGCACCATCGGCATCGCCGAGACGCTGGAAACGCTCGTCCCCGCCTGCGAGGATCGCACGCGCGCCCTGCGGCGTTTGCGCCGCCAACGGCCGTCGCGCTCGGCGTTCCTGCTCTTCCTGCGCTGCCGCCGCCGCTGGCCGCTGTTCGACGAAACGCCGCGCCTGCTGCTCGTTCCCGGGGAACGTCTGGAAATGAACCGCCAGATCGACCATTGGCGCGTTCCCGCCGCCAAGCCCCCGATCCTTGTCACCAATTTGTCCGCGCTCAACGGCACGGAGGATGGCGAAACGCTCCTGCGTCTCGATGTGCCGATGCCGCCGGTCTCGGACCGCTTCCGCTGGTCGCCGGAAACGATCAGTGCCGAGCGCGCGCGTCTGCTGCTGCGTCTGGAACAACACGGCGCCGATGGCCTCACCGATTCCATCATGGCCGAGGCGGTTCTTTCTCCCGCGGACGTTGCCGCCCGTTTGGGCGGAGGCGACGGCGCGCTCTTCGGTCCGTCCGCCCATCGCCTCAACGGCTGGCTGACCCGTCCCGCGCAGCAATCCTCCGAGTTCCGCGGCTTGTTCTTCGCCGGTGTTGATGCTCATCCCGGTCCCGGGCTTCCGCATCAGGTTCTCGGCGGGATGCTCGCCGCCGAGCGCGCCGCCGATGCCTGGCAACAATCGCCCCCGCTGGAGTAAGAGGAACCGGTCTTGCTCTCACCATCGGGCAACCCCATGCGCGAGCCGCTCTCCTCATGCCAACACTCTCCCCCATCATTGTCTGGTTCCGCCGCGATTTGCGCCTGGCCGACAATCCGGCACTGCGCGAGGCCGTTGATCGCGGTGCTCCCGTCGTTCCCGTCTACATCCACGCACCAGAGGAGGAAGCCCCTTGGAGTCCCGGCGGCGCGTCGCAATGGTGGCTGCATCACGCTCTCGCTCGCCTGGCCGAGAGTCTGGAGCAACGCGGTTCGCGCCTGATCGTGCGGCGCGGGCCGAGCGAAAAGGCCCTGCTGGATCTTGCCCGCGAAACCGGCGCCACCGCCGTTTGCTGGAACCGCCTGTACGATCCGGGAACGCTGGAACGCGACAAGGCCGTCAAGCTCGCCCTGCGCGCATCGGGCATCGAGGCCTTCTCGCGCAACGCGGCGCTGCTCTTTGAACCGTGGACGATCCAGACGGGCACCGGCGATCCGTACAAGGTCTTCACGCCCTTCTGGCGCCGCTGTCTTCAGGAAACCCCGCCGCCGCATCCCATCGCCAAACCCCACCGCGTTCCCGCGCCCGCCGCGTGGCCCGAATCCGTTCCGCTCGGGGAGCTTGGCCTGCTTCCCGCCATCAAGTGGGACGCCGGGTTTTGCGACGCGTGGACGCCGGGCGAGGACGGCGCGCACGCCAGCCTGCGGCGCTTTGCAGGTGAGCACGCCGCCGCCTATGGAAACACGCGCAACCGCCCCGACCTCGCGGGAACGTCGCGCCTCTCGCCCCATTTGCACTTCGGCGAAATCGGCCCGCGCCAGGTCTGGCACACCGTCGCGCGTGACGGTCCGCTCTCCGAAGGAGTCCGCACGTTCCTCGCGGAAATCGGCTGGCGCGAGTTCGCGCACCATCTGCTCTTTCACTACCCGCGCACCACACACGAGCCACTCCGTCCCGAATTTTCGGCGTTCCCGTGGCGTACCGCCGAACGCGATCTCGCCGCGTGGCAGCAGGGGCGCACGGGCTACCCCATCGTCGATGCCGGAATGCGCGAGCTGTGGGCGACCGGATGGATGCACAACCGCGTGCGCATGATCGTCGCGTCGTTTCTCGTGAAGCACCTGCTGCTGCCGTGGAACGATGGCGCCGCATGGTTCTGGGACACGCTCGTCGATGCCGACCTCGCTGCGAACACGCTCGGTTGGCAATGGAGCGCCGGATGCGGCGCCGATGCGGCGCCGTACTTCCGCGTGTTCAATCCCATTTTGCAGGGCGCGAAGTTCGATCCGAAGGGCGAGTACGTTCGCCGCTGGGTGCCCGAGATCGCGGCGCTGCCGGGCAGGCATCTGTTTGCTCCGTGGGAGGCCCCGGCCGGCGTGCTGGACGAAGCGCGCGTGCGGCTCGGCACGACCTATCCGCATCCGCTCGTCGAGCACCCGGAAGGCCGCGCCCGCGCCCTCGCCGCGTTCGAGACGATCAGAAAGAACTGAGCGGCCAGCCGCTCAATCCGCCAGGATGGCCATGCTGATCTGGAGGTAGATGAACAGGCCGACGACGTCCATCATCGTGCTGATGAAGGGGCCGGACATCAACGCGGGGTCCATGTTCACTTTCTTGAAGAGCAACGGCAGCAGCGTGCCGAACATGTTGGAAATCACGACGATGCTGGAAAGGCCGATGGAAACGCACAGCGCGATGCCGTGCTGCCCGGGTGCAACGAGCGAAACGAGTGGCAGCGCGAGAAGGCCGAGTGGCAGCGAGAGCATGAGGCTGATGGCGAATTCGCGCCGCAGGATCGGCCACAAGTCGGACAGGCTGACCTCGCCCGTGGCGATGGCGCGGATGACGAGTGCGGCGGACTGCGTGCCTGTGTTCCCCCCCGTCGCGATCATCACGGGCAGAAAGAGCGCGAGAGCGATCTGGGCCTGGAGAAAATTCTCGTAGCCGCTGAGCAGCAGCGCGCCGCCCGTCTCGGCAACGAGCAGCGCGGCGAGCCAGACGATGCGGCGCTTCACCAGGTCCCACGGTCTCTCCGTAACGTAGGATTCCTCCGTCGGGATGACGGCGGCCTGGAGCTGCACGTCCTCGTTGTGCTCCTGCTCGACGATGTCCATGATGTCGTCGAAGGTGACGATGCCGAGCAGCTTGTTGTCGCGATCGACAACGGGGAGAGCGATGACGTCGTACTTGCGAAAGAGATCGGCGGCTTCTTCCTGGTCCGTCGTGGCGGAGATGGAGATGGCGGATTCGTGCATGACGTCGGCGACGGTGGCATCGAGCGGAGAGGTAACGAGTTCGCGAAGACTGACGTAGCCGAGCAGATGGCGGTCGTTGTCGATCACATAGAGCGCGTAGACCGTTTCGCGGTTCATCCCGATGCGGCGGATTTTGGCGAGGGACTGCTCGACGGTCATTTTGGGTTTCAGGTAGATGTAGTCGGGCGTCATGAAACGGCCGACGGACTCCTCGGGATAGTTGAGGAGCATCTGGGCGACCTGGCGCTCTTCGGGCGAGAGCATCAGGATGAGGCGCTGTGCGGCCTTGGGGGGGAGTTCTTCGAGGAGCTGGGTGCGATCGTCGGCCGACATCTCTTCGAGGATGTGGCGGAGGGTTTCGCTGCGCAGCGATTCGAGCAGGGCCTGTTGCTCGGGGAATTCGAGGTACTCGAAGACCTCGGTGGCAACGTCCTTGGAGAGCAGGCGGAAGACGACGACGAGATCGGAGGCCTCGAGGTCGGAGATCAGTTCGGCGAGGTCGACAACAGGGAGTTCGCTCAGGGTCTCCTTGAGCGGGCGGAACTGACGGTTCCGGACGTATTCCTCGATTTCGGGTAAGAGAAGGCGACCGAGCATCGGGAGGCCCGCCGTCGAGGGGGAGTGGCTGGTTCGGAGTTGGTCATCTTCCGGGCCAGGGGGCAAGTCGGCCGGAAGATTGTCCGGCTGCCCGAGCATGGGAGGGGAAGAGGCAGCGGATGGTCAAGATGAAGGACGGCAAAGGTTGAGGCAGGGGTGCATCTCGCGGATTCGGTGGGGGAAGGCGTGGTGGCGTCCCTCCGGGACGCGAAATCATTGGGCGTCCTACCCGGCACTGCCCTTCGGGACGGCAACGGGCTATTCAGCTGCCATCCCTGTCGGGACGGGCGTCGGGATGAAGGCGAAACGGAAAACCGAAGACTTCTCCCCGCGATCTTCCCGTTGCCCGGAGGACGGCGGGCGCGGATCGTGGCGCCCATGTACAAGTCCGGTTCCAATGTCTCCAGGCAGTCCCCGCCGACCGGCCGTTCCACGGGCCGCAAGATCGCCATCGGTTGCGGCATTGTGGTGCTGGCGGGGTGTGTGGTGGGGATGCTGCTGGCGGTGGCGGCGATGTTTCTGCCCGGAGCGGCCAGCGTGGAATTGCCGGCGGGGATTTCCCTGCCCGGCCTGCAAACGCCCGCGCCCTCGCCCACTCCCGCGCAGGACGTCGTCATCACAAACGAGAACATCAACGAGCTGCTCGGCCGCGAAGTCGTTCCGGAAGAGGAGGCGGGAACGGTGAAGCTGCTGCCATCGGGGGGAGTGACCCTGGACGTTGGAATGACCGAGCAGCAGGTGCGCGACATTCTGGGCCGCCCGAAGTCCATCCAGCGAGTGGCGACCAACGAGCCCGAACGCACGGGCGGCATGGTGTCGTGGATCTACGAGCGGGAAACCGTGATGAATGGCAAGAGGACGTCTCGGACGGTGACCGTCGTTTTCCGCGACGGCGTGATGATCGACGTCGTTGGGCTGCAGCGGCTCGATGCTCCGGCCGGGACGGGAAGTTGAAGAGCGTCCTGGCGGGCAACGCCCTCTTGACGCTTTGGCCCGCCACCGCAATCCTTGCCTCCAGACGCATCCCACTCCCGCGTCACGAGGCTCCGCGTGAATCATGAGCAAAAGATCGAGCAGCTCGAGAAGTTGCTCGCCATTGAGTCCGAAGCGAACGATCCGCTGACGCACTTCCTGCTCGGCCGCGAGTATCTGGAGGCGGAGCGGCCGGCCGATGCCGTCGGCGCGTTCGAGCGCTGCATCGCGCTGAACCCGCACTACACCGCCGCGTATCGCTTTCTTGGCGACAGCCACCGCGCGTTCGGCGCCAACGCCCACGCCCGCGAGGCGTACGAAATCGGCATCGGCGTTGCGAGCGAAACGGGCGACATGCAGGCCGGCAAGGAAATGCAGGCGCTCCTTCGCAGGCTTGAGTGAATCCCATGCAGCCCATCGGCCTTTCCGTCGTCATTCCGATTTTCAACGAGCAGGAGAACCTGCGGCCGCTCGCCACGCGGTTGCGCCGCTCGCTCGACGCAACGGGCGAATCGTGGGAAGTGATTTTCGTCAACGACGCCAGCCGCGACGACTCGCTCGCGCTGATGCGGCGCCTCAGCGCGAAGGACCCGCGTTTCCGCGCCGTCAGCCTCTCGCGCAACTTCGGCCACCAGACGGCCATCACCGCCGGCATGGCCCACGCCCGCGGCCAGGCCGTTGTCCTGATGGACGGCGACTTGCAGGATCCCCCGGAAGTCGTTCCCCAACTGCTGGAAAAAATGAAGAGCGGCCGCTGGGACGTCGTCTTTGCCGTGCGCCGCAAGCGCAAGGAACCCGCTGCGATCCGCTTCCTCTACTTTGCCTTCTATCGTCTGCTGCGCCGCATGTCGAGCGTCGACATCCCGCTCGACAGTGGCGACTTCTGCATCATGAGCCGCCGCGTCGCCGATACGCTCAACCGACTCCCCGAGCGCAATCGCTTCGTGCGCGGCCTGCGTTCCTGGGTGGGGTTTCGCCAGACGGGGATGGAGTACGAACGGGCGGCGCGCCACGCGGGCTCGCCCAAGTACACGCTCAAGTCGCTCGTCAAGCTGGCCTTCGACGGCATCTTTTCGTTCTCGTACCTGCCGCTGCGGTTGAGCACCACGCTGGGCCTTGTCGTCTCGGTGCTCGGGTTGCTGTACGCGGCGTTCGTTGTGCTGGCGCGGGTGCTCGGCGCGTACCAGCAGATCCCCGGCTGGACGACGGTGGTCGTTGCGGTGCTTGTGCTCGGGGGCGTGCAGCTCGTGATGCTCGGGCTCGTTGGCGAGTACATGGGCCGCGTTTACGATGAAATCAAGGGGCGGCCTTCGTACCTTGTGGACGAGCTGATCGGCTTTGACGATGCGCCGCGGCGGGCCGAATGAGCCAGCGCCGCCGCATTCTGCTCGTCACGTACGAGTACCCGCCGGTGGGCGGCGGGATGGGGAAGGCGGCACGCGCCATCGGGCGCGCCCTGCTGCGGCGCGGCTACGACGTGGCGGTGCTCACGTCGCGGTTTCGCGGCCAGCCGCGCGACGAACGCCACACCGACGGGCTGCGGATTCTGCGCATTCCCGTGCTGAGGCGGCACATCAATTACGCCAGTGCCGCCGAGGTGCTCTCCTTCGCCGCTTCCGGCGCGCTGTACGCCGGATGGGTGAAGCGGCGCTTTCGCCCCACGGCCTGCGTTGCGTTCCTGACGATTCCCTCGGGCTTCGTGGCCGAGGTTCTTCGCCTGACGGGCGGGCCGCCGTGGATCGACCTTCTGCGCGGGCAGGACGTTCCGGGCTACCCGGACACGCCGCGTTGGATGCACCGCCTCGCGTGGCCGGTGACGTGGTGGCTCTGGCACCGCGCCGCGCACGTGGTGGCGAACAGCGAGGGACTCGCGGCGCTCGCGCACGAATCCGACGCCAGACTCCCCATCCGCATCATGCCCAACGGCATCGACGTCGAGCGTTATGTGCCGCCCGCCAAGGGGCGCCTGGAACGCACCGTGCGCGTGCTGTACACCGGACGGCTCGTGCGCTTCAAGGGGCTGCGCAATCTCATCGAGGCCTGGCGCCTTGTCGTGCGCGGCACGCAAATGCCTGCGGAACTTTGGATTGCGGGGCATGGGCCCGAGCGCCCGGTGCTCGAAGCGCTCGCCGAGCAGGCAGGCCTTGCCAGGAGCGTCCGCTTTCTCGGCAGGTTGGAGGAGGACAAACTCATTCGCGCGTTGCAGCGCGCCGACATTTTCGTCAATCCCTCCGAGGGCGAGGGAATGCCCAACGCCGTGCTGGAGGCGATGGCGTGCGGCTTGCCGGTGGTGCTGTCCGACATCGCGCCGCACCGCGAGATGCTCGTGGGCGGACGGGGCGGTGTGCTGTGCGACGCCACGCGTCCGAAGGCGATTGCGCGCGCGTTGCTCGACGTGATGGACGACCGCGAGACGCGGCTGCACCTGGGCGAGGAGGCGCGCGAAATCGTGCGCACGCACTTTAGCTGGGATCAGGCCCTGGAGACGCTGGACGAGTTGCTGGAATGAGAGCGGGGGCTGGGTGACGATGTGGCCGGGTGGACAAAGTAGACGAGAAGCATGTTGTTCCAGACGGTCCACACTCCGTCCTGATCGTCCCTCCGGATTGCGATAGACCCGCGGCCCCAAGGGGGGCCACGATCCGCGTCTGATTCCCCTTCCGGAGCCGTCCCCATGAAAGCTCGCGTCACTCCCGCCAAGCTGCGCACCCGTCATCCGTTCGGCATTTCGCGCGGCACCACCACCGAGAGCAACGTGGTGCTCGTCGAACTCGAAGGAGGCGGCCTCGGCGAATGTTCGCCCGTGCGCTACTACAACCAATCCCCGGAAGAGGCCGTTGACCTGATCCACGAGATGGTCGCGGGCGTGACGATGGACAATTTGTTCGACCTCGATGCCCACGCCCGCCGCGCCCGCGAAATCGCCCCGAAGCACTCCTCCGCCCGCGCCGCGTTCGACATCGCCCTGCACGACCGCATTGGCCGCGAACTCGGCGTGCCGCTCTACAAGCTCATGGGCTTCTCCTATCCGGCCAACGCGATGTCGTCCTTCACCATCGGTCTCGACACCGACGAGGTCATGGTCGCGAAGACGCATGAGGCGAAGTCCTTTCCGAATCTGAAGATCAAGCTCGGGCGCGACGATGCCGCCCGCGATCTCGCCACGATCCGCGCCATCCGCGAGGCAGCCCCGGGCAAGACGATTCGCGTGGACGCCAACGCCGGCTGGTCGCTCGAAACGGCGCTCGAATTTGTCGCAAAGTGTGGCGATGTGGATTTGGAGTTCATCGAGCAGCCCCTCGCCATTGGCAACTACGAGGGACTGAAGAAGCTGCGCGAGAAGTCGAAGCTCCCCATCGTCGTGGACGAGGACGTGCAGGACCTTGCGTCGCTCACCGCACTCGAAGGACGCATCGACGGCATCAACATCAAGCTGATGAAGACCGGCGGCCTCTGGGAGGCGCGCCAGATGATCGGCTTCGCGCGCGCGCAGGGCTGGAGCGTCATGTTCGGCTGCATGATTGAAAGCGGCATTGGCGTTTGTGCGGCCGCGCATCTGACCGGTGCGGCGCAGGACATCGATCTCGACGCCGAACTGCTGATCGCCAACAACCCCACGTCGCCCACGATCATGGGCGACGACGGCGCCATCCGCGTGCCCCACGGGCCGGGACTCGGCATCGAACTCGACCTCTCGCGCCTCTGAACTAGCACCGATGACGTTGCCTCTCTCGCCGCGCGCCCGGGTAGCCGAACGCGCCTTCCTCGTGCTGGCGTGGCTTCTGATCGCGTACCTGCTCGTGTGGCACGGGCTCGTCTTCCCGTTGTCGTCGCCTTCGGCCGACTACGGCAAACACTGGTACGCCGCCGTCGCCATTCTCCACGGCGAGAGTCCCTACAAGGGTCCCGATCTCTATCTCGGGTTCAACTACCCGATGTTGACGGGATTCCTCTTTCTGCACCTGGCGGCCTTCTCGCTCGATGTTGGAGAGACGGTCTGGGAGATTACGAACTTCCTTTTCGTGATCGCCGGTGCGCTTGTGCTTGTGTGGGGATTCCGGCCCGGCGGGGACGAACGCAACGAAGCGCTGGAGGGAACCGGTGTTATTCCCGGGCTGCGTTCGTTTCTGCGGCGGCACTGGCTGACAACGGTGTTCCTGCTCGTCGCCAACTACCAACCGCTGCACCGCGTCCTGATCGCGTCGAATCTCGAACCGCTGAACATGTTGCTCGGGGCGATGTTCGTCGCGTTTGCGGCGCGGCGGCGCGACACGGCGGCGGGCATTACGCTGACGGTGTTCGCGCTGACCAAACTCGCGCCCGTCTTCATTCTCATTCCGCTCGTTGCGATGCGCCGGTGGCGCATTGTCTTTGCGTCGCTGGGGGCGTTCGCGGTCTACGGGCTCTTCCTGCTCGTCACGGGTTACTGGCGCACCGAGCTGTTTCTCTACACCGACGTCGTGCCGCGCATCCCGTTCACCTACATGGACCTTTCCTGCTCGTTGCACCGGTTCGCGGCCTCGGTTCTCGATCCCGCGATTCTCGAAAACGAGGAGGCCTACAAGGGTCTCGTTTTTAAACTGAACGTTGTGATGATGCTGGTTTATCTGGGGATCGTGGCTTTGTGGATGCGGCTGAAACACCGCGACCCGCTCGTGTTTCTCGCGTGGGGTTGCTTCATGGTGTTGCCGTTCACGCCGTTGCTGGAAATCAACCACTTCGTCTGGGTGACGGGGGCGGTTTTCCTGCAACTGCACGCCTGGCGCACGGGACGCATGAGCGACATCGGCTTCGTGATGTGCGTGGCGTGCTGGGTGGGGATCATGAATCTCGCGTGGGTGTTGTCATTGCCGCGTGCGCTCGGATTGAACATCCCGACGTTCTATCCGCAGACGTTCATCCTCGTGGTTGTGTTGGCGTTGTCCGGCGCCGTGGCCTTCATGCGCGTGCCCGGCGAAGAGGACGTTCAAGCTCACCACGGAGACACGGAGGCACGGAGAAACGAAGAACGGCGAGAACAGAATCTGGAAACGGAAAAGAGTTCCGGGAAGTCGCTCAGTGACTGAGGCGATTCCACCACCAAGACACAAAGGAAGTGGGTGAACCCGGTCTCCCAGGGAGCATCGAAGGCACCACTTTCTCTCCACGCTGTCAGGGTCTTCCTGCCATGCACGCTTGTTGAAGAAACGATTGGCTGCGCACTGACCACGTGCGGCAAGACGTCATACTGAAAACCGAACTCGAAAACGTCCCCCACGAATCACGACGCGCGCGTTACTGTGGCGTGGCGTCGAGACGTTCGGCTGTGATGCTCACGTTGATTTGCGTGGGCATGGCGGGAAAGTTCGTTGAATCGAAGTCGCCGATGAAGACGAGCTGGCCATCGCCTGAGCCGGTGAAGGTGGCAGACTTCAGCCAGCCGCTCTCGGGGTCGAGGACGAAGCGTCCTTCCGTCTGACCAAGCAGCTCATAGTTCACCTTTTCTTCGCGTGTGCTCCCCTTCTTCACGCTGAAGTCGGAAACGAGCGCGCCGAGCGCTTCGATCACCGGCTCGCCGTTTTCCGTCTCGGCGGTGTTGTAGGCTTCCTCGGAGACGACGGAGTAGCTCGATGCCACGACGCGCCGTCCCACCCAATCGCCCGCGATGCCTTTAGGGGGAGCCGGGGGGAGCACCGTGGCGAGCAGCGCCGTGAATGTTGGCGCGCTGTAGTATTCCTTGATGGTGTCGCTGATCGGCTGATTCGCGACGGTGTCGCCGCCGAGTGCCTCCAGCATGGAGGCGAGCAGGCTCTCGGCACCTTCGATGCCGATGATTTCGCGCCGCGGAGAAACCGTCAGCGAAACGCGCCCGCCCGAGATGGCGGCGAACCCGGCGACGAGTCCGCTCTCCGGGATCGTGTCGGTGTACGAATCGAACGTCACGACCGACCCGTCGGGCATCTGGCGCGAGAGTTTGTACGCCTCGACGGCCACGTCGATCACGGCGTTGCCGTTCTCCGCGACTTCGCGTACGCGCCACGACGTCTCGAATTCCTGAAGGGTCTCGATCGGGTTGGCCTTGCCGAAGATCACGCGGTTGTCCTTCTGGTCGAGCACGAGGGCGTAACGATGTGTCGTTCCGGGCTCGAAGACGATGTGACTCAGCGGATCGGGGGCGGCGTCCTTGCGGAACAGCGAGCAACCCGAGAAGACGAACGTCAGGAGGAGCAGCGAAGCGAGAGCAAGAAATCGACGTGTCATGGCAGGGCTCGTGGCAGGTGGGAATGGTCTTGCGCGATGGATAGCGAGCGGGGCCGCGGATCACAAACCGTTTTCGCGGATGCCCCTAGTGGCGTGAGACGCGCAGGAACATGACGAGCCCAACGGTGCCGATGGCAATGTTGGGCAGCATGTGCGCCCCGATCGTCGTGATCCACCCGGCGCCCGACGCGCCCACCGTGTTGCCGGCCGTCATCAGCAGATAGTAAACGATGAGCAGGCCGATGGCGATCAGTGCGGAGAAGGCCTTGGCCTGGGGACGGATCTCCATGGCCAGGGGAATGGCGATCAGGCAGAATGTCAGTGTCGCCAGCGGGAGGGAGAAGCGCGAGATCAGGACGTTGCGCGCCGAGAAGTAGCGCTGCCACCGATTGTCGATGCGGCGCCCGTGGCGGTCGTCCTTCCATACGGGGACGTCCGGGGGGGACTGCATCCAGGCGCGCAACTCTCCGATCGTCATTTCGCGGGGGCTCTTGCCGGCGGCGCGCTCGATGCGCTTGCTGCCGATGCGGTTGCGCAGGTGCTCGAAGCGGATAACCGTCGTTGTGCTGTTGGGGGATTCGGTGGAGGAGTGGGGGAGCGGCATCCACGTGCCGTCCTCCAGGTCGAGCGTGAGTTCGGCGGTGGCCGGATCGCCCGTGATGGCGCCGGATTCCGAGAAGATCAGGAACTCGAAGTCGCCCGACCTCGCCGCCGGGGCCGTCCCATCAGTGGGGAGCACTTCGGACTCGCGCACGCGCATCCGCAGGCTGACGTCGTTCATGTCCAGACGCGCGGGCGCATCCGGCTGCGGGGGAGTTGCCGAGGGTTCGCCCTGCTCGCCATACGTCAGGGCCAGCGCCGTGCCCTTCGTGCCCAACTCGTCGTACACCCTCCCGGGCTTCAGATTCGTCAGAACGTGAAACTGCATTTGGTACGTGATCTCGCGCACCTGCGAGAACAGGTTCGGCACGACCGAGTTGTTCGCGGCGATGTGTGCGCAGGAGAGCAGAAAGGCGGCAACGACGACCGGGGTGAAGGCGCGCAGCACCGAAATGCCCCCGACCCGCATGGCCAGGACTTCATTCTCGCCTGTCAGGCGCCCCACGGCAATCAGTGTCCCGAGCAGCACGCCCATCGGTACCGTGAACGTCATCAGCGTGCCGGTGACAATCAGGACGAGTTGGCCGAGCAGCGATCCACTCACGCCTGCCTTCAGCAGTGTGCTGGCAAGCTGGAGCAACTGGGCGAGCAGCAGCACGAGGGTGAAGAACAAGGTGCTGAGAACGACTGGTGCCGTCAGTTCCTTCAGGATGTACAGACGCAGTGTCTTCACGGAAGTCCGCCCGGTGAGATCGGAGCCTGGCACGGAAAACAAGAGCCCCACGCCAAGTGTTGGCACGGGGCTCTATCCCAGTACGAAGCACGGGCACCAGTCAAAGTTCGCGCAGGGCCTTCTCGTCGTATCCGAAGACTGCCACCTTGCCTTTGACCACCACGGGCCGCTTGATCAGCCCGGGATCGCGCATCATCAGTTCGATCGCCCCCTTCTTGGTGGGGGGATCGTCCTTCAGCCCATGGTCCCGGTACGCGGACGACCTCGTATTGAGGTAGGCTTTGACGTTTTTCGCGTCGATGTGTGTTTCGAGAAGAGACCGGGGGGGTGGATAATCATCCAAGTCCCTGAGATCCAGTTCGTGCCCGAGGCTTTCCAGAAGCTTGATGGTCTTCCGGCAAGTCGAGCACTTTGGCTTGAAGTATACGGTAACCTTTGCCATTAGAGCCGCAGTGTCCTTGTAAAGATCGGCATCCTAACAAACGTTCCAGCAGGGTAAGGAAAACCCGGTTGGAATTCAAGCGTTTAGTGGGGAACCTGTGGAAAAACTTGGTGTGGATGCCCGCCAGCGCTCATCTTAGCGGGCGGGAACCCTTGCCGCGCGCCCCCAGAAGCGTCCCCATCAGGTTCAATCCCGCCCCGCTGCACAGCGTCACCACGATCAGGTCGTCGATGATCCCGGGGATGAAATCGGGGAGCAAAAAGTACGTGATTCCGACGAGAATCCAGACCCCCTTGCGCGCCATTCCGAGCGCTTTTTCCAGCGCTTCGCAGGCCGGATCGTGCAGTAGGCGGCGCCCGGGAATCACCTCGCGCGCGATGGAATCGTACTCCACCAGTTTGTAGTCCAGCAGCTCGGCGAATGCTCCGGCATCGCTGTCCAGATAGACCTTCGTTTCGCCCGTGGACAGGGCTCCCTCGTCGAGCAGGCGCCGCAGGAAGGCGAGCTGGACGGGGGTCAGGTGGGGGCGGAGGGCATCGGGGATCAGCAGCGGCCGTTCCCACTGGTTGCGAAAGAATAACCCCAGGAAAATCAGTCCAATAATCGTCTCGGGGGTGGGGTAGAAGAAGAGCCCCACGCCCACCACCCCCGCAGCCAGCAGCAGGAATCCGCCCCGCTTGTCCGGCCCGGCCGAGGCCACCAGCACGATCATCACGATGGCATAGAACAGGAAGGTCACGATGCCCCGGATCACCTCCACGGCGGCGCTGACTCCCGGGATTCGGCCCATCGCCGCGAAGCCCTCCGTCACCGCCGTCTCCAGAGCCTGCGGGAGCGCGCTTCCCCCCAGGCGCGGGGAAATGGCCGCACACAGCGGAATGGCCAGGACGGCCACAAGGCTGCCAAGTAGAACATGTTGACTTGTTCGCCGCCAATCGCCGAGCACCCGCCACTGGAGCGTCATCGTCAGGACAATCAGCAGCGCCATCACCACCCCGGCGGCGAGCACCAGGGGGCCGCGGTCCCACGGTGCCCCCTGACCCTCGATCAGAAAGAGTGCCGCGCCCAGCAGCAGGCCGCCACGGAAGGCCATTTCGGCGGGGTGCAACTCGCCGGAGGCCCGGTGCAGGGGTTCGGGATCGGGGGGGGGCTTTTGCGGCTCCGGGGAGGGGCGCAGGAGGTCGGTGCCTGAGTTCGTCACCATTTCCCTCCGGCGTGGTCGTGGATGGGATCGCCTTTCCGGCCGGTCCAGGTGGTATTGTCGTTTTCCCCGAATGGCATCGAGTGGCCGTGGTAGCGCTTGTTTGCCGTCTGCAATTCGACGCGCAGGCGGCCGACGACGATGGCGGGTTTGCCCGCGCTGATGGGCTGGAGTTGCAGCCAGCCGTCCTGCGTCGTCACCCAGCGCAGGGCATTCTGGTAGAGGCTGCGGGCCTCGGCGAGCTTCACGCGGTCCACCCGGATGCGTCCTGCCTCCTCGACGAGCTTGGCGGCGACGGACTCGTAGCGTTCGGCGAGCCGCACGCGCAGATCGACAACGTCGGCGGAATTGGTGGACTGGGCGAGCAGGGCGTCGCGGAAGTCGTCGGCGTATTTGGCGCAGGCTTCGGGGCTGTGGGTGGCGTCGAGGTAGAGGCGGGCCTCTGCCAGCAGGAGGGCCTCGTAGAGCCCCCGGCGCTCCTTGTCGCCGCGAAAGACGGGTTTCAGGGAGTCGATCGTGCCGAGCAGTGTGCCGCTGGTTTCGCCGAGGCGGACGCGGGCGACGGCGTCGAGGGCGAGCACGACGGCATTTTCGCGGAGCGTCGGGGGATCGGCCGCGGCGATGGCGTCGCGCACGCCTCGCCAGTCGCCCGCGAGCCTCAACGCTTCCAGCCCGGCAACGAACTCGCGCGTCTGGCGGTCGAGCGTCACCTTCTGGCGGTCCGGCTGCACGCCGGTCAACGACGCGGGCAGGGCGTCACGTTCGGATGCGCCCGGCGGATTCCTGTCGCGGTCGGTGAACTTGTAGACGCCGTAAACGACGAGCACGAGCACGGGGAGGGCGGCGCGCAGCCAGAGTGCCCAGTTGCGGGTGGGTGCGGGTGGGGGCGGGGAGTTTGGCGGGGGCGGAGCAGCCTCGGCGAGAACGATCTCCCAGTCCCCCGGCCCGACGCGCTCGGCAAGGGGCGCATCGTCCTCCCCGGGGGGATCGGATGGGGTTGTGTCGCCGGGGAGCTTGTGCAGGTCGTCGCTCATTCGCCATCCGGTTTGGTTTCGGAATCGTCGGCATCATCGGCGGCGCGGCGCTCATCGTCAAGCCGGGCCGGGAGGCTTCGCTCGTAAAGAGTGACGGAGTAGTCCCAGGAAACGTTTGGTGCGGAGTAGGTCTTGACGGGACCCCGCGCGCCGAGGCGTCGCAGTTGGGCGTCACTCAGTCCGTCCCACATGAAGTTGAGCGGCGAGTGAACATAGTAATCCCACGGCCCGGCGCTGAACTTGTCGAACTCGAAGAAGTTGGTGGAGGGAACGGGGGTGGCAACAAAGCCGGCCTCGGGGAACTCCAGCGCCTTGTCGAACGGGTACATTGCCACGATGACGCCGTTGCCGCCCTCGTGGTTCCACATCCACGCGATGTCGTTCAGTGCCCAGCGGTTGATCTCCAGCACCGGGAGAATCTGCGCGTTGTGTTCGTATCCGAGCACGCACTCGTTGCGAAGGTTATCGCGCACGAATCCGGGGAGCAGGGGAATCGCATCGGCGCGCGCGGGGTTCCATCGAATCGCCAGATGCCCGAGCGTCAGAACGATTCCCGCTGCCGCCGCGATCCGCATGGTCAGATGCAGCAGGCGTCCGCGCACGGGCTCGCGGGCCGCAACGGCCTGCGCGACCTGAACGGCAAACGCCATCGCCACAACAACGGCAACGATCAGCATCAGCATCACGGGCAGAAAGAAGCGCAGCAGCCGGATGTCTTTGGCCGTGTAGAGAACGACGAGCACGGCGGCCTGCATGGCAAACGATGCGAGCAGCGCCGCGGGCGGTCGCAGGCATGGCCCGTGATCGCGTCCGCTGCACAGGCGCCGGTACGATTCGCCGTGGCTCCGTCCCCGCCAGACGAGCAACGCCCCTGCCGCCACGCCGAATGCCGCGCCCATCGCGGCGAGTTCGCGGTTTCCCTCGCGGTGCCACAGCAGCAGGCGCGTTTGCTCGCCAAACGTGCGCGCGAGAAAACCCGGATCAAAGTTCGCGTCGAACGACGTCTCGAAGATCGGACTCGTGAACCAGAAGCCCTGGTGCCAGCGGTGTACGAGCAACCAGACGAGCAGAGGCGCTCCGCCCAGCAGCGACGCATTCGTCCACGTCACCCACCAGCGGGCGACCGCGCGGCGCTTGCGCGGTTGATGGCGCACCCGCCACAGCGCCACGCCGGGCAGTACGAGGAACTCCGCCGCGCCAAAGACGGCGACGAGCGGCCAGGCGTTCGCCTTGCTGAACAGCAGCAGGCACAGAAGCGCCATGTAGCCCCGCCGGTTGCGCTCGTAGAAGAACGCCACCATCCACGCGTAAAGTCCGGTCATCGCCACGTCGGGCGTCAGTTGCATTGCCGACGAGAAGAACACCGGGTGCGCGATCACGAATGCCGCAGCAACGTAGGGAAACACGCGCGAACGCCGCGCCGCCGTGCGAACAAGACGCGCCACTCCCGCGAGCAGCACAGCCGTCCAGAACCACTGTACCGCGTGACTGACGAGCAGCGACCGGCCGAACAATGCCCACGCCGTCCCGAGCGTCAGAAAGCCGAGCGGCGGATGCGCGGGATCGTGATCAGGCGGATGAAAGAGCGAGCCGTGCTCCAGCATCCAATGCGTGTTGCGGATCATGTAGCCGAGAGAGTCGCCCCAGAACGGCACGTCGCGAAACGGCCATTGCAGAACGGCGACGGCGAGAAACCACGGCAAAAGCGTGGCCGCACGCAGCAGCCAGCGCCACGCGAGCGTGTCGCGGGGAGGAAGCGCCTGGAGAGTCTCTCGCATCATGGATGCCGTCCCGTGTCAATGACCCCCAACTGCGCGTGGTTCATCGGAAAGACGTTGAATCACGCTGTCCGCGGTGAGGGGAACGCGCCCGTTCTTCCTGTGCCGTCACAGCGCGTACAACTCGCCGAACTTTGATTCGAGGTAGGCGAGGTAGGGCTCGGCGCCGGGGTCTTTTCCGGTGGCCGCCTTCACGATTTCCGGCGCCGTCATGCGGCGGCCGATGCGGTGGATTTTCTGCCTGAGCCACTCGCGCAACGTCAGCAGATTCCCCGAGGCAACGTCGTCGAGAAGGCCGGGAATGTCGCGCAGGGCGGCCTCGAACATCTGGGCCGAGTAGAGGTTCCCGAGCGCATACGTGGGGAAATATCCGATCATGCCGTGTGACCAGTGAACGTCCTGGAGACAGCCGTGCGCGTCGTCGGGTACGTCGACGCCAAGGTACTCCTTGTACAGGGCGTTCCAGGCATCGGGGATGTCGGCGACGGCGAGGTTGCCCTCGATCAGTTGCAGCTCCAGCTCGAAGCGAATGATCACGTGCAGGTTGTAGGTGCACTCGTCCGCTTCGACGCGAATCAGCGAGGGCTCGACGCGGTTGACGGCTTCGTGGATTTGCTGGACGGTGACGTTGTCGAGGCGTCCGGGAAAGGCCTCACGGAGCGCGGGAAGGTAGCGCGTCCAGAACGCACGGCCGCGGCCGATGATGTTCTCCCACATGCGCGAGTTGCATTCGTGAATGCCGAGCGAGGGCGCCTCGGCCAGCGGAGTGCGGCGCCATTCGGGATCGAGTCCCTGGTCGTAGAGCGCGTGCCCGCCCTCGTGCATCGCCGTGAAGAGCGCGGAGAATGGATCGTGCGCATCGTAGCGCGACGTGATGCGCACGTCGCCGATGTCGAAGTGCGTGCAGAACGGATGCGGCGCGGTGTCCAGGCGTCCGGCATCGAGGTCGTATCCCATGTCGGCGAGCACGCGCAGGCTGAGGCGGCGCTGTGCGTCCTCCGGCCAGGTTCCGCCGAGCCAGTCGAAACGCTGGTGCATGTCCTGGTCGGTGATGCGGGCGACGAGGTTCTTCTGGCATTCGCCGAGTTGCGCAAACAAGGGACGGAGCATTTCCACGCGCATTCCGCGCTCGTAGGATTCGAGAAGCGCGTTGTAAGGCGAGCCCTCGTAGCCGTAGAGCTCGGCCGCTTCGCGCTGGAGATCGACGAGTTTTTCGAGATGCGGGCGGAAGGCCGGGAAGTCGGACTCCGCGCGTGCGGTGAGCCACGCGTTGTAGCCCGCGCTCTGCGCTTCGGACAGCCGGCGGACGAACGACTCAGGCAGGCGTGTGGCGCGGAGGAAGTCGTAGCGCGTTTCGGCGACGAGGCACGCTTCACTCGAGTCCAGTTCGGAGGCGCGGGCTTCCAGCGCCGTCAGCATCCGGTCGAGCTCGCTTGACGTTGCGAGGCGATGGCGCAGGGCGGAGAGCGTGGCGAGTTGCTCGCCGCGTGCTTCGGCGCCCTTGGGCGGCATCATCACCTCCATGTCCCACTCGAGCACGCTCATGGCGGCGTTGAGATCATGGATTTCGGCCAGTGTTTCGCGCAGGTGTGCGATGGTCAGGGTGCTCACGTCGTCGTGCTCCTTCGGGGCGGGCAGTCGTGGGAAGTCCTGCCGCGCGGCGGGCGCTCGGCGCAAGGGAGACAAGGAAGGCGGCTGGCGGGAAGTCAGTCCGTTGTCCGGTGGAAGACGTAGGTCATGCCGTACTTCCACGGGAACGTCTCGACGATCTCAAAGCCATGAAGAGCCGTGCGTTCCATCAGACGCTCTGAGTAGAAGGCAGGATCTGCATAATTCGTGGCCTGGACGAACCAGTCGGCGTCCGTCAGCAGAAAGGGGTCGATTCCATTGCCGCGCGCTTCCACAGCCTGCGGGGAAACCAGTCCCTCGAAGTCGTCGATATACCCTTCAACGAAGTATCCGAGGTATCCGATTTCATGCGACGCCACGTTTGGGTACTCGTCGCTATGCGAGCGGATGTAGCGTGCCGCGTCGGCCAGACGCTTCTGGTTTACGTCGATGGCGGGATCTCTGAAGGCCCGTCCGAGCAGCAAAAAGTGAATAGGAATGTGTGGCAGCAGGAGAAGCTCAAGAAGGCAAGCGCCGATGAGGTAGTAATGCAGCGAGGTAATCGCTTGGCGATGCGGCAGGCGGATGCGGTCGGCCCAGCCCGGCAGCGCACGCACGAAACTCGCCACCGCCATTACCGCGTAGCAGAACAGCAGGATAAGCAGTGGCGTGCGGTACCACATGAAACCCGGCGCCCGCCCGAAAGAAAACAGCGCGATGTAGAGAATCGCAAACAGGTTGACCGGTCGCATCTCCGGAAGGCGGAACGTCAGCAGAAACCCGATCAATCCGACGATGCCGACCAGATGGATGCGTCCGAAGACGAAGAAGGTGTCGGTCATCAGACCGTAGAGAAACGACGACTCGAAAGCCAGGTGGTTCATCGATTCCGCCTTGGCCTGCATCGACTGCGGCACGATGGTGCCGAAAGCGGCCCAGACGAGTATGAAGTGCAGCGCCAGAAGTCCCAGCGGCCAGCACGCCCGCGCGAAGGCACGCCACTCGCGCCGGTGCAGCAGCGGCAGCAGCGCGTACAACCCGACCACTCCCAGGATCACCACGCCGTCCGGCCGCGTTACGGCCGCCAGTGTGCCCCAGAAGACCGCTCGTTCTGCGGGTTCGCGCCGCATCAGCGACGCCAGTGTGCTGAACAGAAACACCTCGTAGAACGCCGTTTCCATTCCGCCCACGGGCAACGTCAGTCCCGATGCCAGCACCAGTAGTCCGCCTGCCAACCAGAACCAATCGGTGAATCCGGCGGCCTCGAACATCTGGCGCAGGCGCCACAGAATGAAAAAGCCCCACACGACGTCCCACAGGTAGACCCACGTCCAGGGCTCGAATCCCGCCAGGATGCCGAGCGAAACGAACACGCCAAAAATCGGCGTTGTTGTCCCATAGATCCACTCGCCCGGATTGAACACAAACCCCACGCCGCGCGCCAGGTTCCGCGCATAGACGAATGTGATCATCGCGTCGTCGTTCACCTCGCCGAACGCAAAGCGGCAAATCCCCCACAACGCGGCGAGAATCAGCAACCCCACAACGTGGCGGGGAATCCGGCGGGGAGAGGGTTGGGCAGGGGGAGTGGCAACGACCGAGGACATGCGGACTCCGATGCCCGGCAGACGTAACGGCGGCAAGGCGAATGTGGGCGGGGGTCCTCAGTTCCCGGTTTTCAGTTCCCAGTTTCTGCCGTTGCCTGCTGCCCCCCCACCTCATCCCGAGTGTCGAACCACAAACCACGAACGCCGGGGAGTTTCGGAGGAAAATCCGGCTTGCGGGTGTACGGTCCGGCCACGGAAATTTTCGCATCGTGCCAGACGTGCCGGAGGCACACGAATTGCCTGGCATCCGCCAGCTGGACTAACGCAGGAGAACCCGCTCCCATGGCCAACGAAAAAGAACGCATGCAGATCCAGAAGAAGATCATGGAAATCGACCGCCAGATGGGGCTGGAGATCGAGAGCAAGACGGGGCGCGTGCCCAGGCTGCCGCGTGTGGTGGCCTTTCCCACGGTGCTGTGGATCACGACGGCGTTGCTGTTTGCCGCGTGGATGTTCGGGGGTCAGTTCCTCGCCCCTCTTGCCGAGCACAAGGTCTTCATCTTCTACGCGGCCTGTGTCGGGGCCCTGATCGCCGTGCTGAAGACGGTGTGGTTTTTCGTCGTGCGGGTCAAATTGATGACAGTGCGCACCCATAACGTCGAGGAGACGGACAAGGTGAAGGAACTCCGCCGGGTGCGCGATGAGTTGCAGAAGCGTTTGCAGGACTTGAACGAGTAGTCCGAAGGCCGTTCCTCCCTTGCCCTCTGAACGGTGTGGCACCATGATGGGGACAGTCGAGAGGTTCCTCCGATGGACGCTAGAGAGTCGATGCAGATTGCTCCCCCCTCCGAGGAGGAGGCGCGCGAGATAGACGCCATCTTCCTTCGCTTCGGAGGAGGCGACAGCATTCCGCGCATCTACGAGATTATCAACCAGCAGCTCAACGTGATCCACATGCGCGCGCAGTCGCTGATCGCGTTGGGCAGCGTCGTCATCACGGTGACGGGGTTCAGTGGCCGCATCATTGCGGACACGAACCGCTACGCCCAGCTTCTCATCGTGCTGGGCATCACGCTCGTCGGCGTGGCGGCCGGGATCACGCTGACGCGGGTGATGCCGTTGCGCTGGGTGACGAGCTACATGGACCTGGAGCCGCGCGACTGGTTGCTGACGGCGTTGCGCCGCCGCACGCACAAGAGCAGGGCCCTGCGCGTGGCGCTTGTTTTCATGACGCTGGGGATGATCAGCTACCTGACGTCGATCGCCATCATGCTGATGTTTCCCGAGGCCACGGAACTGACACGCATTCGTTGAATGTTGACACTGTGCGGGCCTGCATCTTGCTCGCTTTCCTGCTCTGAAAATCTCGAAGCCCGCCGGAGAAGCCGCCCATGGACTGGTACAAGGACGCCATCATCTACGAGGTTTTCGTTCGTTCCTTCAAGGACGGCAACGGTGATGGCATTGGTGACTTCATCGGAATGAGGGAGAAGCTCCCCTACATTCGCGACCTCGGCATCACCTGTATCTGGCTCCTTCCCATGTATCCGTCCCCCTTGCGCGACGACGGTTACGATATCGCCGACTACTACAACATCCATCCCGATTACGGCACGATGCGCGATTTCGAGAGCTTTCTCGACGAGGCCCACTCCATGGGTATCCGCGTCATTGCCGACCTCGTCGTCAACCACACGAGCAACGAGCATCCGTGGTTCAAGGAAGGCGTTGCCGATCCCGATTCGCCGTACCACGATTACTATGTCTGGGCCGACACGCCGGAGAAGTTCAGCGAGGCCCGCATCATTTTCTGCGACACGGAAACGTCGAACTGGACGTACCATCCGCAGACGGGCAAGTACTACTGGCACCGCTTCTTCAGTCATCAGCCCGATCTCAACTTCGACAACCCGGCCGTCGAGGAAGAGATGTTCAACATCGTGGACTTCTGGCTCTCCAAGGGGCTCGATGGGTTCCGTGTCGATGCGGTTCCCTACCTCTACGAGCGTGAAGGCACGAACTGCGAGAACCTGCCCGAGACGCACGAGTACCTGCGGCGCCTGCGCAAGTTCATCGATACGCGCCACCCGGGAACGCTGCTGCTCGCCGAAGCCAACCAGTGGCCTCAGGACGTCGTCGAGTATTTCGGCGACGGCGACGAATTTCACATGGCGTTCAACTTCCCCCTGATGCCGCGTTTGTTCATGGCATTGCGCCAGGAAGACCGCAAACCGATCGAGAACATCATCAACCTGCTTCCCTCGATTCCCGAGGCGTGCCAGTGGGCGATGTTCCTGCGCAATCATGACGAGCTGACGCTCGAAATGGTGACGGACGAGGAACGCGACTACATGTATTCGGAGTACGCGAAGGATCCGCGCATGAGGATCAACCTGGGCATTCGCCGGCGTCTCTTTCCGCTGGTGAACAAGAACCGGCGCGCCATCGAGTTGCTGCACAGTCTGTTGCTCACCTTGCCGGGGAGCCCGATTCTCTACTACGGCGATGAGATCGGCATGGGCGACAACATCTATCTGGGCGACCGCGCCGGCGTGCGCACGCCGATGCAGTGGACGGGCGACCGCAACGCGGATTTCTCCACGGCCGACCCCAGCAGGCTCTTCCTCCCTCTCGTCATGGATCCCGGCTACAACTTCCAGGGAACGAACGTTGAGGAACAGGAACGCAGCTCCTCCTCGTTCCTGAACTGGCTCAAGCGCGTCCTGCGCATCCGCAAGCAGCATCCGGTTTTTGGCCGCGGCGACATCCAGTTCCTGCATCCCGACAACCGCCGCGTGATTGCGTATCTGCGGCGGTACGGGAACGATGTCGTGTTGATCGTCAATAATCTCTCGCGCTATTGCCAGTACGTGGAACTGGACTTGCGCGAGTACAACGGTTGGATGCCGGTCGATCTGTTTGGCGACGGACACTTTCCGCTGATCGGCGAGCTTCCGTATCTGGTGACGCTCGGGCCGCATGGGCTCTACTGGTTCCGTCTCGTTCAGCCGGAGGCCATCGAGAGCCTGACACCCGCAACTCCCATGACTCCGGTGCAGCCGCGTTTCCCCGAATGACGCGCGGCGGAAAGGGACGAGGCTGTTGAAGGAACTTCACACGGCGGGAATGCTGGCGGATTTCTTTGCGCGACTACGTGCAGCGGGAACCGGAGCGTTGTTGCTCGACTACGACGGCACACTCGCGCCCTTTCGTGTGGAGCGCAACGAGGCGGTGCCGTATGAAGGCATTCGTCCGCTGCTCGACCGCATCATGGCGGAGACACCGACGCGCGTGGCCGTAATCAGCGGGCGCGCGTGCGCCGATCTGGTGCCGCTGCTCGGGCTGCGCCGGACGCCGGAAATCTTCGGCGGTCACGGCTGGGAACACCGCCTGCCCGATGGCACCACGGAAGCGTTCCCGCTCGGGGACGGAGCACGCGCGGCCATTGATGCCGCCGCGCAATGGATTGCCGCGCACGGCCTGCAAGCACGCAGCGAGCGCAAGGCCGCTTCGGTGACGTTGCACTGGCGGGGGATGGAGGAGAAGGACGCGCGTCATCTTGCGAAGAGCGCGGATGATGCCTGGGGGCCGCTTGCCGAAGCGCCGGGCGTCGAACTCCATGCCTTCGATGGCGGGGTCGAACTGCGAGCGCTTGGACGCAACAAGGGTGATTCGGTCCGAACCGTGCTTTCCACTCTCCCCGAAGGCACACCCGTTGCCTTTCTGGGGGACGATCTCACTGACGAGGACGCCTTCGAGGCCTTGCAGGACAAGGGCTTGCGCGTTCTCGTGCGTGGGGAGTTCCGCGAAACGGCGGCCGATGTCTGGCTGACTCCGCCCAGCGAACTGATTGGCTTTTTGACACAGTGGCTCGAAAGTACCGGTGCGGGCCGTTCTGTCCGTGCCAACCTGGCCATACAGGAACCTTGATGCCGTGATGACTGATTTTTTCGCACAACTTCTAAGCAAGGAATATTTTGGCGTGGCGATGTGGACGTGGAGCCTCTTCATGGCTCAGGTTCTCCTCATTTACATCGTGGCACGCATTATCACGGCCGTTGCCGTGAAGCGTCTCGAAAAGTTTGCCGCCAAGACCGAGACGAAGTTTGACGACCACCTGCTGCATCTTCTTCGACGGACGACGCCCTTGGGCATCGTCTCCCTTGCCGTCATCATCGCGCTCTTCTTTCTGCCCGACCTCACTTGGCAAACGAAGTACAACATCTGGCGCGTGGCGCTGGGGGTGTTTTTCATCCAGGTGGGCTGGTGGGCGACGAGCTACCTGGACGTCTGGATCCGGCGGATGCTGGGGGTCTTTCGCGTTCGTGATGAATCCGCGCGCAATGCGATGGGCGTGTTGCGCTTCCTGGCGCTGGTAACATTGTGGTCGCTGGTTGCTCTGGTTATCCTGGCGAATTTGGGTGTGGAGATCGCACCGGTAATCGCGGGACTGGGCATCGGCGGCATTGCGATTGCCTTCGCGCTGCAAAAGATTCTGGGCGACATTTTCTGCTCGATCGCCATCGTGCTCGACCGTCCGTTCGAGGTGGGCGATTTCATCATTATCGGTGAAGAGCTTGGGAGCATCGAGCGCATCGGCATCAAGACGACACGCATCCGCAGCCTCGGCGGCGAGCAGATCATCGTCTCGAACGCCGACCTGCTCGACAGCCGCATCCGCAACTACCGCCGGATGCAGGAACGCCGTGTGGTCTTTCCCTTTGGCGTTCTGTACCAGACACCTCTGGAGAAGTTGCAGAAGATTCCCACGATAGTGAAGGAGATCATCGAGGGGATCGAGAAGACCCGCTTTGATCGCGCCCACTTCAAGCGCTTTGCCGATTCCGCCCTTGAATTCGAGGTCGTCTACTACGTTCTCGACAAGGATTACAATGTTTACATGGACATTCAGCAAGAGATCAACCTCGAGCTGTTCCGCCGTCTGAAGGAGGAAGGCGTCGACTTCGCCTACCCGACCCGCACGCTCTTCGTGCATCACGAAACGGACGAACAGGAAGAGGAACAGTAGAAGGACGACCAGGGCACTGACGAACAAGAGAGTAACGCGAAACAATAGAAGAGGCTTCGTACGACCATGAACAAAGACATGAGACTGATCGTGGTGTCGAACCGCCTGCCGATGCGCTTGTCCCTGGACGAGGAAGGCAACCGCGAAATCATCCCGAGCCCCGGCGGCCTGGTGACAGCGCTCAACCCCGTTCTCCACCGCAACCGCGGCATGTGGATCGGATGGGTGGGCGATGAAACGGAGGAAGGATTTCAACAGGAACTCGACAAGGCCAGCGAAGGACTCCCCTATGAACAGATCTCCGTCCCCCTGAGCAAGGAGGAGGAGGACACATACTACCGTGGCTTCTCGAACGAGACACTCTGGCCGCTCTTCCACGATCTTTTGGGCTACTGCAAGTTCGATCCCGCGACGTGGGAGGAATACCAGCGCATCAACGAACGCTTTGCCGATTACGTGGCCGGGCACGTCGAGCCGAACGACGTCATCTGGGTGCACGACTACCAGCTCATCCTCGTCGGGCACTACTTGCGCAAGAAGGGCGTCAAGAACCCACTGCTCTTCTTCCTGCACATTCCATTTCCCTCGCCGGACCTGTATCGCCGGCTTCCGTGGCGCAAGGAACTGATCGACGCGCTGTTGAAGTACGACACGGTGGGGTTTCACACAAAGCGCGATCACGAAAACTTCGTGGCCACTGTTTCACAGATGAACCCCGAGGCGGGAACGCACTCCGTTGGCAGCGTGACAACGATTTTCCACGACAACTGCAAGACACGCGCGGGCAACTGGGCGATCAGCATCGACTACGACGAGTTCCGCAATGCCGCGTGCACGAAGGACGTGGAGGTGGAAGCCTGGCTCTTCCACGAACACTTTGCGCAACGATCGATCATTCTCGGTGTTGATCGTCTGGACTACACCAAGGGCATCCCGGAGCGAATGCTTGCCTTCGAGCGCTTTCTCGAAAAGTACCCCGAGATGCACGAGAAGGTTTCGCTCTTCCAGCTCGTTGTTCCAAGCCGCACGCACGTGCCCGATTACCAGGACCTGAAGCACACAATCGACGCGCTCGTCGGCCGCATCAACGGCCGCTTCTCGAAGGCGGGTTGGGTGCCGCTGCACTATGTCTACCGTTCGCTGAAGCGCACGGAACTTCTGGGGCGTTATCACGCGTGCGAAGTGGCGCTGATCACGCCATTGCGCGACGGCATGAACCTCGTTGCGAAGGAATACTGCGCCGCGTGCATTGGCGACCACGGCGTCCTGATCCTGAGCGAGTTCGCCGGGGCAGCCGAGGAGCTGGGCGAGCACGTGCTGCTCGTCAATCCGTTCGACATCGACCGCACGGCCGACGCGATCCACGAGGCGCTGACCATGCCGCAGGAGGAACGTCTGCGGCGCATGTCGGCCCTGCGCGGCATCATCCATGAACGCGATGTTCACTCCTGGGTGCGCTCGATCTTTGAGGCTGCGGGACTGCGTTACGACTGAGGCGGGACGCATCAAATCAGAGGGCCGCAGGCGCGCTCAAGAAACGGCAGACAGACGCGGACGTTGAGGCGTTGCTGAACACGGATACGACAAGCGGGTAGCCACTCACTCCTCATTTTCGCCGAGGACTTCGCGCACGAGGTCCCAGACGATGTCGGCGTCGAAGCCACGGCGGAGCAGGAAGGCGGCGGCGGCCTGGCGGCGTTTGTCCGGTTCGGCGGGTTTGGAGCGGCGGTTCCATTTGATGAGAAGCGCGCGGGCGGCGGTGCGCTGGTGTTCGGGGTCTTCGACGGGGGTGAGGGCGGCGTCGGCGAGGTCGCCGCGAATGCCTTTCTGAGCGAGTTTCTGGCGGAGAAGACGGGGTCCGTTGCGGCCGGACGTTTTTGCCTGGTCGACGGCGAGGCGTGCGTAGGCTTCGTCGTCGAGGTAGCCCTTGGCGGCGAGGTCGGTGATGAGGGCGTCGACGAGATGTGCGGGGAATTTGCGTTGCCGGAGGGCGCGGCGGAGTTCCTCGCGCGAGCGGGGGCGGTGGGCGAGCAGGCTCCAGGCGCGCTGGCGGCAGAGGTGGCGCTGGTCGTCGGCTTTGAGCGTTTCGAGGCGTTGCTCGGTGACGGAGTCGCCCGTGCCGAGGCCGGAGGTGGCGTAGACCTCGCCGGCGAGTTCGAGTTCGACGGGATCATCGGGCCCGGCGCCGTTGTCGAACGTCAGCAGGACGCGGCCGGTGCGTTTGCTCTTGAGTTTGACGGTCAGCAGGCGGAGCGGCATGGCTTGTGGCCTTTCGGGAGAACGGCGCGTGGGAGCATTCCGGTCCGGGAGTAGGCTTGTGCCTTGCTGAGGGATGGGCAAGGCTGTTGAGGCAGGTTGGAGAGCGAGACCGGAGTGCGCGAGCAGAGCAGGAAAATGGCAGACAAGAGGACCAGAGCAAGACGGCGTCGGATGTGGCGGCGGCTCTATCGCCGGTCGCGCGTGTATATTCCGATTATTTTGCTGTTGCTGGTGGCGATGGCGGTGTTTCTGCCGCTCTCGCCGCAGTGGCTGGCGCGGCGGGCGGAGCGGGAGCTGAGCGCGGCGGTGGGTGTGCCGGTGACGATCGAGCGCCTGAGGGTCCATCTGCTGGCAGGGGAAGCGGCGCTGTTTGGCGTCGAGATCGGCGGGGGAGAGGAGCGCGTGCGGATCGAGACGATCCGGGCGGAAGGCGCGGCGAGCGAGTTGCTTGCCGGCGACGGATTCTGGCCCGATCGCATCATCGTTTCCGGTGTTTCCGATCTTGAAATTGCACGGACGGCAAAGGGCGTGGAGGCACGCGGGGCTCTGGCGTCGCTGCTGGCGGAGTTGGGTGCTGCAGAGAAAGAGGAGAAGGACGACGGGGCCGGGCTGCTCGCCCGCCGTCTTCCGGTGATTCTGGTGCGCGGCGCGGGGCTGCGGGTGAACACGGCGCTGCCGGGGCAACCGATGCTGCGGTTCGACCTGAACACGATTCGTTTTGCCTCGCGCGAGGGGGCGTCGCCGCTCGTCGCGGCGAGCTTCGAGGGCCTCGTCACGGCTGGACGCACGGAGGAGTTCCACGGCCAGGTGCGGTACTTCACGAAGGAGCAGTCGGTGCACGCAAAGGCGTGGCTGGCGCGCGTGGGGGGGCGGCTGACGATTCCGGGCTTTGGCGAGCTGGAGGGAAGCAGCAACGGGTTGACGCTCGTCGTGGATGGGTCGCGGACGGAGTCCGGGGCCTATGCGATGCAGGTGGATTTGCAGCCGGAGAGGGTGGAGGTGGCAGAGACGCGGGTGGGGGGCGAGCGCTGGACGGATTCCAATCTTTCGGTTTCGGCATCGGCGTCGTTGGACGCGGATTTCTCGGTGCTGCACGGGTTTCAGTTCCGGTTGGCGGGCGACACGGCGGACGTTCGGCTGGAGGGAGACCTGCTGCTCGACGAGTCGCTGCAGACGAACGCGCGGCTGCGCGTGGCGCGGGTGCCCGATGCGTTCTATCGGATAGCGCGGCGCGAGGCGGCGCGCGAGGGCGTGCGCATCGAGTCGCTGACGTCGGACACGCTGCATCTGGACGTGGCGGCCAGCGGGCCGATGCTGCGTCCGGCGGAGTGGGATTTTGACGGCACAGTGTCGCTGCGCCAGATCGAGTTGCGCGACCCGGCCTGGCCGGTGCCGCTGGTGTTGCGGCGGGTGAACGGCAACGTGACGCCGGACGCGGTCCGGCTGCACACGGTGGAGGCGGATTTTGGCGATCTGATTCTCACGGGCGAGGCGCAGTTGCCGATGCTGCTGGCGGAGGGGAGCAGCGGGCTCGCGAGTTTCTCGCTGGCGCTGAGCGGGCCGGGCGCGGCGCTCATCACGCTGGCAAAGGGTAAGGAGATCGTGCCGCCGGAGATTCGCGACGCCTCGTTCCCCTTCGATCTTGTGATGAAAGGAAGCGTGCCGCTGAACAACCGCGAAGGCGTTGTTGCGCCGGACCTCGATCCCGAGGGCGTGACGTACTCCGGGACGCTGACATGGAAGGATGGCGGGATCACGCTGCGCGACATTCCGGGGGATATCCACCTCTCGGCCGGGCGCATTGCCTTCTCGGAAACGGAAGCCACGTTCAGTCATCTGGACGCGGGATGGAAGGACGTGACGATCGAGGGGGACGTGGCAGTGCACAGTGAGGGGCCCGGGTGGACGAAGCCGCCGCGCTACGAAGTGAACGCGGTGGCGGCCGGGCAGGTTTCCTCGCTGCTGGAGCTTGCGGGCCACCTGGTGCAATTGGACGTCGCGCCGGACTTCGCGAGCGGCACGATGCAGGCCCGCGTGCAGTCCACCGGAACGATGGGAGCGTGGGTGGAGTCGGACTATTCGGTCGCGGCCAGTCTTCAGGACGGCGCGATGACGCTGCACGTGCCGCACACGCTGGCGATCGACCGTGTGTTTGCGGAAATCGAAGCGACGCCGGAGAAGATCGAGCTGACCCGATTGAGTGGATGGCTGGAAGACATGGCGCAGATTTCAGGAACGGGGAAGGCAGGGACGGAGGAAGCCCGGCTGGACTTCGAGCTGCAATCGCCGGTGGCGGTGGCCGAGCGCGTGGCGCCGCGCGACGTCGAGGACCTGGTGATGCGCGGCGAGGCGAGCGCCAAGGGAGTTGTGCGGCTGGTGCCACGCTCGCCACTCCCCGAGGCGCCGGGTCTTGCGATGCGCTGGATCCGGGCGCTGGAAGAATCGGGGCCGAATCCCATCGGCATTCGCGAGGACGCACCGATTCTGTTTGATTTGCAGGCGCGCATTCATCCGGGAAAAGACGCCGCCGTCTTCCACCGGGACTTCCCGCACGCACTCGGCAACATTCGCGGCGACATCGATGCGGATGCCTGGGGCTTCACACTGAAGGATGTTTCGACGAAGTGGGGCGACGCGGACAACGTGGTGCTGAACGGACGCATCGTGCTGGGACATTTCCGCCAGCCGCTGACGATCGATTGCGATGTGACGGCGCCGGAACTGAGCATCAACAAGTGGATGAACGGCTGGGGCTCGCGCGAGTGGGCGGCGCGCACATACACGGGGCCGCGCCGCGAGAGGACGCCGGGCGAAGAACGCCAGATGGCCGTGATCAAGGCGCGGATGAAACTGGGACGAACGGACTTTCTCTCGGTGCGCGCACAGAACGCCACGATCAATCTGGCCTTCGAGAGTTGGCGCGGACGCCGGAACACGATCGACGTGACGGTGGAGGGTGCGGAGGTCTACGGCGGCTCGGTGCAGGGCGACGCGCTGGTGACGCTGGGGAATGAAAGCGAAGGGGAATTGAGCCACTTCCGCACGGAACTGTATGGGACGAACGTGCAGATGAAGGACTTCCTGACGGACCTGCGCAAGGAACCCGAGGAACTCGTCGGCAAGTTCTCGGGCAAGGCGATGTTCGAGGGGAGCATCGGGGATTACTCCGACTGGGTGGGCGACGGCGAGTTCCACGTCGTGGAGAGCCGTTTCATCGGCGACCAGGCGTTCCGCCGCCTTTCGACGATGATGAACCTGGGCCGCGAGAAATACGAAACCCCCACCACGATCCGCGGGCACGCCTTCATGGCGAACGAGCAGATTCAATTCCCCGACATGGTGGCCGAGAACCGCGACATCCGGATGGTGACGGCCGGCAGCGTGCTCTTCAACGGCGACATCAGTTTCCTGGTGACGGTCGAGGTGTTGACCAACCGGCTGGATAATATGCCGGTGATCGGTGGCTTTTTCGACTATGTGAACGCAATGAAGGATCGCCTGGTTTCGTTGCGCGTGACGGGAAAGATTCGCGAGCCGATCATCGAGACGACGACGCTGAGCTCGGGGGAGCTCGTGCCGATGCAGCAGGGGATGGAGATGTTGAAGCAGAAGACGGGAAGCGCGCTGCGTAGCGGCGAGAAGGCAATCGAGCGGGGAGTCAAGACGCTCCCGGGGACAAGTTCCCTGCCTCTTGGGAAAAAGAAAGAGCAGAATTAGAGCGTGGAACCTTTGCCGCCAGAGAAGAGCTCCCCGGCCGTGCGCGTCCGGCGTTTGGCGGTGGCGGGAACGCTGGTGGCGGTGGTGCTGCTCGCGGTGCTTGCGGCATGGATGCGCCTGCGCCCGGTGCATTCCGTCCTGGAACCCGGCGTGATCGGTGGGCGATCGGCGGAGGAGTGGCGCACGCACTTTGACGCGGCCATCAAGGCGCAGGACCACGCGATCATTGAGGAGTTGGCCGGGCTGGGCAGCGAGGGCGTCGTGCTGCTGGCGTGGCTGGGGAGCGAACCGCCCGACGAGATCGAGATGCGCGTGACGCATCGCGCCGTGGAAGGGATCGGTGCACCGGCAGCCATCGAATTGCACCGCCTGCTGGAGGAGGGAAGCGCGCCGCAACGCTATTGGGCGGTGAAGAGCCTGGGCCTGATTGGCGAGGACGGGCTGCGTGCCGCGCCGGCCGTCGTTGCGCTGCTGGAGAAGGCGATCGAGGAGGACGACGGCCCGATGCGCAGTGCGGCGGAATGGGTGCTGGGCGAGATGGGGCCGGGTGCCGCACCGTTTCTGGAGGAGATGGCGCGGACTCCGGAGACGCGCGAGAGTGCCCTGCACGTTTTGCGCTCCTATGGGCTCCAGGCGCTTCCCGTTCTCGACCGCCTGAGCCTGCCGGAGGGAACCGAGCTGGCCATCGCCGCCGTTCAGATGTCCGCCGAAATCCGCACCGAGCAGGGAGCCGTGCAGCTCTACTCGGTTTCCGCCGTGGATTCCGCCGACCAGATCGGGCAGCGCATGAGGCGCCACGTGATGGCGCAGACGGGAATGCGCTACGCTCTCGCCCGCCAGCTTGGAATTCATCAGATGACGATCGAGGAGTCGCTGGTGCGGCTGCGCGAGATTCTCGACGGCGACGATCCGGTGCAGCGGCGCCAGGCGATCGAGGCGCTGAAGTTCTACGGCCCCGTGGCGCGGTCGCTGGAGCCCTACCTGCTGCAAGCACTCGACGACCACGACCCCAAAATGAGGCGGGATGCCGCGATTGCGCTGGGGGCGATGCCGCTGCAAGCCGATGATGAAACCGTTGGGGCGTTGAGCAGGCAGATGTCGGGGGACGACGATGATCTGGCAAGGCAGTGCGCGTTGTGGGCGCTGGGCGAGATTGGTGCTCCGGCGGCGGCGGCGTTCCCCCGGGTCGTCGAGCAACTGGAGAACAACAGCTGGGATCCGTGGGGAGTGGACGACCGGGATCGGCGACGGGTTCTGGCGGCGCAGACGCTGGCGCGTCTGGATGCGGAGGCGGCCATTCCCCATCTGCTGCCGCAACTGAACGAGCCGCGCTGGTTCGTTCGACACGGGATGGTGAACGCGCTGGCGCTGTGTGGCCCGGCGGCGCTGGAGCCGTTGCGCGCGGAGCTCGACGATGCGCGGCCACGGGTGCGCGATTCAGCGGCCGTGGCACTGCTCAAGATGGGCGACCGATTGACGCTGGCCTACGCCGTGGTGGCGGACGCGCAACGGCGCCCGAACGATGATTTTCTGGAATGGGCGGCGGAGGAAGCGGCGGGGCAGTTCCGCCGCCCGGGGCGATGAGTCAGGACAGCGCTGCCTTCATGGCATCGGTCATTGGCTTGACGTGCGCCATCAACTGCTCTGACTCCTCCTCGGTGCAGCGGTAGGACGCTCCGCCGACGAAGTGAATCGTGAGGTAGCGAATGTCCTGGGCAACGTGGGTCTCGATACGGGCGACCTGCTCCAGGTTGATGACTTCGCTCGGAGAGATGCGGATGAACTTCATGATTCCTCTTTTCCCGGAAACGGGTTGAAATTTCGCGCACACGTTCCAGACTCGATTGAACCCTCTCTTGCCGCTGGCATCACACCAGCGCAATGCCAAAGGGGAGGAGAGGGATGTTCTCAAGGCCTCCGATCTTCGTGTTGTGCATCGGAATTCGGCTGGCCCCGCAGTCGCCATGAGTTTCACAATTCGGACATCATCACACGACGCGAGGTTTTCCCTATGCCCATGACGCTTCCGATCTGGATCACCGACAGCTCGATGATCGAATGGAACGACACGGTGAAGCTCGACGTGTGCTTCCCGCGCTGGCGCTGGCCGCAGGTGGTGGCCGAGTCGCTCGGCGCGGACATCGACGAGCACTACGAGGGCATCGTCGATCCGGCGATTGCCGTCGGTGGGTTACATCTGACCTGGCGCGAGGGCGGCCTCGACGGCGAGGCGGAGTGGGTGGTGCTGTTCGACCGCCCGCTCGCCGCGTTTGACGCCATTGGCCCCAACACGCCGTGCGTCCTTCAGGGAATGATCGAGGGAAAGTGGATCGCGCCGCTCGCCGCGAAGGGCGAAGTCGCGTGGGTTCCCGCCACGGTGGGGAACAACCTGGTGGCGCGCGGACGCGGGATCGCAACGACGCTCGGCGGCATCCAGCAGGGCGACGACGGCGTGGGGCGCTCGGTGGTGATGGTGAACTTCCCCATGGCGGCGGGAGGCAATCGCGTGCACCACGCGTATGGCGGTGATCTGATGAAGCTGCCGATCGTGGAAATCGTGGAGTCCGTGTGGCGATGGGCGCGGGAGAACGGCAACGTGGAGATTCGCGGCGTGAACTTCGGCGCCAATGGCGAGATGAGCGCCTATGCCGTCGATCAGGACCGCCAGGGGCAGCACCTGCGCCATGCGTTTCTGCCCAAGTTCTTCAGCAAGTTGCGCGAGCTGTGCCCGCAGGAAACGCTGCAAGTCGTCAACGACGTGCGCGCCGCAATGTTCCAGGAGGTGCTGGACAAGGGAGAGTACGCGCGGCCGGACGCGACGATGTTGCTGACGGTGACGGACGGCAAGGGATGGCTGGCGGGCGAAGGAGCGATTCTGCTGGCCGACCCCGCGATGACGACGGAAGAGTAAGAGCGCGCTACTGTTTCTCGAACAACTGGCGCAGGTAGGCGGCGCCGTCGCGCGAGAGGGCGACGCGGGCGGAGACGAGTCCGGCAAGCTGGCCGTCCTCATAGGCGAACCCGGGGTGCTGCGCGATCTCGGGAATGCTGTGCGGGTCCATCACATCGTCTTCGGTGATGTTCGGGCGCAGGCGTTGAGCGGTCTTGAAGACCTTGCCGCGCTGGTGGTCGATCATCGAATCGAGAAGACGTTCGAGCGTATAGAACAGTTCCTCGGCGTTGCGGTGGGCGTCCATGGCGTCGCTTGTCCCTGTTGCGTGGTGTCCCGCCCTCTTCCGATGATGGTACGGCGTGCTATTGTGCGGTCTGTGTGCTTTCGGTGGCGGCAAATGTTTCAAGCAGCAGAGCGGGTTTGTTCGTCGTGATGCTGTCGACGCCGACGGCGTGGAGCTTGCGGGCGACGGCGGGGTCGTCGACGGTCCATGCGGCGATGAACATCCCGGCGGCGTGCACCTCGGCGACGGCTTCGGGGGTCAGCGGGCCGCCATAGTTCACGTCGATGCCGTCGATGCCCAGGTCCTTTGCTTCGGCAATGAGCTCGGCGATGGTGGGGGTCATCGTGCCGTCATCCCGCTTCTCGAATCCGGAGAGCAAATAGACTTCGTGCTCGGGGAGGGCCTGCTTGATGGCACGGCAGGAGCCGGCGTTGAAGCTGATGAAGGCGATCTGTTCCGGCCTTTTGCCCGATTCGGCGACCAGAGGCACGACATAGGGAACGATTTCCGGCCCGACCTTGATTTCCACGAAGAGGCGCTTGTCGTCGGGGATCGTCGCAAGGACGTCGGCAAGCATCGGAATCGGCTCGCCTGCCCAGCGGGGGTCTTTCCACGAGCCCGCGTCGAGTCCCTGCAAGTCATCGGCCCAGGAACACTCGGCGATCATTTTCTTGCCCGGCGCCGTGCGCCCGAGTTCGCGGTCGTGAAAGCAGATCACCTTCTCGTCGGTGGTCAGGTAGATGTCGATTTCCGCAGCGTCGGCGTTCTGTTCCCAGGCGAGCTTGACCGACGCGAGCGTGTTCTCCGGTGCGTCGTGGGAGGCGCCGCGGTGGCCAACGATTTCGGGACGCTGCATTTGGGGAGAGACCTTGTTGGCACAGGCGGAAATGGCAAGGATTGCGGTAAGGGAGAGAAGGGAAAGAAGACGATGCATGGTGCTCTTTGTGCGGCGAGGCAGGATGCGTGCGCCGCTCCTGGAATCGAGGCGGAATCTCGTTGCCGCCAACGCCGTGCAGTTCGAGCGGTGCGGTGCTTGTGGGCAAGCGAAACGAGTCCCCGTCTCAAACCCGTTGCCTTGGATCGGCGGCGGTCGATAGGAACGCCGCTGGCCGGAGGTTTCACGCGCAATGAAAATCGGAATCACCATTGGAGACCCGGGTGGCGTTGGGCCGGAGGTGGCCCTGCGCGCCATCACGGAACAGCAGTGGGACACGGATGCGGAGTTCGTGCTCGTCGGGCCGCCCGCGCTCTGGCGCCAGCACGCCGATGTTGTGGCGCGCACGCGGCCCGACCTTGCGAGCGCCGCTCTCGCGTTGATCGACCGCGCGGTTGTTGCCACGCGCGATCCCGGGGAGGGAACGGCTGCGCGCCTGGGCGAGACGAACGGTCGTCACGGAGCCGTGGCGATCGGCGCGATTGAAGAGGCCGTTGCACGCGCACGCGGCGGCGCGCTCGACGCGATTGTCACCGCGCCGCTCAACAAGGATGGAATCCACCAGGCGGGGAGCCGGTATCCGGGGCACACGGAAATGCTGCGCGATTTGTGCGGCGCCGGCGATGTCACAATGGCGTTCGCGGGAGGCGGTCTGTACGTGGCGCTGGCGACGATTCACGTGCCGTTGCGCGCGGTGTTCGATCTGCTGACGCCCGAGCTTGTGTTGCGGCGCGCGCGTCATCTCGATGCGTTCGTGCGGCAGTTGGGAATCGCGTCACCGCGCATCGCACTGTGCGGGCTGAATCCGCACGCGAGCGAAGGCGGATTGTTCGGCGACGAGGAAGCGCGTCTTCTCGAACCCGCGGTGGAGCAGGCGCAAAGCGAGGGGATCGCGCTCTCGGCGCCGCTGCCGCCGGACACGGTTTTCTTCGACGCGCGGCGCGGACGGTTCGACGCAGTGTTGGCGCTGTATCACGATCAGGGGCTCATTGCGGTGAAGACCGTTGCGTTCGAGGAAGCCGTGAACGTGACGTTGGGCCTGCCGATCATCCGCACGTCGCCGGACCACGGAACGGCGTTCGACATTGCGGGCCAGGGCACGGCAAGCACCGGCAGCATGGCCGCCGCCATCGCACTCGCCATCCGCATGGCGAGAACGGGGACGAGTTCACCACGGAGGCACGGAGAACCAATAAACAAGTGAGGGAAGAGAACCACAGAGTAATGGACAAGAATCGAATACAGCTTCACCTGAAAAGGGAAGAATATGCCAAACCCACTCTTTGTGACGTGAAAGTTGCAACAGCACGTAAAGTAGGAAACGAACCACTTAACTGAAAACTGAGAACCGAAAACTCCCTCATGCCTTCTCCTTCTTTTGAATTTCCCAAAGTAACCGACCTTCTGGCACAGGAGGGGTTTCGTCCCGTGAAGGGGCGGGATCAGCACTTCCTGCGTGGGCGCGGGCCGACGCGGCAGATTGCGGAGATCAGCGAGCTGACGCCGCGCCATCGCGTGGTGGAAATCGGCGCGGGGCTTGGAAATCTGTCGGCCGAGCTGGCGCTGCGCGCCGGTGCCGTCACAGCGGTGGAGAAGGACACGACGTTCTCCGGTTGGCACGAGCGCCTGACCGCGCAATTGCCGAATCTCACGATTCACTATGCTGATTTCTTGAAGGTGGACATTGAGGAAGTCGTGCCGCGTGAACCGGTCGACGGCCCCATCGTTGCGATTGGAAACCTGCCATACCAGATCACGGCGCCGATTCTGTTCAAGCTCGTCGATAGTCCGGTGGCGTGGGAGCGCATCGTGGTGATGGTGCAGCTCGAAGTGGCCGAGCGCATTGCGGCGGGTCCGGCAACGCGGCGGTCGAGCGCGCTGACGTACAAGCTGGCGTTCGAGTACGACGCGCACATCGCGATGCGCCTTGGGCCGACCGAGTTCATCCCGCCGCCGCGCGTGGATTCGGCCGTGGTGGTGTTGACGCCGCGCGCGGTGCCGCTGCTGCGCGACCACGCGCACAAGGTGCGGCTGCATGCGCTGGTGCATGGCGTGTTCCAGCACCGGCGGCGGACGCTGCCGAACGCCATGAAGCTGGGCGGATGCACGCCGACGCGTGATGTGGCGGAGGCGGCGGTGGCGGCAGCGGGGCTCGATCTGAAGGCGCGGCCCGAAACGCTCACGCTCGAGGATTTCATCCGCCTCGATGAGGCACTTGCTGGCGGGCGCGCATGACCGCTTCCCCTGTCATTCGTGCAGTGAATCTGTGCAAGCGCTTCACGCTGCACACGTCGGGCGCGACGACGCTGAAGGAGATGATCGTCTCCGGTGCATTCGCGCGCGCGTCCAAGACGACGTACAACGCGCTCGATGGCATCAGCTTCGAACTGCAACGGGGACGGAGTCTCGCGATTGCGGGGAGCAACGGTTCGGGCAAGTCCACATTGCTGAAACTGATTTCAGGGATCAGCCAGCCGACCAGTGGCACGCTCGAAGTGCATGGGCGCATCGCGGCGCTTCTGGAGCTCGGTGCCGGTTTCCAGCCCGAACTCACGGGGATGGAGAACGTCTTCCTGCAGGGCTCGTTGTTGGGCTTGTCGCGCGACGAGATTCTCGAGCGTCTTCCCGACGTGCTCGACTTCTGCGAGCTCGGTCCGTTCATTCACACGCCGATGAAGCGCTACTCCAGCGGCATGACCGTGCGGCTGGGCTTTGCGCTCGCGGTCTTCTCCGACGCGGAGACGCTGCTGATCGACGAGGTGCTCTCCGTTGGCGATTCGGCGTTCCAGGCCAAGTGCCTGCGCAAGATCGCGGCGCTGCGCGCGGAGGGGCGGACGATTCTTTTTGTCAGTCACTTCGTGCCGCAGATCGAACACGTCGCCGAGGAGATGCTCTGGATCGAAAAGGGGAAGATGATCGCCTATGGCCCGATCGGCGAGGTTCTCCCCGATTATGTCGATTCGCTGATGGGCAAGGGCGGCGCGGAGGAGAACACGTACGAACCCGCCACGTTGATGGAGGAAGTTGATTGGTCGGACGAGCGCCGCAACTTCGTGATGGCATCCTCGCCGCGCGGCGTGCGGCACGGCGGAACGCGTGCGACGATCGAGGACGTTGCGTTTTTTGATCACGAGGGGCGGCGCACGCCGGGCCTCGAGGCAGGACGCGCGTGCGCCATTGAAGTGACGTTCACGGCGCACGAGAAGCTCGACGTGCAGGTGGAGTTTGGCTATGCGGGGCTTGGTGATTTGCGCATGGGGTGGCAGGGGACGGAGCTGCAGGGGATGGCGCTGCGGGGCGTCGAGGGGCGGATGACGGTGCGCGCGTCGATCGCGGCGCTGCCGTTTCATCCGGGGCGCTATCAGGTTGGCGTGGCGCTCTCGAATCCGAACAAGAAGCAGGATTACTACGATTTGCACTACGAGGCGTATTCGATCCAGGTGCGCGGGCGCAAGGACCCCGAGGACGTTTCGATCACGCGTCCCCCGGGGCGGTTCGTTGCGGGCATCAGCTCGTAAGGCGGACGAGCGCGGCGATCGTGGCACAGACGGCAATGCCGAGCAGGAGCGGGAGCAGCGTCGCGAGCGCGGTCCACTTCGCGCTGCGGGTTTCCTTCCAGATGGTCAGGATCGTGGTGCTGCACGGATTGTGCAGCAGGCAGAAGAGCATGAGGTTGATCCCCGTCAGCGTCGTCCATCCCCCTGCGGTCAGAATGCGGCGGACGAGATTGCCGTCGGCGAACTCGGTCATCACGCCGGCCTGCGCCATGCCGGCGAGCGACGGATCCTTGATCGCAATCGTCAGCGTCAGCATCAGGATCGTCGGAATGATGATCTCGTTGGCGGGGATGGCCACGACGTAGGCGAGCAGGATCACGCCGTTCAGCCCGAGGAGCCATCCGGCGGGGGAGAGAAACGCGATGAGATGCGCGGCGATGGATTGATCGGCGACCGTGATGTTCGAGATAAGCCAGATGATGCCGCCGGCCGGCGCCGCCATGATCAGGGCACGCCACAGCACCAGCAGGGTGCGGTCGATCAGTGACGTGTAGAGCGTCTGCATGATGCGCGGCGGACGGTAGGGCGGCAGTTCGAGACTGAAGGTTGAGGTCTCGCCGCGCAGCACGGTGCGCGACAGCACGGCGGAGACGAGGAACGTGAACGCCACGCCGAGCAGACACGTGGCGACGACGGAGGTCGCGGCGACGAGCGACCCGAGTCCGGCGGGAGCCAGCGCGCCCAGGAAGATCGTGCCGATCAGGATGAGCGTCGGCCAGCGCCCGTTGCAGATCGAAAAGTTGTTCGTCAGGATCGCGATGAGACGCTCGCGCGGGCTGTCGATGATGCGGGTCGAAACAATGCCCGCCGCATTGCACCCCAGCCCCATCATCATGGAGAGCGCCTGCTTGCCGTGCGCGCCGGCCTTGTGAAAGAGGCGGTCGAGATTGAAGGCCACGCGCGGCAGGTAGCCGAAGTCCTCCAGCATGGTGAAGAGCGGGAAGAAAATGGCCATGGGGGGGAGCATGACGCTGAAGACCCACGCGGCGCCGAGATAAACGCCATCGATCAGAAAACCGGAGAGCCAGCCCGGAGCGCCCAGGAAGTTGGCGGCCGCGTGCAACAGGTTGTAGCCGTGCTCCATCGTCAGCGTGGCAAGCATTGCGGAAGGCACGTTGGCGCCCGCCACCGTGAGCCACAGGACGCCCCAGAGCAGCAGGATCATCGCGGGGAATCCCCAGATGCGGCTGGTCAGGATGCGGTCGAGGCGGCGGTCGAACGAGAGGCCCTGATGGCGGCCCTGCGCATCGACGACCTCGCTGGTGATCTTGTTGGCCTCGGCGTAGTAGGCCTCCATCGCGTCGTCGGCGAGCGCGTCGCCATAGCCGTCGCGTGCGGACTCCACCATGCCGAGAAGATCGGGGGCTTCATGGTTTCCGCCGGGTGCGCCAATCGTTGTGCTCACGAGCGCTCCTCCGGCACAAGGGCGGGCTGGTCGTCCTGCAAGGCATCGGTGTCGAGTCGGGGCATGACACGGGCCGTCATGGCCTCGATGTTGCCCAGCGTTCCCTCGCGGACTGCCTGGATCATGCTGTGATCCTTGTCGAGCAGCCGCAGGGCGACCCAGCGGGTGTTGGGCAGACCGGGAAAGAGCTGCTCCAGTTGGCGCATGATCGGTTCGAGCCGGGCAGTCAGGCGCCCGTTGCCATAGTGAACGCGATGGGGATTCGTCTCGTAGGCGCCGGTGGCGACGGAGACGATGGCGGCAAGCAAGTCGTCGATGCCCTTGCCATGACGCGCGGCCATCGGAACGACGGGAATGCCCAGGCGGCGCGAGAGCGCGCGGGCATCGACGCTGAGCCCGCGGCGCTTGGCCTCGTCCATCAGGTTCAGTGCCACGACGACACGGCCGGTGATCTCCAGCGTCTGCAGGACGATCACCAGGTTGCGCTCCAGGCGCGTGGCATCGACGACGACCACGGTGACGTCCGGGCCGCCGAACAGGATGAAGTCGCGGGCGATCTCCTCGTGGTGGCTCGACGAGCAAAGCGAGTAGCACCCCGGCAGATCGACGATGCGGTACTTCTTGCCGTCGGTCTCGAAGGCTCCCTCGGCGCGGCTCACGGTCTTGCCCGGCCAGTTGCCCACATGCTGGCGCAATCCGGTCAGCGCGTTGAACACCGTGCTCTTGCCCGTGTTCGGATTGCCGAGCAGGGCGACGACAAAGTCGGCGGCCTCGGCCCTCACGCCCAGACGCCGCAGGGCATCGTGGCGCGCATGAACGCACGTGGCGCAGGCACCGTGGGCGGCAGGCTGGTTGGCAGGTTGGGCGACAGGTTGGACCGGGGCAGGTGCGCTGGCCGGGAGGCTGTTCGGGGTCATGAAGCGGGGTTCTCCAACGCGATGGTGATCCGGGCGGCCTGCTCGGTGCGCAGGGCAACAACCCCGCCCAGCACGCGGAACGCGCGGGGATTGCCCAGGGGGTTTTCGAGTTCCACCTCGATGCGGGCACCGGGCACGAACCCCAGGTCGAGCAGCCGCCGGCGCTCGGCCCCCTCCAGACCGAGAGCAAGAATACGTCCGGCCTGATGCAGCGCCAAGCGGTCGAGCGTCGTGGCGCCGACGGGGGTGGGGTTCTCTGTTTGTATCAAAGGCTGCATAATGTAGCCACCGTTACACTTTGTAGCCATACGCAACGAGACGGGGGTGAATGTCAAGGGCAAACGCGGGGGGAATGCCGAGTCTGGCTCTCCCAGACGAGACCCTTTCAGGTTGTCATCATGGGCCATTCCGGTAGATTGCGTTCATGCGAACTCCGATGGGCACACTCGGAGATGCCTCGCATGACAGCAACGGGAGGCTTGCATGAAGACGATTAGCCGCGCGGCGATTCTGTTTCTTCTGGCGATGAGTGTTGCCTGGGCAGAAGAAGCAAAGGACAAGTTCGATGCTCCCGTTGAAGTGGATATCGCCGGAAGCGATGTGCGCCACGCCATCAAGAAGTTGAAGCTGCCCCCCTCCGATACGAAGGTGGAAAGCGAAGCGGAGGATGCGAAAGAGGAACCGATCGTGTTTCTCTATGAAGGCCGCGAGCAACCTTTTGAAAAGGTTCAGCTGACGCCGGACAGAGGGTCCATCTTTGGAGCCACCGCCACCCGTTTGAATACCCATCAGGTCAAGTTGGAAGGGGATTTCGAAGGGAAGACATTGCGCGGGGTCGTCGAGGAGATCGACCGTCAGGAGGCCTTCGTGGCGCGCGTGCTGCCGGGGAAAGGCGCCGTTCAGATCATGGACGCAGCCTTGGAGCAGGACCCCCGCTGGGCGCTGAATCTGCCTCTTCATCCGGAATATGCAAAGGAACCCCTGACCTACTCCGAGGCCATCACCTTGCTGCGCGGTTCCTATGGACTGATATTGCCACCGGGAGCCAATCTCATGACGCCAAGCGAGGAGCTTGTGTGGGAGGGAACGGCGAAAGAGTGTCTTGTTCGCGACCTTGTGATCGAGGTTTCCAAAGTGACACTCCGGATGCAGAAAGATCGTGGGAACTTGAATTTCACGTCAGGCCATCAGGCCTGCCCCGCGGAAAGTAACCCGGATCCGAATTCCACGACACTGTATCATTGGACTCTTCTCGGTATCTAGGCCGCCCTGGCGAGGTGGTCGGACGTGCCGCCTTCTCAGGGCGGGGTGTTGGGCGTTTCAGCGCGCGAAGAAGCGCCGTCGCGTTGGCTGACCCACCACCTTACCTCAGGCTCCAAGACGTGGTTTCTCTCGACCGCGAGCGCGGGATTACTCCACGGTTTTCTTGGAAGACCGGTGAAGAGATGAACAGACCGATTGGAGGCAGCACCACATGAAAGAGGTACTTGACAAACTATCCTCTTATAATATATTCAACCACCTTCTACCAGGTGTAGTTTTTGTTATCTTAGCCGAAGCCCTCACAACATTCCATTTTGTTCAGCAGGACATTATTCTCGGTATCTTCCTCTACTACTTCATTGGAATGGTTATCAGTCGTTTGGGGTCTCTTGTCGTAGAACCATCGCTGAAAATCACTGGACTCCTCGAAGTCGTTCCCTACTCAGATTTCGTTACAGTATCAAGGGAAGACGAGAAACTGGTCGTCCTGTCTGAGTCGAGCAACACGTATAGGACGCTCTGCGCGCTATTCATGGCCTTGGTTCTTCTCGAGGGATATGAGCGACTATCCTTGTCCTTACCCAAGATACAGCCATGGACTGTAGAGATCCTCATTATAGCCCTATTCGCAATCTTCTGCATGGCATACAGGAAACAGTGCCAGTACATAACAAAACGTGTTAATTCACATATCAAGACAAGAGGAGCAGACCATGGCTGACTTTTTCGAGATAGATTTCCTCGGCGTTGAGTCGAAGAAGAGCGGAGACGCAATACCCATCCGGTATCAGATTGGTGGGAAGACGCGTATTCATGTCACTGATGGTGGCTTTCAGGAAACCGGAGATAAGCTTGTCAAACACATCAAAGAGTACTACAACGCACCATGTCGTATCGACGCGGTTATCGTGAGTCATCCAGATGGCGACCATGCCGGAGGCCTGAGAAAACTGTTCGACGATTTTGAGATCGGTGAGCTCTGGATGCTTCGCCCGTGGATATATGCCGATGAGCTGATTGGCCGATTCAGTCGGTTCACCTCCACTGATAACCTCATCAAAAGACTAAAAGAGATATATCCAAATCTTGCCGCACTCGAAGCGCTAGCGAATGATTATGGAGTGCCCATCTTCGAACCTTTCCAAGGCGCGACAATTGGCAATTTCACTGTCATGGCCCCAACGAAGCCCCGCTATCTTGACCTCGTGGTTGAGTCAGAGAAGACACCTGAAGCCGCGAAGGAGGCTCCACCATCACCTGTTAGGGCTATCGGGGTTCTTGCAGAGAAGATTATAAACTTAATTCATGCTACGTGGGGGCAAGAGACATTTCCAAGCGACGATACAAGCGCAGAGAACAATATGAGCGTCATTCAATACGCTAATTTATGCGGCCAGAGGATACTCTTGACCGCAGACGCTGGAAGAGCTGCCCTTGATGAAGCGGCCGATTATGCCCCGTGTGTCGGTTTGATTCTTCCAGGAATTGATCGTATTCAAGTGCCGCACCACGGTTCACGACACAACGTCTCCACAGAGATTCTGGACCGCTGGCTCGGACCACGGCTGACGACTCGCCCCACCACTGATGAAACACCAAAGTTCTGGGCTGTAGTGAGCGCAGCCCAAGCCGACAATAAGCATCCAAGAAAGTCAGTAGTCCGTGCCTTCTTTCATAGGGGGGGCAAGGTGATCACAACAGAAGGGATGAGCAAGTGTTTTAGGTACAATGAGCCTGACAGAGGGTGGATTCCCGCTGATCCCGTTCCTTATCCCGAGGAGGAAGAGAAAGATTGAGGGGTTCTTCCAAGAGAACTCTGGCTGCCCTCGGCTCGTGGCCGAGAGAGAACGCGCTCTTTCGGTGTGATGTTCGGAGGTAGTCCGGAGTCTCTCGACCCTGCGCGCCGGGCGCTTCAGGGACTGCCGAGGCGGACGGGCGTGCCGCGTTATCGCTGGATCAGGACGCATCCGAAGCGGGCGAAGGGGGGCACGGTGATGTACAGGCGGTCTTCTTCGAGCCGGGTGGGGACGTCGATGAACGCTTCCCATTCCGGCTGATCGGGCGATCCGAAGCGCACGGCGCGCGGAGCAGGCGTGCGCCATTGCAGGCGCAGCTCGGCGGGCTGGAGATCGGAGGCCGCGATGGCGGGGGCCATCCATTCCTGATCGGGGCGCGCGCGCAGCAGGGTGATGGCAAGGCCGCTTTCCCCGGCGGCGAAGGTGCGCGTCATCAGGCCGGGCGTGCGGATGACGGAGGCCGAGCGGCGCACGTTTTCGCCGTGTGTGATGCGGTAGAGCAGGGCGTCGAAGCGGTTGTAGGCGCACAGGATGCGCCAGCGTTCGTCGTCGAGCGGCGAGTTGTTGCCGTAGTAGTCGGTCTTGAGGCTGTGCATTTTCCCGGTCTTGGGGTTCGGTTCCCCCGCGACCATGAACGAACCTCCCGTCAGCATGGCGGTTCCCATCATCAGGCGCAGGTTCTCGGCGGGCCAGACGTCGTGCTTCGGGACCATTTTGTCGGGGTAGCTCTTGGCGACGACGCGTTGCCCGCGCAACTTGCCGGCTTCTTCCATCATGCCGGCGTACTCCTCGATGGTGCGTGCTCCCCAGGGCCAGATTTCCATGAACTGCCAATCGACGAAGGGGGCGAGTTCCTTCATGCCGGTGCCGTTGACGCAGTTGGAGGTCAGCAGGGCGCGGGGCGTGGCGGCGTCGGCGAGGGCGCGGGTGTCGGCCATGAACAGATGGAGCACTTGGCCGATGGTCCAGCCGGGTTTGTCCCAGCCCTGCGCGCGGTAAGGGCGCTCCTCGATGCCGTAGGTGTCCACCTCCATGCCGTCGAAGGGCGCGAGGACCGTTTGTTCCCCGGCGAGCAGGTTGCGGTACTCCGTCAGGACGTGTTCGTGCCAGCGCGAGCCCCGATGCATGGCCATGATGGTGAACCACTTTCCGTCGCTCTTGCCTGCCCTGTCGTATTCGCGGGTCGTCTTCACGTGGTCGGGCCCATAGACGAGCGGCTCGCCGTCGTCGCCGGTGATGGGATCGGGAAGGAGGCGGAAGACGCTTTGCGCGGCGGCGTAGGGTGCGACGTAGGCGTAGCTGTGGATGCCGGCGGCGCGGAAGGCATCCTGCTTGGCCTTCACGTTGCGGGCGTCGAGATGGACGCCAAAGGGTTCGAACTTGTAGCTCTGCGATTCCGGAGTGTAGTCGCCGTGGGCGGCAAAGAAGTCGTAGAACTCGATGGCGTTCACGTTGGCTTCGACGAGCATTTCGGCGCGGCGGGCGCTTTGATCCCAGGAGCCTCCGAAGTTCGTCGCGAAGCCGTAGCGCACGTCGAACTCCGGAGAGGCGCAGACCGATTGCACGGTGCGGCCGAGCAGTTCGCCCGCGGAGTCACGCACTTCAAGAATGAATCCGCCCTCGAAGGGGGGCGCGGGAACCGCGATGCTCTCCGCGGCTGGTACTTCCAGAGAACCTATCGTCGTTCCGATGGGATGCAGAAATCGCAGGTGGAGGGATGCCGTTTCCGGAGGAGGATCAAGGCGCAGCGTGTTCGTTTCGCCGGGAGCCACGCGGACGCGCTCCCACAGGAGGCGGGTTTCGCCGCGCGCCTGCATCGGGAGAATCGTCGCGATGAGCAGAAATGCGAGCGGCAGGAACAGGAGTGCCGCCCGGCTGGCGCATGGTGCTTGCATTGCAGGGAGTTTCCTTAGGCTGATGTGATTTGCCGGGAACCGTGCAGCAACATCTCCCGGCTGTCAAAGCCGGGACGGAGTTCCTGCATGCGTGCGTGCCTCAGGAGCCCTCGGTGTCCCACCCCGAACCCGGGCAGAGCGGCACGCTGGGCGAAGGCTCGCGGACGACTTCCTCCAGAGTGGTCGATTTCAGGGCGCGTTCGACTTCTGCCAGTGCATCATCCATGCGCCGGTGCAGCGGACAGAGGTGCTTGCCGTGTTCGGGCAAGCCCAGAGGGCAGGTGTGAATGCGCTGGAGCGGCTCGATGGCGTTGACGACGTCGAAAATGGTGAGAACGCTGGCGGGCTGGCGAAGCTGATAGCCTCCATGGAGCCCCCGGATTGCCGTAACCACCTGCTCGCGCACGAGCATTTGCAGTACTTTTGAGAGGTAGTTTCTGGGGACTTTCGTTCGACGCGCCAGCTCGTCCGTCGTCAACGGCTCGTCAGGTTGTTGTGCCAGGGCAATGCCGGCACGCAGGGCGTATTCGGCCGTTTGTGAGAACATGGGGAGCCTCCGGCTGTTTTATTTTTCCGCAAATCAAGATATCTGGACCTTGACATCCACTTTCGGATGGATCTAGATCATCACCACAAAGTGGACAAAGACATCCACTTATTGGCGGGTATTTGCAAAGCCAATTTCCCGGAGGTTTCTTTTCTCATGCGTTACTTGAAACTCTGGCTGGCCCTGGCCGCCGTCATCTTCGCCTCGTTTGCGGTGCTCGGGTACTATGGCCTTGAGATCTACCGTCTGGCGCCGCCCATCCCCGAGCGCGTCGTCAGCACGGATGGGCAGGTTCTCTTTACGGGTCAGGACATCCGTGATGGACAGAATGTGTGGCAATCGATCGGAGGCCAGCAGTTGGGCTCGATCTGGGGGCATGGGGCCTATGTGGCGCCCGACTGGTCGGCGGACTGGTTGCACCGCGAAGCCCTCTGGCTGCTCGATCATTGGGCGCAGCAGGAGCATGGGACAACGTGGGATCAGCTGCCGCCCGAGCAGCAGGTTGTTCTCCAGAGCCGGCTCAAGTCGGAGCTGCGTACCAACACGTATGATCCGGGGAGCGACGAAATTATCGTTTCCGCTGACCGCGCCCGCGCCTTCGACGTTCTCGGCGGCTACTATGGCGCGCTGTTCGGCGATGCCGAGGTTTTTTCCGATGAGGCTCTTGCGCTGGCCGATGGGGGGATGACTCCGCCCGAGTTGCGCGATGCGTACGCCGTGGCCGTGGACACGATCCAGGACAGCGAGCGCCAACGCCAGATGAACGCCTTCTTCTTCTGGGCTGCGTGGGTCTGCGGCACCGAGCGTCCCGCCGATGCTCCCTCCGCCAGAGTCGAAGTGGATTCCGGTCAGGCGCCCGCGCCGATGACATCGGCTGCCATTACCTATACGAACAACTGGCCGGCCGAATCGCTGATCGACAATCGTCCCTCCGGCTCGATCATCATCTGGTCGGTGCTGAGTTTTGTCCTGCTGTTGGCCGGAATCGGCGCGTTGGCGTGGTACTATGCCATCCTGAAGCACAAGGGTGAGGAGGAAGCGCCCCTGCCGTCGATGGACCCGCTGTTGGGTCTGGCGCCGACCCCTTCGATGCGGGCCACGCTGAAGTACTTCTGGGTCGTCGCCGCCATGATTGTGGCGCAGGTGGGCCTGGGTGCGATCACGGCTCATTACGGCGTCGAAGGTTCGGGTTTCTACGGCATTCCTCTCTCCGAGTGGCTTCCCTACTCGGTTACGCGTACCTGGCACACGCAGCTGGGCATTCTGTGGATCGCCACGGCGTGGCTGGCCACGGGCTTGTTCATGGCTCCCGCCGTTTCGGGATATGAGCCCCGGTTTCAGCGTGCGGGTGTCAACTTCCTGTTCGTCTGCCTGTTGCTCATCGTTGTCGGCTCGATGTTCGGCACTTGGTACGGCACGCGCCAGCAGATGGGTTTCGAGATGAATTTCTGGTTTGGCCACCAGGGTTTCGAGTACGTCGATCTGGGGCGTTTCTGGCAGAGCTTCCTGCTGGTGGGGCTGTTTGTCTGGCTGGGCCTGATGGTGCGGGCGATGTGGCCTGCTTTCCGCAAGCCTGGCGAGCACAAGCATCTGCTCGCCTTGTTCCTGGTCAGTTCCGCCGCGATTGCGTTGTTCTATGGCGCGGGCCTGATGTGGGGCCGGCAAACGAATCTGGCCATTTCCGAGTACTGGCGCTGGTGGGTGGTGCACCTGTGGGTCGAGGGCTTCTTCGAGGTCTTTGCCACGGTCGTGATTGCGTTTCTTTTTGTTCGCATGGGTTTGCTGCGGACTGTCACTGCGACGGCTGCTGTTTTGTTTGCCACGACGGTGTTCCTGACGGGTGGAATCATCGGGACCTTCCACCATCTCTACTTCACGGGTACGCCCACGGCGATTCTGGCGCTGGGTTCGATGTTCAGCGCCCTCGAAGTTGTGCCGCTGGTGCTGATCGGTTTCGAGGCGTACGAGAATCTGACGCTCAGCCGCGTCCGTCCCTGGGTGCGCGCCTACAAGTGGCCGATCTACTTCTTTGTCGCTGTTGCGTTCTGGAACCTGGTGGGCGCCGGGTTGTTCGGATTTCTCATCAATCCGCCGATCGCGCTGTATTACATGCAGGGGCTGAACACCACGGCCGTGCACGGCCATACCGCCCTGTTCGGTGTCTATGGGATGCTCGGTATCGGCCTGATGCTTTTCTGCCTGAAGGGACTGGCCTCGCACCACATCTGGCGGACCCGTTGGCTGAGCTTCTCCTTCTGGGCGGTCAACATCGGGCTGACTCTGATGGTCGTCCTCAGCTTGTTGCCCATCGGCCTGATGCAAACCTGGGCCAGCGTCGAGCACGGCCTCTGGTACGCCCGCAGCGCCGAGTTTCTTCAAACGGACCTGATGCACAACCTGCGTTGGCTGCGGGTGGTGGGCGACACGATCTTCGGCCTCGGGATTTTTGCCCTCGGCTGGTTTGTCGCAGGCCTGAAGTTCGGTTGGTCGATCGAATCCAGCGAAGACATGACTCTCGATCATTTCAACCCTGGCGGCGAATATGCTGCCGTCGAAGCCAAGCAGGGCATGTTGCACTGACCGGGCGCAGGCCTGTCATCCCGAAGGACCGCCGATGGAAACCCGTGGGGCGGCACCTTCTTCCACCCAACCTCGGCCGCGTTGCGGCCGAGGTGCTTTAGTGGCTGGCGAGGTGGTCGGAGGCGCCGCCTTCCCAGGGCGGGGTGCTGGGCGTGCCGTCGGCGCGGAAGATTCCGGGCGAAGGCGATCCGAAAATCGCGAGCAGGCGCACGGGGACGTTGCCGGTGACGCGGAATCCGTGCAGGCATCCGCTGGGGAGCAGGATGCTCTCTCCGGCGTGGACGGCGTGGCGCGCGCCCTCGACGGTGGCCTCGATGGCGCCGTCGAGGACGGTGATGATTTCCTCGCAGTCGTGGCGATGGGGGGGCACGTCGAAGCCGGGGAGGTGTTCCTCCTGCCAGAGGGCAAGCTGGCGCGTGCCCGTTGCCGCGTCGAGAACGGTGCGGTGGCGCAGTCCCGCGAGGGGGCCGTCGTCCAGGCGGCAGAGCGGTGCGACGGCGTGGCGGAAGACGGGAGCGGTCACGAGTGGGCGGCCTCGCGTGGCGCGCCGGCGAATTCGAGCGTGGGGACTCGCGGAAAGAGGCCGCGCGCGGTGCCTTCGCCGTAGAGCGCGCGAAGGGCTTCGACGCAATCGGGCGCGAGGTCCAGGCTGTCCTCGTTCGTGAACATTTCGATGAAGCGTTCGGCGATGCCGGGGTGCGTTTCGCGCGAGTAGCGTTTCGCCCATGCGGTGGCTTCCGCGCGGCGGGCAAAGGCGAGGTGGATGCTGCGTCGCAGGGCGTCGGCGAGTTCGTCGATGAGCGCGGTGCCGAGACGGCGGTGGACGGCGATAAGGCCGACGGGAATGGGGAGCCCGGTGCGGGCGGTCCATTCTTCGCCGAGACACGCAACGCGGCGCAGGCCACGGTCGGCCCAGTTCATCAGTTCCTCGTGAATGAGAACGCCGGCGTCCACGTCGCCCGAGAGAATGCGGCGGGGCACTTCGGAGCAGGAGCACTCGACGGTTTCAGCGCCGGGGTGGAGCAGGCGGAAGAGCGCGGCGCCCGTCGTCATGTTGCCGGGAACGGCGACGCGTGCACGGGCGAAGTCCAGGTCGGCGCGGTCGGCGCGCGCGCCCAGCACCGGCCCGTAGCCGCGTCCCACGGAAGCGCCGGAGGAGAGGACCGCGTAGTCGCCGGAGAAGAACGGCCACGCGGCCGAGGAGATCGCGGCGACGTCGGGGATTCCCTGCGCGCACAGTTCGTTGGATTCGAGAAGCGGCACGGCGCGGGCGCGAATCACGTGCGCCCGCAGAGCCGTTCGGCCCGTGATGAGTCCCCACCACGCGAAGGCATCGTCGGGGTCGGGTGAGTAGAGAACGGTGAGGGTGGAGCGTTGTGTGATCTGCATGGCATTGCCTCGTTGCGAAGTCGTGCGTCGTGGCAATGGGGCAAGAGGCGGGCCGTGTCCGTGGACGCTTTCGGGGGAGATGTTTCGGAAATCCCTTCGCGGCGATGGGAACAATTTTCATGTCGGGGCGCTTGCAGGGCTTCCAGCGGCAGGCACGCCCATTGCCCCTGAAGGGAGAACGAATGGCCCGCCACGATGGTGCTGCCGCACGAGGTGAAAGGATCGCATGAGAATACTGCTGACGGGAGCCACCGGTTATGTGGGGAGTGCGTTGTTGCCGCGCCTTGCCGCGTCGGGGCACGAGGTGCTGGCGCTGGTGCGTTGCGATTCCGCGTGCGAGGGGAAGGCGCGGTTGAGGCAGGACACCGATTCGGGCGTTGAGGTGCTGGTGGGCGACATTTGCGAGCCGGAATGGGGGGTGGCGGAAGTGCCGCCGTTCGACGTGCTGATTCACGCGGCGGCTTCGACAAAGCTGGCGCGGCGTCCGGGCGGTGCGGTGCGCGCGGCGAACTTTCGTGCGCTTGCTCCGATTCCGGAAATTGTCCGGCGTGGCGGTGCGCGGCGCGTGGTGCACGTTTCGACGGCGTTCGTCGTGCCGGAGAGGGACGGAGTCCTGCGCGAGGCTCTTCCCGGGCCTGGCACGGGATCGAATCCGTATGAGTCCTCCAAGACGGCGGGGGAGCGCTGGTTGAACGCGCGTCTCGATGTTCCGTTGGAGGTCGTGCGTCCGGGAATCATTCTGCCTTCGGTGAACGACCGCGCGTTGGCGGCGCGCTCGCCGCTGGGTCCGTTCCTGCACGCGTGGGCGCGGATCGGCGGAGAGCGGCTGGCGCTCGCCGCAAAGGCGAACGTGCGCCTGGGCCTCGTGACGCTGGAGGGCACGGCGGACTTTCTTTGCACGCGGGTCGATTCGCCCGCGCGGCATCGTGCTTTCTGGAATCTGGCCGAGCGTGCGCCGTGGACGCTCGGCGATCTCGCCGCGCATCTTGTGCAGACGCGCGGGCTCGGCGTTGAGCTGAACGAACGGCGCGCGCATCCGCTGCTTGAAACGTGGAGTCCGTACCTGATGGCCGAGCGGTGCTGGGAGAACGACGGCGCGCGTTCGGCTGTTCCGTCGGCCTTCGCGGCCGTTTCGCTCGAAGACTTTGCCGCCATGATCGTCCCGGAGGCCGTCCCCGCATGACTTCGACCAAGCGTTCGCTGTGCGATCACTACGTGCGTGACGAGATGCGTCCGCGTCTGACGGATGCGGACCACCGGTTGCTCGCGGCCGTGGGCGTGCCTGTGTGCATTTGCGTGTACGACGACGAGGGCGAGAGCGAGTGGGTGTTGCTGGAGGATGGCGGCGGGCTGCACGAGCTTCCGGCCGGGAGCGCATGGACGTGCCGCTATCGCATGGAGGCGGGCGTGTTCCTCGATCTCGTGGCGGCGCGCCTCTCGCCCCAGCGCGCGTTCTTCACCGGGAAGCTGCGCATCGACGGCGACCGTCTGACGGCGATTCGCCTGGGGGCGTTGCTGGCCGGGGTTTTCTCGCGGCATCCGTGGCAACCCGAGCGCGCGCCGCTGAAGCCGCGCGGTAACGCTCGAACGGACGACGGGGAGCTGACGCCGCATCAGCGTGCGATCATCGCAATGCACTTCGATGAGGAGGATGGTGCGCCGTATTGGCAGCGATGGAGCCACGAGCATGGCGTGCGCGCGGAGCAGCTTGCGATGCGCAGCGATCTGCGCGCGCTGCCGCCGATGGACCGGCGCCGGATGGAGGAAACGCCGTTCCGCGATTTCCTGCCGCGCGTGGTGCGCGAAGGCGGCGGGCGCTTGATTCTGGGCGAAACGGGGGGAGCAACGGGTGCGCCGCTGACCGTGGCGTGGACCGAAGAGGATTTCGAGAAGGCATTCGTCGCGCCGCTTTGCAGCGTGCTGGAGCGCCGGGGCATTGCGTTGCGCCAGTGGTTGTTCGCCGGGCCGACAGGTCCGCACATCATTGGCAAGGCGGCGGACCGGTTGGCGCAGGAAACGACGGGATGCGATGCGTTGAAGATCGACATGGATCCGCGCTGGCACCGGCGGTTGGTGGCGGGGACGCCCGCGGCACTGCGGCACCTGGCGCATCTGCGCGAGCAAACCGAACAACATCTGCGGCGCGAGCGCCCGGATGCGTTGTTCATCACGCCGTCGCTGCTGCGTGCGTTGCTTGAGGAAAGCGACTCGCTCGAAGACGCCGGGCTGCGCCTCGTGCATCTCGGCGGCCAGAGCATCACGCCCCGCGAGCGCGAGGAGTTGCGCTGCGCGCTGCCGCCGCACTGCGCGCTCATCAACGGGTACGGCAATTCGCTGTTCGGCTGTCTCGTGGAAGAGGACGAGGCGCTGACGTACAAGGCGCACGACGAGCGGTTGATTGTCGAGCTGGTGGCGGGAATGCCGGGCGAGTGCGGGCCCGCCGCGCCGGGCGATTGGGGCACGGTGACGTTTCATCGCTTCGATGCGTCGATGCTGATTTTGAACGCACGCGAACGCGACGAAGCGCAGTGCGTGGCGGGGGGGATTTACTGGCCGAGGCCGGCGGCAACGGCGAGTCCCGTCGCGGCGGGAGTTTACTGAGATGAGCAAGGCGGATCTGTTTGAACGGCGGCGGCGGGTGATGATGCCGTGCTACGGGCACTTCTATGGTTCGGAGCCGCTGGAGTTGGTGCGTGGCCGCGGCACGCGTGTGTGGGATGCGGCGGGGAAAGAGTACTTCGACTTCTTCACGGGCGTGGCGGTCAACAGTCTGGGGCATTGCCACCCGGAGGTCGTCGAGGCCGTTGCGCGGCAACTGGAAACGTTGCAGCACACGACGACGTTGTACCTGCACGAGTCCGTCGTGGGATTGGCGGAGACGCTGGCGCGGCTCGCGCCCACCGGCCTGTCTCGCGTGTTCTTTTGCGCGGACGGCAGCGGAGCGAACGAGGGGGCGTTGCTCGCGGCTTCGGCTGCGACAGGCCGCAGGAACTTCATCGCCTTCGACCGCGGCCTGCATGGCAGGACGGCGCTGACGATGGAGGTCACGGGGATCGGATTCTGGAAGAACGATTCCTTTCCGATGGCGCGCGCGCATCACGTTCCAACGCCGATGGACGAGGAGGGTGCGGAGGAATCGCTGGGCGCGGTGGAACGCTTGTTGAACTCGCCCGCAGGCGAGGAGATCGCGGCGTTCATCGCCGAGCCGATCCTGGGAAACGGTGGCATCGTCGTTCCGCCGCACGGTTACTTCCGGCGTTTGAAGGCGCTGCTGCGTGCACACGGCGTGCTGCTGATCGCGGACGAGGTGCAGACGGGTTTCTGCCGCACAGGCGCATGGTTTGGCATGCAGCGGCACGGGGTTTCGCCGGATCTGATGAGTTGCGCGAAGGCGCTGGGCAATGGACTGCCCGTGGCGGTGTGGCTGGCGACCGAGGAAGTTGCGGCGGCGTACACGCGCCCGGCTGCCTCGACATTCGGAGGCAATCTGGCGGCGATGGCGGCGGCGGCGACGGTCGTCGGAATCATGGAGCGCGACGGGTTGGCGCACATTGCGGAAGTGCGTGGTTCGCGTTTTCGCGCACTGCTGGCGGGTGCATTGTCCGGGTTTGGTGAAGTTGCCGAAGTGCGCGGCATGGGCATGATGATCGGCGTTGAAATCGGCGGACCGGGAAACGCGGCGATGGCGGATTGCGACCGCGTGCTGTGCGCGTTGCGCGACCGTGGCATTCTTGCGGGCAAGACGGGACCCGGGCGCAACGTGCTGACGTTCCTTCCGCCGCTGACGGCGACGGAAGAGGAAATCGGCTTTGCCGCCGAGGCAACACGCGAGGCGTTCGCCGCCACACGGGGAAGCAGCGCACGATGCTGATCGCGCAGGAGTACGTGACGATTCCAACGGCCGATGGTGCGTTGCGCGGGACGCTGCACTACGACGAGGAAAAGCCGCCGCGCGTGCGCGTTCTGATCAGCTGTCCGCATCCGTTGCTTGGCGGCACGGCGAACAATCCGGTGATCGAGGCCATCGCGCGTGGGATCCTGGGTGCGGGCGGTGCGTGCTTGGTCTGGGAGTACCGGGAAGCGGATGACGCGGAAAAAAGCAGCGAGGCACGCGAGGAGTTTCTGCGCGACGACCGCGTGTTGCAATCGAGTCCGCGTGACGTGTCCGACGCGGAAGCAGTGCTGCGCTGGTTTTCAGGAATCCGGCTGGGCGACGATTTGCCGCATGTTCATTGTGCGGGCTATTCGTATGGCGCGGCGCTCAGCCTGATGGTGGCCTGCGGCGGCGCGTCGGTTCTTGCGGTGAGTCCGCCGCTGCGCGCCGTGGAGCCGTTGCGTTGCCGCGCGGGCATCGGGAACGCGGTGCTGATCCGCGCGGCCGACGACTTTGCCGTCGCGCCCGGCGACGTGACGCGCTGCGAGGCGGATGCGGGGATTCGCTTCCGCACGCGCATCGCCTTGCCGGGCACGGATCACTTTCTGCTGAACCAGCTCGACGCAATCGCGGCGTCGGCGCACACGTGGGCGTCCCAGCTCGTGGTGGGCTAAGTGCTTCTCGAAAGTCTTGGCCGGCAATGGCCCCAACGGGGCAGTGTGAAGCCTCTTCGACCATCTTCCAGATCCTTCATTGCTCCTGGCCATGAGTTGTCGAGAAACGCGCTAAGGAATCTCGTCGTCGGCAAGGCCCCAGGCCTCGAACTTGTTGTAGAGTGTCTTGGTGGAAATGCCGAGTCGGCGGGCGGCGGCCGTCTTGTTGCCGCCGCAATCGCGGAGCACGGCGAGGATGTGGCGCCGTTCGACCTCGGCGAGCGAAAGCGAAAGCAGCGCGGTGGCATCCACCTCGTCCGCCGGGGATTCCGACGGTGCGGCGTCGCGCAGAATGTGCGGGGGAAGATCGGCGGGCTCGAACACCTCATTGTCCGACAGGATCAATGCGCGCCGCACGACGTTGCGCAGTTCGCGCACGTTGCCCGGCCACGGGTAGGCGCGCATGAGGGCAAGGGCGTCCCCGCCGAAGTGACTCTTTGTCGAGCCGCGGACCTCGGCCATGAAGAAGGCGATCAGTTCGTCGATGTCTTCGGGGCGTTTGCGCAGCGGGGGTGATTCGATGACGATCGTGTTGATGCGGTGCATGAGGTCTTCGCGGAACGTGCCTTCGCGCACCTCGTCATGGAGGTCCTTGTTGGTGGCGGCGATGACGCGCACGTCGGCGTTGAGCGACTTGCTGCCGCCGACGCGGCGGAACTCGCCGGATTGCAGGACGCGCAGGAGCTTGGGTTGCATGGAGAGCGGCATGTCGCCGATCTCGTCGAGGAAGAGCGTGCCGCCATCGGCGAGTTCGAAGAACCCGAGGCGGCGTTCCTCGGCTCCGCTGAACGAGCCTTTCTCGTGGCCGAAGAGTTCGCTTTCCAGCAGCGTTTCGGCAACGGCGGCGCAGTTGACCGTGAGGAACGGTTTTCCCGCGCGGGTGCTGCGCTCGTAGATTTCCTGTGCGACGAGTTCCTTGCCCGTGCCGCTCTCCCCGATGATGAGGACCGGTTCCTCGGTGGGGCCGACGCGTTCGATCAGCGTGCGCAGGCGCTGCATCGGTTCGGAGGTTCCGATGAGGCGTGCGTGGCGGCGCACGGGCTGGGCGAAGGACGAGAGGGTGCGCTCGCGTTCGCGAAGCTGCTGCGTTTCAAGCGCGCGCATGATTGTCAGGTGCAAGTGCTCCACGGAGCACGGCTTGGTGATGAGGTCGAAGGCGCCTTCCCTCATGCAACGCACGGCGAGATCCACGTTCGCGTGGGCGGTGAGCATGATGACGGGAGTGTGCGGCGCGATCTTGAGGAGTTCGCCGAGAAAGACGTCGCCGCTCATGCCGGGCATCCGCACGTCGAGCACGATGCAGTCGAATGTCTTGGAGGAGACGAGGCGGCGGGCGGCGGCGGCGTCCTCGGCGGTGTCAACGCCGAGCCCGAGGGCTTCGAGCTCCCGCGCAAGAACGCGGCGAATTGTTGCCTCGTCATCGACGAGCAGAACCTGGGGGGACTCAGTCATGATGGTACTCCTTGCTCGTTGCGGATGACGGTGTCGAAGTTGCCTGATTGAGCGGCAGGCGCAGCGTGAACAACGCGCCGCAGCCCGGCCCCTGGCTTTCTGCCTCAATGGCGCCACCGAGTGCAACTGCGAGCCCCTGGCTGACGAAGAGGCCAAGGCCCGTGCCGGAGCCATCGGGGCGGCGCGAGAAAAACGGCTCGAAGAGGCGCTGCAAGTCTTCGGGTGCGATGCCCCGCCCGGTGTCCGCGACGCGAAGCAGGCACCAGGTGCCCTCGGTTTCACAGGACGCAATGACTTCGCCTCCGTCGGTGGAGGCTTCCACGGCGTTGAGAAGAAGGTTGAGAAGGATTTGGCGGATTATTGGGCCGTCGGAGATCAGATCGGCGTCGGCGCAATCGGCGATGCGGATGCGCACGCCGGAGCGCTCGGCCAGAGGCGAGGTGAGTTGCACGGCGGAGTGGATCAATTCGCAGGGAACGCAGGTTGCCATGCCCGGCTCGTGCGGGCGCGAGGATTCGAGCAGCTTGCCGGTGATCTCCTTGCAGCGAAACACCTCGTCGTGAATTGTGCCGAGGTATTCCTTGACGATGTCCTCCTCGAAACGGGGCGTGCCGACGCGCTTGAGCAGTCCCTCCGCGCAGGCCGCGATGGCGGTGAGCGGGTTGTTGATTTCGTGGGCGATGCCCGAGGAAAGTCGGCCGATGGAGGCGAGCTTTTGCGAGGACGCGAGGGCGGCGTTCGTGCGCAGCTGCTGGGTCATGTCGCGGACGTGTTCGAGGACGACGCTGCCGGAGCTTTCGGGGGGCGAGAGCTCGCGGGTGATGATGGCAAGTTGGCGGGGGGAGTCCTCGCCGGGTGGATCAAAGGTGTGGCAGCCCTCGGGTCCGGCGGGTGTTTGCAGAAGGGCGGGAACGGGGGAGTGATCTCCGTCCCCGAGCAGGGAGCGCCACGGGGCATTGGCGAACAGAATGCGCCCGCCGGGGCGCTCGACGAGGGCGACGGCCTCGGGCAATCCATCGAGCATCCGCCGCAACTGCGCGCGCGACGTTTCGAGTTCCTCGGTGCGCTGGCGCACGAGGCTCTCCAGGTTCTCGGTGAACATGCCGATGCTGGCGGCCATTTCAGCGAACGATTCAAGGAGCTCGCCGACTTCGTCGGGGCCGTGGGGAATCACTTCGAGATGGAACTCGCGCCGGCGAATCTTGCGCACGAGCGATTGCAGGTGTGCGATGGGACGCAGAATCCAGAGCGCCAGTCCCGTCCAGGCCAGCAGAAGCAGCAGGACGAATCCGGCGACGGCATAGCTGACGAAGCGATGGAACTCGTCCTCGCGGTCGTCCAGATATTCGAGTGAGGCGTCGAGTTCCTCAAGGGCGCCGGTGGAGAAAGTCGTGATGGCAGCGGAGCCTTCCTCGAAGAGACGGTTGGCTTGCACGAGAGCGGCGGCGCTGCCGAGTTCGCCGGTCTCGACTTGCTGGACGAGACTGTCCCACTCGTCCAGGTTCTCGTCGAGAGCCATGAGGCCGCGCATCTCCTGGCTTTCGGCCTCGATGCCGGCGAGATCGCGGGAGATGGACTTGCGGATCTGGGCGGTTTCGCGGCGAACGGTGACGAGGTTTTCCGCGATCCGCGTGGCCTGCACCCCGGTCTGGTGGTTTTCAAACACGGTGTGGATTTCCGAGAGCTGCGACTGAATCGCGAACGCGCGGTGAATCTCGCCCCAGTCTTCTTCAAGGCGGTGGCGCGTCATGCGCAGGTCCTTCATCTGGGCATGGGCGGCCATCACCAGGGCCGCCAACAGGGCCACGAAGACCACGGACAAGACAAGAAAGCGCTGCTTGAGACTGAGACTGGGAAGTTTCATCGGTACTCCTCGCCCTCCGGCTTCTCCATATCAGCAACCGTGAGGCCACACCGAAACGCCACCGGGGCCTTCTCCTGCTGCTTCGCGGCGGTGGCGACGGGAAACATTTCCAGAGGCACCGTGAAATCCTTGCGCGGGCAACGGGCGAAATCGGCCGTGCGGGCCGGTCACGCGTTGGCAGAACCCTTGCCGTGTACTTCCTCAGCTTTTGATGGAGAGTACCCGTCCCGTGAAATCGACTTTTCTGCTGCTTCTTTCCGTAATGCTTCTGGCGTCGGGGTGTGCTGCCTCGCGCACGCCTGAATTCGCAGCCGATTCGGCCGGCGAGCGTTTGCGCTCGGTGGCCGAGACTGCCCGCCATCACTCGATGACGTGGAACATCTCGCACCGTGGGGTGAAGGGGAGTCCGTGGCTTGGCGTGGATGACGAGGTGCGGTTGCGGACCGCGCTTCTCGGCGATTTGGACGCCGGGTCGCCGGAGTTCATGGCGGATGGGCGCGAACTGCTTGAGCGGATGCTGGAGCTGGGGACGGAGAGCCTGCGCCTGGCCGCTGCGCCGGAGGAACAGAACGCGGTTCTGGCGGATGCGGCCGCCGTTCAGCAGCGCGAGCGCGAGGCGTTCGAGGCGCTTGCCGGAGAGGAAGCGGCGGCAAAGCAGTGGCTGGTGCACATCAAGCGTGCCCTCCCGCCAGCCGAGCCGCACGCCGGACGGACGTGGCGTGCTCTCTCGGCAGCGCCCGCGTGGCCGTTCGTCCGCGGCTGGATCGCGTGGCACGCGGCGCACGAATGGCGCGGCCCGAACTGGCACGACTTCGCCTACGTGCGCCTCTACGAACCCGACGCTTCCCGCGACGCGGCGATTGTTGCACATCTCGGCGAGGCCACCGACGACGAGCTTCTGCGCTTCTACGCGCCCGTCATCGCGCAGGAACTCGCCGAGACGCCTGACTATCGCGACGACCTCATTGGCGCGCCCGAACTCGTGCCCGACCGCCACGGCGATCCCGTCGGCCGGGTGGACGGCACGCGCCCCACCATCTACGGGCACATCTCGCACGCCTTCGTGCAGGGACGCTGGCTCAATCAGGTGAATTACTCCTTTTGGTACAACGATCACCCCGCCGGAAAAAAGGACGACCCCGAAGCCGGCATGGTGGAGGGGCAATTGCTGCGCATCACGCTCGACGAAAACAATCGCCCACTGGTGGCCGAGACGACGTATGCGTGCGGGTGTTACCATCGGCTGTATCCCGTCGAGGCGTTCGAGGCGGCAGCCGAGCGTGCGTTCGGCGAGCCCGTTTCCGGGCCGTATGCGCTGGCCGACGACGTGCCGCATCGCATCGATCCCGCCATTCCCGAACTTGCCGGTACGTTTGATTCCCGGTGGCCGCATCCGCTTGTTTACGTGCGCAGCGGCTTTCACATGATCGCGGCGGTGAAGTGGGGCGAGGCGGCGCCTGAAGCGTGGGAGACGTTCGCGCTCGAACTTCAGCCTTCGGTGAGCCTCGAACAGTTGCCGTGGGGCGGGGGGACGGCGTCGCTCTTTGCGCGCGACGGACTCGTGCGCGGAGGCGACCGCCCAGAGGCGCGCATGCTCTACCCGTCGGGCCTCTACCACGCGGGCACGCCGCGCGTACGTGGCATTCACGAGATTCATTTCGACGAATACGACTACGATGATCCGGCGCTGCTGGAAACGATGCTCCGCATTCCCGAGCTAAAGGAAATTCACTGATGAGAAGCCGTACCGCCCTCCTTGTCTTGATCACCATTGCCGCGTTGCTGGGTGCGTGCAGCGGCAGGAAGTACGATGTTGCGGCGTGGCAGACGTACACGGCGCCGCACTCCGTCCCCGAAATCGAGAAAGCCGATTCCGTGGACGTGGCGATTCAACGGATCGACGCCGCGCGGGCTTCGCTCGATCTGGACACGGCGCGCGACAAGGCACTTGCCGCAGTCATGCGCTGGCCCGATTCCGGGGAGCTGCAATGGCGCGCGGCCCGCGCGGAATCCGACGCCGTATTTCTGTTTCATCCGCATGAATCCGACCAGCGCGCGCTCGCGGCGCTGAGCGCTGTGGAATACGCGCGGCGGGCCACCGAACTGGCGCCGCAAAGCAGCGCCGCATGGGGCGAGTACGCGTGGGCACTCGGCACGACAACGCACTTGCAGCCGATGATGAAACGCTCGGCCCAGGCGCGTGCCATTCGTGACGCGATCGACCGCGCGTTGTCACTCGATGCGTCGAACGACCGCGCCATTGCCACCGAAGCGATTCTCCAGCTGCGTCTCGAAACGTTGCCGGGAATCGCGAAGCTGATGGCGAGAGGGCGGCCTGATTCCTCGCTGGAGCAGGCGGAAAGCAGCGCGCGCTCGGCTGTTGGCTTGCTGCCATCCATTGAGTACCGCGTGTTGCTCGCCAGGGTTCTCGCCGCGGAGGAGAAGACGGACGAGGCCGTGGAGGTGTTGAATCAGGCGCTTGCCGCGCCGGACCGCCATCCGCGCGACGCGCAGCATCGCGACGCCGCGCGCGACCTGCTGCGAACGCTCGCCCCGGAGGAGGAATCGTGAAGCGTTTCGCCGCGTTGATCGCGTTGCCGTTGCTGGGCGCTGCAACTCCCGCCGACTCCGTCGCGCCCGATTCCGCCGAGGCGGAAAGCACGAACGTCCTGATCGATTTCCGCGCGGAGGACGCGGAGGACTGGACGATCATCGACGACCGCCGGTTGTTCGGCCGGTCGCGCAGCAGCTTTGCCGTGAGCAGCAACAACACGGGAGTCTTCGCGGGAGTCGTGAAGGACTCGCGCGGTGGCGGCTGGTGCAGCGTGCGCCGCACGTTCGAGGACGCGGCCGACCTCGGCGCGGCCGAACGCATCGTTCTGCGCGTGCGCGGCGACGGCCACACGTATGGCTTCGATCTGCGCGACGACCGGTCGCTGGCTGGTGTTTACTACGAATCCGCGTTTGTGAGCACGAAGGACGAGTGGACCACTGTCGAGCTACCGCTGGATTCCTTCCGGCCCATGAAAATGGGCTCGCCTTCGAAGAGCAGCAAGACGCTGGACGCGGGAGAAACGTGGTCCGTGGCCTTCGTCATCGCCGGCGGCCAGACTGGTCCGTTCCGCCTGGAAATCGAGATGATCGGATGGAAAACGGGGGAGTAGGTGGAAGAGCTATTCCGGGCTCTTTGGCCAACAAGACAGGAAGAATGCATAAGAATGTGCTTTCGCATCCAATGAACGATTTTGTTGTTTTGGATAAGCGCTCCAATAGTTTTTCCGTTCATTCTTCAAATCAGATTCTCACGGTCTGGTAATATGGTTTTGACAGGAAGGATCGTCAGAAGTTTGTTACCGTCAGCAATGTGCATTGACCCCTTGCTGTTTCTGTGCTTCTCCTCGTGTGTGTCATGAGGTGTAGAAACCTCTGACCAACCCTCCCGCCCAGCCATTTCTTCCGCACTGAGTTGTCAGAGCGTTGTTTTGTAGCGGCTGTTGAGTGATTTTTCAGCGCATT
>JASGMJ010000037.1 GCA_030156535.1 Candidatus Sumerlaeota bacterium
TTCGGCATCGAGGGGCAGGGGCTGGCGCGGCGTCGAACCGCCGGAACCGCCACCCGTGCCGCGGCGCTTGCGGCGGCGCTTGGTGCCTTGGGTATTGCCCTGCCCATGAGAACCGGAGCGCTTTGACTGCATGGAGCCTTGTCCTTTCGGATGAATGAAATCAATCGGATGAGGATTATTCTGAACTGGAGGAAGCCAATGAGGGACGGAGTCAGGAGAGAAGGCGGCGGTGGAGTTCCGCGACGGCCGCACGGGTTTGCTCGCGGGTGCCCGAGTTGTCGATGTGGCAGGTGGCGCGGCGGAGCTTCTCCTCCTGGGGCAACTGGGCTGCCAGACGTGCGTCAATTTGCTCGTCGGTCATTCCGCGGCTTTCTTTGAGCCGCGCTCGGCGTTGCTCTTCATCAATTGTCACCACGAGCACCTCGTCGCACATATCCTGCGAACCGGTTTCAAAGAGGAGAGGAATTTCCAGAACAACGATCGGGGCGCCGAGATGCTGCTCGATGAGTTCAATTTCCCGTTCGCGAACGCGCGGGTGGATGATGCTTTCCAGAAGGCGCCGCGCACCGGGATCGGCAAAGACCTTTTGCGCAAGCTCGACGCGGTTCAGGTTTCCATCCGGCAAGAGCACGCCGGGACCAAAGTGACGTAGGATTTCGCTGTGAGCGGGAGTTCCCGGAGCCACCACTTCGCGGGCGAGTTCGTCCGCTCTGATGGCAACCGCACCCAAGTCCTCGAAGCAACGGGTGACGAACGTCTTTCCACTACCGATTGAGCCGGTCAAGCCAAGAATCATGGGGGCAAAGCACGGGAAAAGGGAATCAGAGGTCGGCCCAGGTATCGCCCACGGACACATCCACTTGGATGGGAACGTCGAGCGGAAGGGCGGCTTTCATTTCTTCGGGGACGAGCGTGCGGAGCGTTTCGATTTCGTGCTCGGGCACGTCGAAGATGAGTTCATCGTGGACCTGGAGGATCATGCGGGCGGCAAGACCCTCGCGGCGGATTCTGTCATCGATGCGGATCATCGCGATCTTGATCATGTCGGCCGAGGTGCCCTGGATGGGCGTGTTCACGGCGACGCGCTCGGCGCCCTGGCGGGCGTTGCCGTTCGTCGAATTGATGTCGGGAATGGGCCGGCGGCGCCCCATCATGGTGCGCACGAAACCCACGCGGCGGCACTCCTCCAGCGTGGCGTCGATGAAGCGGCGAACGCCGGCGTAGGCGCGGAAGTATTCGTTGATGAATTCGTCGGCGGTGGCGCGGGAAATCTGGAGGTCGCGTGCAAGACGGAACGAGGTCATGCCGTAGATGATGCCGAAGTTGATCGCCTTCGAGGCGTTTCGCATCTCCTTGGTCACTTCTTCCAAGGGGACCTTGTAGACCTTGCTGGCCGTGAGGGCGTGAATGTCGCGCCCGTGCACAAAGGCATCGACGAGTGCGGGATCGGCGGAAAGATGCGCGAGGATGCGAAGCTCGATCTGGGAGTAGTCGGCGGAAAGCAGGCGCCAGCCTTGCTGGCGGGCGACGAATCCCTGGCGGATTTTGCGCCCTTCCTCGGTGCGGACGGGGATGTTCTGGAGGTTGGGATCGCTGCTGGAAAGACGCCCGGTGGCCGCGATTGTCTGGTTGAAGGACGTGTGCACGTGCCCCGTGTGCGGATTCACCATGGAAGGAAGCGCGTCGATGTAGGTGCCCCGCAGCTTTTCGAGCTGGCGGTACTCGAGCAGTTTGGCGGGGAGGGGGTGGTTGGTGTCGCGGGCGAGCGCTTCGAGCACCGTGACGTCCGTGGAAAACCCTGAGGCGGTTTTCTTCTGGGTGGGGAGCTTGAGTTCGCCGAAGAGAATCTCGGCGAGTTGCTTGGGCGAGTTGATGTTGAAGGGACGTCCCGCAATTTCGTGAATCTCGCCGCGCAGCGTGGCAAGGCGGGTGCTGATTTCAGCGGAGAGAGCGGCGAACCACTTGCGGTCGAGCTTGATACCTTCGAGTTCCATGCGTCCGAGCACGGAGACGAGGGGCATCTCGATGTCGTCGAACAGAGGACGGAGTTCGGCGCCATCCAGCAGCGGGGCGAAGTGCCTGGCGAGTTGCCGTGTCACATCGGCGTCCTGGCAGGCGTAGTCGCTGAAGCGGTTGGCATCGACGCTGGCCATGCTGACCATGTCGCCGGGGTCCTCGACAACGTCACGGTACTCGGTCATCTGGATTCCGAGCACGTCGAGCCCAAGCACCTTGAGGCCGTTGGAACTCCTGTCGGGATTGAGCAGATAGGAAGCGATGAGCGTGTCGAACGCGATGGCATCGACGGCAAAGCCGGCACGGCGGAGAATCTTGTAGTCGAAACGCCAGTTGTGCGCGGCCCACTCGATGTCCGGAGACGAGAGGAGTGGATTGAGAGCGGCGCGGATGGCTTCGAGTTCGAGGCCGTCCTCGCGCCCCTGGCCGCGAACGGGAATGTAGACGGCCTGGTTCTTCTTCCAGGAAAGGGAGATGCCGACAAGCTCGTCGGCGTACGGGTCGAGGCCCGTCGTTTCCGTGTCGATGGCAACCAGACGCGAGGCGCGAAGGGACTCGGCGACGCCTTCGAGTTCGGTCGCCGTACGGATCGTGGAGTAGTCGGTTGTCCGGTCCTCGATGGTCTGGCCACCGAGTTCTTCGAGGAGAACGCGAAATTCAAAGCGCGCAAGGTAGTCGCGAAGAGCAGGCGAGTCGGTGTACTCCCATGCGAGCTTGTCCCAGTCGAGTTCGAGAGGGACGTCGGAACGAACGGTCGCCAGTTCGCGGGACTTGAGTGCGGTCTCGGCGTTTTCGTCGAGGCTGGCCCAGAACTTCGGCTTGGTCTTTCCCTTGGCTGCCTCGATCAGAGCCTCGAGGGTGTCGAACTCGGCGAGCAAGTCAACGGCGCGCTTCTTCCCAATGCCGGGAACGCCGGGGATATTGTCGGACGAATCGCCCAGCAAACCAAGATACGCGGGAATCTGATCGGGGCGGACTCCCATCTTGGCGAGCACTCCTGCTTCGTCGAGCACCTCGATTTTGCCAAGGTGCTCGCGCAGGACCTGGACGCCGGGGCGGACAACTTGCAGCAGGTCCTTGTCAACGGACACGACAAGTGCCTCGCCCCCCTGCTTCGCGGCCCAGAGGGCCATTGTCGCGAGAACGTCGTCGGCCTCCATGCGGGGCACCTCGAAGACGGGCACGCGCATCGCCGCGAGCATCTCCTTGAGGAGATCGATCTGAACGCTGAGCTCGGGGGGCTGGGGGGGACGGTTGGCCTTGTAGGAAGGGAGGAGGTCGCTGCGGAAGGACTTGCCGGGAGGATCGAAGACAACGGCGAGGTGGCTGGGCTCATACTCGCGACGGATTCGGTGGAACGTCTGCATGAATCCGAAGATGGCGTTGGTGGGCTCGCCCCGGGCATTGGAGAGGGATTGAATGGCGTGAAAGGCCTTGTAGACCTGGGCATGCCCATCGAGGAGGAAAAGGCGCCGTGCGTTGGAAGCCATGATCGTCTCGTGCTCCGTGGGTGTGGAGGAGGAGGAAAACCGGGGCGGAAAAGAAACGCCCCGGACCAGTGAACGTCCGGTCCGGGGCGCTGATTTCCAGCGGGCTTTTCCCAGCGTGGTTAGTCGTTCACCACCGAACCGGTCAGGAAGATGAGGAGCGTGACGCGCTCGGTCGTTTCCTGGCTGCGGTTGAAGAGGAACTTGCCAACGAAGGGGATGTCGCGAAGAACGGGGACGCCGGAGTCGAGCATTTCGAGGCGTTCGTTCTTCCAGCCGCCCAGAACGATGGTGCCACCGTCCTGAATGCGGGCCGAGGTCTGGATGGTCTTCTCAAGGACACCGAAGCCGCCGTTGTTGACGATGGCCTGGCTGCTTGGGACGGTGGCGTTGGTGGTCGTCAGAGCCGACAGGGCACCCAGGTTCACATCGAAGTCCTGAAGCGTGATGTCGATGCTCTCGAGCAGGATGTTACCAGCTTCGGTGACGACGGGGCTGACGTCGAAGGTTTCGATGAGGTCGAGGTCGGAGCCGGACTGACCGAGGGTCTGGTTGTTTACCGATGTGCCGGTCGACGTGTTGTTCGTGTTGGTGCCGCCAGTGTTGTTGTTGCCTGACGTGCTCTGGTTATTGTTGTTATTGTTGTTATTGTTGTTGTCGTTATTGAAGGTGCCAGGAAGGTAGTAGCGGCGGACAATCTCGAACGTCGCGTTCTGCTTGTTGCGAACCGTGATCGAGGGAGCGTTGACAACGTTGATGACGCCCTGGGCTTCGAGGGCCCGGATGGTGAGAGAGATGGGCGACTGGCCGTTGTTGATGATCCAGCTCGTGACCGTTGCTCCCTTGAGAAGGTTGGCGCTGGCCACGCTCTCGGTGAGGGGCTCGAAGGGTGACTGGAATTCATCGATGTCCTGGGCGAAGCGCGAGCGGACGATGGAGTCGCTGAGCGAGACGCCTTCGGTCAGGTCGCCAACGGAGAAGTCAGCCTTGAGCTGGCGGGCCTTGTTCTCGACGACTTCGACGAACTTGGCTTCGAGAGAGACCTGAAGTTCGGGGCGGTCGAGCGTCTCGATCCAGAACTCGACTTCGTTGAGGTCGGTGACGTTCTCGTAGCTGATCCACAGGGCGTTGGGGTTGTCGATGGCAACGATATCGACGTCAACGATGGGTTCTTCCTCGTCTTCCTGATCGGCCAGCTCCTGCTCGAGTTGAGCCTGTGTGGCCTGAGTGGTGTTCTGTCCTGCGGGCCCGTTGTAGATGATGCGCAACTTGGCGCGGCCCTCGCCGGGTGTGGAGGACGGGTCGATATCCTCGGCGATGACGGTGAACTCGCCACTGGCGAAGTTTTCGAGACGGAACTCTTCGATCGTTCGCTCATCGCTCTCCGTACCGGCGCGAACGATGAGTTCCACGTCGTCATCGAACTTGTCATCGACGTCGTTCTCGTTGACGGCGGTCACGCGGAAGCTGGCGCCATGGAAGTCCAGAGTGCCTTCGGTGCGCAGCGTCTTGACGATTTCCTCGCCGGCCGTGCCCCCGCGGTTGTCCTGTCCGCCGCCGCCAATGAAGTCGCTGATCTGGCTGGAAGCGTCGCTGGCGTTGATCCAATCGAGGATGATGATCTTGGAGCGCCGCTTGGTTTCGAGTTGCGGAAGGCTCTCGATGAACTCCTCGACGGACTTCAGACGATCCGGGTAATCCGTGATGGTGAGTTGCAGGGTGGCCTCGTCGTACCACAGGCGGCGGCCTTCGGCGTTGGCCTTGGACTTGCCGACCTGAGCGTAGAGCAGGGTCTCGACGGTGTTCTTGACGTCCTCGGCGAACTTGCGGGCGAGGTCAGGGTTGTCCTGAATGTCAAGGATGGGCGTGAGGTTGAACGTGGCGACGGAGAGTTCCTCGCTGTAAATCTTGGAGAGGAAGCCGCGGTCGTTGAGGAGAAGCTCCGCCTTGCGGATGTTCTCCGGGGTGTCCTTGATGATGAGTTCGCCACCCTCGATGATCAGTTTGCGATCGGGGTTGTAGGGGGCTTCGTCATCGGTGCGCAGGATGGCTTCAAGGAGGGCTTTGACGCGGGGGGCCTTGTCTTCCTGAATGCGGTAGCTGGCGAATTCGAGGCCCGGAGCCTGGTCCTGGAGTTCCTGGAGCAGGTTGGCGAACTTCTCGATGTTCATCGGGGAGTCGGTGAGGACGACGACATTCTGGCGCGGGTCGGTGTAGATTTCCTGGCCGTCCATGTCGGGGTCGCCGTCAGTGCCCCAAAGAAGGCGCTGGATCGTCTTGCGTTCGCCCGAGAGGAGCGATTCGACGGTCGCCAGCTTGTCCGGGGAGAGGCGGAAGACCTTGGTCTGCAGGTTGGGCGTGATGACAACAATGTCCTCGCCCGGCTTGCGTTCCCACTTCAGGCCAATCGGGAGGAGAACGGCGTCGAGCACTTCGCGCAGGGGCTTGTCGGTGAAGGCGGCTTCGATGCGTGCTTCCACACCGCCCGCGAGCATGAAGTCGATGCCGGAGAGGAGCTTGAGGGTGCGGAGGAATTCGGGGAGCGGAGTGGGCTCCAGCGTGTTGATCGGAATGGCGGTTTCCATCTTCGAGACGGCTGCGGCTTCGCGGCGCTCGAATTCGAGCTCGCGCTGCTGCTCTGCCAGAAGACGGTTGAACTCAGCCTCGGTCTCTTCGAGATAGACGCGGGCGCGATCGAAGGACGGATCCTGTTCCAGGGCTTCCTTCCACTTGTCGCGAGCGGCTTCGAGGTTGCGGATATTGCGGCGATCGCTTTCGTAGAGGCTCATGCCTTCGTCGAAAGACTGCTCGGCGGCCTTGCGGCGCATCTCGTTGGCTTTGGCGTCGGCGCGTTCCTGCTGCTTGGCGGCGTCGGCCTTGGGAGCGGGCGTTTTCGCGGGCGCTGCGGTGGCCTTGGGAGCCGCTGTTGCCTTGGGCGCGGGTGTGGCTGTCGGAGCCGGCTTGGGCGTGGCGGTCGGCGACGGCGTTGCCACGGGTTTGGGAGTGGGCTTGGGCGTGGCAGCCGGCTTGGGGGTCGGCGTGGGCTTGGGCGCACTGGCGACGGTCTTGGTTTCGGCCTCTTCGGCAGCCTTCGCGGCATCGGCCTTGGCGCGTTCGATCTGACTGCGCAGGCGCGGAATGCGGCTGTCCTTGGCGTCGAGTTTCTCGGCCATGGCAAGCTGGGTGGAGGCGGCGTCGTACTTCTTGTCCTTGAGGTTTTCTTCGACGCTGGCGATCAGCTTGTTGATTTCGCCCTTGTCGTCGCTGGCCATTTCCTCGCGGATGTCGCGAATGGCCTTTTCCGCCTGCTTGTTGCCGGAATCCTTCTTGAGGATACCCTGATAGGCGGCGATGGCTTCGTCGTATTTCTTTTCTGCCTGGAGGCGCTGGGCGCTGGCGAGCATCTTGTTGATCTCGGCCTGCTGGGCGTCCTTTTGGCTTTCGGCAATCTTGTCGCGGGTCTTTTCGAGATACTTCTTCGCCTCTTTCTGGCCGGCATCCTTCTTCAGGATCTCGGTGTAGGCAGCCATTGCCTGTTCGTAGCGTCCGGCATCGTAGTGGCTGCGGGCGGCAGCGAGTTCTCTCTCGAGGGCCTTTTCGGCGGCCTCTTCCTTGGCCTCACGCATCTTCTCGCGCGAACGGTCGATGTACTTGAGGGCCTCGCTGTTCTTGGGGTCCTTCTGCAGGATGGCGTTGTAGGCCGTGATGGCGTCTTCGTACTTGCCTGCCTTGTAGCTTTCCTTGGCGTTCTGGAGGTCCTTTTCGAGGGCCTCCGCAAGCGCCTTGGCATTTTCCTCGGCGATTTTTTCCTCGGCCTGCGCGCGGTACTTGCGGGCGTCGACGTTCTGGGGGTCGGCAGCGAGTACCTTGTTGTACTCTTCGACTGCGCCCTGGTAGTCCTTGGCTTTCAGGAGCTTGCGGGCGCGGTCGAGCATCTCGTCGACCTGCCGGGCGCCGCTGGCGTCCTGGAGCTTCATCTGCTGCTGGCGGATTTCGCCGCGCAGCTTGATGGTCTCGGTGTTCTTCTTGTCGAGCTCATAGGCCTTATCAACGGCAGCGAGAGCGCGCTCGAAGTTTCCGTCCTTCATCTGCTGCCTGGCACGTGCCAGATGCTCTTCGATCTGGCTCTGGACTTCCGTGCGGGCCTGACCTGTGGAGGTGTCAGACCGCGCGGCATCGGTAGTCGCTTTCGGGGCCGTGGACGCAGAACATGCGAGCGTCGCGGCGACCAGGGCTGTGGCCGCCCCTCGGCCGAGGTGATGCAGGAACCGTGGAACTGCCTGGCGTCTCATAGTAAGTCCAACACTCTCTTGGGATGGTGAAACCCGTTCGTCGTGACGCTTGTTGGTGCCGACGGATTGGAGCAGATCGGATGGAAATGGTGTCAAGACGACTGTCTCCCCTGTTTCGGGTTTCGGCCGGGGCCCCGAAGGCCCACAAGCTGCCTTGTTTCAATCACGCACGGAAAAGAAAACAGATGATACCGCATTAACTTCCCACCTCCCCGGTGGTGGCCGCGATGATCTGATCCTTCAACTCAAGTGTGCGCCGGTGCGCGGGATTGCGGCGCAGGATGCTGTCGATCAGGGAAAGTGCGCTATCGTAATTTTGCTGTCCGAAGGCTTCTTCTGCTTTGCGGAAGTCGTTTTCGATCTCGCGAGCCAGTTCAGCCTGCCCTTTGACGGACTGGGCGTCGAACATATTAATCGAGACCAGCCGGCGCATCCGGGGATCCTTGCCGATTTCCGGCTGCGTTTCGAAAAAGTTACGCTCAAGGCGGGCGTAATTGCCCTCCTCGTCGGGGATCCTGACCTCAAAGGGCTGGGCGGCGGGAGTCTCCGCCTCGGGAATCTGATAGTTGTTTTCGCTCATGTAGAGCAGACCGGTCCACAGGACAAGCAGCACGAAGACGACCACGGCGACGCGGTCGAGGTTCTTCAGTAACTTGTTCCCGTACACGACCAATTGGTCTTTCATTCCACGGATACTCCCGTGAGTTATCGCCTTCCGACACCGCGTCCGGTTACACCGGTGCGCGGATTGGTGCGGCCCCCCAGTCGGGGATCAGCATTCGGATCGGGTGTTGGGGTGACACGCATTAGGTTTGACTTGTCCGATGTGCGCAACGTGATGGCGAAGCGATACGCCTCCGGCACCTCGGGGATCGGGTTCTGTGCTCCGGTAACCGGGTAGATGTTTTCAAGGGTCGGAGCCTCGCGCGGGTCTTCAAGGATGGTGCGGATGGCGTCGTTGAAGTCTGCGGCAGAGCGTTGCAGCTCGCTGGCGCCTTCGATGCGAACGGTGCCGTCATGGTTGCCGGTAAGGCGAACGATCAGCACGTCGGGAGGCTTGATTGATTCAAGTTCCGTCATGAAACGGAGCCAGTAATCGCGGTCGCCAAAGGCCTTGGCAAAGCGGATCGTCTTTTCGGCGATGCGGTTGTGCGTGTCCTGAACCAGACGGGCGGCGGTGACCTGCTCGTTGTTCTGGCGCTTAACGCTTTCGAGGGCACCGGCCTCGGACTGGAACTTATAGGTGTACCCTTTGCCTGCCTGCGAGGAGATGGCGATAATGAGGCCGAGCAGGAGGACCAGGACCCCGGTGGTGCGGTAGGGATAGTCGCGTGTGATCTTGCGTTCCTGCGGCAGGAAATCCACGAGAACGTCAGCCACGCTGACTCCCTGGAGTGCCAGCCCCACGGCGGGAACGAAGGGGGTGAGGGCCTCGTTGGTGGGTCGCCAGATCAGGCCGGAATCCTCGGGGACGCTGTCGGTTACGGAGACAGGGATCGTCAGCTTCTCTTCGACGTACTCCATGGTACCGGGGATCATGGCCTGCCCGCCGGAGAGGCGGATGCTGTCGACTGCCATGCCGTCGGGCTGGGAGATAAAGAAGTCGAGTGAGCGGCGGATTTCCGAGAGAATGCGATCCGTTGCCTGGGTCGCCGCGAGACACGCTTCGCGGTTGAGATTCGCATCGTCAACCATGTCGAAGTCGAATGTCATCAGGCGTGTCTGATGCTTCTTGATGCGCTCTGCGTCGAGGAAACTGGCGACGTCGCAACTGGCCATGATGGCGCGCGTAATGTCGTTGCCAGCATTGGGAACGGAGCGGGAGAACTTGAGCATGGGCGTGTCGCCCATTTGGGCGATGGCGAGGTCCATGGCCGCGGCGCCCAGATTGACGAAGGCGTGCACTTCCTCGAAGGCGAACTCATCGAACTGATTGTCGCTCTGGTCTTCGGAGTGCTGCGGCTCCTCTGGCTCTGGCTGGGGCTCGGGCTCGCCCTTCTTCTTTTTCTTTCCAAAGAGACCGGCAAGTCCTGCGCCCTTTTTCTTCCCGGGCTTGGCGGACTTGGCTTTCTGGTCGGCTTCTTCCTGCTCCTGGGGCGTCTTTTTGGCGCGCCCGGCACCCGCGATCATTTCCTGGGTTTGCTCGACGTTGCGCTTGAGAGCAGCATACGTGTTGAAGACGGCGAAGGAGCTGACGCCAACGGCGCGGGGCTTGAGGCCGGCCTTGTTGACGAGCTGCATGAAGTCCTGCACCTCGTCGTGGCGCACGGCGACGAGAAGGACTTCGACTTCCTTGTCCTCAGGGATGGGGAAGAACTGAAACTGGAGGTCAGTTTTGTCGATCGGGAAGGGAATTTGCTGGCGCGCCTCGTAGGCAACAATCCTTTCGAGGCGTTCGGGGGTCGTCTCTGGCAGGCGGAACCGGCGGATGAAGACCTTCTGGCCGGGGAGGCCAAAAACCGCTTCCTTGGTGGAGACTTTGGCTTTTTTGAGCAAATCGCGCAGAGTGCGTGCAATTGCGTCGCGGCGCTCCTCGGGGGAGGCCGAGGGGTCCACGTTGGTTTCCGCGGAAGCCGCGGTGAGAACCTTGAGTCCCTCTCGATCGACACCGATTTCCACCACCTTCACGGTGTTGGAACCGAGATCAATCCCCAGGCACTTCTTCAGCGTCGCCATCTAGATGCGATGTTTCCCCGTGGAATTGCTACCGGTCCGAATTCTGCTCCCTGCCGGGCGGAGAGTCATTCTGGACTGTTGTACTGCCTTGCGGGGTGGCGCTGCTCCACGTTCCCAAGGAACCGAAGCACTCTGTTTCTTTGTCCGGGAGCCCTTTTCCTGCGGACTGATCCGCTCCCTTACAATGCCACCCACCCAAGCTGCGCCTTTTTTCCTGCGAAGCGCAAGCGTGAGGAGTAGGAACAATGCTGATTCGGGTCAACGACAAACACGGCGACCCAAAAGGACTCGTCTCAGACTTCCGGCGCTCCGCCACTCCTTACTTTCAATTGCTGTGTCTTTCTCTCCACCGGCTTTCCTGTTACCGAGAGCGTGCCCGGTGCGTTTTCGCAGGGTCAACTCGGAATTGGATCGGGGGGAAACCGGATGAGCATGGCTTGAGCCGCTCCCCCACCGGGAAGCCCTTGCCTTCCAAGCAGGGGCCGACAAAATGACGCAGCCTTGCGGGCGGACGCAACCCTACCCTTTCCCTACGGAGACACCTGTGACCAATCATCCTCACGCCGAACGTCTGAAAGCGCTGCAGGCCGCTCTGGCCAGCCAGCAGTTGGATGCGCTGCTGGTAACGAATCTCACGAATATCCGGTATCTTTGCGGCTTTGACGGCTCCTACGGCGTTCTCATCGTCGACCGGTCCGGCGCTTTTTTTATCACGGACGGGCGCTATGCAGAAGTCGCAGAGCATCTTGTCACATGCGCGAAGATCGACATCCAGCCGCTCGCGCGGACCGACGAATGGTACCGCGAGTTCTTCCGCCAGCGCGGCTACGATCGCCTCGGTTTCGAGGGCTCGATGAGCGTGGATGCCTTCGAGAATTTAAAAGGACAGGTACGTCCGGCCCGCTCCAAGCTGGCGCGAACCGGCGGGATTGTGGAGCAGTTGCGTGAAATCAAGGACCCCGGAGAGATCAAAATCATCGCGAAGGCCGCGAAAACAGCGGATCGGATGATGGAAGCAGCCTGCGAGCACCTGAAGCCCGGCGTCACGGAGCTTGACCTCAGCCGCCTGATTCGCCGGAGCAGCGAGGAGTTCGGCGGCGAAGGCGAGTCCTTTGCGAATATCGTGGCGGGCGGGCCCAACGGATCGCGCCCCCACCATCACCCGGGCCGGCGGCGCCTGCGGGCCGGCGACGCCGTCACGATCGACCTCGGCGCCGTCGTGGAAGGCTATTGCTCGGACATGACGCGCAACCCGGTTGTCGGGCGCGTTTCCCGGCGTTTCGAGGAGATTTACGCGGTCTGTCTGGAAGCCCAGGAGGCAGCCCTGAAAGCCGTCCGCCCCGGAACGCCCTGCCAGGAAGTTGACGCCATCGCCCGCGAAATCATCGCGTCCCGCGGCTTCGGCGACTTCTTTAACCACGGTCTGGGCCACGGCGTCGGCCTGCAAATCCATGAAGGCCCGCGCCTGAACAAGACTTCGACGGCGGTCCTCAAGCCCGGCCACGTTGTCACCGTCGAGCCGGGCATCTACATCCCCGGCGTTGCGGGTGTGCGCATCGAGGACCTGGTTGTCGTCACCGAAGGCAAACCCCGAATCCTGTCGCGCGCCACCAAATCCTTGACGATCCTCCCCACCTGAGGGAGCGAACCGCCCCGCCGAGAAGGAGAAACGATCATGCCTCACGTCATTCTACGCGGCCCGGTCAGTGCCGAGGACATCTGGCTGGCCTTCAAGCCCCTGGAGTTTCACGAGGGCAACATCCACTGCAAGGCGCAGGATTGCCTGCTTTCCAACGACAAGAAGACGGCCCTGATCCGCAGCCTGGTCGTCGAGCGGCAGTTCAGCAAACCGTTCCTGACGCGCATTGCCGAGCGCGATGGCGGCCTGACGATTGGTATCGACCCGATGGCGGGCCCGGAACGCACCGACGCGGTGAAGAGATTCATCGGCTTCTGCGCCTGGCAGATTCTGCAGTCTTCGCCGGAAATGGCGGTCGAAAAAACAAACATCGAGGAGTTTGTCAGGGGACTGGCGTAATCACGCGGGACGTTCTCAAAGCCCCGTACTCTGAAGAGAGCGGCCTGGATTCCAGTCCCATCCCCATTTTCTTATGCAGCCCACTTCCGATTCCGTGACTGACCTTTTTACAGAAGCGCCCGGCTCTCCGGTTCTCGATCTCGCCCGGCTCGGGAAGCCGCTGGACTTTGCCCGGCTGTTTGGACGCCCGGGTCCGGTGGCCATCGAGGTGGGCATCGGGTCGGGGTACTTCCTTTCCCGCTATGCACTCGACCACCCGGAGTTGAACCTGCTGGGAATCGACCAGGCACCCAGCGAAGTGCGCCGCTCGGCGGACAAATGCACCCGCCTCGGCGCCACAAACGCGCGCGTGCTGTGCTGCGACGCGATCTACTTCCTCTATGACTACCCCGCCGCCGCATCGGTCGACGAATACCACGTGTACTACAGCGACCCCTGGCACAAGCGCCGGCACCAGAAGCGCCGCTTGTGGCGCCCCGAGTTTCTGGACGTTGTGGCGCGGACGCTGCGCCCCGGCGGCAGGCTGTTCCTGAAGACGGACGTGACGGACTATTTTACGGTGATCGACGGGTTGCTGAAGGGACATGACGCCTTCCGCCTGGTGGACGACCGCCGCCTCGACAGCAAGCCGCTCGAAGGGGATTACGAGACCAACTTTCAGCGCAAAGCCATCCTTCAGGGCCATCCGCTGCACTACCAGCAGTGGGAGCGGGTGGGCAAAGACCAGGGTGTTCGCGGCTAGACAACAAGGGCTTGCACCCCGGCAATCCCAAGGACTTATCTGGGCGCCCAGTGCTGGGTCCAGCCCCGGCGCCAATTATTTTGCGTCTCCAGTCGGGAGTAACGAACGTGGAACTGAAGCTTGAACAAAAGGACATCACCCAGGCCGCCTTGGTCGTTGCGTCGCTGCTGAAGCGTTCGGCCACGACGATGCCGGTGCTTTCGAATCTGCTGATCGAGGCCGAGGAAGGCCGCGCGGTGTTCATCGGCACCGACTTGGAATCGCTGGTCCGGGTGAACGTTCCCGCCGAGGTCAAGGGCGGTCCGGGCAGGATGACGCTGCCGGCGGACAAGCTGGCCGAACTCGTGGGCCTTCTCCCCGCCGGAGCGCCGGTGCACCTGAAGGACGAGGGTGGCCAGGTGCTCCTTTCGAGCGAATCGACCCAGTACCGCCTCGTGACGCTCCCCCCCGACGACTACCCCAACTGGAACCCGGAAACGGCGCTGACGCGCTTTGAAGTGCCGCAGAAACTGATGCGCCGCCTGCTCGACGCGGTGCTCTACGCCGTGCCGCCACGCGACCATCGCCGAGTGCTGATGGGCGTGCTGCTCGAACTGCGCGAGGAAGGCGTACTGCGCCTGACGGCAACCGACGGCAAGAAGCTCTCGCGCATGAGCGCCAAGATCGGAACGGTGGAAGGCGAGGCCACGGCCCGCGGCGTCATCTCTGGCAAGCTGCTCGGCGACATGCGCCGCGTGCTCGGCGACGAAGGCTCGCTGACCATCGAAATCGGCGCCCGCCAGGCCACATTCCTGATCGACAACGTCGATTACCGCACCAACGTCATCGAAGGGAAATACCCGGACTGCGACGCCGTGATCCCCAAGGAATTCCCCTTCACAGTGCGGCTCAACCGCGACCAGTTCCAGCTCTCCGCACGCCGCGCCGGTGTCACGTCGGAGGACAAGAACAAGTCGGTGATCCTGAAATTCGACGACAACTCCTGCGAGTTCACCTCAATGGCGGCCGACGTGGGCGCCTTCTCGGGCCGCACGAGCGTGGAATACGACGGCAACGCGATCGAACTGGCGTTCAACTTCCAGTTGCTGATCGAAACGCTGAACAGCTTTGGCAGCCCGGACATCCACCTGCGCGTGAAGTCCGAGCAGTCGCCCTGCCTGTTCCTGTGCGACACGGAGCCGGACCACGAGTGCGTGCTGATGCCGATCAAGCTGGCGGATGTACGGCGCCCGGCAGCGGAGTAGAACGAAAAAAACGACGTCCCAAATAAATTCCCCCTTGCATGGTAGGAATTAGTTGGGGTAGCACTCCGGCCAGCATCGCGAGCGGCCGGAGGCACCTTCTCTTGGCCCGGCAACCTGGACGGCAGACCAAGGTGCTCCAGGCCCCGCAGCACCGGGCCTGCATGTGGCGACGATCGGACGACCGGCCGCGCAAACCTCTGCCACCATCGCCACAGGCGGCGCGGGCAACCGCACCGCAAGCGATGCTCCCAATTCAAAGGGCAAAGCCCGGAACTGAGGAGCAGAATCATGACCCCCGAAGTTTCCCACATCCTGGCGGAATGCCGCCAGGCCAACCCCAACCACCATCTGTGGAACAACAACGGCACGTGGTGGTTCCACTGCACGGTGCATCGCCCCGATTATACGAAGGAGCGGCTGCGCTGGTCTCTGGAGACGGGTGATCTGCGCGAGGCTCGGGCCCGCCGCGACGAGAGGTTGCTGCAACTGGCGCAACGCCACGATTTGCAGCTTTCAATCCGCAGTGGGCGGGCATCGCGCGGCCGCGAATCCGCCATGGCCCAGGCCGCCTGACGTCTGGCGCGCCGCGCCGCCCCTATCCCAACCCCTCATAGAGATCCGGCCGCCGGTCGGCAAACAGGTGATTGTGCTCGGTCACCTGCTTGTCGTCGGCAAGCGCCGGATCGATTTCGACGACGCCGAGGTGATCGGCTTCTTCCGGCGCGGCGAGCAGCACGTTGCCGCGCGGATCGACGACCTGGCTGAGTCCCGTGAAACGCAGACGGCGGCCCACGCGTTCCTCCACGCCCCAGCGGTTGGCCGTTACGGCGAACACGCGATTCTCGATGCAGCGCCCCAGCATGGCCTTCTGGCAGAAGCCGGGCAGCACAAGATTGGACGGGTGGCAGAGAATCCGCGCGCCGCGAATGGCCAGCGAGTGGGCCGTCTCGGGGAAGAGCCAGTCGAAGCAGATCATGACGCCGATCCTGCCCAGTGGCGTTTCAACGACCAGTGGCGGAGCGTCACCGGGCGAGAAAAGTTCCTTCTCGCGTGAAAACAGGTGAATCTTGCGGTAGTTCGCAAACGTGCCGTCGGGAAGTGCCACGAAGGCCGCGTTGTAGAGCCGCTCTCCTGCGGACTCCGGGTAGCCTGCGACCAGCGTGGCGTTCAGCTCGCGGGCCAGGCGGCCGCAGAGATCGAAGGTGGGGCCGTCGCCGAAGGGTTCGGCGAGCGGACGCACTTCAGCCGGGCTGAGGAACTCGTATCCCGTGGCGGCGAGTTCGGGGAGCACGAGGAGATCGGCGGGCGCGGCCTGGCGGCAGAGGGCTTCGAGACGCGCGAGATTGCCGGTCCGGTCGCCGAACTCGGGCTTGTACTGAATGTATCCAATGCGCGCGGGAGTCATGGTGTCGGGGCGGCTCCGTTCGTGTCAGAAATGTGCCTCGCAAGCGCGGTTGTCCCTTTCCGGTCGAACGACGAACCACGAAGAACGGAATCTGGGCATTGCCTTCCGCCGGAATGGGGGACGTTATTGGGGAGAGCGGCGGGCCGCGCAAGGACTTGTCGCCACGGACAACGGAACCGGAATGCCATGTGCGGAATCGTGGGAACAACGCTGGCGGAGGAGTGCCCGCCCGAGCTGCTGGCGCGGATGACGGGGGCGCTGGCGCATCGCGGCCCCGATGCGTCGGGCATGTGGCGGGATGAGCGCGTGGCGCTGGGGCATCGGCGGCTGGCGATTCTGGACCCGACTCCCGCCGGAACCCAGCCGATGGCGTCGCCCGATGGCGGAGCCGTGATCGTCTACAACGGCGAGGTCTACAATCATCGCCGCCTGCGCACGCTTCTCCCCCGCCGCGCATGGGCATCGGAATGCGACACGGAGACGCTGCTCGCCTTGTACGAGCACGAGGGACTGGCGTTTCTGGATCGCTTGACGGGGATGTTCGCGTTCGCGCTGTACGACGCACGGGCGGGGCGGCTGTTTCTGGTGCGCGATCGTTTGGGCATCAAGCCGCTGTACTATTCCTTCGACGGGCGGCGGTTGGTGTTCGCGTCAGAGCTGCGCGCGCTCCGTGTGCATCCGGCGTTCGACGCGGAAATCGACCCGCGCGCTGTTGAGCAATACGCGCTGCTCAGCACAATCCCCGAGCCCCTGACAATTCATCGCGGCGCACACAAGCTGCCCGCCGGGCATCTGCTGGAGTACGACATCGCGAGCCGCAAGCTCTCGCTGCGCCGGTGGTGGGATCCGCGTGACTGGTTGCGCCTCGAAACGCCACCGCCCGCGAACCCCGCGAAGGCCATTCGCCAGCATGTTGACCGGCTGGAAGAGTTGCTGACCGGAGCCGTGGAGGACCGCACGCTCTCCGACGTGCCGCTGGGATGTTTCCTCAGCGGCGGCATCGATTCGTCGAGCGTGGCGCTGGCTCTCTCCGCGAAATCCATGGCGACGCCAAAAACGTTCTGCGTGGGCTTCGAGCAGGCAGCCTACGATGAGTCTGGGTATGCGGCGCGCATTGCAAAAGAATTGGGGACGGAGCATGTGACGGAGCGGCTGACGAGCGGCGACGCGCGCGCGCTCGTGCCGGGAATCGGCCGCGTTCTCGACGAGCCGTTCGCCGACGCTTCGTTCCTGCCGTCACTCCTGCTGTGCGAAGCAGCCAGGCGGCACGTGACAGTGGCTTTGTCGGGTGATGGCGGCGACGAGATCTTCCTTGGCTATGATCGTTATCGGTGGCTGACCCAGGTGTTGGGCGCCACAGAGCACGTCCCGTTGTCACTGAGGCGGACGGCCGCGGCGATGCTGGCGCGCGTGCCGCACTACCGCGCGTCGATGCTCGGCCGTGCAATGGGATGGAAGCGCGCCGAAGAGGCGTACCCGTGGATTTTCATCGGATGGAACGCGGCATGGGCGGAATCGCTGCTCGGACGCCCGATCCATTTCGACCGCCACCCGCTGATGAAGTTTGTGCGCCAAGCGCGTGCTCTCCCTCCCGTGCGCGCAGCGGGCTACGCGGACCTGAGGCTGTACCTGCCCGACGATATTCTGACGAAGATGGACCGTGCGAGCATGTGGCATTCGCTCGAAGTGCGCGTGCCGCTGCTCGATCATCGCATCGTGCAGTGGTCGCTGGGTCTGCCCTCGTGGATTCAGGGAGCGCCGGAGGAACCGAAGCGCCTGCTTCGCCTGCTGCTCGCGCGGCACCTGCCCGAGCGTCTCTTCCGCCGGCCCAAGGCCGGGTTTGCGGTGCCGTTGCATCGCTGGCTGCGCGGTTCGTTGCGGCCGCTTCTTGAAGAAGCGCTCTCCCCTGCTGAGTTGCGCCGCCACGGCTTGTTCGATGCGCGCGCCGTACGCCAAACTATGGACCGCCATTTCAGCGGGCGATGGAATCACGAGAGGCAACTGTGGACGTTACTGGCGTTCCAGCTCTGGTATGCGGAGACTCACCGATGACGCCGCGCGTGCTGCATCTGCTGACCCATGCCTGCGGCGGCGGCACCGAGCGCCACGTAGCGACGCTGTGCCATTACCTGCCCGGGCATCGCGGCGCGGCACTCGAAACACTGATGGGGTTTCCGTTTCACTGGAGGCGGTTGCCGTCGGTCCTGCGACGCCTGAGGCGCCATCGGCCTGACGTCGTTTTCTGCTATGGGCTGCGGGCTCATGCGATCGCAGTGCTGGCGTGGCCCACACGCGGGCCGGTGCTTATCGGATGTATGCGGGGGGAAGTGGACTTCGCTGGTTGGAAGGAAGGAGCGCGAAGATTGCTCCGTCCCCGATTTGCGACTTGGGTGGCGAACTCGCGTGCGGTGCTGGGCAACGAGCGCGGCTGCATCATAACGACGGGCGTTGCCGCGCCGCGCAAAAGCGAGGAGCCCCTGCTTGCCGGCTTCACCCGGCCGGTGTTTGGCGTGCTGGCGAACGAGCGCCCCGTGAAGGGGCACGGATGGCTGCTCGGGATCTGGAATCGCGAGCAGCCGATGGGAACACTCGTGTTCGGCGGAAAACTGAGCGAGGCAACACGACGGAAAGCCGAGGCGCTCGGCGTGATTTGCACGGGCACTGTGAGCGCCGGGCCGTTTCTCAAGTCACTCGATGCGCTGCTGATCCCGAGCGAAAGCGAAAGCATTCCCCGTGTTTTTTACGAGGCGCGGGTGCGCGGCGTGCCGGTGCTCTCAACGCCAGCGGGAGGCATTGGCGAAGAGATGAGGGACGGAGAAGACGGGCGCGTGGCGCCGCGCGAGGAGTGGGCGCCGTTGCTGAAGAAACCGTGGGACTGGATCGCACAGGCGCGGAAGCAGCCACGGCGCGGCGGCCTGGACGAGATGCTGGGCGAGTACGAGCGCCTTGTGACGGAGTTGCTCCCTCCTTAAAGAGCGAGACCGGCGCACATGGACACCGGTCTCGCACAACAACCGTTGGGCAGCGTGGTCAGTACAGGTTCCACTCTCCGACGCGCGTTCCCGCAGGCACGTCAATCGTGAAGGTGATGGGCGCGGAAGGCACGGCACCCTCGTCTTCTATCGTAAAGGCAAACGTGTCCTGTGCGGAAACGGACGTCGCACCAAAGAAATGGTAGCTGATCGTTCCCTGATCGGCTTCGGCCAGCGTAAAGCTGTCGCCGACGCCCAGCGCCACAACTGCCTTTGAGGCACGGCGCAGTTCACCAAGCGTCGGCGCCGTAGTGACCGTGACCTTCAGAGCGGACAGGGGCGAGTCGACGTCGTCCACGCCAAACATGGAGGAAGAGAGGACGAAGCCTGTTTCCCCATTGGGAACCGCTCCTTCGGCGGAAGCAACAACGTCCGGCGGGTCGTTCTCCGCTGTGTCATCGTCAATAAACGTCAGCGTCCACTCAGTCGTGGCACCGAAGACCGTCGTCGAGGCGGGTTGGGGGTTCGACAGTGTGGCGATCACGGTCTCGTCCGCTTCGTCGAAGCGATCACCGATCAAGCCGACCTGGTAATTGCACCGGAAGGCACCGTCGCCGAAAGTGATCGTGGACCCATCTACGGTAACGCCCGTTCCGGGTTCGGCCGTCAGGGTGTAGTCCTCGCCAAGAACCGCGGTTCCGCCAAAGGCAATATCGACGGTGGCGATGCCTTTGTGGGTGCCGTCGCGTATCACCTGGAGGGTAAGGTTGGTAACGCCCGAATCCTTTTCAGAGAACGAGGTAATACCGCTGAATATCCTGATATACGAGTCGTCATCGATCAGGTTGATCGTGGAAGTTGAAGGGCTGGTAGTCGTTGCCAGCGAATCCGTCGGAGTCACGACGAAGCGCACATAGTCCCCCGTCTCGTATTCCGCATCGTCGAAAATCTCGACAGGAACGGTCTTGAGGTCTTCACCCGGCAGGAAAGTCACGAGCATCGGGAAGTCCGAGCCCTTGAAGTCCGTCGTGGCATCGGTCCCCGATCCCTTGGCCTGAACGGCAACCTGCACGACGGTGGTGTTGTTGAGGTTTGTGCTTCTGCGCAGCTTGAGGTCGTCGATGATGCGCGATGGACCTTCATCGACATTGGTGTTACTGGCGGTGAAGAAGACGACCGGAGTCGGATCGTTGTCGAGGATCGTGATCTGCCGCGACTCGGGCGCCACGATGCGAACGAACTCGGGGGGGAAGGGCTCGCTCAGCGTCAGACTGAGCGTCCGATCGGGATTATCCATCAGATTGCCAAACACGGGCACGGTGATTGTGGCCTGAGTGGAGTTGGGGTTGAAGTTGATGATGCCACCGCCACCCGCGATGTTGGTGCCGGTGACGACCTCCTCATCGTAATCGACGCCTTTGACGGCAGTGCCGCCCAACGTGTACTTCACATTGGAGTAGGCACTCGGATAGCCCAAACGGTTGATCGTGAAGACGACGTTGGATGTGCCCGAGTTCCCTTCCGTCAGTGTCGTCGAGGGTGAAACCGTAAGGTGGTACTCGCGGTCGTCGTCGAGGAGCACTACCCGCCCCGTGGAAGGCGAACCGATGTTGGCCGGGTCGATGGTTTCGATGTTGAGATAGAAGTCCTCCTCGGGTGACTCGATCACAGCGTCGTCCCAGAGCGTGAGAGGAACGATCAATTCCGTCTCGCCCGGGTCGAAGGTGACGATCATCGGGAAGACGGAATTATCGAAGTCCTTGCCGGCGGTCTGCGTCGCACCACCAGTGGCGGTCCCGTTGGTCAGCGTGAGGCGCACCTGAGTGCTGAAGCCGAGGGCGCTGCCATTGCGCTGGAGAGTGACAGGACTGGTCGCGTAAGGGCCGTCTTCGTCGTAGTAGAAGATCGTATCGGCGAACTTCACGGTAGGCGTTTCGTCGTCGAGAATCGTAACAGTGGTTTCCGTGTTGCTGCCGATGAGCTGACCCGAGGGAACACTGAACTCCAGAGTGATGGTCTCGTTCCCCTCCAGGTCGGAATCGTCGAAGACCGGGAGGTTGAACTCGGCCTCGGTTTCCGTATCCGCGAAGGAGACAGTGACCGGAAAAATGCTGTTGTCGAAGTCGTTTCCACCGCCCGCGGAGGAGCCACCGGTGGCGGTGGAGCTCTTGACGGTGACGGTGACGTCGAGTGCTCCCGTGCCGTTCGAGCGCTCCATGCGAACAGGGATCATGCCCGCCGCGTCGTTCTCGTCGATGGAATCGGAAGAACTTGCGAAGTGGACACCCGAGGAGAGCGAGAAGTGCTCGGCATGAACATCATCCAGCAAATACCACACGGCCACTCCCTTGGTGCCGTCGGGGGTCATAGCCACGACGTTGCCGGTGCTGCCCAGACGGCTGCGCTCGTCATTCATGCGCTGGTAACCCGAGTTGTTGCTGCTGGTTGCACTGAAGTGGCGGAACCAGTTGCCGCGCAGGGAAGAGGTTGATGAAATATATGTCTGCCAGGTGAGGATGTAGTCGCCAGCAGAGGAAATCGCCACGCGGGGATCGAGCACCTCATTGCTGCCATTATTGGCGGCGCTCAGGAGATAGTAGATTCGCACGCCCTCGGCGTTGTACTTCGCGAGGGAAACGCTACGCTGGTCGGTGCCGCTCAGGGCCGTGACGACGAACTCGCCGCTCGCGTTCATGGCCACGTGGGGGGAGCGGGGTTGGCCGGTGTAGGTAGCGACGCTGATGGCGGAGAATTCCGAACCGATGGGAGTGCCGTCGGCCTCAAAGCGCTGGCCGCTGATCGAGTACAGTGTGTGCGATCTGGCCCAAACGACAACGAAGCGGCCATCGGGTGCCATTGCCACCGATGTATCGGCGAGCGCTCCCTTGAAGTTCGTGTTACAGGTGATCGGGAGTCCGACGAGTTGGGCGCTCGCGTTGAGGCGCTGGGCAACGATGGTGTTGCTCGGGCCATCGGCATAAGCCACGACGTAGTTGCCCGCACCGTCGGCCGCAATCGAGGGGCGAGAGTTGGTGCTGGGATAACTCGGAGAGATCGAGAAATCACTCCGCTTCACGGTGTTGTTGGCGTAGTAGGCCTTCCCATAGATACGCCAGTACGTTCCGGAAGCGGCACCGTTGGCGTACTGGTACCAGATGACCATCCAATCACCGTTGTCGGCAATCGCGATGTCCGGGTAGTACTTGTCGAGGATCGATGAAGTGGCACTGACCACGATTTCGCCTGTCAGGGGAGTGCCGCTCGCGTTGTACTTGCGGGCGACGATCTCCTTGCCGTCGCGATGCCACACGACAATATAGTTGCCGTCGCTGTCCATCGCCACGCGGGGATGCTGATTATTCACACCAGTGGTTGTGTTTACGGTAAAGGAGGCTCCCGCAAAGGTCACCGTGCCCCGCGCAGGTGTCGTGGAACCGACAAAGACGACGAGAGCCACCGCCAGTATCCCCCAGACTGTTCCGCTCAATCGCATGTTCATTCTCCGTCCGAATAGTTGATATGATCCGGGCGTCCCGTCACCTTCGGAACTCAGTGGCTAAACTGCGGATGCGTCAGGACCATGCGAAAGTCAAATCGACTGGTCAATGACAGTTGGGCTGTCCGCACGAATTCTTCACGGGGGTGTGTGATAATGCATGAATCCCATCAGTTCGCGATGAGATCAGGCCCCTGGCTTCATGCGGTTGAGGTTGATGCAGGAGTGGCAGGACTCGGGGATTTCACCGCGCAGCCACTGGCGGCGGAACTCGACGTAGCGCGGGGATTCGAGGATCTCGGCGAAGTCCTTGAGGGTGATTCCGCCCATGACGCCATCGTCCTTGGGCCTCTCCTCGGGGAGGATGTAGGGCTTCACGTCGAGCTTGTTGAGGTAGCAGCAGGAGGAGACGTTTCCAATGTAGTCGATGAAGACCTGGTTGGCGGGGCGGGCAATGCACTGGCCGTCGCGCACGAAGGTTCGCGGGTGGATTTCGAGTTCGAGGCCGGTTTCCCTGCCTACTTGGCGGAGTTCTTCGAGAGCCGCTTCGAGTTTGGCGTCCCACTCCGCGCCCGGCGGATCGACGAGCCCGGTGTTCCAGAGGGCGTTGCCGAGGTCCTCGCGGTTGATCGCCGTCTCCATGTGCTTGGCGTGGAAGCGCTCGAAGCCGTACTGGGCGGCGAGGCGCGCGGCCCCGACCATCTCGTGCAGGTTGTTCTTCATCATGACGAAGGCCCACTCCAGCCTGGTCTTCGAGCCCATTTCGCGGCGCAGATCGGCCATGTGCTTCATGCGTTGCTGGAGGATGTCGAAGGTGCCCTTGCCGCGCACGAACTCGTAGGTCTTCGGGTCGGAGGCGTCGCAGGAGATATTGATCATGTCGAGCCCGGTCTCGAGGACGCGGCGGGAGAGCGGCTCTTTGAGCAGCAGGCCGTTGGAGGTGAAGCAGACCCAGAGGCCGGCCTGCTTGCACAACGCCAGCATTTCAACCAGGTGCTTGTTCATCAGCGGCTCGCCCCAGCCGGTGAGGTGGACGTACTTGAACTTCGGCAGGATGGGGACGACGCGTTCCTTGAAGAGTTCGATGGGAAACGAGCCCTGGAGGGACTCGTCGAAGTGGCGGGGGCACATGAAGCACTTGAGGTTGCACTGATAGGAGGACTCGATGTTGAGCGTGTCCGGGAAAGGGAGAGGGGAGTCGCGGCGGGTCAGCCGGTCTCTGAGGTTCTTGAGTTTATCGGCGACAAGGGTCATGGGATCGAGGCTTCTTTCTCGGAATCCGGCGGTGGAAAACGGCCGGCAGACAGGTTGTCAGGGAAGCGGTGCGGCGGACAAGCCTTGCCGCAGGCCGTCTGGTGGGCAACACTGGTGCCCCATTGGCTCCGCTCATGCCCTGCTTATCGTGTGCGGCACGGCGCGTGCCAGCACCAAGGTGCGAGAATAAGAGCAAGGATGCCGGGGGCTGGCAATGGGGGAAACGCCATGCTGAGGGAAGAAGTGCCAGGTGCCTCAATGGGGGCAAACGAAAGAGCGCGGCGAAGTAATGTAAAGCGCGTGGCGGGATGCTAAAAATAGTGGGTGAAACGTCGTTGACCCCCTGCCAAAGGGGAGGGCATTTATCCCACTTGCTTTGCGGGTGATATTTCCTCCCGCCATTGCTTGTGAAAGGAATCGTTCACTCGTCATGACCAACACGCAGTATTTCCTGATTCGACGGCTTCACTCCCTGCTGGGCGTGATTCCGCTGGGAGTTTTTCTGTTCGCCCATATGACGACGAACAGCATGGCCTTCTTTGGGCAGGAAGCCTTCGACCACAAGGTGGACCTGATTCACTCGCTGGGGCCGTTGCTTCCGTTCGTGGAGGCAGCGATGATTTTCGTGCCGCTGGCGCTGCACATCATCATCGGTATTGTGATCGCGCAAACGGGAGTGAGCAACACGAGCGATTTGGGCTACGCCCGCAACTGGGCCTACACACTGCAGCGCTGGACCGGTTGGGCCGCAGTGGCGTTCATCGTCTACCATGCGTTCTCGCTGCGCATTCTCGACGTCGCGGGCGGACGCGAGAACTTCTTCGCCTACATGTCGTACCTTTTCCGCTTCAGCCCGGTCTGGCCGGTGTGGCTGGCCGTTTATCTTCTGGGCGGCGTGGCGGTGATCTACCACTTTGCGAACGGCCTGTGCACGTTCTGCATGACGTGGGGGATCACGGTGGGGCCGAAGAGCCAGAAAGTGATGGCCGGAATTGCGGCGGCAACGGCCGTGTTGCTGCTCAGCATGTTGATCGGCTCGATGATCGGATTCTATATCAACGCGCCGGCCGAGGCGGCGGCGATGGGCTCGGCCATTCAGGCAAACGTGCCCGCAGCCCACTAATCGACGAACGGCGAGTCACCTGACCCGAGGAGTTTTTTGAGATGTCGAAGAACATCATCGTGATCGGCGGAGGCCTGGCGGGATTGGCGGCGACCATCAAGATCGCCGAAGCGGGTTTCCACGTCGACCTTTTCAGCATGGTCCCCGTCAAGCGTTCGCACTCTGTCTGCGCCCAGGGCGGTATCAACTCGGCCAAGGACATGAAGGGCGAGGGCGACCATCCCGATCTGCACACGACGGACACGCTGTTCGGTGGCGAGTATCTGGCCGACCAGCCACTCGTGCAGGACATGTGCTACGAAGGGCCGAAAATCATCGACCTGCTCGACCGCATGGGCGTGCCGTTCAATCGCACGCCGGAAGGCAACCTGGACTTCCGCCGCTTTGGTGGAACGCTGTTCCAGCGCACCGCCTACGCGGGCGCGACGACGGGCCAGCAGTTGATGTACGCGCTCGACGAGCAGGTGCGCCGCTTCGAGGCCGATGGCAAGGTGGACAAGTACGAATACTGGGAATTCCTCTCCGCGATCATCGACGACGACGGCATCTGCCGCGGCGTGACAGCGATGAACCTGTGGGATCGCACGGTGCAGGCCTTCAAGGGCGGCGCCGTCTGCCTCGCCACGGGCGGCCCGGGGCTGATCTACGGCAAGTCGACGAACAGCGTCATCAACACGGGCGCGGCAAACAGCCGCGTGTACCAGCAGGGCGTGAACTACGCCAACGGCGAGTTCATCCAGGTGCACCCGACCTCGATCCCCGGGGCGGACAAACTGCGTCTGATCTCCGAGTCCGTGCGCGGTGAAGGCGGCCGCGTGTGGGTTCCCAAGAACCCGGCCGACAAGCGCCACCCCACCGACATCCCGGACTCCGAGCGCGATTACTTCCTGGAACGCAAGTTCCCGAAGTACGGCAACCTGGTGCCCCGCGACGTGGCCACGCGCGAAATCTTCGACATCTGTGTGAACGAAGAGCGCGGCGTGAACGGCGAAAACCAGGTCTATCTGGACATCACGCCGGAGCGCTCGGGCCAGACGGCCGAGGCGCTGGAGCGCAAGCTCGGCGGCGTGCTGGAAATCTACCGCAAGTTCCAGGGCGCGGACCCGTTGAAGGAGCCGATGAAGATTTTCCCCGGCGTCCACTACTCGATGGGCGGCCTGTGGGTCAGCCCCGTCGACGACGGCGGCCAGATCAAGCAGATGACCAACATCCCCGGCCTGTTCGCCGCCGGCGAAGCAGACTTCCAGTACCACGGCGCCAACCGCCTCGGCGCGAACTCGCTGCTGAGCTGCATCTTTGGCGGATTCCTGGCCGCACCGCGCATGTGCGAGTGGGCGGCCAGTCATTCCAAGGAAGCCGATCAGGCCATCTATGACCGCGAGCTCAAGCGCCAGAACGAGATCAATGAGCGCGTTCTGGGCATGACAAGCGGATCCGAGAACACCTTCCAGATTCACAAGGAACTCGGCGAGTGGATGACGCGCTACTGCACGGTGGTGCGCCGCAACGAGGATCTTGAGAAGCTGGCCGGGAAGATCACCGAGTTCGAGGAACGCTGGCACAAGATCGACATCAACGACACGGCCAAGCCGGCCAACCAGTCGTTCCTGTGGACGCGCGCACTGTGGGATATGCTCCAGCTCGCCAAGGCGATCGTCAAGGGAGCCACGCTGCGCAACGAGTGCCGCGGCGCCCACTACAAGCCCGACTTCGATCTCGCGATGCCCGAAAAGGACAAGATGGGCATCCCCACAGACACCGACGTGTACCGCGAGTTCGTGGCCGCACTCGAAGCCCAGAACAAGACGACGTACAAGCCGCTGCCTCCCAAGAGCGGTGAGGAAGTTGCGCCGGAGTTCATCGACTACATGACCCGGTGGGTGGAGAAGGAGAAGACGTGGAACAAGTCCACCCTCGCCACCTACAAGGAGGGCGATCAGCCGGACATCTCCTATCTCCCCACGGCGATGACCGTGGAGCCCCCCAAGCCCCGAATCTACAAGTGACGCGCCCTCGCGGCCTCTGAAAGGAGTTCTTCTCTCATGGCGAGTTCCAACGGTAACGACTCCAGCGCCCAGCAGACCGTCACCCTGCGCATCAAGCGCCAGAAGGCGCCGGGCGAGGCGCCCTACTGGGAGACGTTCAAAGTGCCCTACGAGCGCGGAATGAACGTCATCTCCGCGCTGATGAAGATCCGCCTGAATCCCGAAACCGCCGAGGGTCGCAAGACAACCCCGGTGACGTGGGACGCGGGCTGCCTGGAGGAAGTCTGCGGCGCGTGCTCCATGCGCATCAACGGCATCCCGCGGCAGTCCTGCACAGCGCTCATCGACAACCTCGAACAGCCCATCGTGCTCGAACCGTTCTCGAAGTTCCCGGTGATCCGCGACCTGATGGTCGATCGCACCCCGATGTTCGAGTCGCTCAAGCGCGTGAAGGCGTGGGTGCCCGTCGACGGCACATACCACCTGGGCCCCGCCGAAAAGATCTCGCCCGAAATGCAGCAGATCCGCTACAAGTACTCCGAGTGCATGACGTGCGGCTGCTGCCTGGAGGCGTGCCCGCAGTACAACGGCAAGTCGGCCTTTATCGGCGCCTCCGTCATCGGCCAGTCCTACCTCTTCAACGCCCACCCCACAGGCAAGAACCTGAAGGGCGACCGTCTGGACGTGATGATGGGCGTGGGCGGCGTCGTCGATTGCGGCAACGCCCAGAACTGCGTGCGCGTGTGCCCGAAGGGCATTCCGCTGACCGACGCCATCGCCGCCATCGGCGGTCAGGTGACGATCCACGCGATCCGCAAGATGCTGCACTTCTGAGGCCGAAGTCCCGGGAGAGCCTGCCCGCTGGGGCAAGGCCCTGCAGACAGAGCAAGAATGATACGGGGAGCCACTCTGAACGAGTGGCTCCTCTTCATTTGGACCAACGATTGAACAGTTCGTCGTGCTCCGCACGGCACGCGTGTCCAAAGTGCCCCTGTGCGGCACCGGGTTTCAATAATGCCGAAACTGTTGTATTTGGCCTTGCACTATGACGATCATTCCGCATGCTGGAGTTAGCATTGGGACAGGAAGGCCTGCCGGCAGTGGACTGAGGGGGAGGCTCCGGAAACGCTCATCCGGCAGGCTGAGCCCGGAGGGACTGCCAATGTCTACCATCCTCCCCGGAGCGCCTCCATGCCCATCCCCGATACGACATCGCCGTCACAGTCCGGCGCCCGCAAGACTGTCTCCCTTGTTCTCTGCGCAATGTGGGCCGTCCTGGCCTTGATCAGCAGCGTGCTCTCATTGGCCGCGATCGCGCGGCATGGGACACGGATCGAGACCATGGTCTTTCTGAATCCAGCGCTGGACGGGGGTGAGCTCATTAATCTTGCCGTGGCCGGCATAAGCGAGACACTGAAGCCCCTGCTGCTGTCTTTCGTGGGCTGGTTACTCTTGCAGGTTTCCGGGCGGCATTGGCTCAAGTCGCTCTGCACGGCGCTGGCCCTCTCGTTTCCCATCCTTGCGCTGCTTTTTTCGGTCACGCTGTTCCTCCCCACCTTCGAGATTCTGCTGTTCGACGATTATCGGACGCTTATGGAGCCGATGCTGAGGAATCCACGCTCCTCGGTCGCTTTGGGCCTGCTCGTGCTGTCCATACCCCTGTTTGTATTGGTGGGACTCACCGACATGGTGGTGGCCTATATCGTGGGGTTGCGACATTCCGTGCCGGACACGGGGGGAGAGCCGGCGCTCGGGGAAGTCCCCGCCGGGCACCGCTCGCCCAATACTCCCCTGCTGCTTGCCGCCGTTGCCATCGTGGCCGTGGTGGGAATCTGCCTGGCGTCAGTCGCGAGTTTTGCCATCGGCAGCCGGGGTTCCCGTGCCGCCCCAACGGCAGAAAAACGAGACGAAGCTCTTGTACTCGAAGTCGTAGAACCCACGAATAGCCGAGCCCTGTCGGAGCGTATCGAGGCGGAGAGGAAGGCCGATGCGCGCAGGGCCGCGGAAGAACAGGCACGCCGCGAAGCAGAGGAGCGCGCGCGGAAGGAAGCGGCAGAACGGGCACGAAAAGAAGCGGAACAGCGGGCACGGGCCAAGGCATGGAACGACGTCACACGCTACGTCCAAACTGTCGGCACCGGTTTGCACAACGAGATTGTGAGTGTGCCCGAGCTCGAGTATTTCGATGTCTACAGCCGCGACTCGGCCCGCCTCCGCACGTTGGGGAGCTTCTCCTTCGAGGATATGGACCTCGAATCCCTGAGGATTCTCTCCTCACTTGAACTCGGCAGCTCGCTCGCCCTGCTCAATCGCATCGGCGAGGTTCAGGGAAACCGGCCAAGCGAAGACGAAATGGTGTTCAGTAGCCTGAACGCCCTCGCCGAAGGGTTTCAAAACCGGGGTTCCCAGTACAAGGAGTTCGACGACACCCTGGGAGCCTTCCATACGCTGACAAGGAGCATTCAGGCGGAGTCGCGCTTGGAGGAGCTCCAGGATCAGTATCGCGACCAGGACTGGAAGACACGCTGGGTCATCCTCGATGGCATCAAGCCGCTGGCCGCCCGATTTGCCGGAAACTCCAGCCTTTCTTCCTTCGGGATCAGCTACTTGCCCTCCTGGTACGGTGCCTACCCCCAGGACATCGTGGGAATGACGAACAACACGGGAACAACCCTGACGAACGCGGTGGTCTACGTCAGTGTTTCCAATGACGAGTACCGCACGGACCACGTCCACTTTGTCCCTTCGTGGCCAGCCGGAGCCACGCGCTATGCGGCCTATCGCTATTGGGTGGACGATTATCAGAGCTCCATGACCCGTTCCAACGTGAACAGCGTCATCGTCAAGGTCCACACCGCAACCCACAGCGGAACTTTCAGCCGCGAGTTGTCGCAGTCGGACATCGACGCCGTCATCGAGGAATACTGCAAGAAGCTGAAGTTCAAGGGCGGCTATCTGCCACCGTCGCAGAGTTTTTGGACGGGCAATCAACCCAAGGGGGTCAGTTTCAACTTCAGCGGACTGAGCCGCCTGCCCGTCACCCGGGTTGATGTGGACTTCCAGGCCGTGGACTTCCAGTCCGGCTCCCGCACGAGCGGCGTCTATTGGGACTACTCAAATAAACCTTCGCTGCGATCAGGCAAGAGCTACGAATTCCGTTCATCGAGCTTCGACTTCTCCCCCCAACAATGGGCGGTCACCCTGGCATTCAAGGGAACGACATACAAGCATGTGATCACATGGAGCCGTTGAGGCGTCCGTTGGCGTCTTGACGTTGTGCATCTGGTCGGTTCAGGTGCGCCCAGACGATGCCCGGAGCCTTCATGTCCCCCGCTTCCCAGGACCCTCGCCCCGTGCCGCCCGGAATGACCCGGCGCGGCATTCTGATGCTCAGTGCCGTCACGACGGCCGGGCTCACGCTGGCCGCCATCGCCATCACGGCGAACTGGGGGCACCCCGACGGCACGCCCTTCGCCCGGGGCATGGCGGCATGGCGTCAGGTGGGAATTGGACTGGGGATCGGCAGCGTGCTGGCAATGGTGATGTCGCTCGTCGAAATTCGCGTCGCGCTGTTCGACGAAATGCGCCGGATCGTGCACGATGTTTTCCATACCATTCGTCCCGCGCGGATCGACCTGTTGCTCGTGTCGCTGGGAGCGGGCTGGGGCGAGGAGCTGCTCTTTCGCGGCGCCATCCAGCCGCATCTGGGGATCTGGCCGGCGGCCGTCGTCTTCGCCCTCGCGCACTTTCTGCTGACGCGCCTGACGTGGGGGCGCCTGGCGTACACGGCGGCGCTGGTGCTGGCTGGGGCGGGACTGGGCTATCTGGCGGAGTGGGCGGGACTCCTCGCGGCGATGACAGCCCACGCCGCCTACGATTTCGTGGCGCTGCTGTGGGCGGAGTGGGACTTCCGGCGGGAGGAACGCGCCTCGATCAGTTGACCGCTCACTGCCACTTCAACTGATGGCTCAGTCAGTCGGCTCGGCATCGTTTGCCAAACGCCCCCCCGTGTCAGTCTGGCCCGCCGATGCGGAGCCTGGCAGCTCGAAGGAAGAGCCCGGCGGTTCCCTCCGGGGCGTTTCCGCGTTGACCTCCGGGGCCGTGCGGGCCCAGTCAGTGCCTCCCCGTAAATAAGGGAAGGAGCACCATGACCAGATCGCGCATTCTCGCCATTGTTTCGGTCGTCGGCCAGGACCAGAAGGGCGTCGTCGCCCGCGTCTCCACCTATCTGGCCGAAAACAACGTCAATATCGAGGACATTGAACAGAAGGTCATGCAGGGCATGTTCATCATGAACATGCTGGTGGACTTGTCGGACCTGGAACTGCCGCTCGACCAGATGATGAGCAGCTTGCAGAAGCTCGGCAACGAGATCAAGATGGACATCGAGGTGCGTCTGCTGGGACCGCGCAAGGAACGCAAGTTCGTGACCTTCGTGACGAAGGAGCCGCATTGCCTTCAGAGGATTTTCGAGGACCTGGACGCCGGACGCTTTGGCGGTGATCTGGTCGCCGTTTGGTCGAACCACGACGTGTTGCGCGGGATGGCCGAGGAGCGCGGCGTGCCCTTCCATCATTTCGCGGAGAAGGACCGGGAGGTGCGCGACGCGCAGATTCTGAGGAAGCTGGACGAGTTGCAGCCGGACCTGATCGTGCTCGCCCGCTATATGCAGATTCTCTCGCCCGCCTTCGTACAGCGCTGGCGCAACAAGATCATCAACATCCACCCCTCACTCCTCCCCTACCATCCGGGGCCCAATGCCTACCGGCAGGCGTTCGAGACGGGACGGCGCGTGGCGGGATGTACGGCGCACTTTGTGACCGAGGATCTGGACGAAGGCCCGATCATTTTGCAGGACGTCTTCCACATCAACTATGGGCGGGACAGCCTGGACGATGTGAAGCATCGGGGCCAGGAACTGGAGGCCAAGGTGCTGTCGAAGGCGATTCAACTTTTCCTGAACAACGAGTTGCTGGTGAAGGACAACAAGGTGGTCTTCCGGCCGGGGCTGGATTTCTTCAAGAAGTCGCAGACGTTGTAGCAGGGGCGTGGTCGTAGTGGTGGCGCCCCTTCGGGGCGCGAGATCCTGCTGCTGCCCAAGGTGTTGACCCGGCATCCCTCTCCGCCCAAGGAAGCACATCCTCCCCGCCGGACCCTGCCTGCGTGACAATCGCCCGCCCAAAGGCACTGCTGCTGACGTCCAGGCGTTCCATGACGCTGGGACGCCTGCCGGGCCTGCTGGTGGAGGGCGGGTTTTCGGTCACCGTGATGGGGAATCCGGCTGCGCCGGCGGCACGCTCGTGGCGGACGAAGCAGGTCGTCCCGGTGGACGGCGGGGCAGACCGTCTGCTGGAGGCCGCACTCGCGCTGGTGCGCCGGGACCCGGAGGCGTGGAAGCTGGTGCTTCCGGGCGAAGACACGCTGTTGATGGAGATGAAGCGCCTCGGCGCGGACCACGTGCGCGCGCCGTTGCTCCCGGTGCGCCCCGAGGCAATCGGCGTGCTGGTCTCCAAGATCGGCTTCTCGGTGCTGGCGGACGCGATCGGGCTGCCCGTGCCACGTTGGAGTGCTGTGGAGTCGCTGGACGAGGCTCTGGCGGCAGCCGAGCGGATCGGCTACCCCGTGATCGTGAAGCCCGACGAGGGGCAGGCGGGGAACGACTTGTTTCGCGCGAAATCGCCGGAGGACCTGCGCACGCGATGGGGAAACCGGAGCGCCCGCCAGATTGTTCAGGAGTTCGTGCCGGGAAGGGCGGGGCTGCTCGAATTGCTCTACGATCACGGGCGGCTGGTGTGCTGGGTGGGGTCCTGCAAGGTTCGGACGCTGCTCGGTCCGTTCGGCATGTCCACCTGCCGCCAGTTTGTGGACCTGCCGGGAGTGCGGGAACATCTGGTGGAACTGGGCCGGGCAACGGGGTTCCACGGCTTCTGCGGACTGGACCTGATCCAGCGCGAAACGGGCGGGGTTTGCTACGTGGAGTTCAACACACGGCCAACGTCGGGCTACGAGGCGGCGCGGGTTGCGGGCGTGGGATTCGCCGATGCCCTGCGCGCCTTGGGCGAGGGAACGAGCGCAGAGTTTCCGCCGCCTGCTTTTGACGGCGCCGAGCCGGTGGTGCCCTTCTTCCCCGAGGACATCGTGGGAGCGGCGTATTCGGCCTCGTGGCCTGCCTTCTTTTCCCGCTGCTTCTGCCCTGCCCTGCTGCGGACGGTGCCGTGGACGGACGGAGGATTGATGCGGACAAATGCCGGGCGGGTGTATCAGGCCCTGCGGGCACGGCAGCAGAACGGGCGCACGAAAGAATAGGGAACCGCAATCGAGTAGGGGGACGGGTTGCCCCGTCCTCCCTCTCACACCACCGGACAAGCTCTGCGGCATCCGGCGGTTTCGTTTCCTCTGAGCATCAAGTACC
>JASGMJ010000017.1 GCA_030156535.1 Candidatus Sumerlaeota bacterium
ATTTCCCCACTGTTTTCACGAAAGGCCATGGCACAAAAGCTCCGAGCAGAATTGGTCGTCTACTTGGAAGCAAGAATCAGGGGATAGCGCAGAGGTTTCATGAAAGCAATCGGTTTCAAGAAGTCGCTGGCCATTGATGCAACTGACAGCTTGTTCGAGTTTGAAACCGAGCGGCCCGTTCCGGGCCCTCGGGACTTGCTGGTGCGAATAGCTGCCGCATCGGTCAATCCGGCCGACGCGAAGATTCGCATACGCGCGGCACAAGCCGAACTCGAGACGCCGCTGATCATCGGTTTTGATGCGGTGGGCGTGGTCGAAGCGCTCGGGGACGACGTTGAAGGTTTTGCTGTTGGCGACCGGGTCTACTATGCTGGCGACGTTAAGCGCCCCGGTTCGAACGCGGAATATCAGCTTGTGGATTACCGCATCGCAGCGGTTGCGCCCGCCTCCTTGAGCGACGCCGAGGCTGCGGTGCTGCCACTAACCGCTCTGACAGGCTGGGAAGCCCTCTTCGATCGCCTGCGCATCAATCCTAAGAAGGATAAGGGCAGGACGCTCCTGATCATTGGAGGTGCTGGCGGCGTGGGTTCCATCACAACGCAGCTCGCCAAGCAGCTGACCGATCTGACCGTCATCGCCACTGCCTCGCGGCCGGAAACCGAAGGGTGGTGCCGGGAAATGGGGGCCGATCATGTCGCCAATCATCGCGATCTGTTGGCCTCGGTGAGGGCGCTCGGCTTTGATACGGTGGATTACATTTTCAATACTGCCGACACGAAGGGGCACTGGGACGCGATGTGCGAGTTGATCGCGCCACAAGGAATGATCTCGTCGATTGTGGAGTTTGAAGGTGGAGTCGATTTGGCCCGCTTGCAGATGAAATCGGCAGGCTTCGTGTGGGAGTGGATGTTTACCCGGTCGGCGTTCTCAACGAATGACATGGCCCGTCAGCACGACATTCTTGTGGAGTTGGCCAGCCTTGTTGATGCAGGGCGCATTCGCACCACTCTGAAGGAAACGATATCGGGCCTCAGCGCGGAAAGCATCATTGAAGCGCACCGGCGTATTGAATCAGGAAAGACGATTGGCAAGATTGCCGTTCAGTATTGAGAGCAGCCCCCTGGCAGCTTCACCGCACCTCGGTTGCACTCGGCGGTAGCGAGGGGGCACGGGAGTTGATTTCCGTGCGGGGAGGCACTCTGTGCAGTGCCACTCCCCGCATTCGCCGGGTTCCTGCTTCTTCTGACAATTCGGATGCCTCTTTCGGCGCCAGCAGGTGAGGATGTGCCTTTCAACTCTTGCGCGCGCATCTCTTTACTAAATCTGTTGAGTATTAGATTGCGGCGCCCTTTGCGTCGTGGACACTCTTGATGCTCACCTGTCTGCCAAGAGGTTTTGCCATGCCGCGTTTGGCCACACTTTTCGCCACGTTGACTCTCGTAGCCGTCTGCCTGCTGGCAGGCTGCAGTGGCGGGGATTCCGCTGCCGGGACGGACACTCAGGGCAAGAAGGTCATCGCGTTCCGCACCATGCAGCTCCGCCCGACGTTCGATGACTACTTCCTTCCTCTCATCGCGGAATACGAAGCGTCCCACCCCGATGTCGTGATCGACTGGCAGGACATGCCCTTCCAGAACTACAAGACGAAGCTGATGACTTCGTTCATGGCAGGCAAGGCCCCCGATGTGATCAACCTCTCTTCCGAGGATCTGCTTGTCTACGTGGATGAAGGGCGCCTGATCCCGCTCGATCCTCTGGTGAGCCAGGATGTTTTCGACGCCTATGTGCCGAGTCTGCTCGAAGAGAGTTGCAGGTTCGAGGGGCAGACCTACGGGCTCCCGTGGTATGCGTCCGCGTTCGTCACTTTTGCGAACAAGGCGATTCTGGAAGAAGCCGGGCTGCCTACCGACGCACCGCCTCTCTACTATGAAGACATTCCCGCGATCGCCGAGGCTGTCCGCGAGAAGACCGACGCCTTTGGAATTTTCCCGCTCTACACCGAGGAGGGAATCCTGCGCACGTATCTCTTGGAAGGAGGCCAGCCGCTGTTCGACGAACAGGGCCGGGCGGCTTTCAACACCGAGCGTGGCAGGCGCATCCTGACCTACTGGACCGATCTGTACCGCAACAATCTGGTGCCGAGCGAAGCACTGACCGCCACGCACCGCCGTATCGTTGAACTCTACAAGACCGGCAATCTCGCCGTCATGTCCACCGCTCCGCAGTTCCTCGGTCAGGTGAAGACCGGCGCGCCGGAAATCTACGCGAACACGATCGTCGGCCCCCGGATGCGCTGGCACGATTCGGACACGCAGTTCGTCGCTCTTCACACGCTCTCCGTTTCCTCCCAAAGCAAGCACCCGAAGGAAGCCGCCGATTTCGCCGCTTTTGTCACCAACGGCCCCAACCAGTTGAAGTTCAGCAAGCTGGTCACAATTATCCCGAGCGTCACGGAGGCACTCAACGATCCGTACTTCAGCGCTCCCGGGGATACCGTGGAAGGGAAGGCGCGCCTGTACTCTGCGCAGCAGGTGCGCGAAGGGCACGTGTTCCGTCCGCCGCCGAACCTGAACAAGCTGAGCCGCCCGATGGAGGATGCGATGGAGCAGGTGGCTCAGGGACAGAAAACGGCCGAAGAGGCTCTCGCCGAGGCCGAGGACGCATGGAATGAAATCCTCGGAAAGTAAGCGGCGCCGCACGCTGCTCGCGTACGCGTTTCTTCTGCCGACGCTGCTGGTGCTCGGGCTCTTTCACTTTTTCCCGATGCTCCAGGCGTTTGGCGTTTCGCTGATGACGTACACGCCGGGCAGCCCCAGGAACGAGTTCGTCGGCCTGGCGAACTACACGCGCCTCGTGCACGATCCCGCTTTCTGGGCCGCGCTCAAGAATTCCGTTCTCTATCTGCTCTGCGTGCCTGTTGTTATCGGGCTCTCGCTGGCGCTGGCGATTCTCGTCGAGCCCCAGATTCCCTTCATCAGCTTCTTCCGCGCGTGCTACTACGTCCCCGTGGTCACGATGATGGTCGTCGTGGCCTATGCCTGGAGTCTGATTTTCAACACCGACTACGGCGCGATCAATCAGGGGCTGATCAAGTTCGGGCTGATCGAGCAGGGCATTCCGTGGATGACGAGTCCGAAGATGGCGCTGTGGTCGGTGATGAGCGTCACGGTGTGGAAGGGCCTCGGGTACTACATGGTGATGTTCCTCGTGGCGCTCAAGGCGGTGCCGAAGGAGCTCGTCGAGGCGGCACGCATCGACGGGGCGCGCCGCTGGCAGGTCTTCCGCAACGTCACGCTCCCGGCGGTGTGGCCCATCATCACGCTGACGGCGGTCATCTCTGCCATCAGCGCCGTCAAGGTCTTCGAGGAAATCTACATGATGACGCGTGGCAAGGCCGACACGTCCACGCTGGTCTTTGAAATTTACATCACGGGCATCGACATGGAGCAGGGCTCGGGGCTGGAGATGGGCTATGCCAGCGCGATGGGCGTCGTGCTCTTTGTTCTCGTGCTCGTCCTCAGCATCTTCTCCATCCGGTCGATGGACCGCATGTACACGAGCTAGGAATCCGCATGGCCGCCAGGACACCTGTTTCTTCTTCTGTCGAACGCCCGCCGCTGCTCACCCCGCGTCTGGAGGAGCGCCTGCTCCTTGCCCTGCGTTACGCGCTGCTGATTTCGCTGCTCGCCGTCTTCATCGGCCCGTTCCTCTGGATGGTCTCCATTTCGTTTCGCGGTGCCGAGAACGTCTATGATCTCAACCTGATTCCGAAGAATCCCACGCTCTCCAATTACGTTGAGGTCTTCCGGGCGTTTCCGCTCGGCCACGCTTTTCTCAACAGCATCCTCGTCACGACCATTACGGTCTCGCTCAACCTGCTGCTCTGCTCGCTGGCCGCCTACCCGCTTGCCCGCTTCGAGTTCTTCGGCAAGCGCATCATCTTCCTGCTCATCCTGAGCACGCTGATGATTCCGTTTCAGCTCTACATGATTCCGCTGTTCGTGCTGACGTTGAAGCTCAGTCTCGCCGACACGCTGGCGGGCATCATCCTGCCGTGGAGCGTGGGTGCCTTCGGGATCTATCTGCTCAAGCAGCACTACCAGACGATTCCCGATTCGCTGGAGGAAGCCGCACGGATTGATGGCGCGGGCGAGGTGGCAATCTGGTGGCGCATCATGATGCCGCTGACGAAGCCTGCCCTGGCGGCGCTGGCCGTCTTCATTTTTGTTCAGAACTGGAGCGACTTTCTCTGGCCGCTAATCATCATCAATTCGGAGGAACGGTACACGCTCCCCATCGCCGTCGCCAAGATGTCCGGGGCGTTCATCGACAAGACGCAGTACATGGCTGCGGGGTCGGTCCTCGCAGCGCTTCCGGTGATCGTGTTTTTCTTCCTGGCCCAGCGGCGCTTTATCGGCGGCCTGACTCTCGGCGCCGTGAAGGGATGAGGCGGCGTGAGGGCGAGTTACTCGCCCGGCTTCTCGTTCTCGCACGTGTCAATGCAGTCGCAGTTTGCGGCATTCAGTTCGAACTTCATCCGGCATACCGCGCCGTTGTGCTCGGCATAGGCGCGGTCGGCCAGTTCCTGAATCGTCCAGCGGCTCAGCACGCCAACCGTGGCCTGATGCACTTCGTACATGGCTTCGTGAAACGCGCAGATCGGATCGGCGTGCCCGCGGATGCCCTCGCAATAGTTGCCGATCAGCAATCCCTGGCAGGCTTCAACAACCTGGAGCAGGGTGATCTGATTCGGTTCGCGGCTGAGAACGACACCGCCATGTGCTCCGCGGTGTGACCTCAGAATGTCGGCTTTCACGAGCATCCGCGTGATTTTCGCCAGATAGGTTGGCGAGGCATCGATGCGTTCGGCAATCTCCCGGGGCGACATCGGCGACTCCGTTCCGTTGAGCGTCAGGAAAAGCAGAGCCTTGATGGCAGTGCCGGATGTTTGGGTCAGCATTCGTTTCCTCCCCCACGGCTGCGTCCGCGACCCCGCGGGTGATGGTCGGCGGTGCGATGGGATTCCAGCACGGAGACATGGCGCTCATCCGGAGCGATTGGAAACAGCCCCTGCCATACCTGTCCGGGAGGGCACGGCGAGAGCCTTGCCGCGCCTTTATGGATATTACATGTCTGGCTTATCTCTGTGATGTCAACCCCAATTCCTTTCCCATTAAGTGAGGGGGATTTCTCATGCTTGTCTTTGATCGTGGGAATGAGAAGACGGGAGACGGGGGGCTCGGCAACGTCTGGAGCTGCCCGGTCTCCCTTGACATCCGCCTCTCCGCACGTCCCATGCTCTTTCCATGAGTGGCCCCGACAAATACCGCCCCCTGCGGCGGTTCACCTCTCAGAACACCCGGCTGGCCATTGTCATTGCCGTGCCTCTGGCGGCATCGTGCCTGTTGGGCGCGCCGCTTTCCTTTGTTTCTCCCGCCAGCGCGCCCTCTTCGTCTGCCGAGACGACGGCCACGGTGCCCGAGCGCCAGCGCCGGGCCGTTGAGCTTGCCGTCCAGCAACCCGCGCCGCACGACCCGCCCCACCGCATCGCTCCATGGAGCGGCGACAAGACCTCGGCCGATGATCAGGCCAACGCCTTGGCGGCCAGCGCCTCGCGCGTCCTGCACGCTGCTGCGCGCCCCGGTATTCCCCGTTCTTTCCGTCTTCCCCAGACTTGCACCCACCGCGCCACCGACCCCCGCGGGCCTCCCGCCGCCGGAAAAATGGGATGCTGACCTGGAGCCGTTTCGCGACACCCTTTGGCGACGGCGCCGTGGTCTGCCGGAAGAACCGGCTCTGCCGCGTCCTGCTCCCCCCGCGGACCGGGTCCAAGGCCCCCGCCCGCATCGCGAAGGAATTTCCCGATGCAGCCGAGGCCACAGGCCGCTCGCGGGACGCAGCGCGTCAGACCGCCCGTGCCTTTGAAGCGCTTTTCAACGGCACGCCGCTTCCGGCGAACCTCGCCGACACCATTGAATGGCCCGCCACCACCCCCTTCCGGCTCGCTGTTCTCCAAGCCTGTGCCCGCGTCCCCAGCGGAAGCGTGCTCAGCTACGGAGAACTTGCCGCCGAAGCGGGCTACCCGGGCCGGGCTCGCGCCGCAGGCACCGTCATGGCCACCAACGAGCTTCCCCTCGTCGTCCCCTGCCACCGTATCGTCCGCTCCGGCGGGCACCTCGGAAACTACGGCGGCGGCACCGACATGAAGGAATGGCTCCTGAAGGCCGAAGGCGCGTTGCGCTAGCCGTCCAGCCGGCATCCTCCCATCGCACACCGGAATGCACGCCAATTTGAGGCGGCAAACCGCTCCGTTCACGGGCGAGACGCCCGTGCTGAAAAAGAGACCCCTCACGGGCACGATGCCCGTGCCATGAAAAAAGGAACAGGCCCCATGCTCAAGAAACTCATGAAGATCGTGTTCGGCGACAAGCAGGCCCGCGACATGAAGTGGATCATGCCGATCGTTGATGAGATCAACGAGGTCGCCGCCGAGTACGAGAAGCTTTCCGACGACGAACTGAAGGGAAAGACCGCGGAGTTCCGCCGGATGATCGGCGCCGTCCCGCGCGTCACCCGCGTCGGCGAGACTGTCATCACGCACGAGCTTGCCGAGATTTTCCTCCGCCGTCATCCCGACGTGAACCGCGCCCTGTTCATGGGGACGCGCCGCGATTTCCACCCCGCCGAACTCGTCTGCTTTGTCATCCTGAAGGAGGGCGTCACGCCGTCCGACGACCTCGCCACGCAAATCCGCGAGGGCATGGGACGCATGAGCCCGGACCATCGCCCCGCGCATGTGCTGTTCGTTGATCGCTATCCCATGCTCAAGGACCACAAGATCGACTACGATCTTATCATGCGCGTCATCGAGGCTGGCGATATCCCCTCCTGGGGAACGTACAAGTGGGACGAACTCGCCAAGAAGGCGCAGCCGCGCAAGGACGAGGGAATCACACTCGACGACCTCATCCCCGAGGCTTTCGCCGCCGTCAAAGAGGCCTGCCGCCGCCACGTCGGCAAGACGTGGATGGCTGCGGGCGGCGAAATCAAATGGCAGATGGTCCCCTACGACGTGCAGCTTGCCGGCGCCATTGCCCTGCACAAGGGCAACATCGCGGAGATGGCCACGGGCGAAGGCAAGACGCTCGTCGCCACGATGCCGCTGTACCTCAACGCTCTCAGCGGGCGAGGCGCGCACCTTGTCACCGTCAACGACTACCTGGCGCGACGCGACTCGGAATGGAACGCGCCGATCTTCGAGTTCCTCGGTCTCTCCGTCGGCTGCATCGACAAGACCCAGTCGCACACCCCCGAGCGCCGCGCCGTCTATAATTCCGACATCGTCTACGGCACGAACAATGAGTTCGGCTTCGATTATCTGCGCGACAACATGGCCCTGGACCGCATGCAGCTCGTGCAGCGCGAACACGCCTACGCGATCATCGACGAGGTGGACTCCGTGCTGATCGACGAGGCCCGCACGCCGCTGATCATCGCCGGGCCGGTTGATCGCTCCAACCAGCAGTACGAGCAACTCCTGGCGCCCGTGCGCGAAATCGTCAGCAAGCAACAGATGCTCGTCAGCCGCCTGGCCAAGGAAGCGGCCGACCTGCTCGACGAGGATCCCGATTCCTGGGAGGCGGGCGTCCGCCTCCTCCAGTGCTACAAGGGCATGCCCAAGCACAATCGCTACATGAAGCTGCGCGAGGATCCGGCCAACCAGAAGCTCCAGGACCGCGTTGAGCGCGAGCTGATGCTCGAGAAGCGAATCCGCGAACTCGAAGAGGAACTCTATTTCACTGTCGACGAACGCAATCGCCAGCTCGACCTGACGGAGAAGGGGCGCCTGACGCTCTCGCCCGACGACCCCGAGTACTTCGTCCTTCCCGATCTGGTCGATCAACTCGCACTCATCGACCAGAACCCCGACCTCTCTCCGGAAGAGAAGGAGAAGGAGAAAATCGCCGTCCGCGAGAACTACGAGACCAAGGCCCAGACCCTGCACTCCATCAGCCAGCTTCTTCACGCCTTCACCCTCAAGCGGCGCGACGTGGAGTACGTCGTGGAGGACGGCAAGGTGGTTATCGTTGACGAAAACACGGGGCGCAAGATGCCCGGACGCCGTTGGAGCGACGGCCTGCACGGCGCCGTCGAGGCCAAGGAAAACGTCAAGATCGAGAAGGAGACGCAGACACTCGCCACCATCACGATCCAGAACTACTTCCGCCAGTACTCCAAACTCGCCGGCATGACCGGCACCGCCGAAACGGAAGCCTCGGAGTTCAACCATACCTACAAGATGGATGTCATCGTCGTCCCCACCAACGTCCCCGTCGTGCGCAAGGACTTCGACGACGTCGTCTATCGCACCAAGCGCGAGAAGTACGCCGCCGTCCTGGAGGAAATCGAACGCCTCCACGCCATGGGGCTCCCCATTCTCGTGGGCACGACAACCGTTGCCACCTCGGAGACGATTTCGCGCATGCTGCGCACCAAGCGCCTCAAGCACGAGGTGCTCAACGCCAAGAACCACGCCAAGGAAGCCGAAATCGTCGCCGCCGCAGGCCAACCCGGGGCCATCACCATCGCGACCAACATGGCCGGGCGCGGTACCGACATCAAGCTCGGCGAGGGCGTCAGGGAAACCCGCAAGGATCCCTCGACCAATGAGGACTGGATGGGCGGTCTCCAGATCATTGGCACCGAACGCCACGAGTCCCGCCGCATCGACCGCCAGTTGCGCGGCCGCGCCGGACGTCAGGGCGATCCGGGCACCAGCCGCTTCTTTGTCTCCCTCGAAGACGACCTCATGCTCTGGTTCGGCAGCGAACGCATGTCCACCTGGCTCCAACGCCTCGGCCTTGAAGAGGGCGAGCCCATCGTCCACAGCCTTGTTACCCGCGCCATCGGCAACGCCCAGAAGAAGGTCGAAGGCATCAACCAGGAACGCCGCAAGCGCACCCTGGAATATGACGATGTCATGAACAAGCAGCGCGAGACGATCTACAAGCTGCGCCGCGAAATCCTCGTCGAGGAAGACCTCTACGACGTGATGCTCGATGTCTTCGCTGACGCCCTCACCGGCGTCTTCGAGAACGAGTTCGGCAATCCCAGGGACACCAACTCCTGGGATCTCGACGGTTTTGTCGACTGGCTCGCCCGCACGATCATCACAGGCGATTTCTCTGCCATGCGCGGCAAACGCTTCGCAGACTTCGACTCCCTCGTCGAGGAGGCGATGACCCACGTTGTCCAGGCCACGAAGGCCAAGCGCGATACCCTCGGCGACGAGATGTTCACCGCACTCGCCCGGCACATCACGCTGCGCACCCTCGACGCCGAATGGCAGGACCACCTCCTGGCCATCGACAGCCTGCGCGAGGGCATCGGCCTGCGCGGCTATGGGCAGAAGGACCCCCTCGTCGAGTTCACCAAGGACGCCACCGACATGTTCAGCGAGATGCTGCTGACCATGCACCGCGAAGTCCTCGATCGCTTCTTCCGCGCCCAGCTTGTCACCGAGGACGAGCAGCGCCGCCGCGCAGCGGAAACGGCCGCGCGTGCACGCCTGCAGGCACAGAAGGCACAGGTTCTCTCTGCCGCCCAGGCCATCCAGAGCGGCGGCGAGGCACCGCCCCCCGAAGCAGAGGACACCGGCAAGCCGCGCAAGCCCCCCACCGGGCTCCCCACCTTCCGCCGCGACATGCCCAAGGTGGGCCGCAACGAGCCCTGCCCCTGTGGCAGCGGCAAGAAGTACAAGGACTGCCATGGAGCACCCGGCCTGCGCGAAAGCCGCAGCCACAACATCCAGCCGCCCGAGCCACCGGAGGAATAACCCCCTTCCCCCCGGCACGATGATCACACCGGCCCCGTTTTCCGCGGGGCCGGTTTCTTTTTGCCTGCCCCCCCATCGCCAATCCATCGCCGTTCCATCATCGTTCCCGTTTCCGCTCACGCGCTTTCCCGCTCGCGGCTCCTTCATCCTCCGCTTTCCAGGAGGAGCCACCCATGCTTGCCGCCACCAACCGCCATCTCGAATCCACATCCCCCGTGCGTTTCGGCAATCAACCGGGGATGCTGCGTTTTCTCGACGTTGCTTCGGACGGTCCGCGCCACACCGTGCAAATCGTCACTGATCCACGGGAACATGCCGGACGGCTCGCAGCACGTCTCCGGCTGCTGCCGCGTCCCATCGTGGTTTTTGTTCACGGGTTCAACACGACGGTCGACGAGGCCCTTGCCTCGGCCGCGCGGTTGCAGTCGGACTTCGGCGTCGAGGCCGTGCCCTTCTGCTGGCCCGCCGACGGGGGCCGCACGGGGATCGCCCGTTATCGCGCGGACAAACGCGACGCGCTGGCGTCGGCCGTTGCGCTCTCGCGTTTCCTCGATGCCCTCGCGGCCGCCGTGATCACCCACGCACGCGCGGGCTGCACGATTCGCCTGACGCTGCTCGCCCACAGCATGGGCTGCTATCTGGTCAAGGCGCTGACCAAGTCTTCGCTGCTCGGCGCCGGGCGCCTGCTGTTCGACAACATCGTGCTCGCCGCGCCCGACGTGAATGCCGAGGGACACGCGGAATGGCTCGACCGGCTTTGCTTCCGCCACCGCCTGTTCGTTCTCCTCAACGAGCACGACGCTGCTCTTGCCGCTTCACGCGCCAAGACGGGGCCCGGGCAGCGCGCCCGGCTCGGGCACTGGCCACGCCAACTCGACGCCCGCAACGCCACCTACGTTGATCTCACGCATGCTGAGGGCGTGGGCGCGTGCCACACCTGCTTTGCGGGCGAGCCGCTCGGCAATGCGCGCCTGCGCGGGTTTCTTCGCGCGGCGCTCCACGGGGAAGCCGCTGAGCGCCCGCTCGTGTACGTTCCCCAGCGCAATGTGTATGAGTTGCCGCCCGCCGGCTGAAATCCGACGGCGTCATCCCGGCTGTTGCAGGGCGTCGACGGTGCTGTTTGTCAGGTCGAGGCGCAGCTCGCGCGCCAAGTGTTCCTTCAGGCCGTCCTTTGCCTGCTCGAAGTCCGGGCACTTTTCGCCCATCAGGCGTTCGAGCGACGTCACGCCGCGGTCGCGGATTCCGCACGGCACGATCATGCCGAAGTGATTGAGGTCCGTGCGAACGTTGAGAGCCAGGCCGTGCAGTGTCCACCACTTGCGAACGCGGATGCCCATGGCGCAGGCCTTGTCCTTGCCGATCCAGACACCCGTGCGCCCTTCCCAGCGGAAGCCCTTCAGCCCCAGGGAGGCGGTGTACTGAATCACGGCTTCCTCCATCGCCCGCATGAAGGCGTGGACGCCGAAGCCGAGTTGCTGGATGTTGACGAGCGGGTAGGCGACGATCTGGCCTGGGCCGTGGTAGGTGATCTCGCCGCCACGGTCGGTCTCCGTCACGGCGATCCCACGGCGTTCGAGAACGGCCTTGGGGGCGAGGACTTCCTCGTGTTTGCCCCGGCGGCCGATGGTGATGGTCGGTGGATGCTCGACGAATAGCAGCACATGCCCGAGCGTTCCGGCGACCTGGCGCTCGTTGATGGCGCGCTGGAGATCCCAGGCTTCCTGGTAGGCCATGCGGCCAAGATCGACAAACAACGCGGGCTGGGGGGAAAGCGCGGGTTGCGCGGGGGGGGAAGCTCCGGCTGCCGGAACTTCGGAGGATGATTGTTCGAGAGACACGGACTGTCCGATCCAATGGGTTGTGGCGTTTTCGTTACGCCTTCAATTTTGCGCCGAGAAGCGCCGCGAGGCGGTCGCGGCTCACGCCGCCTTCGCGTAAAATTTCGAATTGTTCGCCCAGCGCGTTGAGCACCGTTGAGGCTTCGGGCGCACCGGGACATTCCCCAGCGTCCAGAACGCAATCAATGTACCCGCCGTAGTATTCGAGCACCTGCTGTGCCGAGGTCATCGGCTCTTCGGGTGTCAGGCTGGCGTTGCGGGTCACGATGGGGCGCCCGATGCGGCGGATGACTTCGAGGCAGACCGTGTCGCTCGGGATGCGCACGCCGATGCGATCCGAGCGCGTCACGCCGGAGAGCACGCCGGGCGCCTTGGGGAAGACGATCGTCAGCGCTCCGGGCCAGCATTCCTCGATGACGCGTTCGAGCGCGGGGGGCACTTCGCGCACGATCTGTTCGAGCACGTCGGCGTGGTGAATCAGCACGCCCAGAGTGCGCTGGTGCATCTTTCCCTTCACGCGGCAGAGCCGTTCGATCGCGTCGCGGTTGGTGGCGTCAGCCGCCAATCCATAGACCGTGTCGGTGGGAATGGCGACGATGCCGCCTTCGAGCAGCACCATCATCACGTGGTCGATGAGGTCGTTGTTCAGGCTCTTGCGGTCGATGGTGAACAGCTTGGTATCGATGCCTCCCTCGCCGCGTTCCACCAGTGCGGCGGAGGCGGACGGCAAGGGGGAAAGCGCGGGAGTGAGGTTGGTGTCGCGCGATGCGGGCGAGACGAGGCTGGCAGGGTAAGGTTTGTCGGGCGTTTCGGCTTCCAGGGGCGCGGTGGCTTCTTCCTCGCCATCCTTGGGAGTGGGATCGTTGGCCAGATCGAATTCGCGCTGGGATGGCGCGGGCTCCTGGGGTTCGGGCGTGGGGACGAGGGCAACGGCCACCTGGCCGGAGGAGGACGAGGAGGAGCGCTCGCGCCAGGTGGCGCCGGGCTGAATGCGCTGGGACTTGTCGGCGGGAGCGGGGGTGACGGCCTCGCTGACGTCGCCGGCGTCGGTGTCTTTTTCCGACTCGGGCAGGATCGGTGTCGTGCATTCCGGCAAGCACAGGTCGGGGTATTCCGTGGCGAGTTCGCGTGCCATGCTATCGACGCGCTGGGCGGCCACAGTCCGGCGGTGGTCGAGCACTTCGCGCAGGCGCGGGTACTTGATCGCGAGCATCTGTGTCGCGAGCAGCGCAGCGTTTTCCGAGTTGTTGATTCCCACCGTGGCGATGGGCATGCCTGGCGGCAGCATGGAGAGCGAGAAGAGCGAATCCTGGCCGCGCAACGGCGAAGCGTCGATCGGCACGCCGATCACCGGGATGTTCAGGTGCGCCGCCAGATGCGTGGGGAGCAGGGCCGATCCGCTGCACGCGGCGATCACGACTTCGATTCCCGTCTGGCGGAACTGCGCCGCCAACTCGTCGAGCTTCTGGGGCGCGCGTGAGGCCTGCACTGCCTCGAAGACGTAGGGAATCCCCATCACGCGCAGAGCTTCGAGCCCGCGGCGCATGACGTTGAACTCGGCACGCGTCGAAACGATTACTCCGACCAGCGGTTTTGGCATGGGGGGAAATTCTCCGGGTCCGGTTTCGTCACGGGCACCCTAAGCTTAGGCAAGCACGGCACCGCTCAGGGTTCAACAGCGAACCGAAGCGCCCCGGGGGAAGAAGACGATTGGGTTCTGCCCATTCCCACTACGTGCCGGGAGGGTGAACATTCTCCAGCATCGGGCCAATAACCGGAATCATGTCCATGAAGTTCTGCATTTCCCAGGTGTTCCCGTCCTTGCGCATCGTCACCTTGTAGGTGTTCTTGCCCGTCGTGAACGTCACCACGGCGACGTCGGAATCCGGCTCGTGCTCCTGGTGAATGACGGCGCCGCCCGTGAGCGCTCCGCGCGACAGCATGAACTGCATCGCTTCCATTTTGCGTTTGCCGGCTGGCATTTCCGTCCATTCCGCCGAATTGGACCTCACGGACAGGAAGGAGAGTTTGTCGATGTTGTCGTTGAACCAATCCTGCGAGGCGTCGTCGAAGTAACCGAGCCACTGATTCACGGTGTCCTGGCTGGGCGACAAGCTGGCGGGCGGAACATAGGGGAGCACGAAGGTCGTGTAGGACTCCACGACGCTGTCCGGGGTTCCGCGCTCGCCAATGCGCTGATCCTGTTTGAGGAAAAGCATGTAGCCGCCCCACGCAAGGCCAACAATGACAAAGACCCACACGGCATAGGAGAAGAGCTTGCGGCCGCCCTTGCGGGCCACATCGGCCGTGTACTTGACGAACTCGGTCTTCTTCTGCTGCTCGCCGCTTTTGGCGGGGGTCTTTCCGATGGCGGGCGAAGAGGCACCCGCCGGCTTACCGGCCGCTGGTTGTTTCGCCATTTTCCGAAGCCTCCACCGTCTTGGTCTCTTCTGCTGCTTCCGGGGCGGTAAGGCGCTCGATCGCCACTTGTGAACCGCTCATGGACTCGTCGCGCGTGGCTGCCAGCAAATCGCCCAGCGACTTGGTGCGCAGCCGCCGGTCGCGGCGGCCAACCATCTGCTCGACGGCCGCCCCGACATTCGGGCGCCGGTGCCATTCGTCCGCCGCGCAAATCTGGCGGACGTCGCACCCCAGTCCCAGCAGATCGCGCACCGCAATGTGGCCGGGCGGGCGCGCAAGAATCAGGCTCCCTTCCTCCGTCATTGTCAACGTGCCTTGCTCTCTCAGCAGCCGGACGACTTCCTCGAGTTGCGAGAAGGGCATCTTGATTTTCAGCGCCAGGTCTTCCTGTGCCACCCCTTTTTCGCCGCGAATGAAGGCATCGCCGACGATCAGCGCCACCGTCACGAAAATGTGCCCGTCCAGCAGCGTTCTTGGGCGGTTGCCAAAGTACTGGCGGTAAAGCCTCCCGAGGTTCTGGGAAACGTACACCAGGTGATTGCCGAGAAGAAAGACGATCCACGTGAAGTAAATCCACACGAGGAAAATGGGGACGGCACCCAGCGTCCGGATCATCTGGCGCCGTGCGGCGCTGAGGTAGATGTAGTAGAAAAAGCCAACCTTTGCAAGTTCCCACAGCAGGCCCGCCGTCAATCCGCCCAGCAGGGCGTAGCGGAACTTCACCTGTGTCCGGGGGATCATGACGTAGGCCAGCGCCAGAAGCAGGCTGTTGAGCAGGAAGGGCAGGAAGCTGAGAAGAATGCCGATGATGCGCTTGGATCGCGATTGGAAGCTAAAGTTTCCGCTCTGGCTGTCGGTGGTGGGAGTGGCGCCGGAAACGGAGATCTGGCCCCGGTACAGGGTCGGGGTGGCTGCCGTGTCGCCGCTGGCGGCCGCCGCGTTGGGAGCCAGAGGTGCGGAGGAACCCGGCTCCCCGGGCAGCGTGCTCCCCGCCTCTGAAGGCGCCGCGCCGGTCTCGGCGGACTCCGCAACAGAGGAGGTCGTGGACGCTTCTTCGCCGAGGATCGAAACAAGGAAGGAGGACGCCGTGACTGAAGCGCCAATAATCACCGGCGCGAACACCAGCAGAAACGTGAACCCGGTCACCGATCTTCGCAGACTCGCTTTGCGGCGCGTTTCCCCCCAGGCTGCTTCAAAGGCCGACTCAATGGATTGATAAAGAATGTACCCCGTAATCAGGAGAGCCAGGAATCCCAGGAACCCGACGCGCGGCGCCGAAACGCGGTACTTTTCCGACATTTCGCGGATGCTGCTCGTGATCGTCTGGATCTCGTCGAGCCGCTCGTCGCGCTCCTGGAGCTGCATGGGCGAGAGCATCCCCGCGTCCGGGGGCGGCAGCAGGCGCTTCTCCACAAAGTCGATCAGCTGAGTCTCCTGGTCCTTTGTGTAGAAGAGCGAGCCCATCGACGTGAGCAGGATGAGCAGGGGAAAGAGCGTCAGGATCGTGGTGTAGGTGAGCGCCGCCGCGCGCTGCCAGATTTGGTCGGCGCGCGATTCACGCCCCAGGATGTAGAGAAAGCGCAGGAAGTAGAGCCCGGTGCGTGGCGCACGGCGGGTGATCTCCGTCGGATCCTTCTCGGCCAGAAAGGCCTGCATTCCCTTCAACCGTTCGGTCGTCGCGGCCAGGGTGCCATTGGGCTTCTTCGTGGACATCGCGCAACCTTGCGAAACGGGGGAGATGCGGCGCCCCCCGGATTTCCGTTGAGACCCGGGGGGCATAAGCTTCGCTATGCGAAAGCATTGCAGCGCCATTCGAGTCTCCCCGGGGGAGCGCCCGGGGCTCAAGGAAATAGGATGCTCGATAATTTCTCCTTCCTCCTGCCCGGCAAACTGGCCGGCTCCGCCGAGCCCGGCTCATGGGGCAATTTGCGCGAGGATCTCGAATTCGCCCGGTCCCAGGGCATCAGTGGGGTCGTCACGCTGACCGAGCGCCCGCTCCCCCGCCAGGACCTCGCGCACCTGCGGCTGAGCTACATGCACCTGCCGATCGTCGATTATTCGCCCCCCTCCCTGGCCCAGATCCGCGACTTTGTGGAGTTCGTGGACCACGCCGAGCGCGCCGTTCTGGTGCATTGCCGCGCAGGCGTCGGCCGGACGGGCACCATGCTGGCCGCCTACCTGATTGCCAAGGGGCAGTCCGCCGCCGAGGCCATCGCCACCGTGCGCCGCAAACGCCCCGGCAGCATCGAAACGAGAGAACAGGAGCGCGTCCTCTACGACTGGGAACACGAGACTTCCGGCGGAGCCGGGAAGGCAGAATGAGGCCTTCGGCGCACGCGCTCCAAAAGACCATGCACTTTCCCCTTGTCAGGGCGGGGTCCGCCGCCTTTACTCCCCAACCCCTCGCGGCCCCGCCGCCTGGGAGCCCAAGCTGCTTCAAAACGGCCACTTTAGGCATCAAGTCTCACGGAGTTCAGAGCCATGGCGAAGAAGGGAAATCGCGTCCAGGTGATCCTCGAGTGCACGGAGGCCCGCAAGGAAGGCGTGCCCCCGACGCGCTACGTCACCATGAAGAACCGCAAGAACACCCCGGGGCGTATCGAGCTGAAGAAGTACAACCGCTATCTGCGCCGCCACACGATGCACCGCGAAGTGAAGTGATCCGCCGCCGGGCACCCCGGAACAGACTCTCGGCGCGCAAGGGATGGCTCACTGCCCTCCTCTGCGCGCTTTTTCTTGTTACCGCCTGCCAGCGCACCGCGGACTCCGGCCGCCCCACGGCCGGCGCCACCCCGGAAGTCATCACCACCGCCGCGTTCGTCCAAAGCTGGACTGCAGACCTGCTCGATGGCGTCGAGAAGCCGGTCGTGGTTTTCGACCAGAACCTTGCCGCCGACGAGCCCAAGATTGCGCCCGGCCAGGCCGCGCTGCTCGCCAACGCCCGCCTGCTCGTCAGCACGGGCACTGAAACCGATGCCTTCATTCGCGCCGCCCGGGAAAAGGAAGCCGCCTCCGCCCCAACCGCCGCTCCCTTCGCCATGCCCGCCGAGCGCACCTGGATCTGGCTCGATCTTTCCCAAGCCATCGCCGGCGTCCGCACGTTGTCCACGCGCCTCCAGGACGTTTTCCCCCAGGAGGCCGCAAAGATTGCCGCCAACGAGACGGATCTCACCGCGCGCCTCGAAGCTCTGGACGAGCGCCTGCTGCGCCTTGCCGCGCCGATCCGGGGCAGCGAGGTCTTTCTCCAGGATTCCCGCCTGACGCCGTTTGCCGAGCATTACGGCCTGACCGTCGCCGGTCTGCTCAGCCACCGGCAGGGCATGGCTCCCACCAGCGAGGAAATCGAGGCGTTCCAGCGCGCCGCCGCCCGGCACGCGAATCCCATCCTTCTTGCGGGCACTCAGATTTCGGGAGACGTGCTCGAAGTCGGCGAGGAGTCCGCGACGGTGACGCTCGTGATTGTGGATCCCGTGCTGGCGGGCTACGTCGGACGCGGGCACTACGAACGCGCCATGGAAGGCAACGCCATGGTGCTCGTGCCGGTGCTGGCGCACGCCAACGGGGGAAGCTGACGGGAAGCCTTCAAAATCCCCGTCTCCGTGATGCACATCGGGCAACTCAAGCGGCCGTCAGCCTTTGCCAAGGCTGCGGCCGCACAAGAGCGCGTCTGGACCCCGGGGATTTGAAGAGCGTTCCGGGGAGCGGACCCTACGCCATCGACAACACCGGCCCGATCTGCTCCAGGGCCCAATCGACTTCGTCCTTTGTGATGACCAGTGGCGGTGCGAACCGGATGATGTGCTCATGCGTTTCCTTGCACAGGATGCCGCGCTTCATCAGGGCCTCGCAGAAGCGCCGGGCGCCACCCGCGTCGGGGTGAAGCTCCACGCCGATCATCAGCCCACGCCCGCGCACTTCCTTCACGTGCGGACTGCCGATCGACCGAAGTTGCTCCATGAAGTACGGCCCCAGGCGCGCCGCATTGTCCACCATGCCCTCTTCCACGAGCACGCGCAGCGCCACGCGCGCCACCGCGCACGCCAGCGGATTGCCGCCATACGTGCTGCCGTGATCGCCGGGCTTGAAGACACCGAGCACTTCCTTGTTCGAGAGCACTGCCGAGATGGGATACACGCCGCCGGACAACGCCTTGCCGATCAGCGTGATGTCCGCCACGATCCCCTCGTGCTCCTCGGCGAAGAACTTGCCGGTGCGCCCAAGGCCCGTCTGGATTTCGTCGAGAACAAGGACGGCGCGGTGTTCATCGCAAAGCTGGCGCATCCGGGGCAGGTAGCCGGCCGGCGGAATGATGATGCCGCCCTCGCCCTGAATCGGCTCGAACAACACGGCCACCGTGTTCTCGTTGAAGGCCGCTTCGAGTGCCTCGGGATCGCCAAACGGAATCATGCGAAAGCCGGGCGTGAACGGGCCAAAGCCGCTCTGGTACTGCTCTTCGCTGCTAAAGCCCACGATGGTGATCGTGCGTCCGTGGAAGTTGTTGCTCGCCACGATGATTTCCGCCTTGTTCGGCGGCACGCCCTTGTTCGCATAGCCCCATTTGCGTACGGCCTTGATGACGGTCTCGACGGCCTCGGCGCCGCTGTTCATCGGCAGCACCATGTGCGAGTTCGTCAGCGCACAGACTTCCTTGTAGAAGAGGCCTAGCTGGTCGTTGCGAAATGCCCGGGACGTCAGCGTCAGCTTGCGTGCCTGCGCGATCAGCGCGTCCACGATCTTCGGGTGGCAGTGCCCCTGGTTGACGGCCGAGTATGCCGACAGGCAATCCATGTACTTGTTGCCATCGACATCCCAGACCCAGATGCCCTGGCCCCGGCTGATGACAACGTCGAGGGGGTGGTAGTTTTGTGCGCCGTACTCGTCCTCCAGTGCGATGAGTTCGGCTGCAGTGAAAGGCTCCTTCGGTGTGGCTTGCATGGTCATAATTCGTACTGCTCCGTGCCGCTCCGTGGGCCTCGGGCCTGTCCCTCCTTCGCGTTTGCGCAGGCGGTGCCAACAGGCAGTCTTCGGTCGTTTTGTGGAGGCGGCTACTTACTGGGCGGGCACAGACAACCGCTTTCGGTGTGGTCCCGCAAGCCCAACCTCGGCGGCGGACATTGCGCGAATCAGGGTGGCTGCGATTACGCGAGCTCTGCCGGTGGCCTGAGCAACCCGGTGATCAGACGGCCGCCGTCGGCGTACGTCACAGGGCGTCCCTTCGGCGAGTAGTACTTGTAGTCGGGATCGATGCCACAGAGCCAGAGCACCGTGCGGTAGAGGTCGGCGGTTGCCACACTGTTGCCGGCGATCTCCGTGCCGTCCGGCGAGGTTTCTCCAATCACTGTGCCCCCCTTCACGCCGCCACCAGCCAGCGCGGCGCTCCAGGCACGGGCGAAGTGATCGCGTCCTTCGCGCCCGTTCACGGTGGGCGTCCGCCCGAACTCGCCCATCCAGATGACCAGCGTGGAGTCGAGCAGCTCGCGCTCTTCCAACTCCCTGATGAGCGTGGCCGCCGCCGGATCGAGTTCCCCGGCCAGCGTCTTCACGCGGCCGAAATTGTCGTCGTGCGTGTCCCAGCCGTTCAGCGTCACTTCCACGTACTTCACGCCGCGTTCGACAAGGCGCCGCGCCATCAGGCAGCCGCGTCCGAATTGAGTGTCGCCATAGGCGTCGCGCACGGCCTGGGGTTCGGCGGTGATGTCGAAGGCCGCCTTCTGGTCCGAGCGCATGAACCGAACGGCGTTGCCGAGCACGACGCCATGCGCGGCGGCCTCGGGGCATTCGCCGCCCAGACGCCGGGTGAACCGTTCGTCCTGCGCGGCGAGCAGGCGCAGGCGGCGGTCGATGCGTTCATCCGTCACGCGGCTGGCGGGCTTCAGATTCTGGACAGCCTCCCTGCCGTTGGCGGTCACGACGAGCGGGTCCATGTCGAGGCCGAGCAGGCCGCCCTTCTGTCCGGGCGCGTTGATCGCCACGTTCTGGGGGAGCTCGGCATCGAGATCGCCGATCTCGTAGTTCAGGATCGCTCCCAGGCCCGGATACGCCACCGTCGGGTTGGGCTTGAAGCCGGTGTGCATCAGCTCGCGGGCGCGGGCATGATTTCCCTCGCCGGTGCTCATGCAGCGGATCAGCGCCATGCGGTCCATCACCGAAGCGATCTGCGGCAGGTGCTCGGAGACCTTTACGCCGCGCACGGCCGTGTTGATCGCCTTCAGGCCGCCGCCGTTGGCGTGGCGCGGCTTGGGGTCGAACGTGTCGATCTGGCTGGGGCCGCCGTTCATCCACAGCACAATGATCGCCTTCACGGGGGGATTGGCGGGCAACGGCCATTCCTCCGCCGCCGTCGCGGCATACAGGGCGGACACGCCCGTCATCGTGCCGTCGCCGACAAGGCTGAGCATCGCTCCGCCCATCGAGAGGCCGATGAGGCTGCCCAGGCTGCGGCGCAGAAACGTGCGGCGATCAAGCGCCGCCGCCGCATGGGCCAGCGGAGACTCGGAACAGCAGGAAGGAGTGGAGGAATTGTTGCGAGGCTTGGACATGGGGATCATCCGGGGGGAGACGTGGTTCGTGGTTTGTGGTTCGCGTTGAAGTTGGCAGCTTCCAGCGTTCAGTATTTAGTTCGTGAAGATGAGGACGGTCTCTACCTAAACTCATTTCGTGAAAGTTCGTGCGCGATCCGTGGTTCATTCGCCGTGGTTGTCTTTTGCGAATGGCCATCAAGCAAACGATCCCTGATAGGAAAACAAACCGTCAGACCGTGCATCGAACCACAAACAATGAACCTCGTCCCTCAATGATTGGTGAGAAACTCCGTGGAGTTCATCAGTGCCCAGGCGGCGTCCTCAACGAGTGCCTGCCACTGCGCTTTGGACTGGGCGGCGGCATCGCGCAGTTCGCCGGCGAGCGCCACACGTTCGGCCGTTTCCGGCTCGCGCGAGAGGATCGCGAGATACAGATAGCGCGCCTGCTCCTGCGGATCGTCCGTGCTCATCGCGATGCGCTGCACGACCCCTTCGCCGTCCTTGCCGCGCAATGCCGCGTTGATCGCCTTGTCGTTCATCAGGAACAGCGCACGCGGAATCGACGGCTCGAACGTGCTCGTCCATTCCATCTCGTCGTTGCCAAAGACGTGGACGAACTGGCTGGCATAGCGCATCTGCAAGCGCTCGAAGCGCTGGCGCTCGGCGGGTGATCGTGCCGCGTCCGTGCGCGTCACTTCAATCAAGGACGCGAGCAACTGGTCGGGCGAGAGCGGCCGCACGGCGGCGTGCGCGAACAGCTCCGACGCGTCGGCGCCTGTTTCCGCCGGGCGCGGGGAACGCTGGTACGCACGCGTGTTCAGGATCGTGCGTTCGAGCGCCCGGATGTCGTAGCCGCTCGCAATGAAGTCCGCCGTCAACGCCTCCAGAAGTTCGGGGTGAACGGCTTCCGCTCCCTCGCCCCAACCGTCCACGGGCTCGACGAATCCGCGTCCGAAGAACCGCGCCCAAAGGCGGTTCACGAAGTTGGCCGCGAATTGCTGCTGGTCGCGCGTGGCGATCATCTCCGCCAACTGGTCGCGGCGCGTGTCGCGGACTTCGGGGAGTTCGTTGTACTTCTGCATCAGCTCGGTGGCCATTTCGATGTTGCCGGCGCCGTTGGCCTTGCGGGCTTCGTTGCGCATTCGGGCGAGCGTGCGGTAGTGCTGGCGCAGTTCGTCGGCGGGCATGGCGCGGCCCGAGGCATCGACGATACGCTGGCGGGCGGGCGTGCCGTCCAGATAGTGCGGTGTCACTTCCATCGCGGGCTTCACGTCGGGAATCGGAACGCCCCACTTCGGCCCGATGTCGGCCACCTCGACGGCATAGCGCGGCCGCTGCATGCCTGCACCTGGCTCCGGGCGAACAGGAATGGCCCGGGTGTTGGAGAAGAACGCGGTGAATTCCCAAAACTTTTGCTGGGTCAGTTCCGGATTCGTTTTGTGATCGTGGCATTGGGCGCACTGAATCTGATTGCCGAGAAACGCGCGGCTCATCGTGCCTGCCATGCTTTCGGGAGAGCGCTGCCAGCGGGCGATCGGGAGCGCCTCGGGGGCTTCGTCCGTCCGCCCGCGTGCCGCCACTGTCTCTGTCATGAACGCATCCCACGGACGGTTGGCGTTGAACTGCTCCGCCGCCCACGCCCGCCAGGTACTCTTTATCGCGTACTGTACCTCGGGAGACTGGGGCTGGTCCAGCGTTCCCAGCAGCACCTTGTCCCAGTAGGCGGCCCAGTTTTCGCCGCGTTCGGGCGAGGCCAGCGCCGCCTCGATCGCATCTGTGCGCTTGTGGGGCGAATCGTCCTTCAGGAACGCGACGGTTTCCTCGATGGAAGGCACGCGGCCGCGCACGTCGAGCGTCAGGCGGCGGAGAAACTCCGCGTCGTCCGCGCGGCCAGCGGGCTGAACACCGGCCGCTGTCTGGGCTTGCTCAAGAGCCGCGTCGATCCCCGCGCTGTCGATCGCCGGAACAATGGCCGCCGCGGCAATCCACGCGGCACAGCACACCAGAAAGCGGAGGGAGGAGAGCATGGGGACCTCGGCATGGGAAGGAAGTGGCCTTGAGTGGAATCGAAAGCCATGCCGCCCCCACCGGCAAGGAAAGAACGGGCGAAGTCCGCTGATTTCAGTCCGAATTACGAAGGAAGCGCGCAACCGGCCCGGCGCGGGTGTTCGCTTTGGTACACTGGCGAACGCACACGGCCAGTGGGCACGAGGCCATTCCCCAGCCCCCTGCCCCATTGCGCGGACGCGGTTGCCCTCGACTTGCCCCTTGCTCAGCCGCCCCCCCTGCCCCTACACCAACGCGCCCCGGGGAGCAGAAAGCCGAAAGCGCTCTCCTTCGAACCACGAACGGCGCACCAAAAACCACGTTCCTCCCCCTCCTCCTCCCCTATGTTTGATGTCACCAACGTAAACCTGCATTTCGGTTCCCGCCATATTCTGCGCAACGCCTGTCTGAAGGTGGATGATGGCGAGCGCGCGGCCATCGTTGGGCCGAACGGCGCTGGCAAGTCCACGCTGCTCAAGATTGTTGCCGGGGTTTTGTCGCCTGAGAGCGGCACGGTTTCCTGCGCCAAGAGTTCCCTGATCGGCTACCTTCCCCAGGAAGTCGTCATCAACGCCCCCCACAGCGTCGAAGACGAGGTCCGCACCGTTTTCCAGGAAGTCCTGGACCATGAGAAGGAAATGCGGGCCATCGAACACCGCATGTCCGAGATGAAGAACCACGACACCGATGAGTACTACGAGATCGCCGACCGCTACGACTACCTGCTCCACGAGACGATGCGGCGCGACATCTACTCGATGGACTCGAACATCGGCAAGGTCATGGCCGGACTCGGTTTTTCGTCTGCCGACCTCAAGCGCTCGTGCCGTGAGTTCTCCGGCGGCTGGCAGATGCGCATCGCCCTGGGCAAGATTCTCCTCTCCAACCCCGACATCCTGCTGCTCGACGAGCCGACCAACCATCTGGACATCGAGAGCATCGAGTGGCTGGGCAACTGGCTGCTTGGGCACGAGGGCAGCCTGCTCATGGTCAGCCACGAGCGCTCCTTCATGGACAAGCTCGTCACCAAGATCGTGGAAGTCGACAACGGCAAGATCAACGTCTACCGAGGCAACTACACGGCGGCGATGCAGAAGCGCGAGGACCGCCGTGAAATCCAGCGCCGCGCCTATGAGAACCAGCAGATCGAGCTTCAGCAGATCCAGCGCTTCATCGACCGCTTCCGCTATCAGGCGAGCAAGGCCGCCCTCGTGCAGTCGCGCATCAAGCAACTGGAGAAGATGGAGATCATCGAGGCGCCGACGGCCGATGCGAGCACGATTCACTTCCGCTTTCCGCCCGCGCCACGCAGCGGCAAGGAAGTCATCGTCGGCAAGGGACTCGCCAAGCGCTTTGGCGACAAGGTGGTCTTTGAGAACGCCGACCTTCAGATTTACCGTGGTGAGAAAGTTGCCCTCGTCGGCGTCAACGGCGCCGGCAAGACGACACTGATGCGCATCCTTGCCGGAAAGCTCGAACCTTCCGAGGGCACCGTCAGTCTCGGCAGCAACGTCGAGATGGAGTACTTCGCCCAGTACGACCACGAGGATCTGCACCCTTCCAACACCGTTCTTGGCGAGTTCCTCTCGCGTGCGCCTCTTTCCGTTTCCGACCGTGCCCGGGGCATCCTTGGCGCCTTCCTGTTCAGCGGCGACGACGTGGAGAAGAAGGTCACTGTGCTCTCCGGCGGCGAGAAGACCCGCCTGCGCCTGGCCAGGATGCTGTGCGGCAAGGCCAACCTGCTGCTGCTCGACGAGCCGACCAACCACCTCGACATCGGCTCGCGCCTGACGCTCGAGAGTGCCCTGCGCCAGTACGAGGGCGCCGTGGCACTCGTCTCGCACGACCGCTACTTCCTCGACAACGTGGTCACCCGCGTCGTCGAAATCTCCGAGGGCGCGGTGCACTCCTACCCGGGCAACTACGAGTCCTACCTGCGACTGAAGGAGCTTCAGGCCCAGGGCAGCGCGCCGGTCGTCTCCGTTCCCGCCCCCATCGAGCCCGAGCCCGCGCCCACCCCGCGCGCCGAACTCGATCGCGAGGAACGCAAGCGGATCCACAACGAACGCAACCGCCTGAACAAGGAACTCGCCCGCACGAAGAAGAACCTGGAAACGCTCGAGGACAAGGTGGCCGAACTCGACGAGCTGTGCCGCTCCATCGAGAACGCCATGGGCGAGCCCGCCAATGCCACCAATCCAGAGAAGCTGACCCGGCTGACCGCTCAGCTCGAAGAATCCCGCGCCAATCTGGAAAGCGCCGAGGCCGAATGGGCCGAACTCCAGGTTGCCGTGGAAGAGATGGAAGCCGAGGTGGCCGAGTACGACAAAGCCCTGTCGTAGTTGCCACGGAACGGAAGTCTGCCCGTTCCGGGTTTCCGGCCCGAATCTTGTCCCTATTCCTCCCGGCGGCCCGGAGAACGCTCTCTTATGGCGGAATCGCCAAAGAGGCCACGGTTTCAACCGCTGAAACGCGATTCAACTGGAGGAAACCCTGTCATGAACAACCGTATGAGTTCCTGGGCTGTTGCGGCTGTGCTTGCCGCGTTGCTCTCCGTTTCTTCATTCGCCCCGGCCGAAAGCCCCACTCCGCCCCCGGCACCCGCTCCCGCGAAAAGCGAGGCCGGACAGGGCGGCGTGAAGCTGGTCACCGCCGTGTACAAGGACGTCCAGCTCCAGCAGGTCGCCGCGTCCCTGGAAGAGCAATCCGGCGCGCGGATTGAGCTCGGCCCGGGCGTGGGCGAGATGCGCGTGTCCGTCCTGAAGCGTTCCGCGCCGCTGGCCGAGGTGATCGACTCCATTGCCCTCGCCAATGGCCTGAGGGCCGTTCCGTTGCGGGATCGCCCCGGGTTCTTCCTGGTGCAGGGGGCGGCGAAAGAGCCGCAATTGCGGAAGCAGGGCTTTGCTCCGCCCCCGGGAATGAGCGTTGGTGATCTGGCGGCCCTGCTTCAGCCCCTCGTTCCGGAAAACGGCAAACTCGTCCAGAGTGAACAGTCCGCAGAGGTTCTCGTCTCGGCTGCGCCCGCCGCCATGGAGCGCGTGCGTCAGGCGGCGGAAGCGCTCGGCTCCGGCACCCCAGCTCCGATTCGCCTCCCGGAGCCGGTGCTGGAACAGGTCCGCGAGCCTCTTCGCAAGCGCTACCCGGGCGCCGAGATTTTCATCAAACTGGGGGACGGCAGCCACCTTGTGGTGGCAGGCACGGAGCCCGACCGGACCCACGCCGAGGCGTACCTGCGGGTGCTGGCCCGGGGAATCAAGTCCCAGCCGGCCCCGGCGGAGAACGCCAAGGGCGAGGCGGGGGAGCCACGGAAGGCAATGGACCGGGCAGCGCGTCTGAAGATGCATGAAGAGCGGATCAAGGATATCATTCAGCAGCGCCGCGAGGAAGCGGCCAAAGAGGAAAGTCGGGAGACACCATGATTCCGGTGCATTCCGCCCGCGATTTGGCCACGCCACATTTCCCGTAGACACCGCCCGGCGTGGCGGAGACTTTGACAAGACATGCCGGGCTCCGGGTGCCCGGCCGGCAGCGTTCCCTTTTTCACCGGAGATTTTGGATGTCCGCACGGCACCAGCGCCACTATACGCCACGTCTGCCCCTTCATCTTTTTGCGCGTTTTGCCTGCGCGGCGCTTGCCGCCTTGCTGGCCTTGCTGCCCACCGCGGGGCAGGCTCAGGAGAAGGGCCCCGGCGGCTGCCCGATGGTTCAGGCTGCCGTCTTTAACGACGCCAAGGTCGAGCAGGTTCTCGCCTCCATCGGCAATCAGGCCGGCGTCTCCATCACCCCATTCGGCAAAGTGCCCAACTCCCGCGTCTCGATCCTGGAGAAGGACGTCTGCCTCGAGGACGCCCTCAACAAACTCGCCCAGCCCAACGGCTGGGTCTGGTTCAAGAACGAGGACGGCAGCTACGGCGTCGCCGACGAGGCGTGGTACAAGGCCAACATCCTGCCCAAGAAGGTCATCACCAAGATTTTCCGCCCGGACCACGTGAAGGCCTCCGAACTGGAGAAGGCCATTCGTCCGATGCTGACCCAGGGCATCAGCAGCGTCACCCCCGACGACCGCACCAACAAGCTGATCATCTCCGACCTTCCCGAAGTCATCGAGCGCATCGAACGCCTGATCCGCGAAATCGACGTGCAGCTCATGACGCGCGTCTTTTACGTCCGCAACGCCGACGTGAACGAAATCGCCGAGAAGATCGAGTCCTACAAGAGCGACCCGGGCACCATCGAGGTCGATGAGAAGACCCGCCAGATCATCGTCACCGACCTGCTCGCCAACATCAAGAAGATGGAACTGCTGATCGACATCCTGGACGTGGGACCGGAGATCGTCATTTACGACGTGAACAACATCGGCCTGGAGGGCGAGGACCTGGAGGAACTCCAGAAGATCATCGAGTCCATCCGCACGCCGGTCGAGGACCTGCTGTTCGAGATCAACGAGAAGGCCGGCGTCTTCATCCTCGAAGACGTTCCCGAAGTGCACGAGAAGGTCGAGCAGGTGCTTGCCAGCTTTGACCAGCCCGTGAAGCAGGTGCTCATCCAGGGCGAAATCCTGACGATGAACTTCGCCCGCGACACGGCACTCGGCGTCAAGGCGGTCAACTATTCAAGTGAAGCCTTCGCGGATCCCAATCTGCTCGTTCCCGGCAACTCGGGGTTCCGCAACCTGATTACCCCGGACAGCTCGTTGACGAACTTCGCCACGGAGACGGGCATCACCGGCGCGTTCCTGACCCAGCAGGCCTACATCGAATGGAAGGCCAGCTTCGACGACGAAAACACCAAGGTTCTCCTTCAGCCGCGCCTGCTCGTGAAGAATCAGGAATCCTCGCGCATCTTCGTCGGCTCGGAAGAGCCCTTCATCACCACCTTCTTCAACGAGAACACCACCGGCGTCTCCACCCGCTCCACCAGCCAGCAAACCGTCACCGACGGTCTGACCTTTGAAATCACCCCGAGCATCTCGAACAGCTACCTCGTCGAGATGGAGATCACGATCGACAACGATGACGCCGAGCGCGTCAGCGTTCAGACGTCCGATGGCGTTGAGAGCCTGATCCGCCGCGACCGCCAGAGCGTCGAGACCGTCCTTACCATCCCCTCCGGCCAGACCCGCGTCATCGGCGGCCTCATCTCCTCCAGCAGCAGCAACCGCAACCAGGGCGTCCCCTTCCTCGTCAACCTCCCGGTCATTGGGCACCTCTTCGGCACCAAGAGCGCCACCGAGAGCCGCTCGAACCTGCAACTGTTCATCACCCCCAGCATCGTCGAGGACATCATCCCGCGTCCCACCGGCAACGATGGACGCCGCGGACGCCTCGTCACCGACTACCACCGCGTCTATGGGTCCTACGACATCAACGCGGACTCCGAAATCCTCAAGGAAGGCGAGACCGGCGTCCCCGAGGATCTGCTCGCCCCCATGACCACCGACGACGAGGGCGCCATTGAGGACCTGCTGCGCGAGCAGCAGCCCCGCGACGGCGCAGCCGCCACCAACCGCGACTCCAACTTCGTCCGCCGCAGCAATGCCACCAGCGGCGCCGCCGCCCGCATTGCCGCAGAGAACGACGACCGCAACAAGCTCCAGGAACGCGACGAGGAGAAGGACTCCCCCACCACCCAGCGCATCCCCGTTCCACGGCCCGCCGAAACCACTTACTGATTTCCCCGTTTCGCCAGAGGGAATCGACTCCGGGGAAGGCACGCGCCTTCCCCGTTTTCTTTCCCGCCACCCCCCCAGCGGACGGACGCACCCCTTGAAGATTCTTCACATCGACAGCGAGAAGGGCTTTCGCGGCGGCGAGCAGCAGGTCATGCTCCTGATGGAGGGTCTGCGCGAATGTGGCGTCGCACAGGCCTTGGCCGCCCGCGCGGGTGACGAACTCGCCCGGCGCGCCCGCGAGGCGGGACACGAGGTTCACGAACTCCCGCACGACTCCATCCGCCACCCCGCCACCAAACGCTTCCTGCGCGCGGTCGTCCGGCGCGGCGGGTTCAGCCTCGTTCACGCGCACACGGGCAACGCCCACACGCTGGCCTACTCCTGCGTCCATGGCCGCGTTCCGATCGTCGTCACGCGGCGGGTGGACTTCCCCGTCAAACGCAACTTCCTCTCGCGCCGCAAGTACCGCGCGCCCGGCGTTCATTTCATCGCCATTTCCAATGGAGTGGCCGACGTGCTGCGCGCGGGCGGCGTCCCGGCCGAGCGCCTCGACGTCGTGTTCAGCGGCGTGGACCCCACCCGGTTTGTGGGAGCAACGGGCCGCGAGGCGCTGCGCCGCGAATGGGAGGTCACCGAGCCCGGCCCTGTCTTTGGCATGGTGGGCTCGTACGTGGATCACAAGGACCCGCTGAACCTCGTGGCGGCCGCCGCTCTCCTGGCCCGGGATGCTTCTCTCCCCAATGCCCGCATCGTCCTCGTCGGCGAAGGCGAACTCCGCCCCCAACTCGAAGACGCCATCCGCCGCGACGCCCTCGGCAACGTCCTGCTCACCGGCTGGCGCCAGGACATCGGCGACTGCCTGGCGGCCTTCGACGTTTTTGTCATGCCGAGCAAGCTCGAGGGCTTGTGCACTTCGCTGCTCGACGCCCAGGCCGCCGGGCTGCCCTGCATCGGCACCGATACCGGCGGCATTCCCGACGTCGTTCGGGACGGCGAGACCGGCCTGCTCGTCCCGCCACGCGATCCCGCAGCCCTCGCCGCGGCCATGAAGCGCCTCTGGAGCGACGCCACCCTGCGCGCGCGCCTCCGCGAGGCGGGGCCCCTTGCCGTCGAGGCGCGCTTCTCCGTCCAGAGCATGGTGGGAGGAACCCTGGCCGTTTATCAGCGCATTCTTGCGAAAGCATCGTGAACTGCGAGTTGCAAATCGCATCGCGATAACGCGCAGGATTCGCCCTGTGCAATGCCGCACTCTTGACTACCTACGGCCATGGGTTATGGGGAATCGGAAGAGACCTGTCGTGGCCTGCGGAAGTGTGCCGAAAGGCAGGGACGTCTTGGGGTAGATCCGCAGGCCGTCACGGCGGCAGGAAAGGCAGATCATGTTCGAGACGAAGAAGATTCACCTGCTCATCGTCGAAGACAAGATGAGCGAATACATGCCCCTGCGGCGGAGTCTGGAGGATTGCTTTCCAAAGAACACGGAGATTTTCCAGGCCGACTCCCTTCTGGAGGGAGTCAACTACGCGATCCAGAATCCTTGCACTGCGATCCTGCTCTCCTACCGCCTCCCCGACGGCACGGCTGGCGAACTGATCGAAACGGTCAAATCGCGCTACCAGGGGATGGGACGCCGCGACATTGTCTTCTTTCTGTTCTTTGACCCCGCATCCACCGAGACGAACTACGCCAGCCTTCTGCGGCGCTTTCCCGACATCACGCTGATCGAGAAGCCCTACCTTCCCAACGAGGTTGCCAAGCTCGTTCGCGAGATCGTGCTTCCCTCGCTGGCGTCCAACGCCAGCCACTACAATCTGGGGCTCTACGATCTCATTCAGGCCTACGTGCTTTCGCGCCAGAGCGTCACCCTGCGCGTCATGGACGACTTCTCGGGCATGGGCACCATCGCCATCCGCCGGGGCAACCTCGTCCACGCCGCCCGCGGCGCCGTCCTGGGGCTCGATGCCCTCGTCGAAATTGCCCAGATGCGCAACGCCCGCATCCGGCTCGAACGCGGCTGCCACACTGCCATGGAGACCATCACTCTTCAGCCCCAGGAAGCGCTGTGCGAAGCCGCCCGCATCATCGGCGAGCAGCGCTCGCACCAGCTCATCACGGGCTCGACGGACGGCGGTGGCCGCCGCCTGGGCCAGAACAGGGGCGCCGCAGTCGCCATGGACGACTCCCCCACGGTGCTCGACGGCACGCCGATCGAGCGCACCTGCATCACCGAAACGGACACGCTGGGCGAGGATCAGCTGCTGGGCGATCCCGCCGCCACGACGATCAACCGCCCCGAGGACACGATCATTATCGAGCCGTCTGCCACCAAGATCACCCGGCGAGGCGATGAATAGCGGAGGCGTGCGGCCTGCCTACTCCGCCACTTTCTCCATTCGCCAGGCGTCATAGCTCCCGCGCCACGACCATTCGCGCGCGCTGGGCCCGAACACCGTCTTCCCACGGCCGTCCAGTCCCACCAGCCTCAACTCCATCATCTCCGGCTCCAGCACCAGGGACGTCTGCATCCGTTCCGCGCCGGGAACGCACTCGGCGCACTCGCGCGACGTCGTGCTCGCCACGAATTGCGTCCCCGTCCAGCGCACCTCCAGATCGCAATCAGCCGCGTGCCTGAGCGTGTACATCGTGAACTCCAGCAGCTTCTCCTGCGAGCGCCACGCTCCGCGCCGGCGCTCGGGGTCGAGCACCCGCCAGTGCTCGATCACATAGCCGTCCTCCTCGTCCGGGCGCACCATCCACACGTACTGCCTCAGCGGCTCGTCCACGCTCCCCGGCCGGGCCTCCTCCACGTAGAACGCATGGCCGAAATCCGGGAGGCGCGCGATGCGCAGCTCCAGCGCCTCGCCCTCCGGGGCCGTCGCGACGTTGGAGTAGGTGCCCTCAAGCCATTCCTCGAGCATCGGGCGGCGGTCGCGCGGCGGCTCGGCGGGCAGAATCGTCAGCGCCTTCTCTCCGCACGCCGTCAGGAGCAACATTGCCATCAGAAACAAGCCGGTTCGCATACATCCTCCAAACGCATTGAAACCCATTTCCCTGCGTCTCCCTTTCGTGTTCCTTCCTCTCTCTCCGGGGAACAATCCAAATCCGGCACTTCGCCCTCGCTGCCCCCTCCCTTCGCTCCTCTTTTTTGCTTCGATTGACGAAAAAAATCCCTCTTGTGCGGAATCGTGAGATTGATGTGAGGCCCTCCAAAGCGGTCCCCCTAACCCCTTCATTCCCAGCCCCTTGCGCCTGCATTCCAGTCCCTTCCCGCCACCCGTCATTCGGGCTCTTTCATGTGAACGCCAATGGCGGAAATTCACAGATACCAAGGGTTAACGAAGAAAGATCGCATTGCACTTTTCCAGTACCTTTTTAACCTTGACCGGCACCATATCTTGTAGGCACGTTGCCCTTCGCGACTAGGGATGGTGCCAGAAACACTGCCCTGCAGAAACGGGGGATTCCCGCATGGAATGGGGGTTTCCCGTCAGGTGTCGCTGACTTTCACCAAACTTTCGAACCCGAAATCCCTTGACTTTCGCCTGAGTTTCGCCATCCATCAAGACCCTTCCGCAACGCCTCCGCCACCGACACTCTTGCTCCGGCGTTGCCCGCCCCCAGCCCTTTCCCGCCGACCCGAGGAGTCTGCACAACCATGAAGATTACGCGCCGCTTCACCACCGCCAAAACGAACGCCTACGAAACGATTCCGTTTGCCCGCCGCACCTCGCGCATCGTCAACCCCGACGGCACTGTCGTCTTTGAAGCGAAGGACATCAACGTCCCCGAACACTGGTCCCAGATCGCGGTCGATATTCTGGCCCAGAAGTACTTCCGCAAGGCCGGCGTCCCGGCCGAAACGACCACCGTCGAGGAGGAAGGCATCCCCGAGTGGCTGCAGCGCAGCACGCCGGTGGGCGACAAGACCGTCAGTGAGTCCGACGCCCGCCAGGTCTTCCACCGTCTGGCCGGATGCTGGACGTACTGGGGCTTCAAGCACGGGTACTTTGACAGCGAGGACGACGCCCGCGCCTACTATGACGAGATGTGCTACATGCTGGCCGCCCAGATGGCCGCACCCAACAGCCCCCAGTGGTTCAACACCGGGCTGCACTGGGCTTATGGCATCACCGGCCCGGCCCAGGGGCATTCGTTCTGCGACCCGGAAACCGGCGAGCTGAAGAAGAGCACGAGCGCCTACGAACACCCCCAGCCCCACGCGTGCGTGCATGATAGTACAGAGGTCTACCTGTCTCAACATCAGTCGTTCGAATCACTGGAAGGCCAACCGATCTGGAATATCGCAAAAAACCTTCATAAGTATAGGGGTTGGTATACACCCACAGAACGCGGCTGGACACAAATTGTGAACTGTGCAGTCACGGGTTACAGACCCTGCCTGTCGATTTGCTTTTCTTCTGAGGACGAAATCGAAGGCGAGAACGGTTTGACATGCACGTTTGACCACCGGATCGCTGTTGTTACGAAAGGCTTCACAGAGGAGAGAACTCCAAAGTACGAGTGGCGAAGGGCCATAGAACTTCACCGCGATGATCGAGTACTTCGAGCTCGCTTTGGGAAAGATGGAACACTTAAGCCGGTAGTCTCTCATGTATTGAGCGTGGAGTGGATCGCTGAGACATGCAGTACCGACATGCGCAAGGCCTACGAACAGGCCAGTGCTGCATTGTCTACCTCTTTCAATACCTATCGAGGCCTCAAGGGTCTGCCCCAAGACAAGAAGGCCACAGATGCCGAGAAGCGTGCCATCGATGCTGCCTCTGTGTTTGAGAAAATTGTCGCGAAAGAGCACTATGGTGGCTTCGAAGTATACGACATTACCACAGATTTGCCCCAAGAAGAGGGAAGGTTCTTCGCCAACGGCCTTCTGGTCCACAACTGCTTCATCCAGTCCGTCTCGGACGACCTGGTGAACGAGGGCGGGATCATGGACCTGTGGACGCGCGAGGCACGCGTGTTCAAGTACGGCAGCGGCACGGGCTCGAACTTCTCGGCCATCCGTGGGTCGGGCGAGCCTCTCTCCGGCGGCGGCAAGTCCAGCGGCCTTATGAGCTTTCTGAAGATCGGCGACCGCGCCGCGGGCGCGATCAAGAGCGGCGGCACCACGCGCCGCGCCGCCAAGATGGTGGTCCTCGACATCGATCACCCCGACGTTCCCGAGTTCATCAACTGGAAGGTGCGCGAGGAGCAGAAGGTCGCCGCGCTCGTGGCCGGGTCCAAGCTCGTCGCCCGCCACCTGAAGGCCATCATGGCCGCGTGCGCGAGCAGCGAGCCCGATCTGTTCAAGGCCAACGTTTCTCCGGCCGAGAACAAGAAGCTGCGCCAGGCCGTGCACGCCGCCCGCCGCGAAGGGGTGCCCGAGAACTACATCCAGCGCGTCATCCAGCTCGCGGGCCAGGGCTTCACCTCGCTGGAGTTCGAGGAGTACGACACCGACTGGAACAGCGAGGCCTACGCCACCGTCAGCGGGCAGAACTCGAACAACTCGGTGCGCGTGACCAATGACTTCCTGAAGGCCGTGGAGGATGGCGGCACGTGGAAGCTGCGCCCGCGTACGCCGGGGCTGAAGGACAAGGAAGTCGTTGCGCGTGAGCTGTGGGAGGATATCGCCACGGCGGCGTGGCAGTGCGCCGACCCGGGCCTGCAATTCGACACCACGATCAACGAGTGGCACACCTGCCCGAACAGCGGCCGGATCAATGCCAGCAATCCGTGCAGCGAGTACATGTTCCTCGACGACACGGCGTGCAATCTCGCCTCGCTCAATCTCATCAAGTTCTACGACACCGAGACCGGGCAGTTCCACGTCGATGACTACGTGCATGCCTGCCGCCTGTGGACGCTGACCCTTGAGATCAGCGTCGCGATGGCCCAGTTCCCGAGCGAGCGCATCGCGCAGCTCAGCTACGAGTTCCGCACGCTTGGCCTCGGCTACGCGAACCTCGGCACGCTGCTGATGGTGATGGGGATCGCCTACGACAGCCCGATGGGTCTGGCGATTTGCGGGGCGCTCTCGGCCGTGATGACGGGCACGTCCTACGCCACCAGCGCGGAAATCGCCCGCGAACTCGGGCCCTTCCCCGGCTACGCGAAGAACGCGTCCGCGATGCTGCGCGTCATTCGCAATCATCGCCGTGCCGCGTACAACTCGCCCGGCTCGGAGTACGAGGGGCTGACGATCCGCCCCCTCGGCATCAATCCCGAGTACTGCCCCACCTACCTCGTCGAGGCAGCCCGCCGCGCGTGGGACAGCGCCCTCGATCTCGGCGAGCAGCATGGCTTCCGCAACGCCCAGGCAACCGTCATCGCCCCGACCGGCACCATCGGCCTGGTGATGGACTGCGACACGACGGGGATCGAGCCGGACTTCGCCCTCGTGAAGTTCAAGAAGCTCGCCGGCGGCGGGTACTTCAAGATCATCAACCAGAGCGTGCCGCTGGCGCTCCAGCGTCTCGGCTACCGCGAGGACCAGATCCAGCGCATCATCGAGTTCGCACGCGGTGCGCAGACCATGAAGGGCGCTCCGCACATCAACGCCGAGTCCCTGCGCAAGAAGGGCTTCACCCAGGCGATGATCGAAACCGTCGAGGCTGCCCTGCCCAGTGCCTTTGAAATCCAGTTTGTCTTCAACAAATGGACGCTGGGCGAGGACAACCTGAAGACCTACCTCGGCTTCAGCGAGGAGCATTTCGACGACCCGAACGTGTCGCTGCTCGAAGCGCTCGGCTACAGCAAGGAAGAAATCCGGGAGGCCAACGACTACATCTGCGGCCGCATGACGGTCGAGGGCGCGCCCGATCTCCGCCCCGAGCACCTGCCCATCTTCGACTGCGCCAACAAGTGCGGCCGCTACGGGACGCGCTATCTGGACTACAAGTCCCACATCCGTATGATGGCCGCCGCGCAGCCCTTCATCAGCGGCGCGATCAGCAAGACGATCAACATGCCGAACGAGGCCACCGTCGAGGACGTCAAGGAGGCTTACATGCTCTCCTGGAAGATGATGACGAAGGCCAACGCGCTGTACCGTGACGGCTCGAAGCTGAGCCAGCCACTCAACGTCGCGAGCGACGAACTCGAAGAAATGTCCCAGGAGGAGGAGGCAGTCGAGGCACCCGTGAAGGCCGCCGACTCCCCCGCCATGATCGCCGAGAAGATCGTGTACCGCTACATCGCCAAGCGCCGCAAACTCCCCGAGCGCCGCAGTGGCTACACCCAGAAGGCGTGGATCGGCCCGCACAAGGTCTTCCTGCGGACGGGCGAATACCAGGACAACTCACTTGGCGAAATCTTCATCGACATGCACAAGGAGGGCGCCGCCTTCCGCAGCCTGATGAACTGCTTTGCCATCGCCATCTCGCTCGGACTGCAGCACGGCGTGCCTCTGGAGAAGTACGTGAATGCCTTCGTCTTCACGCGCTTTGAGCCCAACGGCACCGTCCGCGGCAATCCGCACATCAAGCGCGCCACCTCGATCATCGACTACATCTTCCGCGAACTGGCGGTCAGCTATCTGGGGCGCTACGATCTCGCGCACGTCTCGCCCGACGATCTGCGCTACGACGCCATGGAGTCCGCCGTCACCGACTACGAGGAGGAGGAAGTCGTCAGCGAGCGCCTCGTGAAGGCCGACGACCCGAGCATGCACACGGCCGACGCCCGCCCGGCACGCAGCACCCACATCCACCCGGGCCATGACGATGACTCCTCGGACGAGATCGACGTCAGTGCCTTCCGCACGGGCGCCCAACGCCCCACGTCGCCCGCCGTCCAGCCCAAGCCGAAGGCGGCTTCCAAGAAGCAGGCCACCATGGCCAAGGCCGATGAGATTCGCCTCGCCCGCCTGAAGGGCTACGAGGGCGATCCCTGCCCGAGCTGCCAGTCCTTCACGCTCGTGCGCAACGGCACGTGCCTGAAGTGCGAAACCTGCGGAGGGACAACGGGCTGCAGCTAAAGCCCCGTTCCCCGCACTCACCACCGATCACCTCGCACCCCGGGCGCCGGATGTAAAATCTCCGGCGCCCGGATTCTTTTTGCTCCATCGCCGATCCAGCGCGTTTCCATTCCGGCCTCGCGCGACTTCCTCCGGCCGGCTGCGCACCTTTGCGCATCCCCCGCCGCGAGGCCGCCCCCCATGCTCCCTCCAGCCCGCCGCTCAAACGCCACCCGCACCAGCTCGGCACGCCTGCCCCGCGCTGCCGACGCGGCTCCGCGTCCCGAAGCCGCCGACTTCCTCCGGCATCTGGGACTCGAGCGCCTGCCGGAACTGCTCCCCGTCGCCACTGTTGCCGAGCTGCTCAACGTCTCGCCCCAGACGGTCTATCGCCTGCTGCATTGCGGCGAACTCAACGGCCTGCAACTCCACGCCGAATCCATCCGCATTTTCAAGCGCAGCCTGATTGCCTATTTGGAGAGGCGGCTGTTGTGATGGACGATTCTGCTTTCTCCTGCTGTTGGTGCGTTGAATAGTGCCGTACACCGCAAGTAGGAGGAAGTAGGAAGGGAGGAACAGATGACAGTGGAAGAGCGCGAGGCGGGACTGCCTGATCTGACGTTTACCGGGCTGACGCGACTCGTTATCGAGCATTGGCGGAACAATCCGCTCTGCAGACGCGTCTGGCGGCGCATTCGTCCCTGGGCTCTCGTCTTCATGCTTATCCAGACGATAATGGTGGGCCTGTCTCTCTGGTCCGTGTTGCTCCAGAACGGCACCGGCAGTCCCGTCCTGTCCCCCCTTTCAATGGTTGCGATCTATGGAGGAATATGCTTCTTCTTGGTGATCGGGATCGCGATCTGGATTCTCGCTCCGATCCTGTATTCGAAGTGGGCTTATCGCCGTTACTATACCGACGATCCGATGCTGCGCACGACGACATTGTCGCGCACCGACCGCCTGCTCGGCTTTATGGTTCCCGCACTCGTTGCCATCACCTTCTACTCGATTCCTACTGCCGTCGGTGGAACCGTATCGGAACTTCTGAGCACGTATTTCAGCACGGATACCGAGTTTCCTCTATCCGGCGGTCCGGTCTCGCTCGCTCTTGCGGGCCTGAGCGCCTTCTCCTCTGCCGTGTTTGGCTGCATTTTCTACTTCCTGCAATTCCCGACCTGCGGTCTGCGCACCCTGCTGCTGGATTCCCAGACGGGTCAGCTCAACAGGCGGCGCTGGGGCTCCGTTGCGGTGGTCTATCTGCTGAGCATTGGGATTTCGATAGGGTGGGGGACCGTGCGCTCCCTGCCAATCATTGCCATCTCGTCTTTTGGGGCGGCGACTTTTGCATTGAAAAGCGCGGGCTCCGGCACCCCGCCCGGAGCGTTCTCGCTCAGCCATCCCGAGTGGGTGTGGATTCTGGCTTACCTCTTCATGATTGCCGCGGATTACCTCGGGCTGTGGATGGCCTACTTGGCGATGCGGTATTTCTGGAAGCGCGATATCCCGCTGGCGCGGCGGACGCTGTTCGATGCGCCGCCTCCGCAAACCGGCACGAACCCTGCCTAGCAGTAACGGCGAGGGGCGGATCGGACGTGGCTCGCCATCCGTGGAGCCGCGCAACCGCCACGCGCAAAGGTTCGCATCATGCCAACTCGTCGCACCCTTTTTTTCTCCAAGCCACTGATCGCCGGGGCTGCGGCGCTGCTCGCCGTCGTGGTCGCCCTCATCGCCTCGCGCGCCACCGCCCAACAAGGACAAGGAGCCCCCAAAATGGCCGACTGGAAGGAACTGACCCCTGAGGAAGAACGCGTCATCGTCCACAAGGGAACGGAACGCGCTTTTACGGGCGAATATGTGGATCACCACGAGGACGGGACTTATACGTGCCGCCGCTGTGGCGCCCCGCTGTTTCCCTCCGACGCCAAGTTCGACTCCAGGAGCGGCTGGCCGAGCTTCGACCAGGAAATCCCCGGCGCCGTCAAACGCATCCCGGACGCCGACGGCATGAGGACGGAAATCGTGTGCGCGAAGTGCGGCGGGCACCTGGGCCACGTCTTCACCGGCGAGGGATTCACGGCCAAGAACACGCGCCACTGCGTGAACTCGGTCTCGCTCTCCTTCGTTCCGGAGAAGCAGACCGCCGCCGCCCCGGCCAAGACCGAGCGCGCCATTTTTGCCGGTGGGTGCTTCTGGGGCGTGGAGTACTATTTTGAGAAGGAACCGGGCGTGCTCTCCGCCACGAGCGGCTACATCGGCGGGCACAAGGACGATCCGTCATACAAGGAAGTCTGCTACTCTGACACGGGCCACGCCGAGGCGGTGGAGATTGTCTACGATCCGGCGAAGACGAATTACGAAAAGCTCGCGCGCCTGTTCTTTGAAATCCACGACCCCACCCAGGTCGATCGCCAGGGCCCCGATGTCGGCAAGCAGTACCGCTCGGCCGTCTTCACGACCAGCGACGAGCAGAAAGCCATCACCGAGAAACTGATCGCCGAACTGCGCGGGAAGGGCTTCAAGGTCGCCACGGAAATCCAGCCTGCCGCGACTTTCTGGCCCGCCGAGGACTATCACCAGGACTACTACTTCAAGACGGGCAAGACGCCGTACTGCCACACGCGCGTGAAGCGGTTCTGAGTTCGCCCAGCCCTGGGTCCATCCGGCAATGATGACCGCGCCCTGAAAGTGGCGCGATCCCAAGTGGCGATTCAGGAGAGGCTTTGAGTGATGATCGCACCACCTTCGGGGTGCGGGACTACGCCATTTCCTTTCCCAGGGCGGCGCGCCTGCGGCGCTTGCCCTGGGCTATGTGATCTTGCCTCTTCGAGGCAGTATCGGCGGTCTTCGGCATGACCACATCCTCTTCCCGCCAGCACCGGGTCGCATCCTGATGAGATGCACACGGTCACGTTACTGGCTTGTCAGGCACGAAAAGCATTGAAGCGCTGGGCTACGATCAGTCGTCCCTTGGCGGTACTCCCTGGAGCACATTCTGTTCTCTCTTGCCAATTCCCGATATTGACTCATTTCGCGGGTCTTCGTGCTGATTCGTGCGATTCGTGGTCCCATCGTTTCTCTGTATTTCCATCGCCGATCCAGCGTCGATCCATTGCGCGGTGACGCGCTTTTGCCCGCCGTCCTGCAGCACCTTTCCGTCCACGCGCCGCGCCCATGCGCTGCGCATTCCCGGCGGAAAGGCTCTCCCCATGTTTGTGATCGTTTCCGATTTGCATCTTGGTTGCGGCGACGAGTTGGAAGATTTCCTGCGGTGGGGCGAGGAGCGTTCAGGCCCGCCAACGCATCTTCGCCTGCGCGCGCGTCTTGAACTCGACGAACTCTTCGCGCGGTTCCTGGTACTCAAGATGGCACACGCCCGCTCGGCGGGCTTGCTGCCGACGTTGATTCTGCTCGGCGACATCTTCGACTTCTGGCAGACGCAGCGCCGCCGTGAACGCCCTCATCGGACACTCGAGCGTCTTCTCTCCGCCCATGTGGGCGTGCGCGTGGCGTTGCAGGACTGGCTGGCCGCCGGGGGCGACGTGGAGTTCGTCGCCGGGGCGCACGACCGCCCCGTGCTCGACACCCGTGCCTGGGCTTTTCTGCGCGACACGTTCCCGGGCATCAATGCCTCCAACGGCGGCAAGCCACGCCTGACGTATGTTAACGAAGCGGTCGGCCTGCACGCCGAACACGGCAGCCGCCTTTCTCCGTACCACCGCATGGGCACGCGCTGGACTCCTTCGGCGACGTGCACGGGGCGCGAGATCGTCCGCCGCGTTCTGGCTCCGCTGGAGCCGATGCTCCCGTGGGTCGACAAGGCCGTGCGTGTGGCCGACGTCGTGCGCCTTCTGCAGGCTGACGCCGACGCCTCGCTGCGCCGCGAGGCCTTCCGCGCGCTGGCGGGCGGGCTGCGCGCGTCTTCGTTTCTGCTGCGCGTGCTGGCGCCGTGGCTCGAGGGCGGGCTGGCGGACTGGCATCGGCTGGCCGACCGTGAGGAGGCTGCTGGAAAGCTGGGCCTTCGGCGCCTTCAGGCGCTCGGGCATCGCCGCTTTGTCGCCACCGGGCACACCCATGCCGCGCATCGGGTGCTCAAGCCCGGGGCTCCGGAACTCCTGAGCCCGGGGGCGTGGAAACCGACACTGCGATTCGACGACGGTCAGACGCCGCGCATCGAGCAGCCGCTGGGCTATGTGCAATTGATTCCTGACGGAGCGGGCGGGTGGGAGAGCAGTGTTCACGCCTGGGCAGACGAGGCGGAAAATTCCCCGACGTGATAGCCAATTGCGTGGAGTATCCCGAACAGAAGCAAACGCTGTCATTAATGAAGTCGTATTCCCAGACCCTGATCTTCACGCACTCCACTGCCTGGCAGAGGCTCCCTGGCGCATTTCTTTAATTCACCATTTGCCAGCATGAAACACCTCCGCTAGCGTTTCGGCCACCTTAGCAACCTTCTTCAGGACACGGTGGTACTCCCCATGCCCAGCAACACCGAACCGGAAAAGCGCGGAACCGACCCCCTTCGCCCCGTTCCGCTTTCAGGGAGGAACTACCGTAAGATTATTCAGGAGGGGGAGGCGGGCAAGCCGCCGCTCCCGGGCGAGAAGTCCCGCGTGCGTATCGAGGGCCCCGAGTACCACGCCACGCAGGTCCAGAAGCGCCGGATGCTCGCCCAGATCCTGTGGGGAGAGACGGAAACGGACGACGCCGAGGGCCTGCCGCAGCCGAGCACTCCTCCGTCATCGCAGCAGCCGGACGAGAAGTCCGAGAGTCAGATTGGACGCCGCCGCTGCCATCGCCACGAATGCAGCTTTCCCGGGCTGTTGCGGGTTATCATTCCCGAGATTTCCTTCCAGCCCCGCCAGTTTGCCGTGCGCCTCATCGATCTCAGCCCCAAGGGCTGCAAGCTCGAAACCAGCCAGCTCACCGCGGTGCTCGCCGATACCATCGGAAAGAGCCCGCGTGCCGCGCGCGTCGAGGTCTTCGTCCCTTCCCGCGAGAAGCTCATCCTGCAAGGGCAACTCGTCTGGGCCGTGTACGCCGTCAACAATCTGTCGCATTTCGGCATGCAGTTCGAACGCGAGCTCGGCAACATCGACCACTATTTCATCACGGATTCCACCCAGCACACTCCTCCCAGCGCGCTCACTCTCGCTTCCCCCCACCTCGATCCCTTTCCTGCCCTCACGAATGACGAGCGCGTGCTGATTACGGGCCGGGTGGCCGACGCCGACAACGTGATCGTCCATTTCCACGGCAAGACACTCAATCTCTCTGTGGAGGACGGCGTCTTCGGTCTGGAAGTCGAACTCGCCAAGGACCGCTCGAACTTCCTCTCGTTCGTTGCGATGCGGGGGGAGTTGCGTTCCATCCCCACGCCGGTGTGCATCATCCATCGCCCGGGCAATTCGCAAACGTGGTCGGTTCGCATGGACCGCCTGGTCCAGTGTCTGGAAGTCAGCGAGAATGGCAGCCGCATGGTGATGCGGCTGAGCGGCTCGCCCAGTCGCTATTTTCAGGCGCTCAAGCGCATCGAGCACGCCCTGCAGCATGCCAGCAACGTCGACATGACCGTGGAACTGACGGGCAACGCGAGCGAGGCCGCCAAGCTCTTCCGGGTCCTCGAAACGGACAGTTGAGGGAGGGCATCCTGCTCCACTGTCCTCATCATCCGATTATTCCTTGCCGAGGCCAGCCCCGGCTCCTCTACCCTTTCCCCGTTCACGGGGAGATGCAGACTTTTCCCACACACTGAAGGAATCGCGCCCATGCCCACGCCCAGCAAAGTCAACGTCGGACTCGTTCAGCTCGCCGCCAGCGATGATCCGGCCGACAATCTGGCCCGCACGCTCGAAGGCATTCGCACCGCCGCCGCGAAGGGCGCCAACATCGTCTGCACCCAGGAACTGTTCCGCTCCAGGTATTTCTGCCAGGTGGAGGACTCCGACCTGTTCGACCTCGCCGAGCCCGTGCCTGGCCCCAGCACCGAGGCCCTGCAGGCCGCCGCGCGCGAACTCGGGATCGTCATCGTCGGCTCCCTCTTCGAGAAGCGTGCCCCCGGTCTCTACCACAACACCGCCGTCGTCATCGACGCCGACGGCACGTATCTGGGCAAGTACCGCAAGATGCACATCCCCGACGATCCGCTGTATTACGAGAAGTACTACTTCACTCCCGGCGATCTCGGCTTTCGCGCCTGGGACACGCGCTTTGGACGCATCGGCGTGCTGGTGTGCTGGGACCAGTGGTACCCCGAAGCGGCGCGGGCCACGGCACTGGACGGCGCGCAGATCCTCTTCTACCCCACCGCCATCGGCTGGCACGAGGAGGAGCGCGAGGCCTTCGGCGAAGCACAGCACGGCTCCTGGGAAACCGTCCAGCGCAGCCATGCCGTCGCCAACGGCGTGTACGTAGTGGCCGTCAACCGCATCGGGCGCGAGGGAACCGTGACGTTTTGGGGCCAGTCCTTCGTGGCCGACCCCGCCGGCCAGCTTCTGCATGTGTCCCCGGTGGACAAGGAGGAGGTTGCCGTACAGGAAATCGATTACACCGCCATCGAGACCCAGCGGCGCGGCTGGCCGTTCTTGCGCGACCGCCGCATCGACGCTTACGGCGACGTGCTGAAGCGATTCCGCGACTGAGGCATCAGTGATCGCGGTTGACCCGCTTCCCGGCATCGCTCCATTTCACTGTAAGCGCTTGCATAAGACTGGAGCCTCGCCATGACGATCCGTACCCTGTTTCCCGCGGCCGTGTTCGCCGCCGCCCTGTTTGTCCCGTCCGCCATCCCCGCTGACCCACTCCCCCAACTCCCCACGGATCAGTCCCAGTCCCTCGACGCCAGCATTACCGTCGACTGGACCCGCTCCATCGGCACCGTCAACCGCGCCCTCTTCAGCACCCAGGGCTTCATGCAAATCTATTCGCACCCCAATCCGCTCGTTCTGCATTCATTCAAGCTGACCAATCCCACCGGCACGCAGACCCGTCTGGAAACCTACATCCACCAGATGGAGCCGGAGAACGACAACGACGACCCGAACGTCTTTGAGTGGAGCCGTCTGAATGACGAGAGCATGATCCGCTTCATCGACGACCGTGCGGCGTTCGAGCGCACCACCAACGAGCTCGGCATGGAGCCCCTCTCGCTGCTCTGCTACTCGGTGGACTGGTTGCGCTCGGACAACCCCGACGATCCGCTCAGCAGCAAGGCCGAGTGGGCCGAGTTTGCCGCCGCCGTCGTCCAGTCCTACAATGGCACCGGCACGCAATACCGCCCCAACCTGAGGCTGGCCCAAATCTGGAACGAACCCAACATGCCGCACTTCTATGGCGGCACGCCGGAATCGTACTTCGAGTTGTTCCGCCTGACGGCGGACCGCCTGCACCGCGACTACCCCGGCGTGCTCGTCGGCGGGCCCAGCATCAGCCGCGCCTGGCACACGGAACCGGACATGTGGATGGATCGCTTCTTCGAGGAGTGCGGCCCCTGGGCCGACTACGCGATCTTCCATCACTACGGTCCGCAGGGCGAAGGCGTCGAGGTGCTGACCAATGAAGTGAAGAAGCGCGCCGCCCAGTTCCGCGCCATCCCCGGCAAGGAAAACGGCCAGGTGATGATTACCGAGACGGACGCCTGGTTCGACGGCTGGCCCAAGATTCAGTTCATCCTCGAACGCCAGTTCCGCTTCATCGACCTCAAGGACTTGATCCTGGGCGTTCACCAGTTCTGCTGCCTGGCATACAATGAGTCGGGCAACTACACGTTCGGCATCATCGACGAGCAGGGCGGCGTGATCGAGGGGACGTTCTGGCCGTACTGGCTGTTCCGCAACTACATCGGGCAGGAGGCACTCGCCCTGTGCGCGGGCAGGAACGCGAGCAGCTTCGACGCCGTGGCTTCCTTTGAAACGCGCGCGGGCGATTTCGTCGCCACAACGGTGATTCACAATCGCTCGGAGAAGGCAACGCGCAGCGACGTGACGCTGTTCTTTCCGCCTTCAGACGCGGCCCGTGTGCTCGTGGCCGAGAGGCTGACGCCGGCCAGCCACGGCGTTGACCGCGTCTGGACGGTGGCGGCCGGACAGGAAACCGGGCGCCTGCCGATGAGCTTTGCACCCGGGGAAGCCGTGGCGTTGACGCTGCAAAGCGTCGGCAAACGTCACTACACGTTCCGCGACATCAACAACCAGGAGCAGCCGTGGATCGCGGCGGTGGCGGACAAGAAACAGGTTCCGCTGAACGAGTCCGTGACAATCGAGGCGAAGCTCGTCAACACGTTGCTCGACCCCGTCAGTGGCACGTTGCGCGTTGCGAATCTGCCGGCGGGCTGGACGCAGGAAGTCGTCTACGGCGAGCCCGAGGTGAAGTCGCTTGGCACTGGCAAGCAACACGTCGTGCGCTTCCGCCTGACGGCGAAGTCCCTCGGCGATGCGGGCTACGCGGGGCCGTACGTGTGGCTCGACACGGACAGCGGCAAGTCGGCCGGCGAGGTTGACGCCATCGCGCACTCGATTCCGGTCAGCCTGGAAGTGCTCGGCCCGCTTGCCCTGCAAGTCCTTCCGATTCCCGTCGAGGCCATCGCAGGCGAAACGAACATCGTGGAGATGCAACTCGTGAACTCCGGTGTGGAGCCCGTCGAAGCCAACGTCTTCATCGACGTCCCCGAAGGGTTCACTGCCGAGCGCAAGGAAGCCAACGTCACCGTCGCTCCGGGACAGCGCCTGCGTGTTCCCTTCAACGTCTCCGTCGCCAATGACAAGGCACCGGGCTCGTACAATGGCACGGTGCGCGTCGAGTTCCTCGGCGTCTCGTCCGACGAGCCGTTCGGCATCGACATCAACGAGGCCACCGCCGTCAAAGGCACGCCTCTCGACCTGACACCGCATCTGAACTTCGATCCCATCGCGTTCTGGACAAACCGCGAGGACTTCGACCAGCAGCAGATGGGGCTCTTCAGTTACCCGGGCGATTTCACGCCGTCGAACCGCATCGTGACGCTTCGCGGTGTGCCCTACCGGATGCCCGACCTTGCCGATGGGAAAAAGTGCGCGATCGAGCCGAAGGGCGGGAAGATCGCCGTCCCGGCCGGAAAATACTCGGGCGTTGCGATGATGGGCTTTGGACACGACGGCAAGCATCCGGGCACGTGGACGTTCCACTACACCGACGGAACAACGCAGGCCGTCGCGTCGCAGATTCCCGAGTGGTGCTCGCCACTGCCCGAAGGACCGCAGAATTTCCAGGAAGCCTTCACCGCGCCGCATCGCTACGTTCCGGCTGGCGTCGCCGAACCCGCGTGCCAGCTCTACACGTGGACCCTGGCAACGGATCCGTCGAAGGAACTCGCCGCCATCGAACTCCCCACGATGGAGCACGCCTACCTCTTCGCGATAACGCTGCTCCCCAAGGATTGAGAAGGGGCGGAAGGACCCCTTCCGCCTCGTTCCCCTTGTTTCAGTTGTTCCATCCATTCCCGCTGTTCCCGTTTTAGCGACAACGGTTCTTCCGCCTGTTTGCCTCCCTGCATCGGCGCGCCGCCAAGGCGCCACCGCACGACAGGAGGCAAACCATGCGCACCACCAACGCGGCCAGCGAACGACCCGCCACGCTGAACCCGGCGCAGGAATGGTGGACGGACATCGCGAGCGGCGCTGCGCGTGGTCCGCTCGCGCTTCTCGAAACCGAGATCGCCGCCGGACGCCATCAGCGCTCGGTCTATGAACTCTTCGCCGAAATCGAGGAGAAAGACGCGCATCTCCATTCGCTGATCCAGACGCGCACGAACGGACTGCTTGGCCTCGACCGCACGATTCAGTCTGCGGGCACCGGCATTCGCGAGCAACGCGCCGCCGAACTCGTCCGCCGCGCCTGGGACAACCTTCCCCGTTCCGAGGAGTTTCTTCGCGCCCTGCTCGACGGACTGGCGAAAGGCTTTGCTGCCGTCGAACTCCTTTGGGGCTACGATGCGAACGGCAACCTGCTCCCCATCGACTGGGTTGCGCATCCGCAGGAGTACTTCCTCTTTGACGCACGCGGGCGGCTGCTTCTTCTCGTGCCCCCGTTTCGCGGCGCGGAGAACAACGAAGCCACCAGAGCCCAAGCCCTCGCGGCGGGGCGCTCGTTTCTTCCCGCGTCGGGGGCGATTCCGGCACCTCCGCGCAAGTTCGCCGTGCTCGTTTTTGGACGCGACACGCGCAACCCGTATGGGCGCGGCCTGGCCCAGCGCTGCTACTGGTACTACTGGTTCAAGAAGAACAATCTGAAGTCGTGGGCCATCGCGAACGAGAAGTACGGCGCGCCCACGGCCGTCGCCACGTACCCCGCCGGAACGCCGGAGGAGGAACGCGGCCGACTGCTCGACATCCTGGCGTCGCTCCAGACCGACGCGGGCGTGGTCCTCCCGGAATCGGTGACGATTCGCCTGCTGGAAAGCGCGCATCGTGGCAATGGCAGCACGTATCGCGAACTCGCCGACTGGTGCAACGACGAGATGTCGAAGGCCGTGCTCGGCGCGACGCTAACCAGCGGAGAAGGGCGCCGCAGCGGGAGCCTGGCGCTCGGCACCGTCCACAATGCCGTGCGCCAGGACTACATCGAAGCCGATGCGCGCCTGCTCGCTGGCGTGCTCAACGGCACGTTCGTGCGCTGGATCGTCGAACTGAACATGCCGGGGATGGAGACGTTCCCGCAATGGACCATCGATCCCGCGCCTCCCGCCGACCTGGAACAGCAAGTCCGCGTGGACGCCGAACTCGTGAAGACCGGCGTGCCGATTCCGCTCGCGCATTTCTACGCGCGCTATGGCCGCCCCGAGCCGCGCGAAGGCGAACGCGTCCTGCGCTACGACGACTCAAATCTCTTCCAGTACCACATGCAGCACGGCGTGCTGACGGTGAATGAAGTGCGCGCCCGCCTGCAACTGCCCCCCGTTCCGTGGGGCGACGTCCCCACGCGCCCGCAGGAGACCGGACTCTCCACCGCGCCCGGGCCCAGCCGCGAGGAACTCGCTGCCGGGGAAGCGGCCGCCGAAGGCGAAGAGCAACGCCACGAGCGCGAACGCCGGGGCCAGTGACTCCGTCCCCCATTACAACATCACACCCACGAAAGGAGAATGGCATGACCACGCAAGCCCCCGAAACTCTGGAGGTTGATGTGTTCCGCGCGGGAGACTACGGCGAACGCGGGCAGTACGACGAGCAGGGACTCGACGCGCTCGCCGCCGACTACGACGCCGCGCTCCACGAAGCCCCCGTGACGCTCGACCATCGCCAGGACGGACCCGCGGAGGGATGGGTGCGCGGCCTGCGGCGCATGGGCGACCGCCTGGTCGCAACGCTCGACCGCCTGAGCCCGCGCCTGCGCGAACTGCTCGCCACCGGCGCGTACAAGAAACGGAGCGTCGAGTTGTACCGGCGCTTCTCTGCGACGCAACGCCCCTACCTGAAGGCCGTCAGCTTTCTCGGTGCTGCCGCGCCTGCCGTGAAGGGACTCGCCGATCCCGTCTTTGCCGACGGGGACGGAGGCGTCGATCGCTTCGAGGAACAGAGCCCCACCGCGCAAGCCGCGGAGCAAGCCGCCCGCGACGCGCGCCAGCGTCTCATCGACGCCGGCCGTTGGCAGCCATCCTGGGAGGAGGCCGGTCTCCCCGCCGTCTTCGCGGCGCTCGGAGGAACCGAACAACTCGACGCGCTGGTCAGCGTGCTCGCCACGCAACCGCAACCCGTTGCCTTTGGCGAAGCGCTCGCCGACGGCACGCACTTCACCGACGACACAGCGGCCTGCTTCGTCGGCACGCCCTCGCCCGAGAGTCTCGCCCGTCATCGCAAAGCCCTCGCCTACCTCGCCGCGCACCCCGGCACCAACTACGCAGATGCGTTGCTGAAGGCAGGATAGGGAGAGAGAGGGAGAGCGTGGTTCGTAGTTCGAAAACCAGAGCGAATGAACCTTCCCCTCCACGGTCCAAACGATCTCCCACGCACGTCCCTCCGTAATCACAACCGAGAACGGAAAACCGAAAACTGAAAACTGAGAACCTTCCTCGAACCTCGAACCACAAACCACGAACCACGGAGTCCCCCCCATGTCAAACTACGTCCTTGATCGTGCTTTCAGTGTCGAAGAGCCCAACGGTGTGGCGCGCTATCGTGCTGTCGCCGGCGGAGCCAACGCCGACGGTTGCGTCTATCCCGATGGAGCGAATGCGCCCGGGATTCTGGGCGTCACCATGCATGCGCAGACGCGCCCGGGGCGTGCCGTGACGGTGCGGCGCCTGGGCATCGCGCCGTGCGAGGCCGCCAGTGCCTTTGCGCGCGGCAGCCGTGTCTGTGTCGCCGATGCAACGGGGCGCATCGCCTCCATCACGTTGCCGGCGGCGCTGGCCGGAGACCCAGGAAGCGACGCGTCCGTGCTCTACGAACTGCTCATTCCCGAAAGCGCTGGTGCCCTGACGAAAATCAACCATGCCGAGGCCGGGCAGAACACGCCGCTGAGCGCCACGCTCTCTGCGGGAGTTCTGACGATCACCATGGGCACGGACGCGGACGGCAACATCGTCACAACAGCCGCCGAACTCGCTGCCTTCATCAATGCCTCGCCCCTCACCTACCGGCTGCTGCGTGCAACGCATGGAGGCAACGGAACGGGCGTCGTCAGCGACGGCTCGATCAGCTTCGACAATTGGAACAGCGCCTTCAGCGCCATCGGCATCGCCCAGCAGGACTCCACCGGCGAAGGCGACATCGTCGATGTGTTGCTCACTGTTTGAGGAAGAGAGCGGGGTTCGTGGTCTCTTGTTCGCCAAGCACAGCACCCGAACCTGGATTTCCGAATCTCCAAGCGTCAGCGGCAACCGTACACGCAGGCAAACTGAAGACTGAGAACTGAGTACCCTTCAAAGGAGACCCCCATGCCCGACATCGCCCAGGTCCACCATGACGTTGCCCTCACCAACGTCTCCATCGCATACCGCAACGCCGCGCTGATCGCGGGGGACATTGCCCCCGAAGTCGCCGTCCGGCGTCAGAGCAACCGCTACTTCGTCTACGATCCCGCCCGCGAAGGACTCCGTCCCTCCGACGACCAGCGCGCTCCCGGGGCGGAAGCCAACGAGGTCGCCTTCGATCTCTCCAGCGACTCGTACTTCTGCGACGACCACGCGCTCGAGAGCGTGATCCCCGACGAGGAACGCGAGAACGCCGACGCGCCGCTTGCTCCCGAGATCGATCGCGTCGAGTTCCTCACTGACAAGATTCAGCTCAACCGCGAGATCGCTCTCGCCGCACTGCTCAAGGGCGAGGGCGCCATCCCCGGCACGAGCATCGACGACGCGGCGCAGCGCTGGGATGATCCCGAAGCCGATCCCGTCGATGCCATCGAGGCCGCCCGCGCCGCCATCATTGGGGCGACGCAACTGCTGCCCAACACGCTCGTGCTCCCCTTCGAGGTCTACCACCAGGTGCGCAACAATCCGAAGGTGGCCGACCGCGTGGCCTACGCGCGCCTCGGCACGTTCGGGCCGTCCGAACTGGCGCAGCTCTTCGACGTCGAGCGCGTGCTCGTGCCGCGTGCGGTGCGTAACACAGCGCCGCGTGGCCAGGCTCCCGTGCTCTCCGGCATCTGGGGCAAGGACGCCTTCCTGATGCACGTGCCCGCGCGTCCGGGGCTGAAGACCGTCGCGCCCGTGCTCACGTTCGCATGGGCACAGGCGGCCGGCAGCCTTCGTGGCGTCAGCGTGCAGAAGTGGCGCGAGGAACGCCGCAAGGCCACGATGATCCGCGTGCAAAAGTACTACGACCAGAAACTCGTCGCGCCGGAAGCCGCCTATCGCATCGCCAACGCGGTGAGTTGATCCCCGCCGGCACACACGACGACGGGACGGGGAGGGGCCCACGCGGCTCTTCTCCGTCCCTGTTTTGAATCCTTGCAGAACGAAAGCGCCAACAGGGAGGCCGCATCATGTTGGGACTGACCGAACTTCAGAAGGAACTCGCGCCTGGTGTGCTCGCCGGGTTGGCAGACGATAATGGGGACGGAGCCGCCGACGCCGAGGTGATCGCGGCCATCGCCGCCGCCGCGGAACGTGACGTGCGCCTGCGCGTTGCGGGGACGCTGAGCCTGCCCGCGGGTGAACTCCCGCCGGCGCTGCGCGACATCGCACTGACGTTCGCCGTCGAACGACTCTACGAACGGCGGCACGAAGTGTTGCCGGGCGACTGGACGGCACGCGCGCAACGCGCCCGGCTGCTGCTCGCGGAAATCGCCGACGGCCTGCGCCCCGTTGAGGGCGCAACGCGCCGACCCGCCGTGTCTTCCAACGCCGATCCCCAGGCGCGCCTGGCGCGCACGGATGTTCTCGGCAACCTCTGATTCGCACAAGGAGAGGCACCATGCACACGCTGGCCCAGCGCGAAGCCATGCTCGTTGATGTCCTGAAGGCCGCACTCCCCTCTTATGGCGTGCGCGGCGCGTTGCCCGGCACGCCGGATTCGGAAGGACGCGATCCCATCTTTCGGCCGCCCGAGGTCCAGGTGCTCGCAACCGAATGGCTGGCGCCGGAAGACGAAATCGGCCAGGGGGGTGGCGCACAACGTTGGACCATCCGCATCGTCAACAACGACGCACACGGGGCAGCGGCGCGGCGAATTGGGGACGGAGTCGCGGGCGTTGTGGCGCCGGGGCTTCATCCCGCTGCGGAGTGCGTGCGCGAAGCCCTGGCTGGCCTTCGCCTTGCCGGGGATGCATCGCCGTTACTGCCGCTGGGCGGAGCGTTCGTGAACACGAGGCCATCGTGCGCGGTGTGGGACGAGCACTTCGCCGAGTACCTGCCGCTGCCGGGGCACGCGCGCCCAGCGCTTGCATCGGGCATCGAACAAGTGGGTGTGCTCGCGGAGAGCGCAGATGCCGGAGCCTCCGAACTCACCGGCACGCAGGCACTCGACGTGTCCGACCTCATCGTCGTCGGAAGCGGGGGGATCACTGAGTTTCTCGGCGCGGTGCAAAGCATCAACGGCACGCGCTTCACGCCGGAGCGTGCTTCGTCGCACGAGCTTCCCGCGGGTGCGACGCTCTGGCGCCTGACCAACGCACTGCGCTTTCCGGCAACGCCCACGCCAGGCACGGCGGACCAAGTTCTGGCGGGCGTACGCGTGGATTTCGACCTCGCGGGCGGGCGCCACGCCACACGGTTGAGTTCATCAAGACGCCGCATCACGAGGCGCTTTGCACCCGTCCAGCGCGTCGAAACGGAGGAGGCATTGCGCTCGCCGCTGCTGAACGGAGAAGCGCACCCGCTGCTCTACGCGGAACACGATGGCCGCGTGTGCGTCGTGCACCCCGATGGCGAGCCAGAAGAGACGGAACTCGGCTTCGACCTCGTTGCCCTTGAACTTGCCTTCCTGGCAACGGACGCGCAATCGATGCAAACCTACGAGGAGCCCGAAGCATGATCGCGTTGCCCGAGAACCGTTTCCGCACGTTTGCGGAGCTGCGCACCTGCTCGGTTGAAGTCATCGCGAACTCCACAGCGTTCTTCTTTGAGGAGCGTGCGCTGCTTGCTCTTCCAGCGTTCTCGCTGGTTGCGCGGCGCACGTGGAACAGCGGCGTGCGTCACGAGGCGCACGGCTCGTGCCGCGTGGAAGTGGCGGCTGGCGATGCGAACACGGCGGCGTTGCTTGCGGCGTTGCGCACGGGGGACGAAGCGCTGCTTCGTTTGTCGCTTCGGCTGGATGACGACTCCGTGGTGTTGTTCGGCGGCGAAGTGGTCGAATGGCAGCGCGACGGGCGGGTGCTGGCCGTGGAGGCGCGTGTGTCGTGGCCGTGGAATCCGCATCAGACGTTGTGCCGCGACCTCGCGTTGCTGGCGGAGGGAATCGCGGCGGAGGCCGAACCCGGAACGTGGCTGCCCCAGGTGTTCGGCGCCGTGACAAGCGTCGCCGGAGTGCCGCTCTTCCCGCGCCAGAACATCCGCGCGGCAGCTCCCATCGCCGTGGGGGACGACGCGATTCTGCTCGCTGCCGTGCCCGCGTGGCCCGCGCAGGGGCGGGTGCAGATCGGCGACGAGGTGCTGACGTATGGAGCGCTGCTCGACGATCCACCGCGCTTGTCCGCGCTCGTTCGCACGGAAGCCCGTGCTCATGCTGGGCGGCCTCGCGTCCATCTCATCCCCGGCGAACCCGCGTGGATCGTTGCGGATCACGCGGCGGATGTGACGGCGTTGCGCACGGGGACGGAGGACGGCGCGGCCGTCACACAGGCCGTCGTGGAACCTCGCACGGTCTCCGGTCGCCCGGCGACGGCTGTTGTCATGGAGCGTCTTCCGTTTGAAGTGCGGCACGCCCCGTTGCCAACGATCTTCGCAACGACCCCCGACGCAGCCGACTGGGCGATCGACGGTGCCTCCACGGCGCTCGATCCCGCAGAAGCATTTTCCGAGGACGACGCTGCCTTCTTCTTTCCGACGGCCCCACTCCTGATCGCGGACTGGAACCGCGACGTGCTGCTGGAATCCGTTCGGCACGCGCTGCTGTTGCGGCTGGTGCTCGCTTTCGAAATCGACACGAATGCGTTCTGGCAGGAGGGCACCGTGCTGCGCGTCACGCTCTCGCGCGCGGGGAGGACGGTCGTGCATGATTTCACCGGGCTGGACGAGGGAGCGAACGAGGTGCCGGAGACGTTGAGCAACGTTGAAGTGGAAGTGGATGCCAGCGGGCTGTTCGATGCGGAGCCGGCGTGGGAGGTGCTCTCTCCGGGGTCCGGGTTGCTCACGGTGCGCTTCGAGCTCGTGAATGCGCACGCCGCACTCGCGCTCTCGCTCAGCCATGTGCAGTGGAAGGCGGAAATCCGCGCAGCAACGTACGCGGAACCGACAACGCACCTGTTCGCAGACGTCACCGGGCGCACGGCGGAGGCGGACGGGCTGTGCGATCCGGCGGAGGTGCTGGAGGAGCTGCTGCTCCACGCGGACTTTGCAGAATTGGGGACGGAGTCACTGAACGCGGCGGAGCTCGCTGTCATTTCCGCGCGCGCCGCGCTCCAGGGACGGCGTTTCCGGCGTCTCATCGCCAGCTCCGAAACGTTGCAGACGGCCGTGCTCGCGGCGTTGACGGAAGCGGGAGCCTCGCTGGTGCCGCGTGGGGGCCAATGGGCCGTCGTTGATGCGGAGAGCCCCGCCGCCCTCCCCGCCGACGCAACGCTCGCTCACGCGGCCCTGCTCGAATTCCCGGAAGCGGAAATCGGCGCGCCCGCGCCGCTGCGGGGCGAGACGCTGTCCTTGATCGACGAAGACGGCGCCGTTGCCGCGCAGGTGGCCCTCGGCAATGGCGACGGCACGGTGCGCGTGGGAGTGCGCTGGCTGGCGGCCGGAGCGGAGAGCCTGGCCACCGCGCTCGCCTCCGAGTTCACCGCTGCGCGCCGCGCCCAGCAGGTGACGCTGGCCCCCGAATGGATGGCCCTGGGCTGCGGCACGACCGTGAACCTCGCCGCGCCGTGGGGCCCGGAGACCGTCCGCGCCCGCGTCACCGCCCAGTCACTGGGCCGCGACGGACGCCTTCGCGCGGAAATCACGGAGTGAGCCGCTTCCCGTGCCAACGGCAGGCGAGGCAAAACCGTGGTTGACGGCAGGCCGGTCGATTGGTGAAGACACCCTCCCTTTCGCGGACGCCTTCGGGTTCCGCGAGGGGCGTGCGGTGGAGTGTCCGAGTGGTTGAAGGAGCGCGCCTCGAAAGCGTGTGTGCCCGTTCGGGTACCGTGGGTTCGAATCCCACCTCCACCGCCAGTTCTTCAAACCCCTGATTTCAGTTCCGTTACGGCTTCCCCGCTCTGGCACGTTGCCAGAATGGTCGCGACAGCATATTCCCCTGCGCCCGTTCGAGGGGGCTTGCGCCTGCACGGCCGCAGCTCCAGCCGTACGCGCGCAGAGTCGTGGAATCGCCCTCCCCCGCCGGGGAGAGGATCATCAAGCGAACAGGAGTGAGGGGCGCGTGCGGTCTCGAATGAAGACGTGCTCGAGAGTCAGGGCCACGAGGCCTTCAAGCGCCGCCTCGGCCTGGCGGGCAGCTTCGACAAAGCGCACGCGGCCGAGTCCCGCGACGCCATAGTGCTTTCTGAAGTCGCGCTCCAGAGCCTCCGTAAAGGGCGCCGAGTTCTCTGGCGGGATGATGCAAATCACAATGGCGTCGGGGTCCATGAAGGCGGCGAGCTCGGCCAGGAAACGCCCCACCACGTCGGAGATCGCGATCATTGCGTCTGTTGCTTTGCGGTCTCCCTTTTCAACGGCCTTCATCAGGAGTGTGAGGGCGTTTTGCCCGTCGGGAGTGGAGACCATGTCCATGAGGTCACGTTCGCGCAGGATTCGCGTGAAGCGGCGGACAATGGCAGGGGCGATTTCGCCGGAACAGTGATGCGAGCCGTGCCAGAGACGGCCGTTTTGGACAAAGGCGCCGCCGATGCCCAAGGGGAGGTCGGGCCCGGTGCCCCGGCCACGGATCATCAGGTACATCAGGCTGTCGAAGCCCGACCCCTGGGCTTCGTGATGAGACCATTCGGCCAGTGCCGCGGCGTTCGCGTCGTTTTCGAGAAACACCGGCTTGCCGAAGCGTTCCTCCAAGGGGTCCTTGATGTTGATGTGGCGCCAGTTGTGGTAGAGGTTGAGAAGAATCCATCCGTTCTCGTGTTCGATGATTCCGGGGCAACTGACGGCGATTGCGATGACCTGCTCGAAGCGGGCCGGATTGGTGTCCCGGGCGGCCTCGATCGCCCGGAAGAGCAACTTCATCGGGTCGTCACGGCGCTTCACCCGAAAGGTCAGGCGGTCCAGAACCGTACCGGCAAGATCAGTGATCGCCAGGTTCAGCTCTTCTATCCCAATCTCGACAGCAATGAGGGAGCGGGCGGAATGGCGCACCCGCAAGTGTACGGGCCGGCGCCCTCCGCGCGCGCTGGCTTTTCCTTCCTCCACTTCCTCGACGAGCTGGCGTTCGAGGAGTTCCTTGAGAATGTGGGTGATCGCCGAGCGGTCGAGCCCGGTCTGTTCCGCAATCAACGCACGGGAAATCAACGGATTGCGGTGAATCACCGAGAGAACCATGGATCGGTTGATCTGCGATGAAATTGACGTGTTCAGCTTAAGCATCGGGCCGCATTCCTCCCGCAAATCGAGGCCTGCGCGAAGGCAGCGGGCAACGGGTATGTTGAGGCGGACCCGGCTCCGGGAGAAGTCTTCGATCCCCGGTTGTCTGCCCTCGGTTTGGTGGCTGTGGGCTGCGGGCTGCGATTGAGACCTGACATGCGAATTTGCCTTCGCCCTGCCCCACTGCCATGCAGGCGGGGTCACCTGTTCACGGAATCCGCGCCCCCCCCCGCCGACTCCGGGCAGATTGTGAAGAATACTCCTTGACGGAATCATGGTTGCTTGCAACAGTCAACCATTAGCCACCAACTTCATTCGGAGGAACGCAACCATGGCACTCCCTTGGGCTGGAGCCTTTGCCGCCGCGAAACCGATCCGTTCGACACTTCTGCTGCTGTGCATGCTGTTCACTCTGTTGCTGCGCGATGCGGGAGCCCAGTGGGATTGCTACAATCCACAGCCCGGCCATCCGACGTCGGCGGAGAAGACGGCCTACGTCAACGAAATCAAGGCCTACGCGCGCGAAGCCGAATCCACCTACGGCGTTCCGGCCGCCGCCCTGCTTGCCATGGCATGCAACGAATCCGGCTATGGGTGGACGCGGATCGGCTTGTACGCCAACAATCTGTTCGGCTGGAAGTATTACAGTGCCTCGGCGGCGGGTGGCCGTTCGTACTGGACGCTCGACTGCCAGCCCTCGTGGGATCCGAACAACAAGTACGTCGCCTTTGACAACCGCCGCGACTGCGTTCTGTTCATTGCCATGAAGCTCTCCACCATGTCGATCTACAAGGACGACACGGACCGCTATGTGTCGGACATTCGTTCCGGCGTGCCTGTCCAGACGGCTGTTGATCGCTGGGTCGCCGGCATCCAGGCATCGGGCTACAACCCCTATGCCGACTATGTGGCGACCACCAAGTCCTATCTGAACAACTACATGTCACCCAGTTCCACCTATTCCTCGACCTACAATCTCTATCAGCATTCCCCGGTGACGGGAGCGGTGGAGAACGTCTGGGTCTCGATCGACGCTCCCGTTCCCCAGGACATTGTTTCCGGCAACGTGACGTTCAGCGCCTCTGTTGGGGGCGGCACAGTGGACACGGTGAAGTTTTACAGCCGTGCGGATGGCGCGGCGAGTTGGTACCTGATCAACACCGACACGTCCCCGCCCTACTCGTGCAACTGGGGAACGGACCCGTGGGTCGCCGATGGGCTCTATGAACTGAAGGCCGAGGCGTTGGATGGCACGACGGCGAAGGCTGCGGGAATCATCAAGGTTTCGGTGGACAATCAGGCCACTGCGGTCGCCATCGAATCCCCTGAGGAAGGCGACGTTCTGGAAGGCACCGTTGCGATCAGCGCCCTGGTGGCGGGCTCAGGGGTGACCTCCGTGCGCTTCTACACGCGCGCCGCCAATTCCGAGGCTTCCTGGTATCTGCTTGCCACTGACACCTCTGCGCCCTATGCGGCGAACTGGGCCACCGATCCCTATGTTCCCGACGGTGATTACTATATCAAGACCGTGGCCCATGCGGGGACGACGGTCGTCGCGGAAGACTACATTGCCGTCACCGTGAAGAACGCCGAACCCCAGACCTACTGGGTCGAGTTCACTGCTCCCGCCAACTACCAGCAGGTTTCGGACACCGTTGTCCTGGCTGCCACGGCTGCGGGAAGTCCGAACGACAATGTGACGGCGGCGAAGTTCTACAGCCGGGCCGCCGATTCCTCGGGAAGCTGGTATCTCATTTCGACCGATACGACGAAGCCTTATCAGATCAACTGGACGACCTCTCCCTACGTTCCCGACGGCAGCTACGATCTCAAAGTGGAAGCCTATGCCGGAGCGACGAAGGCCGCCGAGAAGACAATCAGGGTCGTTGTGGAAAACACGGACACCACGCCCCCCGCCGTTTCCTTCACGGCTCCGCTGGCCGGCGCCGTGGTTGCTGGCGATGTCACCCTCAGCGCCACCGCCTCCGACGCCAGCGGCATCGCCCGCGTCGAGTTCTACAGCAACGGCGGCAACTACCTGCTTGGAACCGACACATCCGCGCCGTACTCACTCTCCTGGGCAACCGACCCATGGGTCTCCAATGGGTTCCAGGAACTGCGCGTGCGCGCCTACGACAACGCGGAGAACGTCAAGGAAGCCACCATCATCGTGACCGTCGACAATCCCAGCGGAGGCATCACGCTCAACAACGGAATCGACAATACCGCGATTGCCTTCTCAACTGGCGGGAGCGCCAACTGGTACGGAGACGATCACTTCTATTTCACCGGAGGCGACTCCATCCGCAGCGGAATGATCGGGCACGGCCAGTCCAGCCATGTGCAGTTCACCGCCGCTGGAAATCAGACGCTGCGCTTCAAATGGCGGGTCAGCTCACAGTCGGGCGGCGACTATCTGGAGCTGTGGATCGACGGCGTGCGAAAGAACCGCATTTCCGGCGACACCACCTGGGCGTCGCAAGACTGGTGGCTGCCCGCTGGAACACACACCGTGAAGCTTCAGTACATCAAGGATTCGAGCGGCATCGCGGGACTCGATGCGGGCTGGGTGGACTACTTGCGGCTCGAATAGTCCTCTCGAAGCAGAAAGAGGGACCGCCGGCCTGCGGGGAGGACGTTTCCGGTTTTGCGATTCGCTTTGACACCCGCGCAGGATGGTTGAACACTTCAACCAACCACGCAATTCCGGCTCCAAGACGACCAGAACCGCCAGCAGGGGAACAGGTAACAGCATGAAAACCGGAACATCCTACTTCGCCGTGAGAATCCCGCGGCACGTTGCAGCAGACATGGACCTCCTCGTCCGCGACGGCTTTTCCTATGTCTGCCACACGTTCAGCGAGAACGACATGGCCTTCTATCACCCGACGATGAAGGAAATCCTGCGGATCACGCGCGACAAGGGCCTTGAAACCTACCTGGACCCATGGGGAGTCGGCAAAGTCTTCGGGGGCGAAGCCTTCTCCAACTTCGTGGGCAGCAACCTGGATGCGCTTCAGATTCTGAGCGACGGCAAGCCGGCGGGGCTGGCCTGCCCGATGCACCCGAAGTTCCGCGCCTTCATGAAGCAGTGGATTGAGTCGGCCGCCGAATTGCAGCCCGATGTCCTGTTCTGGGATGAACCGCACTTCAGCGTCGGCACGTGGGTGGGCGACCGGAAGGGGCAGTGGGGCTGCCGCTGCGACATTTGCAAAGCCCACTTTCACGAGCGCTTTGGTTTCGACATGCCCAACGAACGCACTCCGGAAGTCCATGCCTACCTGGAGTGGGCCATTCACGATTTCCTGTCGTATGTGATTGCGGAGGGCGCCAAGTGCGGGATGCGCAACGCCTTGTGCCTGCTCCCCCACGAGGACGGCACACACGGAGCCGTGGACAACTGGAGCAATTTTGGCGCGATCAAGGGGTTGGATATCATCGGCACCGATCCGTACTTTGATCTGTTCGGCACCGGGCTTGATCAGGTCGAACAATACTCCAAGCGCGTCCAGCAGGCTGCGGACGAACATGGGATCGAGAGCGAAGTCTGGTTTCAGGGTTTCAAGATCGCCAGCGGGCGCGAACCGTTGCAGGCGCAGGCCGTTGACATCGCGGCCGCGGCTGGTATCTCGCGCCTGGCTGTCTGGGGGTTCGAGGCCTGCGACCATCTCGGATGGATTCGCCCCGACAATCCCCAACTTCTTTGGCGGACTTTCCTGGATAAGTTTGCCGAGCTACAGAGTGCCGCTGCCCGATAGGCTCGGTTGAAGTGGTGGGGGGAACACGGTGTTGGCACCGTGTCCCCCTGTTTTTCCAACCGGCGTCTCAGAATACCATCACCGGCTCTGTGTCGATCGGGAACCAGTCGATCCTGCGTTTGCGCGAGATCGGTGGGAGCGACACCGTCACTGCATACCTCACTCCCACTTCCGCCCCACGCATTGCCGCCAGGCCCTTGTAGTGCTGGAGGTAGGCGTAGGAAATTTCGCCGCGCAGAAGTTGACTCTTTTCGCAGGCCGCAACCCACGTGTCGAAACTGTCGGACACATCCATCCAGAGGTCAGGATGGTAGTCCTCCATGTCTTCCCAGTTTTCGCAGAAGTACATACCGCGTATCAGGTGGGCCGGCAGTTCGCGTTCGATTCCGGGGAGGGCGGCGAGGAACCCGCCTTCCATCACGATCTCGTAGGTATTGCGGTGATCGCGGTGAAAGGAACCGCGCCAGTGAGTCAAAACGATGTCCGGTTTTTTCAGGCGAATGAGATCGCACATTTGATGAATTGTTTCCTGGTTGACGTGCAATTCGCCGTCGGGGTGATCCATCACGATGCACTCATTCGCGCCAATGGTCTCGCAGAAGGCGTTGGCCTCAACGACGCGCTGCTTGCGGTACTCGCGGTGGTCCATGGCGGGATTGCCCTTCTCGCCACCCGTCATGTGGACCAAGGTGACGTGGTGACCGGCCTTTGCATACTTTGCGGCAATCAAGCCCCCGGTGTTCTCGACGTCGCCGATGTGGCCGCCAACGATCATAAGGCGTTTCTTGTTCGTCATGCTAGAAGTCCTTCCTTACGACGTGAAATGTCCGCGTGGAGTTCAGGCCGAGGCGGCCGTAGAAACGCGCCGCGCCGGGATCAGCCCAGTTGAACCACACTTCCCGGGCGCCGGTTTTCTTCAGGCGCCGGCACGATTCGAGAAACAGTAGTGCCCCAACGCCCTTGCCGCGCATGGACGCGGCGACGCCGAACGGCCCGAAGTGTCCATCGTCCTCCCACTGACAATAGCCCACGACTTCGCCTTCGTTCCAGGCGATCAGCACGCGGGAAAAATCGCCAGCCTTCACCTTGTTGCGCGCCGCGGTGTTCCAGTCGCCCGGAAAGGAGGTGCGGAGGAACGTGAAGAAATTCATCACGGAGGCGGGACTCAGCGTTTCGATGGTGATGCCTTCGCCCGCGCCGCCACGCCGCGCCACTTGCTCGTGGTATTCGGGATCGTAGTCGAGCAGGGTGGTGGTCATCGAGACAGCCTGACGGTCCGTGACGAAACCGCACTTTTCAAACAGGCCCTTTGCGTCTGCGTAGACATCCATGTCGATGCCGGGAAAAAGATACCCGGGTGCGGAGCCCGAGTTGCCGCACACCCAGACCTTTTCGACTCCGTTCTCGCGCAGCCAGGCGAGCGCCTTCTCCAGCAGCTCCGTTCCGATGCCCTTGCGGCGATGCTCCGGCGCCACAAACACGACAGGAATCCATCCGAGACTGCTCTCCGTGCCGAGCCGATCGTTGGGCAGTTCCCGGCGGATGGCACGGACGAATCCGGCGATCTGCCCGCCGCTCTCCTCCACCCACGCTCCCTTGCCGTGCTCGGTGTCGAAGTCAGCGTCGGCAAACAACCAGGCAGCGAAACGTGCCTCGGTGGTGAGGTCGCGTGTCAGACAGCGATTCCAAAGGGCAACAACGGCCTGGCAGTCGCTTCCCCTGATTTCACGAATCATTGCGTTCCTCCGAAGCCACTTCACGGACGATGCCGCGGATGGCCTGATTGATTTCCGGGTACTCCCCGTAGTAGATGATGTCGTCCTCCTGGACGGCAAAGCCGCCGGGCTCGTTGCTCAAAACGTAGTGCGTGCCCGCAATCGTGACACCTGTTTCCGTGGAGCTTCCTTCGCTGGCCACGACAACACGTTTCTGGTCGCGCCATGTTCTCAGTGTCTCGCGCACTGCCTGGGTGTCGCCTGTGACGTAGAGCCAGAAGAGGAGGCCGCTGTCGGTGTAGGAAGTGCCCAGCAGCACCTGCTTGGCATAGAACCCGGTATCGGCTTTCATGGCCGGAGTCAGGTCTTTCCAGGATCCTCCCGGAGGCGGCTTGGCCAGAACGCTGCGCGTCCAGTCAGAACTCTGGCCGATCTCGCCCTTCACAAAGGGATCGAGCCAGAAGTAGCGCTGGATCGCATAGGGCGAACGCCGGCCAAATGTCTCGTAGGAGAGCTGAATGTAGTCGATGATCATCTTGGCCTGGATCTCGGGCCTGTCGCGGCAATACGTGTAGATCTCAGTGTCGGACCATTGCGGCTCGACCCCATATGGTTTGCCGTAGACGTGGCGCACATTGCTGATCGTCATTTGCCACGGGCCGATCGTGGTTTGGCCGATCATGTCGGCCGTCTCCTCCGCGCTTGTCTTTCCCCAGAGCGCATCGGGGCGGTTGAAGAGCGCCAGCCCCTCTTGAAGGGAGTGAGCCCACAGGTCTTCCAGTCCGACGAGTTGTCCTTCGCCAGCGGCGTGCTTTTCACTGAGAGCCTTGTACGCGACGGCAAGAACGGTCTGGCCGCCCTCGCCATACTTTTCCGTTCCAATGAACTCGCTGATCCGGGCGTAACGCGTTGCGAGATCAATGGAGTCGGGAACGGCCTGCTGTGAAACGGGCAACTCCTGAGCGACGGACTTGCCGGTCGGTGCACACGAGCACAATCCCGCCACCGCGAGCGCTGCCATAAGAGTGATACGACCTGAATGCATGTCTCCTCCTTGTTGGGTTGTTTGTCTGCTCACTTGCCACCGAACGTCATGTCCAACTTCAGAAACGGAATGAGCACGGTTCCCGGGATGGTGAAGACCATCACCAGAATGAAGAACGTGTTGTATCCCACGAGTTCCTGCAAGTACCCCGCCCACATCCCCGGAATCATGTTCCCGAGCGCCATCGCTCCCGTGCAGAGGGCGTAGTGCGCTGTCTTGTAGGGCCCCTGCGCCGCGATCATCATGATCACCAGGTACGCCGCGAATCCAAAGCCGTGACCGAAACTTTCGATGCCGACGGCCAGGTGCACCGGCACCGCCGCCGTGGGCAGTGTCATGCTCATCCACAGGTAAAGCAGGTTGGGCAGATGCATGAAGGCGACCATCGGCCAAACGGCTTTCCTGAGGCCGAAGCGTGCGATCAACATGCCGCCCAGCAGGCTGCCCGCCGTCAGAAGCCCGAGATACGTCGTCGAGTTAATCAGGGCCACATCGCCGAGCGACAGACCCAGTCCTCCTCCATCGCGCGATTGCAGGAAGAAGATGTTCTTGATCTGGGAAAGCTGCGATTCCCCCAGGCGGTAGGTCAGAAGAAAGCCCAGCGTAACGGCGATGCCGGGCTTGGCGAAGAACGTGGCAAACACCTCGGCAAAGCCGATCCCGCTCGCTTCCGATGCACGCCACGCCGCCGCCCGCACGGGACGCCACAAGACAGGAATCCGGACCACCGCCGCCGCCAACGCAAGCAGCAGCAGAATGCGCACGACGGAGAACAGCGAGTCGAAGCCTTTGACCGCCAGCCGCGAGGGCGTCTCGCGGGCCTGCTCGACAACGGCGTCGAACTCCGCCCGCGTTTCGGGCAGAACTCCGCCGAGACTCGCTTCCACCGATCCAACGATCGCCAGGGCCTTGGCGGAGCCATCGCCGTCAAAACGCGCGAAAGCCGGTTGCATCGCCTCGGACAGAATCGCGTGGAACTCCTCGCGGCTCTGCGGCGCCACCCCCGCATTCAGTTCCGTTGTCAAAAGCAGAAGATGGCGAAGCTGCGGATTTCCATACAGGGACGCATCCGCCTGGATGGCTTCGAGCTTTGCCGCCAATTCCGCCAGCATTGCCTCGTCGCCACTGGTCTCGCCTGCTGCAAGGATGTGGCGCACCTTGCTGATCGCAGCCAGCCCCGCCGCGCCCCGCTCCGGAGCTGCTGTCCGCACCGCCTCGATTTCCGACCAGGCGGCCGTGATGCTCTCGTCCCCCGCGCCCTCGCTGAGATTCAGGAGTTCGCTCAGATCCTGAAGCGCCGGCGAGGCAACTTCGCCAATCACCGCCGAGCGCACGTCGTCGCGCAACAAGCCAATACCGGCGCCCGCGAACCACACCACAACGAGCGGCGTTGCCACCGTCAGTCCAAGCCACGCCGCCGCCGTCAGAAACCTGGGGCGGTTGCCATGTTCATCGCCGCTGGTGTCGAGCGCGGGAAACGGCAGCACAAAACGATGCCACACCGCAATGCACAGGAAGATCAAGCCGGAGAGCAGAACAACGGTGCTCCAGGAAAGAGGGATGTTTCCCGCCTGGGCCAGTATCGTTTCCGATTCCGCCTCGCGAAGCCGCGGATCAATCTCCAGCGGCACCTCCACGCCCCGCTGCCAATTGTTCGCGGTAAACTCCAGGCGCGTGAACTCCTTCGGAATCGTAATACCCGCGGACTCCCCCGCCGACTTCAATGTCACCACCCGCGGATCGCCCGCCGGAGGCGCGGCACTCAGCCGCACCGTCATGTAAGCCGGCTCGCCCGCCACCGCCTTCAAAACGGAAGGCATGATCTGGATCTCTTCACCCGACGCCGCCGGCCACGTCTCCATTTCCAGCAGCGCACCCGTTTCCTCCCGCGCCAGGCTCACCTGAACGGAGGACTGCACCGTTGGCAGCCCCGTTTCCGACTGCACCGCGCCTGCCATCCAAATCAGCGCGCCGTTCGCAAAGATCATGGCCAGCTGAAAACACGTGCTGCGGATGCCAACGAAAAACGCCTGCCTGCGCTCCGAAAGGCCAAGCATGTAGAACCCGTCGCAGGCAATGTCATGCGTCGCCGCGCCAAACGCGGCGACCGCCAGAATCACCACGCACACCACCATGAACAGCGGCAGGCCAAAGACAGGTGCCTTCCCCAACAAGAGAGCCCCCGCAGCCAGCACGAACGACACCGCCATCAGCAACTGCATCAGCCATGTCCACGTCCGCTTCGATCCGTACTTGTCGACCAAAGGCCCCCAAAGCGGCTTGATCGTCCACGGAAAGCTGACCGCCCCAATCCAGAAGAGCGTGTCGCCCGCCGGAATCCCCATCGTGAAGAACACAATGGCGAAAAGCTGAACAACAACGGAGTACTGAAGACCCTGCGCAAAGTAAACCGTGGGGACCCACCCCCACGGCGAGATGCTCCGCCCTTTGGCCAATTGGGGTTCATCGTGCGAAGCAGTGCTGGAAGAGCGAGTATCTTCCGCTCCGGATTCAACAGTCATGCGACCTGCCGCTCCCTTCCCAATTCATCTTTGGACGTTTTGCTTCTGGGACACTTGCCCCGCAGACAACGACTTCGACCACAGTTGTTCGCATCACAAGCCCCGCCCCTCCCCCAAGCCTTACGGAACCAGCGGACGATCCTCGGCTCCGATGTTTGTCCGCACCACATTGCCCGCGCTCACCGTTCCGTTCGATGGATCATAGACCGTCAATCCCGCGTTTCCCAGGAACTTCAAAACCTCAAAACTCGGCCCAGGCGAACTCAGTGCCCACTCCACGCTGGAGGAGGACATCGTGATCCGATCCCAGGTACTTGCATCGTCAAACGGAGGAATCGTCCGGTCGAACTTGGCATAGTCAAATACCACCGGCCGCTGGATTTCCCCCGTGGACAAGCCATTCGCCCGATACGGCGATGCATAGAGAGGACCAGCCGCACCCTCTGCAACGGGGAGTGCAAACTGATCCGTGGGAAGCGTCGCCAAGTACGCGATAGGCGTCGTCAGATAAGACAGACGCCCCAGAAACGTGATGCCGCGCGGATTGTTGCGCGGTGGCCTGGAGTCCGTATAGTCCGGCGGGTATGCGTTGCTGTCGGTCCGATACGCCTCCAGACCTGTTGCAACTGTCCGCATGTCCGCGCGCGTGCGGCTGACCTTCGAGCGCACCTGGGCCTCAAGAAAGTTCGGAACCGCTATCGCCGCCAGAATCGCAATAATGGCAACGACGATAAGCAATTCAATGAGCGTGAAAGCTGCTCGCTGCTTCATTTCAGATTCTCCTGGTTGACTCGGTTGAGTATGGGCCGAGCCCCAGGGGAATGAGAGCACGGCCAACGGAACAACTGGCCATGCTCTCTGGAGATACTCGGTCAACCGCCTGCCGGTGTGGGATCAATTGTACAGCGTCCACTCCGTAACCGAAGCCGGCTGATTCTCAAGGCGCACATAGTCCACTGCAACCTTGGCGCCGACCACGCCCTGTCCATACGCTGAGCCGCCCGCCGTCCCGATGAACAGACGCATCGGATTGCCCGAGCTGTTGTCCACCGTGAACATGGGGACCGTCACCGTCGTGAACGTGTCCAGCGTGCCATCCGTGTCCGCCGGCACACCCGCATCGATGACATCCACAAAGCCACCTGCCAGGACATCCCACACGTTCTCCTGATAGAGCCCTACCAGAAGGGCCCCACACTGACCGTCGTGGGCGATCTCAACCGAGAAGGATTCCATCTCCTGGCCTGCGGTATTCAGCAGAATCTGCTGAGTGAGCGACCCGGAGGCATTGGTGAACTCAAAGACCAGCGAGCCTGAACCTGCATTGGGGTCCAGTGGCGAATCAATCGCCTGGTGACTCACGGTTCCATTGTACGGGCCATTGTCCCTGGATTCCGCCGATGTCGTATCCCAGCCGGGAATCGTGGCGCCCGAGAGGGCCATGCTGGCGTTTTCGATCGTAAACGCCGTTGCCTGTGCGGCCACCGGGGCCGCCGCACCCAGAGCCAGACACAGGGCTCCGGCCGCGAAGAGAGCATTGCTGCACTTCATGAGGCTCACCTCTTGCCCATCGGATGCGGCTGTACCCGCCGGGCCAGCGGAGCCGCCCCACCCCTCTTCTTGATTGATTGCAAAAATCAATCAAGATGCGCGTGCGGTTGCAAGCCCAAAACGGCACCGCCACCTCGGGAGCAGGATCTTTCCGTTTTGCTTGGGCATTGTTGCCTGCGAGGGCAGTTGGAGGTTGCCGGGCTGTTACTCGCCGCTGCGATCCCCACCAGAACATGGAACCGACATTCCGGTAACCCGGGGGCTTGCAGGATGCTCTGACTCAGAGAAGACGGTTCAAGAGTCGTGTAGAGCCTCTCCTGCAACTTCCTGTTGGCCTGTGGGTGGCGTCGCCTCCCGGTTCGGGCTGGCGTGCGGCCCATCGGCCGGCGCGTATCCTGTTCTTCGCCTCCCCATCCTAGATAAATAATCGTTGACTTACAAACAAGAGCTAGTGACTCTCTCTCCAGTCCTGCGGCCCCTCGCCCTTGCCACCGGGGCCGCCACGGGAGTTCGCTTTTCATGATCGAAGACGCCACACTCTCCAATCGGAATCCCCTCATGGCCGACGACGCGACGCGCCGACCCCTCAACGAGCCCGCAGAGCCCGATCTCCTCTCCTTCCGCGCGCTCGTCCCCGTCGTCTTTCAATCGAACTTCAACGACAACGCCTTCCGCATGGTCGTCTGGCTGGTGCTCGGCGCGTATGCGGCGACGCTGCACGAGTCGAAGGATTTCTACCGCACGCTGACGGGCGTGTGCATGGCGGTGCCGTACCTGTTCCTCTCGCTGTTCGCGGGTCAGTTGGCTGACCGCTTTTCCAAGCGCTCGGTGGTGGTGTGGGGGAAGGCCGCGGAGTCGGCGATCCTCTTTGGCGGGGCGGCGGCGCTGATGGCGGGGGCGCCGGAGTGGGCGATGCTGGCGATTCTCGCGTGCCTGGGAACGCGCTACTGCCTGTTCGGGCCCTCGACGTACGGCATGATTCCCGAGCTGATGCCCGAGCGCCGCCTCTCGTGGGCCAATGGGTGGATCGAGGGGATGACGTTCGCGGGTGCGATTGTGGGCACGGCGCTGGGCGGGTTGCTGACGGACATGTTCAAGGGCTCCGACGGCGTGCCGCGCGCCGACCTGCCGCTGCTGATTCTGGGCGCGTTTTCGCTGGTGGGCCTGTTCGTCAGCCTGGGCATCGACCGTCTTCCCGCACAGGAACCCAGCCGCCGCCTGAGCCTGCTCCCCGTGCGGGACTTCCGCGCCAACCTGCGCACGATCCGCGAGACGCCCGGGTTGTTCTGGACGGTGATGGGAACGTGGGCGTGGTGGATGCTGGCCGCGCTGGCGCTGCAAACGGCGATGAAGATGGCCGAGGACACGCTGCACCTGAACGGCTTCGGAACGAGCCGGCTGTTCATTTACGTCGGCGTCGGGGTGGGGCTCGGCAGCCTGGTGGCCGGTGCGATTTCGTCGAACAAGATCGAGCTCGGGCTCGTGCCGCTGGGCGGGTTCCTGATGGGGCTGGCGTGCGTGGGCGTTGCGTTCGTGCCGGAGGCCGAGTGGGCCATCGGGCCGGGCGTGGCGCTGGCGGGTTTCTTCAGCGGCTGGTTCATCGTGCCGCTGAAGGCGTTCCTGCAACACCGCACGCCTGCGGAGTCGCGCGGCGGCGTGCTCGGGGCGGTGAATTTCTTCCAGTACTTTGCGATTTTCGCGGCCGTCGGCCCGGCGTACTACCTGCTGGCCGAGGTGCTGGGTCTTCCCGGCCAGACGATGTTCCTGATCATCGGCGTGCTGACGCTGGGGATGGCGGGTTTCGCGCTCAAGCTGCTCCCCGACGCCGGGCTGCGCATGGTGCTCTTCATTCTGGCGAACACGGTCTACCGCCTGCGTGTCGAGGGGCGCGAGAACGTGCCGGAGAGGGGCGGCGCGCTGCTGGTGTGCAACCATATGAGCTACGCGGACGGTGTGCTGCTGGTGGCGTCGCTCGACCGTCCGATCCGCCCCGTGATGTTCGAGGACATTTACCGGCGCCCGCTGGTGCAGCCGTTCGCGCGCATGACGCGGGCGATTCCGATCGCGAACACGATGGGGCCGCGCGACCTGCTCGAATCGCTGCGCAAGGCCAGCGAGTACGTGAAGAACGGCGACCTGGTGCTGATCTTCGCCGAGGGGCAGATCACGCGCACGGGGCAGCTGCTCCCGTTCCGCAAGGGCTTCGAGGCGATCATGAAGAACGTGGATGCCCCGATCATCCCCGTGCATCTCGACCGCGTTTGGGGGAGCCTGCTGAGCTTCGCCAGCGACCGCTGGTTCGGCCATCTGCCGCGCCGGATTCCGTGGCCCGTCACGGTCAGCTTCGGCCAGCCACTCCCGGCGAACTCCACGGCACGCAATGTGCGCCGCGCCGTCCAGTTCCTCGCCACCGAAGCGTGGACGCATCGCAAGGACGACGTGCGCCTGCTCCACCACGAGGTCTTCCGCACGGCCCGCCGCCACCCGTTCGACCGCTTCATGACCGACCTGACGGCCAAGCGTCCGATGCGGCGCGGCGCCTTTGCCGGCGGCACGCTGGCGATGGCGCGCGTGCTCAAGACAGAAGCGGGCGACGGCGAGCGCGTCGGCGTCTGCCTGCCTCCCTCCATCGGGGGCGCCATCGTCAATCATGCGCTGCTGCTGCTGGGGCGCGTGCCCGTGAATCTCAACTACACTGTCTCGCCCTCGATTCTCGGCAACATCGTCGAGCAATGCGAGATCGACACGACGATCGCCTCGAAGGTCTTTCTCGCCAAGCTCGGGATCGAACTGCCCGGGCGCGTCGTGTTCGTCGAGGACCTCGCGAAGCGCATCGGCATCGTGCGCCGCGTGTGGAGCGTCCTGCAGGCGTGGGCCGTGCCCGTGGCCTATCTGGAGCGCAACCTTGGCGCTCCACGCAAACGCGGCGTCGACGACATCGCCACCATCATCTTTTCCAGTGGCAGCACCGGCGATCCCAAGGGCGTCGTTCTTTCGCACTGGAACATCGCCTCGAACATCGAGAGCGTCGGCCAGGTCATCTCGCTCGGCAAGGGCGACACGATCATGGGCATCCTCCCCTTCTTCCACTCTTTCGGAACGATGGCGACGTTGTTCATGCCGCATAATCTGCGCACCGGCGTTGCCTACCATCCGAACCCGCTCGACCCCAAAGGGATCGGCGACATGGTCAACAAGGTGGGAGCGACGGTGCTGATCGCGACGCCGACGTTCCTGCAAACCTACATCCGGCGGGTGGAGCCGTGGCAGTTCGGCTCGCTGCAGATCGTGATGACGGGCGCGGAGAAGCTGCGCGAGAGCGTCGCCTCCGCCTTCGAGGAGCGCTTTGGCATTCGCCCCTACGAGGCGTATGGCTGCACCGAATGCGCCCCGGCCGTGACGATGAACACGCGCGACTTCCGCGCACCGGGTTTCTTCCAGCGCGGCGCCAAGCCCGGCAAGATCGGGCACCCGCTCCCCGGCGTCAGCCTGCGCATTGTGGACCCCGTTTCGGGCGAGGACCTGCCCGACGGTCAGGAGGGCCTGATGCTCGTCAAGGGCCCCAACGTCATGAAGGGTTACTGGAAGCGCGAGGACCTGACGGCCGAGGCCATGCGCGAGGGCTGGTACGTGACGGGCGACATTGCGAAGATCGACGAGGACGGCTTTGTCGAAATCACCGACCGTCTGGCACGCTTCAGCAAGATCGCCGGCGAGATGGTGCCCCACGGCCGCGTGGAGGAAGCGCTGAACTCGGCGGCGGACCAGGGCGAAGTGTGCTGTGTCGTGGCGGCCGTCCCCGACGACAAGAAGGGGGAACGCCTCGTCGTGCTGCACACGCTCGACGACGCAGCTGCCCGGCACGTTCAGGAAAGAACCGCCGCCAGCGGAGAACTCCCCAACCTCTGGGTCCCCAAAGCCGCCGACTTCCATCGCATCGAAGCCATTCCCGTTCTCGGAACGGGGAAGGTTGACCTGCGCGCGATCAAGGAAATGGCGAAGGAGAAGGCGGCGGAAGGATGAGGCAGGCCGCAGCTCATCATGGGCAAACTCGCCTCTTCCCGCAACCCCTTGTCCCTTTCGTCCCTTATCCCTCCGCCTGATCGGCACGGGGCAGGCGGAGGCATGAAGCAGTTCATCTCGGGCGGGGATGCCCGAGGCAACCCAACGAAAAAACTCCCTTCATCGGAGAGCAACGAAGGGAGTCAAAAGTGGGAGCCGAAAACCCAGGAGCGGGACTTTCCTCAGTCCTTCTTCTCGGGGTCGGGCATGGGGATCGTCTGGTCGGCGGAACCGTCCGAGCCCAGGCCCGCGTCGATGCGGATCGTTTCGTCGAGCGCCTTCTCCAGGTCGCTGCCGCCCTGTTCCATGGTGGTGGGTGCGTCGCCCATCACCGTTTCGTCCGCGCCGCTGAACATGAGCGACGTGTAGCTCTGCGGGTCGTCCTTGTCGTCGGGAGGAAGAGGCGGCGTCTCCGCGCCCATGCCGGGCATCTGGGTTTCGCCCTCGCCGGAGAACATCAGCGAGTTGTACGTCATCTCCTGATCGTCCTGTCCGCCCGCCGCGCCGCTGGCGCCGGGAGCGACGGTTTCTTCCGCGTCGCTGAACATGACGTTAGTGAACGATTCCTTTTCTTCCGGAGGAGGAGCCGATTGCTGTGTTTCTCCGGACGGGTCAAACATCAGGGAATTGAAGGAGAGGTCTCCCCCGCCGTCTTCGGAAGATTCCGAGACATTGGTTTCGGCCTGCGGATCGGGGTCGGAGAGGGAACCGAGGTTGATCGTGTCGCCGCCGCCGGAGGCGGGGTCGGCTGCCGGAGGGGGCGGGGCGGGCTTCTCCTCTTCTTCCACGGGGGGGGTGAAGGGGATGGAGAAGGCGCCGTCATCCTCGTCCTGCTTCGCGTCGGCAGCTGGCTGCGACGCCAACTGCAGCGTGTCCTTGTCCTCGTCGACAACGGCGGTGGGGTCCTGCTGACGTTCGCGGGCGAAGTTCAGCGTATCCTCGTCGGCGGTGTCGCGGCTGGTGCCGACTTCGCCAAACTGCATGACGGAATCGTCGTCCGCCAAGTCTGCCTGGTGCTGGTCGGTCGGTGCGTCCAGCGCGCTGTATTGCGTCACGGCATCGTGCAAGTCGCGGATCGGCGGTTGCGCGGCGCGCTTGCGTTCCTCTTCCTCGATGGCCTGCTGCAACTGGCGCTGGGACTTCTTCATGCGGATGACGGCGAAGATTGAGATCAGAATCAGGAGGAGCGCCACAACGCCGACAATGATGAGGACCATGGGAGAGAGAAGGGACGAGAACACGCTCTCCTTCTTGCGGGGCGCGAGGGGGGCGGGAACGAACGTGGGGGCGGCGATGGCCTCCGGGGTGGGTTCTGGTGTCGCGGCGGGAGTCGTGACGGCCTGCACTTCATCGGGCGCGGCGAACGGATCGGGGGGCGGAAGGTCCGAGGTGCTCGTGCCCGTTCCAAATCCCGGGAATTTGCTTCCTTCGGTCTCGATTTTCACCTGTGCGCGATCCAGCCACACGGTGGCCGACATGTTGTCGGGATCGAGCTCGAGGAGTTCGCGCGCCGTCGCCACGACTTCCTCGTAACGTCCCTGCGTGTGCAGTGTCCGAAGCAGCGCCGTCTTTGCTTCAATCTGGCGTTCGCGTTCAAGGCGTGCGGCATCCTGATTGAAGTCCTGGCCACCAGCGATGGCCGTAAGAGAAAGGAGCAGCAAGGCTCCCAAAATCAGCCGCAATTCTTGCGGCCGGGTGGTCTTGGCGCTCGGAAAGCTGCCTCGGCGGACTATCATGCGCGACTCTGTGCGTGGTCTTGGGATCCTTGCAATCCCGTGAGAAAAGGCACAGTCAAGGGGTCTTCGACTTTGCAGCCAAAGCACCGTGACGGCGCCTGCATGACGCTGCCGCCGCGAACGCCCCGCCGCAACGGGTTTCTGGGGAAAATGGTCTTTCGTTCCCGGGACACGCGAGGCAACATTCCGCCCACGATCAGATTGCTTTCACCCGCTTCCCCGAGGCCGCCATGCCGTTCAAACTTCCCTCCTCCCTCTTCTGCAACCGTTCTCTCGCCCTTCTTGCCGCCGCCTGCGCCGCCTCTGTCCCCGGCGCGGGCGTCCAGGCACAGGACGCCGGTCTGGGCATCGAGTACCGTGCGGAATCGGAGTCCTCCTGGCACGCCGTCTCTGCGTCCACCGAGGCCCTGCTGATTCACGGCGACGGCGTCCTGCGGTTGCGCACCCAGCTTCCTCCCGAAGCGGCAGCCGCGCCGAACACCGCGTGGGTCAAGGCCAACGCCGAAGAGGCGGACGCACCGGCGACGGTGCTCTCCCAGCAGGTGCAGCGCGTCGAGTGGTCCTTCACCGCCGGCCGGGGACGCGCCGCCGAAGAGGGAGAACTCGCCTGGCTGCCCGATCCCGACGGCAGTCCCGCCCAGGTGACCGCGCGCGCCGCGCAGTGGAGCGACAACGGCGCTGCTTCCGGCAGCACCACCGCCACGGCCGACTCCGTCCCCTGGCAGGGCGAACGCTCGATCGTCTTGCTGCCCGCCGTTGCCTACAACCGCGATGGAGACGGCACGCTGAGTGGAACAATCATCGGCATCTATCCCAACGAACTCGACCCCGCCGCGCCTGGCCCCGTCGCCCGCAACCCCCAGGACTATGCACCGCCCAAATGGTTCCATCGCCTCGATGAGCAAACGCGCGATCTCGCCCTCTCGCCCCACGCAACGCTCGGCACTCTCAATCCCGCCGTGCTCGACGGGGAGGGCACGCGGTTCGTCGCAATCGATGCCGATCTGATCACGCTGTGGGAGAGCCTTCATGCTGTCGTCGCGCGCGAACGGCAAGGCGCATCAGGCCTGCGCGTGCTGCGGGGCTTCGTTTCTCCCCATGAACGCCAGCGCCTCGAACGGCTCGGCGTGGCCCTCGCCCCCTTCTCGCGCTTTCAGTATGGCGATGCCCTGGCGATCGTCATCGACACCAACCGTGATTTCCGCATGGACGATCTCAATGGCGATGGCACGATCTCGATCGCGGACGCCGAACTCCTCGCCGAGATGACGCGCACAGCCCTGGAAGAAGCAGGGCTCGCGGGCGGCATCGGAATCGCCGCGTCCTTCGAGGGGCCGAACAACATCGGCACGCCCTATGTTCACGTCGATACGCGTGGATGGAACCTGACGTGGCGCGAGGAGTAGAGAACTCCCTGGCCGGAAGTTCCCGCAGACTTGGCGAGCAGACAGGATGCATGTTGGTGGCGTCCCCTGCGGGATGCAGTGGGGGGACGAAGACGAAATGAAAAACGGGGAAAAGCAGCGGAAGACGGCAGAGACTGAGAGTTGAAGGCTGAAGTCGCCCCCCCTACTCCACCCACGCCGCCGCAAGAAACCACCCCAGACGCCGGCCGTCGCCATTGCCCAGTACTTCGTCGGGGCACGGCGCATCGTTGAGCAGCAGCTCGACTTCCACCTCCGCCGCCGGCGACAGGGGGAACGAACGCATCACCCACAAGTCTGCATCCAAATCGAGTTCATGGGGTGTGCCGTTGACTGCGGCGGTCCCGCGTAGCGCCCCCTGACACAAGCCCCGTGGCCCCGATAGCAGAAGGTGCACGCTCTTCGCTCCCACCGGTGCCGCCAGACGCAACGCCCCTGTTCCCTTGCACGCGCGAAAGGCAACGCCGCATCGCCCGTCCGTCTCGCGGGCGTGCCAGCCGCGTGTCAGATGCGGAAAATCGTTCGTGCCGATGACAACGGCATTGGCAAGCACGGCGTCCGTCATTGGCGCCTTCCCGCGAACAGGCCGAAGAGGGAACGCGGTGCGGCGGCGCGTGCGCGCAACACCTCCGCCTCCGCCAATTCGAGCGCCTTGCGCGCCTGCGCATCGAGCCCGGCCTGCAGCGCTTCTCCACTCACGCCCCCTCCGCGCGCGCCTTCCACCACGGCACGCAGAACTTCGCTCAACGCCAGGCACTCGGCGCCGCGCGCGGGCGGGTAATCCCCGCTGTGTGGCAAACACGCGCTCTCCGGCGCGCCCATCCGATCGGCAATGATGATCCAACGGTAGGGAAGAAACGGAAGAGTCCCTCCGTTGTACCACGCGAACTCTCCGCTGGTTTCCAAAGCATCGACGTCCGCGCACGGAGCAAGATGCTGCTCGCCCGCATGCCACGCGGCATCAAGCGCCCCGCTCGTCTCGCGTGCGAGCGACAGCCACTGCCAGACCAGCCAGCTCGTCAGCGGTGCGTTCAGCGCCAGCCGCGGCGTCATTCCGTGCGCGGCAAAAGCCCGGCAGGTCTCTTCGAGTGACGGGAGAACGTTCTCCACGTGCTCGCCCAGCCACGGATGCGGATGCCCCGTTGCGCGGCGATGACTTGCGTCAAGAGACGCCTCGATCGCGGCAACGATGTCGTTGCCAAACGGCGCGCCCAGAATCACGGCACGGCGTGACACCCGGGCGCACTCGGCCACGAACGCGGCGCGGTCGCCGCCCGGCACATGCTCCAGCGTATCCGAGGAAAACACCACGTCGAACGCGCCGTCATCGAAAGGCAGGCGGGCGCCGTCGGCGCACTGGTAGTCCGCGAGCGACTCTTCGGCGACGGTGTCAACCGTCAGACCGCTCCACGTGGGAAAGCGTTCGCGCAGAAGCCGCGCAAGAGTGCCCGGATAACCGCCCACGTCGAGAAAACGCGACGCGGCCGGCAAATCAAGCTGGCCCGCCGCATACAGCAGGGCGGCGAAACGCCGGGCGGCATCGAAAGGCAACGTGGCAAGGGACGGCATCACGGCGGTCATACCTCTAAAAAGAAAAGCGGCGCGGAGAAGGAAATCTCCGCGCGCCCGATTGTGGCAATGCTTTCGTCGGTGCTGGGAAGGTTAGTTCGCGGCCCCGCAAGGAAGCCGCTGGTCTCAGGCAAGAACCGCGGTCTTACTTGGCGCTCTTCCTTGTGGCCTTCTTTGCGCCCTTCTTGGCAGCCTTCTTTGCGCCCTTCTTGGCAGCCTTCTTTGCACCCTTCTTGGCGGCCTTCTTCGTGGCCTTCTTGGCTGCGGCTTTCTTTGCACCCTTCTTTGCGGCCTTCTTCGTGGCCTTCTTGGCTGCGGCTTTCTTTGCGCCCTTCTTGGCGGCCTTCTTTGCACCCTTCTTGGCGGCCTTCTTCACCACCTTCTTGGCTGCTGCCTTCTTGGTGGCTTTCTTCGCGGCCTTCTTAACAGTGGCCTTCTTGGCGGCCTTCTTCACCACCTTCTTGGCTGCTGCCTTCTTGGTGGCTTTCTTCGCGGCCTTCTTCGTGGCCTTCTTGGCTGCGGCTTTCTTTGCCATAAGCGGTATCACCTCGCTTGTTGGTTTTTGCCCGAAGACCAATTAAGTTTGTGCCTTCGGCAGGCATCACGCACACGAGAGTACGCATGGAAGCCTCTTAACTTCGACATGGTTCGGCTCTGTTGTGAAACGTGTCAACAACAAACGAGCAAAGCTGTGGATAAATCGCTGTCTTATTCACCACATCATTGCGATGCAGCAGACAAGTGAGGATAAGTCACGATGAAGACGCACGTGTGCGCAGCTTCTTCCATGTGAGAAGATAAGGACTCTGGGGCGAAGAAAGTTCCAACTCTTCCATGCGTTGATGCGCGGCTTCGATGTCGCCGAGTGCGAAGTACGATGCTGCTGCGAAGAACAACAAATCGTCGTGAGCGACGGGTGCCAACGCGGGAGGCAGGTGCCCGTCGATGCGTTCGATGCGCCGCAGTGCCGTGCGCGCTTGTGCGTCTGTCAGCGTCGCGTTGTCGAACGCCTCGGCCTCCTGCATCAATGCATAGAAGGCGTCGATGGCGTACTGACGCCGGACGCCGTCGATCCGGCGGCGCAACTCCTCGCGTTGTTCCTCGGCCAGCGCCTCGAAGTCCAGTTCATCAGCGGCATCGAGAGCTGCTTCCAGTTCGCCTTCCTCCAGACGCAGCTCGATCACTGTGGCCAGCGCGTGCGCGGCGTCGCGCTGCTGGTCGCGCATAAGGCGATCCGTGCGTTGCAATAGTTCCGCATGACGTTCTGCAATGGATGCGGGTGCTTCGGCGAAGACATCCGCTTCGAGAACCTGCCGTGCCCGTGCCGCATCTCCCTCGTCGAGTGCCTCGCGGGCTTCATCCAGGCGAACGGTATAGCGTACCTCGACAAGCTGGCGGGCGAGCCGTTTGACAGCAGCATCCTGCCCCAGGGCCAAAGCGATTCCCTGCGCTTGTTCCAGTCTTTCTTCGGCCCGTTCAAGTCCGCGGCGGGTCGTGATGGCGTGCTCGATCCCCTCCAGCAGCGGATCGAGCAACGCCTCGCCCTTCTGCCGATAGGCAGCAAGGGCGAGATCGGGTGCCGTGGCCGATGCGTCCAGCGCGCGCAACTCCGCGGCCTTTTCCTCCAGGAGGGCGAGACCAGCGGGAGTGAACGGCGCTTCCGCCAACTCCCGCACATCACGGCGGGCCGATTCGTTGAGCAGCGTGCGTGTTTGATCGAGTGCCTTGCGATATCCCGGCGGCAGATCCCACTCGCCGAGGGCGTCGATCGCCGTGCGCGCCTCGGCGTACTCCCCCGCCGCGATCAACTCGTTCACCGCCCCCATGCGCTCGCGCACCAGGCGGTCCACCGACGATTCCAGCAACTGCGCGCTCAACTCGTGTTCCTCGCTGGAGAGCGGACGCGAAAGTTCCGAGAGAACCTGAAGCGCCGTGCCGGGATTCGGCCGGGCAAACTCCGACCACGCCGAACGCAGCAGGCGTTCCTCGCGTGACGGCCACAGCGCCATCGCAAGCGCCAGCACGCCAACGACAGCGAGACTCCCTCCGGCTATCAGCAGTGTCCGCACGCGGCCGACGATCGGCAGCGTGCGCGTCAGGACGGGCAGGCTGCACAGGTAATCGTGCGCCCTTTGGGCGTTCGGATCGTTTGCCAGAACGCGCTCCCATTGCTCGCGCGCCTCCTCCACGCGGTCCAGCCGTGCGTATAGCGTCCCGAGCAGAAGCTGCGCCTCGCTCAAATGATGGTCGAGCTCCAGGGCGTTCTTCAGCTCGCCCATCGCCTCGTATGAGCGTCCGCGCTCGGCGTGCTCCAGCGCCATGTTGTAATGATGCTTCGCCTTGTTGCGGATCAGACGCAGCATCGACAAGTCTTTGCCGCAATGGTAGCACTTCTCGCGGTCGTCGCGGTTTTCCGTGGAACAGTAGGGGCAACGCATGGACGCAGGACCTTTTCCGGGACGGCAATCAGACGCCCCACACCTTGTCCGCAAGCGCCCCAGAGTCAACGCGAAGCACGGGACACCACGAGTCGAAAGAAGAGCACGGATCGAACAAATTCACACGAAGTGTTCATGGTCATCCCTCGAAGACACGCGACGCCAAGCCATCCCCCACCCCCTCGAACCCCAGACCACGACCAACGCCCCACGCCTCTTCTTCCCTTGGCCACGCCCCGTCTCTCGTTCTCCATCACGGCACGATGAAATGTTCGGCGGATCAGCGGGCAACGTGGTGGTGGCGATTCGGCCTGACGGCCGGGTTGCTCCTGCTCGCATGGCTTCAACTCGGCCCTCTGGTTCACGAACGTCCCGGCGAAGGCGCATGGTTTCTCTTCGGCAACGACACCGTCTCGCACGATGTCCCCGTGCAGTTGTGGGTCTGGCAGGCGTTCCTCGATTCCGGCGCGCGCCTGCCGCTGTGGATGCCGCCGCTCAAGGGGGGGCTGCCGACTCTCGGCGCGTTTCTTTGGACACCGTTCGCGCCAAGCCTGTGGTTGCACGCGGTCCTGCCGTTTCCGCTCGCCCAGCGTCTGCAATTCGTCTGGGCGTTGTGGTGGGCGGGGCTCGGCGGATTCTGGCTCGCGCGCGGCACGGGCTGCCGCCGCGAGACCGCGTTGCTTGCGGCCGTCGCCTGCTGTCTGAGCGGGCACGTCGTGACGCTGATTCACGCGGGGCACTTGCAGAAGATTCTCGCGCTCGCCTGGCTCCCCTGGTTTGCCGGAGGCATCGTGCGGGCGTTTGGCGCGGAGAACGACGCCGCCCGCGTCGTGCGCGGCAGCGCAGCCGCCGGCATTGCGCTGGGCATGGCCTTCCTCTCCGGCCATCCCCAGATCGCGTACACGATGCTCGGCCTGCTGGGACTGCGTGTTGTGTGGGCGATGCCGCGCGGAGGGTTCCGCCACGTGTCGCCCGCCGTGGCGATCGTTGCCGTGGGCCTGCTCGCCGGAGGCGCCCAGCTTCTTCCCGGCAGCGAAATGGCCGCGTGGTCGAATCGCTCGGGAGGCGTTGCCTTCGCCGAAGCCGTCGACACGAGTTACCCGCCGCTGGAAATCTTTGAATTCGCGCTGCCGCGTTTTCTTGGCGACTCGTCGCCGGTGGGTTCCGGCCGCTACTTTGGCCAATGGGGCGAGCGCCTCGTCTCGGACTACGCGGGCGTGCTCGTCGTCGTGCTTGCGTTCGCAGCGTTTTGCGGACGCGCGCAACGGCGCGAAGCGGCGTACTGGTGGAGTGCCGCTCTCGTGTTTCTGTTCATCGGGTTTGGTCACTACACACCGTTCTACAAGTTGCTCTACCATGTGATGCCGGGGATGGACCGCTTTCGCTCGCCGGGGACGTTCTTTGCGGGCGTTGCGGTTGCGCTGCCGGTGCTGGGGGCGTTGGGGCTGGAATCAGCGATGGTGTTGCTCGAAAGAAAGCGCGCGCCACTCTTCCTGATCGCGGGCGCGGTGTTCGGCATCATCGGCGTTGTGGGCTGGATGATGACGCGCAATGCCGAAGTCGGCGCGTGGCCGTTTGCCATGCATGCCGCCGCACGTTCCGCCGGCCTGCTCGCGCTCGGGGCGTTCGCCCTGACACTGTTTGCTTGGCGGCAATGCGCGGGCGCCGCCGCGGGTATTGTGCTCTCGCTCCTTGTGTCGGGCGACCTTCTCGCCGCCAACTCCGCCTTCCTGGTCGCCGTGCCGTGGACGCATTACCAGGCGGGCTATGTGGCGCCAAACGCACTCGACGTCGCGATGGCCGACGAGGCGGCACCGCGCCGCGTCTTCGAGCCCGGCCGCGAGCTCTCGCTTCGCCCCATCCTCAATGGGCGCGACGCCCTGCTCGCCTACCATCCCATCAGCTTCGCCGCCTACGAGGAACAACTCCATCGCCTGACGTTCGGAACGCCGGAGTGGCGCGCCGCGTGGGGCGTGACGCACGTGTGGATGCCCGGCCCGGCCGACGCCGCGGCACCCGAAGGCGCGGTGGTCGCCGCACGCTTCCATGGCCAGCCGGGCGGCGTGCTGCTGCGCGATCCCACCGTGCCCGGCGCCGTGCGTTCCGCCGACGGCACTCCGCTCTCCGAATGGTCATGGACCGAGCGTCTCCCCAATCGCGAAGTACTCGCCGTGGAAATGCCGGAGAACGGCACGCTCGAAGTCGCCGAGAGCATCGTGCCGGGCTGGCGGTGGCGCGTGGATGGCGAAGCGTGGAGCACGGCCAAAGACGTCTCGCTTGTGCGGCACGTGGCTCTTTCCCCGGGCGCGCATGTCGTGGAGTGGGAGTACCGGCCGCGCAGCTACGCTCTCGGCTTGTATGCGACGGCACTGGGTTTCTGCCTCGCGGGGTTTGGCGGTGCCGCAGCGCGGCGCAGGAAGAAAGTGACTTCCCCCGGACAACAAAACGACGACACTGCCTTGCGCTCCGGCAAACCCGCTGCCAACGTGAAGGAAGCCAGCGTGAAGGAAGAAGGCAACTCATGAAGACCCGCATTCTCACTGCGTGCGTGCTGCTCGCGTTGATCGCCCTCGGCTTCCTCTTTGCGTCAATGCGCTGGCTCCCCGTGCTGCTCATCATGCTTCTCGGCGTGGCCTGCGTGCACGAGCTCTCGGCCATGGTGCAGCGCAAGGACACCATGATGTCGCGGCGGCTGGGGATGCTGGCCGTGGCCGCGATGGTGTACTTCGGCTGGCGCGGCGAGCCCGGCGCTGCGGTCTACGTGCTGGGGTTGACGGCGGTGGGTGCGTTCGTCCTGCGCGGGCGGCGCGATCCTCTCGACGGCGCGTGGCGCGACATCGGCGCGACGCTCGGTGGCGTGCTCTACATCGGCCTGCCGCTGGCGGTGCTCGCCGACTTGTTCGTGCGCTCCGCCGAAACGCGTCTGTGGCTGCTGCTGCTGCTGGCGATCATCTGGACCACCGACACGATGGCGCTCGTCGTCGGCAAACGCTTTGGGCGGGTGAAGCTGATCCCGCGCCTCAGCCCCGGCAAGACGTGGGAGGGTTCGCTGGGTGGAACGTGCTCCGCGCTGTTCCCGTGTCTGTTCTTCAAGGCGCTCGCGCCCGAGACCTTCGCAGGCGTCCATGCCATCGAGCTGCTCGTCGCTTCCGTCGTCTTCAGCATCTGCACGCAGGTCGGCGATCTGGCCGAATCGCTCATCAAACGTGATACCGGCGTGAAGGACAGCGGCACGCTGCTGCCCGGGCATGGCGGTGCGCTCGACCGCATCGACTCGATCCTCTTCACCGCTGTCCCCTTCGCCGCGTACCTGCGTCTCTTCCAGCCCGAACTGTTCACGTAGAAGAACGTCCACACGACAATGGTTGCGGCGGGCCGCCGGAAGCGCTTGCATCGCGGAAACGCCCACACTGGAGGAGACCCACCATGCCTGAGCCGCTGCTGGAAGCGATCAAGAAGCGGGTACTGCTGTGCGACGGCGCCATGGGCACCCAGTTGCAGCAGGCCGGACTCAAGCCCGGTGCCTGCGGAGAAGCCTGGAATCTCGACGCCCCCGAGCGCGTCCTCGAAATCCAGGGGCGCTATCGCGAGGCAGGCAGCGACCTGATTCTGACCAACACCTTCGGTGGCTGCCGCATTCCCCTCGCCCGCCACGGCGAAGCGCCCCGCACCCGCGAGATCAACATCGCAGCCGTTGGCATCGTGCGCCAACTCGTCGGCGACGACGGCTGGGTGGTCGGCGACATCGGCCCCTATGGCGGCATGATCGAGCCCTACGGGGACGACGAACCGGAGGAAGTCGAGAGCGCCTTCTACGAGCAGGCCGCCGCGCTTCTCGAAGGCGGCGCCGACGCCCTGATGATTGAGACGCAGACGGCGCTCGAAGAGTTGGAGTGCGGCGTACGCGCCGCAAAACGCGCAATAGCCGAGGCGGGGCGCAGCGTGCCGCTGATCGGGTCGATGGCGTTCGACCGCACGGTCTCCGGGCCGCCCAAGACCATGATGGGCGTCGATCCGAAGAGAGCCGCCGAGCGGATGCTCGAGTGGGAACTTGATATCATCGCCTGCAATTGTGGAACGAATCTCGGCCTGGATCGCTACGTTGAAATCCTGAATATTTTTGCCGGGGTCGCCCCTGGCGTTCCGCTAATGGTGCAGCCCAACGCGGGGAGCCCGGAGCGCGAGGCAGGCCGGATCGTCTACCGCCAGCCGCCGGAGGAGATGGCACAGGGCATCGAGGCGCTCGTGCGGGCGGGCGCGCGAATCGTCGGCGGGTGCTGTGGCACGACGCCCGAGCACATCCGCCTCTTCCGCCGCGAAATCGACCGGATCAACCGGGGCTGAAACAGCACAACGGATTGCATGAAAACGCCCCGGCTCGCAAGGAGCCGGGGCGTTGTTGTTTTGCGGTGAGTGGTGCGCTGGTGCTTACTTGCAGGGTGCCAGCGTGGTCATGAAGATCTCGAAGATCGACTGTGCGTCGGCCGGCGTGATGGTGCCGTCGCCGTCGCTGAAGTCGATGCAGGGAGAACCGTTGTTCGGGGCAATGTCGCCCACGCTGATCTGGGCGGCGGTGCAGTTGCCGAGCAGCCAGCATTCGAACGCGGCCTGGGCATCGGCGGGAGTGACCGTGTCGTTGCCGTCGAGGTCGCCGAGCACGATACCGGGCAGGCTCGGGTCGAGCGGATCGGCGCCCGGGGTGGCCATTTCCACATCGTCGCTCACGCCGTCGCCGTCCGCATCGCCGGTTGAAGAGAAGAAACCGATGCGGTCAACGTTCGAGCTTGCTTCGCTATAAGACTGGAAACCACTAAGGGCGGTGACGCTGCTGTCGCGGAAGTTGACGTTCTGAAGCAGCGGGGTGTTGTCGACGGAGACGTCGAACTGTTTGGCTGTGTAGTCGATGCTGACGATGATCTTGTGCCACTGCGAGTTCGAGAAGGCCGGGCTGCCGGACGCCTCAACGTAATCGCCGGCGACGCCGTCGTAGGCGGCGACTGTGAAGGTGCTGGCGTCAAGGGTGCGGAAGCCGAGAACGGCGGCCATCGGGGTCGTTGAGTCGGGCACCTGAAGCTGGCTGCTGCCGGAGCCGAAGTAGTGGCCGCGCAGAAGCACACGCCCCGACCCACTGCTGACGGCGCGCGAGATCGAGGTGTTGGCCCCAAGGGCAACGTAGTTCGAGCCGTCGGGGGCGGTGAGTGGAGAGCTGGCAACGCTGGCGGTACCACCGGATTCGACGGTCCAGCCACCTACGCCGCTCAGGCTGCCGAGGGCGAAGCTGGTGCCGCTCGGGTCTCCGGATGTTTCAAAGCTGGTCTGATAGACGGCTGTTTGGGCACTTGCAGTACCTGCTGCCGCCGCGGCCAGAATGAGCAATGTCGCGCCAAGCCGTGTCGTTGTTTTCAATGGACTTACCTCGGGCTGGTCTGGATCGCGGTCTGTCCGGGCGATCAGGAAAACGTTCTCGTCACATTCGACTCGAACCACTTGGAGTGTACGGCTGGCCTGGCAGGCGTCGAGGAAAATGACAACGAAACAACCTGTCGTCCCCTACTTTTTACCCGGCGTGGCGATCTCCCCGTGGCGTAGCCCTGATGCGCTTGAACTCCCTCTCGCTCCGCATGGGTCAGGATACAGTGCTGGTTGGAGAACCAGTGACACTGAACCGCTACCACAACTAAGGTAGTTCACCGGGTGTCCGCTGGCAACCAGTAGTTGAGGAAAAAGTGGGGATTTCTCAGGACGGAAGACCATCGCCCCCCGGGGGGACTGGAACCTTCCGATTCCGCACCATTCCCGCCCAACGCAGCAGCGACGCACCGAGCGGAATCGCGAGCAACTGGGGCCCGACGGTGACCATGAAGAGGACGAGATACGCGATGCTGCCAAAGCCGTTTCGCGGCAGGAAAGAGAAAAGCCAGTTGGCCAACAACAGCCCCCCTCCAAGAAACACGACAATCAAAGGAGCAATCGCCAGCAAATATGTCCCCAATCGTGACGGGGACAGCCGGGAAAGCGCACCTCCACGTCCCGCAGAAACCGCGTCCAGCGCCGCAAGGAGACCCACGGCCAGAGACCACATGGCGAAAGAGCCGAACAGGTGGCTCGGAAGATAGTAGACGGGCACCATCAGAAAGGTGCGAAAAGAGGTGAGAAGTGCTCCCTCAGTCGCCACGAAAAGGTAGCTGGCCTCCAAGCTCAACGCCACCAGCGCAAACATCACCAGCCGGGGAATCTCCGGCCCGACCGCGCCCCAGCCGCTCGCCACCTCTGACCGCCGCCAGCGCATCCACGACACGAACGCCAGCCACAGCGCAGGCACCTGCAACAACGCCCAAATCGGATGCGCGAAACGCCAGATCGAAAACGACCCCTCGGCGTCCGCATGTGCGAGATGAACCAACACTCCTTTCCCCACTACCACCAGACCTGTGGCAAGTACACCCGCCACACCCGCCAGCACCCACTCCCGCGCACACACCCGCGGCCGCGACTCCCCCGCCTGTTCCTTCCAGCGCCGCGCCGGACGGCCCCACAGCCACGGAAAAAACACTTCCGCCGTCATCCCGCCAATCGAAACGCCCCGTGGCCTTGCAAGCCGCACATAGTCGGAGTCGTTCCCTGTGAAGCGATCCCACAGCAACTCCATACTGCCTTCGTAGCAACCCAGTGCGTACTGATACACGAACACCACCAGGACGGCAAAAACCCCCAGGGTGAGAAAGAGGCCGGCGAAGTTCGATATGAATGCCGTCATGGCAAGGAGGGCGATCGCCAGCGCAAAGCCCAACGAGATGGGCAGCGAAACCAGGAAACGATAAACGGGAATCCGTCCGCCCGCGAACGTGCGCCACTCCACGACGTATTGCAGCACGCCCGCAATCCACGTGTTCAGCACAACGAAGAGCACGGCCACCATGGGGGCGAAGTACCCCGGCTCAACCCAACGGTACTCCCCGCGTGCCATCCCATACAGAAAGTGAAACGCCACGAGCAGCGCCCACGCCACGACAACGCGATAGCGCAGGCAGAACGTCAGAAGATGGTGGAGGAAGAAGTCCTCGCGCGTCATGCGCGTGAGCAGCAGGTGTTCGAGCTGATCGCGCCCGATGCCCTTGATGTGGCGCGACTGGTCGTTGAGGAGAAGATGATAGCGCAACAGGCCGAAGGCAAACGCGGCCATCGCCATGAAGTGCGTTTCGCCCGGCCACCACCGATGGTTCCCGAAGAAAGAGAGAGGAGTGCTGGGGGCGGAAAGAACGAACGCGGCAAGGAGAAGGAGTAGTTCAAAAACGCGCAGCCCGGCGAAGCGATACCAGCGGGCCATGCGGCGGCGCGTGAAAACAAGCAGCGGATTGTCGTCCGCGTCCGTCAGTGCGAGCAGACGCTGGGGCAGCAGGAGGTCACGCAGCCGGAATGACGGAACGCTTGCCCCTGATGCGCCTTTCTCCAATGCGGCTGCTCCCGGCTCATTGCCCCGCCGGAATCATCGTTCCAGGACGTGGCCTTTTCTGAGACCGTAATACCCCCCCAGAGGTTCCGGCACAACAGCCAAACCGCCGATGTTCGCGCCGCTGTGGCTGCTGCGCGCATTCAGGTGCAGCGCGAAATGCAGATGCGGCCAGCGCGTTCCGGAGTTGCCCGAGTAGCCGAGCAGCTGGCCCTGCTCGACGTCGACCACCGGCTCGCCGCGATCAACCTCGAACTCCAGGCGGTCGAGATGCGCGTAGATCGACTGCAATCCGTTGCCGTGATCAATCACCATGTAGTTGCCGTAGGAATCGGATCGGCGCCCCGACTGGATCAGGCGCCCGGCGGCCGTCGCGTAAATCGGGGTCCCCACGGGCATCGAAATGTCGATGGCGAAGAAATCGTTCGCACTCGCCTTGTTGCCGATCGTCTGGTGCGTCCACGAGGGGCTCTCGTACCCATAGCCGCTGCTCATTTCGTGGGGTCCGTCGAACGGCAAGGCGAGCACCACGCCCTCGGGGAGCGGCGCGGCGAATGGCTCGCGGTCCTCGGGAAGGGCCGCGACCGGTGTCTTGAAGGCGGGGTCCTTCGTCGCAACGGGGCTGACGGGAAACTCCGCGTCCACGCCGCTGTACTGCTGGCGTCCCGGGGATTTCACAAGTTCGGGATCGGGAAGAATCACGGCGACTCCCCAGTCCGACGGGTCCTTCCACTCGCCGCCATCGCCGTTCCACACGAGGACTTCCTCGTAGGTCTCCGCGCCCGGGGTCTTCTTGTTGTTCACGTGCAGGTCGAACGCGATCACCTGCCCTGCCTGCATTCCCGCAACGCCGAATTCGGAGAGCGGAATCGCGGCCTCGATATAGTACCCGTTCTCCGTGGCTTTCGACGCGATCTCCAGTCCTGCGATGCGCCCCGCGTCCTTGTCGGACGGATTGCGCGGGCGATGATTCCACGCGGCCGGATTCCGGCCGCCGTCGCCGGGCGAGAGAACGAGTTGGTAGAAGCCTTCGGGGTAGGTGGTTTCTTCCGTCGGACCCGGGAAGCCCAGGTAGACCTCGACGGAATCGCCGCGCCACAGATCGGCATCGGTGTGCGGGTTGACCATCGGCGTGGAGTCCACGACATCGACGCCGATGTAGAAGTGCGTCGCGCTCCACTTCGCCATTGCCGTGGCACGGAACGCGTTGCTGTCGATGGCGCGCTCGTTGCGCGGCGGCACGGTCTGCTGGCGGAACGGCAGCAAACGCAGCGTGGACGGATCGTTCCAGTCGGCCTGCCCGCCATCCATCGCGGGCGGATTGGCCGTGAGCGACTGCCCGGCAACCCGCAGAATCCCCCGGGCGAGGGCACCGCTGTCGAGCCGCACTTCGCAAATGGCCGAGACCTCGCCTTCCAGCGAAATCACGGGCGTGGAGGCGGTGGCCGATTCTCTCACCGGCAAATTGGGGACGGAGACCACGCCGGGCTGCTCGACGCCGTTCAGGCGCCAGCGCACCTCGCCGGAAACCGGAGCACCGCTGAAGTTGCGGAATTGCGCCGTTGCCGTGACGCCGGGAATGCCGCCAAGCGGCGCCGCGCTCATCTCGAAAGCCAGTGGCTCAATGGGAAACACGTCGAACGCCATCGTCAGGCGGCCGTCGATGCTGCGGCGGAAAGCGGCACGGCGGTACATGGACGCCGTCGGAGCCAGCGTCACGTCGAGCGCGGCACGTGCCGTCTTTCCCGCGGGCACGTCGAGCGTTTCGTCCGACGCCTTCAGCGTCAGGCCCAGCGTGTCCGGCGGATCGAGCAGATCCGCGAGCTTCACCTTCAGCGTCTTGTCCGTCGGATTCACAACGTCGATCGCCACCGTGCGCGTGGTGCCCGGTGCGAGCAGCAGCTCGGCGGGGCGGAACTGAATCGCGGTAAGCAAAGCGGCCTCGGCGGAAAGCCCGCGGAAGTAGCGCGGCTCGGCGTCGAGCGGAAGCTCGACCCTGCCGTCAACGGGTTCGATGGTGCGAAGCATTTCGCCGCTCATGCTCTCCATCGTCACGGACGAGGAAGCGGGAATGCGCACGGCGAGTGGCGCGCCGTCATCGCGCACCCAGCCCACGGCAAGCAGTTCACCCGCGCGGGTGCGATAGAGTTGGAACTCGGCATCGCCAAGGCGGGCCGGGTTGGCCTCCAGGCGCGGCGCCCTCCCCAGGAACGTGGCGTCACCGACGCGTGCGGTCATCGCCGCGTAGGCGGACGCGAGCAGCTTCGGCGTGCCGTCCCACTTGTACAGGCCCCAGTACCCGTCGGGATTCGTCGAATCGTGATCGTCCTTCAGCTTGAAGTGGTAGTAGCGATCGATGCCGCTGGCGAGCGCGATGAGGTGCTTTTTGACAACCCAGCGCGCCTGGTACTCCTCCGAAACGGCGGGAAGAATCGGGCATGGGCCGGTGCTGAGGCCGATCTCGGTCAGCAGGATCGGCTTGGCGCCGTCGCCATAGCGCGTCATCAGGCGGCGCACGCCACGCACATGCTCCTCGAGAACGCTGTCCTTTGCGCGGGCGTCGTACTGATGAAACGAAACGGCGTCGAAGTGACCCTGCGCGCCGGCCTCGTAGACCTGCTCCATGAAATCAAGGTCTGCCCATGCCGTGCACATGGCGGCGACGACGGAATCGGGATCGGCCTGCTTGATCGCGGCGTAGGCCTCCTGCAGCAACAACACGTAGTCGCGCGGATTGGGCTCGGGCCTCCAGAACACATCGACGTCCGGCTCGTTCCAGACTTCGTAGTATGTCACGTCCTCGCCGTAGCGCTCGGCGAACGCGCGGCAGTAGGCGGCGAACTGTGCGCGGGCTTCGGGCGTCGCGGGGGCGGCGCCGTCCTCGGCCCACGCCGACGTGTAGCAGAGAATGGGAAGCGGCTCCTGGCCGGCGGCTTTCATTGCCGCGATGGCGTGATCGGGCACCTCCCAGTTGAAGCGCCCCGGCTCGGGCTCGATCACCGACCACCACATGTCGAGACGGAAGCCCGTGGAGCCGGCGGCCTGGGCGACGGCCAGACTCTCCTCCATCGTTTCCCACGCCTTCGCACGCACCTGCGCATCGTCCGAGACGTAATGATGGAAAGGAATAATGCCGTTCATGGCGAAGAAGGATGCGGTGGAGCGCCCGGCCGCACCGCTGTATTCTGCACCCGAAGCTTCATCGTGCCGGACGCCGTGCGAGGCGCAGGCGGAAACTCCCAGGAAAATCGCGGCGAGCAGCACAAGATGCGGAAAGCGTAAAGTCATGGCAGGCGGAGCCTCCTGAAGGACAGAGGGATGACGATGCAAGCGCTTACGGCACTTATGAAGACTCAGCCCGCCGGGCACAAGCAGGAATGCCGCGCGCCCTCGGGGCAGAGTACGGAAGGAAACTACTTCAGGAGTTCCAGCACCCGGTCAACGACGCGCACGGCCGCGCCGCGGTTGGACGCCGAAGCCGCTGCGGCCTTTCCGCCCAGACGCGCCCGCTCGCCGGGATCGCCGCACAGCCGCGTCAGCACCTCGGCAAGTTGCTCGCCCGCCACTTCCGGCGCCCCCTGCTTCGGACCCAGCACCCGCACGATGTCCGGCTGGCTGTGCATGTGCGGACCGCGCAGCACGGGAATGCCATGCACGCCGGCTTCGAGCAGATTGTGCCCGCCAACGGTGGGCGACCAGCTCCCCGCGACGAGCGCGATTTCCGCAGCACCGAAACTGCGCGCCAGCACCCGCATCTGGTCGATCAGCACCACGTCGGTCTCCCCCGGCGCGGGGTTGTCGCCCGTGCTGGTGCGGTGCACGCGGGCGCCGCGTTTGGCGAAGTCGGCCGCGACGGCGTCGAACCGCTCGGGGTGGCGCGGGGCGACGACGAGCAGTGCGTTGGGATGGGCGGCGCGCGTCTCCTCGTAGGCTTTCCAGATCAACTCTTCCTCGCCGGGATGCGTGCTCCCCGCCAGGATCACGACCGCGTCGTCCGCCGCGCCCCACAGGCGGCGAAAGCCCGCGCGCTCCTCCGGCGTCAATGGCGCGGGGAGCGCGTCGAACTTGACGTTGCCGGTCACTTCAATGCGCGCCGGATCGCGGATAATGCGTTCGAGGCGTTCGGCGTCGCGCTGCGTCTGCATGAAGAAGCGCCGCACGTGCGAGAGGGGCTCGCGGATGATCGAGCCCGCGCGTGCGTACCGGCGCGAACTGCGGTCGCTCAGCTTGCCGTTGACCATAAAGACCGGCAGGCCATGCCGGCCGCAGTGGATCAGGTTGTTCGGCCAGATTTCCGTCTCGAAGAAGAGGTAGAGCGACGGATTGTAGGCCTGGTGAAACCGGCGGACGATCCAGGAGAAATCGGCGGGGGCGAAGGCAAAGTGCCCGGTGCCCTCGAATGTCGAGCGCGCCTGGGCCTGGCCGGTCTCCGTCGTTGTCGTGCAGAGAAACTCCCAGCCCAGCTCGCGCCGCCCGAACTCGCGGTAGACGGCTCCGGCGGCGACGGTCTCGCCCACGGAGACGCTGTGCAGCCAGCAGCGTTGCGTCCCGGGCGCGGCGAGCGGCGGCGCGGGCAGACGCCGCCCCAGCATCCCCGGCAGGCTGTCGCGGTACTTGCCGTGGCGGAGGCGCTTGTACGCGATGGCGGGCGCCATGACGGGGAGGGCGGCGAGATAGGCGGCGTCGTAGAGATTCATGCCGGGAGAACACCGTGCCGGGCCGGTGGGCGGCAACGGCGAAGTCAGTCGATCGCGCGCCGTCCTTCGAGCGCCAGGCGCAGCGTGCCCGAATCCGCGAGGTCCAGCGAGCCGCCCATCGGAACGCCGCGGCCGATCCGTGTGAAGCGGACGCCGTCGCGCGCGAGGATCTGGGAGAGGTAGTGGGCCGTTGCTTCGCCCTCCACCGACGGGCTGGTCGCCAGAATCACCTCGGCGATGCTGGCGTTCTGAAGGCGCTTCCGCAGGCCCGCGACGTTGAGGTCGTCGGGCGAGATGCCCTTGAGCGGCGAGAGCACGCCCCCGAGCACGTGGTAGCGCGCGCGGAATCCCCCGGTGCGCTCGAACGCGATCACGTCCACGGGCATTTCCACGACACACAGCACCGTTTCGTCGCGCGACGGGTCCGTGCAGATCGGACAGACGCCCCGATCAGTGTAGTACCCGCACGTCTCGCACAACCCCACTTCGACGTGCAGGCGCGTCACGGCATCGGCCAGCGGCCGGACGTCGTCAGGCTCGGAGGCGAGCAGGGCGAACGCCATACGCTCGGCGCTGCGGCGGCCGACGCCGGGCAGCTTGCCGAGTTCGGCAATGAGTTGCTGGAGTGCCGCGGGAAGCTCGGGCATGAGGACGGCTTAGAGGAGCCCCGGGAACTTGAGGCCACCGGTGATCGAGGACATCTTGTCTTCCTGGAGCTTCTTGGCGGCGTCGAGCGCCTGATTGACGGCGGCGATGACGAGGTCCTGGAGCATCTCGGGATCATCGGGATCGATCGCTTCCGGGCCGATGGTGATCTCCTTGATCTCGCGATTGCCCGAGGCCACCACCTTCACGACGCCGCCTCCGGCCGAGCCCTCGACGCTCAGCGTCCCGAGTTCCTCGCTCATCTTGTCCATGCGGGTGTGCAGGTCGCTCTGCAACTTGCGGATCATGCCGGGATCGATCATTCTTTCGCCCTTTCGCGTGTGCCCCAAAATCAGCTTTGTCTAGCGGCCCCGAGTAAGGCGGCGCCCCGCCCACGAGTCAAGCCCGAGAGGGAGGGGAGATGCGTGGTTCGTGGCCCCTCATCAATTCATCGCCGCGGGGGGCATCTCTTCCATCACCATTTCGGCTGGAGCAGGGGTCTCCACGTCGAGGCGCAGGCGCGGAAAGCGCACTTCCCGCGCCTCGAAGCGGCGGTGCCATTCGCAGGCGCGCGTGAGCATCAGCAGCCGCGCGAGCGCCGCGCGCAACGGATCGGCCGTCCGCACCGTCAGCAGGTTCTTCAGCACGTGGCGGGCCGCCTCCTGCGGGGCGATGTCCTCGGGTTCGAGGGCAAGCAGGTCGAGCTGCTGGCCCGGCCGCTCGCCGCGTTCCAGCGCCGTCAGCTGGTCCAGTGCCGCGCCGCGCACCTTCTCGGTCAGCACGTCGATCGTGCGCAGCAGCACCACCGTCCCCGCGCGGTCGAGGTCCAGCGTCACGGGCTCCTGCAGCCAGTCGCGCTCCTCGTCCTCCTCGGTGCGCAGTTCCTCGGGCAATTCCCCCGTCACCGAGGAGCGCCACGAGCGGTGGCGCAGCTCGTCGTCCGCAAAGGCTTCGGCAAAGACTTCGGCCGTGAACTTGCCGCTGCTGAGCATCGCGTAGCTCGCAAGGCAGTCGTCGAGAATGCCGTCCTTGCCTGCCTGCTGAACGACGTCGAGCATCAGCTTGAGGGAACTTTCCTGAAGTAGAAACCATTGGCCGTGCAGGGGGCGGAAGCGGTCCTCGAGAAAGCGGCGGGCCGAGGTGCCGCGCGCCGTTGCGGCAAAGTCCTCGAAGCACTGCTCGTAGCGCGGCCCGGAACCGTTGCGCTCGGCGACGCGCGCCAGGTGCAGCCACTCGAACAGGCGCGCCATCATCCCCGTGGAGAGGTCCATGCGCCCGCCGATGCGCGTGGACCACAATTGCGTCCAGTCGGCCAGTTCGCGGGCGCGCTGGCGCAGTTGCTTGCGCGGAAAGGCGGAGAGCGAGCCGCGCGCGAGGGCCTGCAAGTCCAGCAGCGGGAGCAGGCGCTCGTTGATCTCCGCCCGCGAAACGGCGTCGATCAGCACGTCCTCCAGCTCCAGATCGAGCAGTTGCGCCTCGTTCTCGCCGATCAGCAGCAGGTAGTGCCCCGAGATGTTCTGGTCGCGCAGGGCGCGCAGAACGGCGCGGTGGCCGGGCTCGAAATCCTCGTAGCGCTTGTACGCTTCCCCGAGCGCGGGCAGCCTGCCCGCAATCGCCAGTACGATCAGTGATTGCGAATCCGGGAGCGACAACGCCAGCCAGCGGGCAGAGGCGAGATCGTCGCGCCGCCGGCCCCCCAGCGGCTGGGGCCGAGACGACGGATTCAACCCCCAACCGAGATGGCTGAGCAGTGAGAGAAAATGCTGGAGCCGGTCTTCCGGCATCGGAACGCCTTCCTGGTCGGATACGTTTCGTCTTTCAGCAGCACAACGCCCGAAGCTAGGGGCCAACCCTTCGGGGATTCCACTGGAAAATGCCGAAGATTCGTTCTTCACGGTCTGTGGTGCGTGGTTGGAGGGGTGCCCGTGCCATCGCTCCCACCGGGGCTTGCTTCTCCGCCTATGTCGTGGAACCTTTGGGCACCTCGCATTTTCCAAGGAAAAAAGCCGAGGGAGGACACCATGATCAAAGCCGTACTTTGGACAGCCTTCGTTCTCACCCTCGTGTTGCTCTGGTGCCGCGAGGTGCTGGCCTATGGTGCCGCCCGCCGGCTCAAGGCCGACTCCACCGCGGACCAGCGCAAGCTGCGCCGCCGGTCCCTTGGGCTGTTTGTCCTCTTTCTCCTCGGCCTGTTCTACGAACTTGCCTCCATTATCCCCTTCGCGCATCCGCTGCATGAGCTCGTCTACTACGGCGTCTTCGTGATCGTGCTGGTCTGGCTGCTGATTATCGCCGCACGCGATCTGAACGACATCGCCCAGACCTACGTGCAGGAGCGCCGTGACGCCGCGTTGCAGGCGCTCGTCGATCTCGAAGGCCAGATCGGCACTTCCGGCGATTCCGACGACATGCCGATTCCGCCCATCAAGTTCCCGGCGTCCACGCAGCAAAACACGGCGGGCGACAACGCCTGAGCGCCCTGCGCGGGCCGCGCTATTCCGGCATCGCGCTCAGCCGCTCGCCCAACGGCTTCAGCGTCACCGACCAGTCGAACCGCTCCTCCGCCAGAGTCCGCGCGGCCGCCGCTGCCTCGCGCCTCCACGACGCATCCGCCGCGTACTCCGCGATGGCGCCCGCGATTTTCTCGCGCGGCACCACAAGCACTTCGCGCGCACCGTTGCCCGCGAACCCGCGCGCGCCCACTTCCGAACTGATGACCGGCAGCCCGGCGCTCAGATACTCGGGCACTTTCAGACTCGACCCCGAGCCCGCGAACACCGTGTTCAGCGCCACGTCCGCGCACTGAAGCAGGAACTCCTTCACCGGCATGGAAACCTCGCCGAGCATCACCACGTTGGCCGGAACGCGCCGGCCGTGAAACCAGCCGCACACGCTCCCCGCCACGACAAACGTGCAGCCGGGGTTCAGCGGCGCCACGTTGCGGATCAGAAATTCAACGCCGTCGCGGTTTGGCGGATGGCCGCTTCCGATGAAAAGCAACGTGGGTTCGGAGCCCATGCCGATGGCCGCACGTAATTGGGGACGGAGTTGTGGGGCGGTGTGCGGACGCTCGGCGCAATCCACGCCATTGGCGGCGAGCAGAAGCCGCGTGCCGTCCGCACCCAGCTTCTCGCGAAACGCCCGCGCGTCCTCCTCCGACACGCAGGACGTGAACGCCGCCGTCCGCAGGGCCCAGCGTTCCGCGCGCTCCGTCGCCCGAACGAGAAACCCGCCACCCCTCACCGCGCCGAACAACGCGCGCTTCAGAATCGTTTCCACGTTGTGCGACTCGTAGACGACGGGCACGCCGCCGCGCAGCACCCGCGCGGCGTTCGCCATGTAAATGTGATCGAGCAGCAGGGCGCGCGCCTGGCCGCGCTCGCGCACGACAACGCGCTTGAACGCCGGCGTCGTCCGCCAAAACAGCAGCGCCGAGACGTCGTCCGCCGCCACGCCCATCCACTGGGCCAGCACCTTGTCCAGCGCGTTGTGCAACCGCGAGCGCGGCACGTTCAACTCTTCGAGCCCGCCACCGTGCCAGACGTGGCGGCCGCGCGCGTGCTTGCACAGCGTCACGATTGTCACCGGACCCGCATGCCGCGCCACGTGCCGCGCCACGGCGTCGAGGCGGCACTGCCCGCCCGACATCACGGGCGTCACGGGGTAGTCGTTCAGCATCAGGAAGCGCTGGGTTGTCTTGTGCTCGAGAAGCTCGCGCGTCTTTGCTCCGATGGCTGCCCAGTCGAAATGTTCCACCGCGTGCGCGCGCCCGGCATTCGCGAGACTGGCGCGCAGCGCGTCGTCCTCCGCCAGCCGCTGCACGGCCGGTGCGAAAGATTCCCGGTCCGCAAGGAGTGCGTGGCGGTCCGCATCGAGTGCCAGGCCGCGCGCTCCTGTCGGCGTCGTCACGATGGGCAGACCCGCCGCGAGGAACTCCAGCATCTTGAGGTTTGTCCCGCTCCCCGAGAACATCGGGTTCACGGCGCCGTCGCATGCTGCCAGCAGCGCGTCCTTCGTGGGGTCGTCCACGACGCCAAGCAGGCGCACGTTCCCGGGAACACCGCTCTTCGGCGCCGCCTCGCACACTTTCCCCGCCACGAGGAACTCCGCCCCGGGCACGGCGGGAGCGAGCGTCCCGAGAAGGAAGTCGAGTGCCTCGATGTTGGGCGGATGGTAGCTGCCGAGAAAGAGGAACGCGCGCGCGCCGTCCGCGAGATCGAGCGCCGCGCGTGCCGCGTGCCGTTCCTCCGGCCGCGCCGGACGCACGCGCTGCGTCTCGACACCGTTGGGCACTACGGCGATGCGGCAGTCCTCCACACCGTGCAGGGTGGCGAGTTCCTCCGCGTCCTCGCGGCTGCACGCCAGAATCAGGTCGGCCCGGCGGCAGAGATCGCGCTCGATGCGCCTGATTCGGCGCGCGCCCCACCATCCCCACGCGCCTCCGCCGAGAGCCTCGCGCGCCAGACGCGCTTCGACGTTGTACGCATCATAGACGAGAAGTTGCCCCGCCTTCGGCCTCGGGATGGCGGGCCACATGAACGGGCTCGACAGCATGACGATGCGCGCGCCCGCCGCCGCCTCCCGCGCGGCCTCGACGTACTCCCGGTGCCCCCGGCACGCCAGCGTCGCCACCAGCGCCGAGCACTCGCGGAAGTGCGCCACCCGGTCGAAGAAGTGATGCCACTTGTTGTAGGCGCGCGTTTTGGGGAGACGGAGTTCCGTGCAATGCGGCGTGTGCTGCACGGATTCGCGGGCCGCCTCGCCGAACGTCGGATTCACCATCCGCACGTCGAAGGATTCGGAGAGCTGCGCCGCCAGGTTCCACGCCCGCAGCTCGCCGCCAGACCGGGGCGGCACAAACGCGGGATGGAAATTGAAGATGGCAACGCGCTTCATGGCACACCGGAGTTCCAAACTTTCCCTGACTACAGGGTGGGACGCGCACGGGCGCAACTCGGGAGAATGGCAGAAACCGCTCCGCCCCACTCCTCGAACCCCGAATAACGAACCACGCGTTCATCGGAATCCCTTGTCCGTGCCCACCGGCCTTCCTAGGCTTTCCCCGCAATGCCCACATGCAAGGAGCACGCCGTGACCACACCCCAGGACATCGCCCGCCGCCTCTCTGACATCATCGAGGCCCACCGCGACGAACTCGTCGCCGACACCAGCCGCATCCTGCAGTTCCGCACCGTCAGCGGCGGCAACGCCCAGGAGCAGGCCGACTACGAGCGCGAAATTCCGGCGTGCTTCGAGTGGCTCGGCGGTCTCGCCCGTCGGCTCGGCTTCCAGTTCCGCGTGCTCGATGGCGTCGTGGGCGAAATCGCCCTCCCCCACCCCGATCCCGACGCGCCGATCTGCGCCGTCGCCTGCCACATCGACGTCGTCACCGCCAAGGGCGAGTGGACGCATCCGCCTTTCTCCGGTGCCGTGGAGGACGGGCAGATATGGGGACGCGGCGCCCAGGACGACAAGGGGCCACTGATCCAGACGCTCCATGCCCTGCGCGCCATCCGCGAAGCCGCCATCGCGCTCCCCTGCCATGTTCACGTCATCGTGGGCACGAAGGAGGAAACCGGCGACTGGAGCGACATCGACCACTACCTCGCCAACGCACCCCGCCCCGACTTTGGCTTCACGCCCGACGCCGACTTCCCGATCATCAACGGCGAGAAGGGGATGCTCTCGGTTGGCTTCAAGGCCGACTGGACGCCAGCGGGTATCGACGAGGAAACCGGCCTGGAGTTCGTCTCGCTGATCGGCGGCGAGCGCGAGAACATCGTGCCCAGCCTGTGCGAGCTGACGCTGCGGTTCCCCTCGCAGGCACGCAACGAGGTGATGAAGGAGCTCGTGCGCTCCACGACGGAGTTCGTCGTGCAGAACCGCGACGCCAACGTCACCATGCAGCCCGCCCGCGAGCGTGACCTCGACGACGGGCGTCATGAATCCGCCGTTTCCTTTATCGGGCGCGCCGCCCATGCCGCGCGGCCCGACATGGGGCACAACGCCATCGTCGATGCGCTCGCCTTCATCATGGACCTCGAAACGTTCCCCGCGCCGCTGCGGGCGTTCTCCGCGTTTCTCCACCTCGCGGGCATGACGACGAATGGTGCCAGCCTCGGGCTCGACAAGGAACACCCGTTCATCGGCGAAACGAGCGCGTGCCTCGCGCTGCTGGAGCTTCGCCCCGAAGGAGGGCGTGCGGTTCTTAACGTGCGCCCGACGATGGGGCTCACCTGCGCCGAGGTGCTCGACAAGTGCCGCGCCGCCGCCGCCATCTGGAAGGAACAGACCGGTCTCGCCATCGAAGTCTACGAGAAAACGAGGGGGATGGACGCGATCTATCTCGACCCCGCCAGCCCGGTGGCCAGCCCCTTCCTCGAATCGTTGCAGCAGGGCTTTGAACTCGTCACGGAACAGAAGGGCGAACTGCGCTCCATCGGCGGGACGACGTATGCGAAGGCGCTGCCGAATTGCTGCGCGTTCGGGCCGACGCTCGACGAACCCGACCTGATTCACCAGGCCAACGAGCGCGTCCCCATCGACGCCGTCGTCCGCAACGCGAAGGTCTTCGCGACGAGCCTCGCGCTCCTCTCGCTCAATCGAGTAGGGGGACGGGTTGCCCCGTCCTCCCTCTCACACCACCGGACAAGCTCTGCGGCATCCGGCGGTTTCGTTTCCTCTGAGCATCAAGTACC
>JASGMJ010000018.1 GCA_030156535.1 Candidatus Sumerlaeota bacterium
TCACCGCGACGCCCTTGCCTCCGGCTCACTGTTCCGGTCGTTACGGCCAGTAGAGGACTTTCACCTCCAAGAAATCGCGCCATGCCTGGCGCACAAGAAAAGGCACCCGAAGCGCGAGGCTCCGGGTGCCGGGTAGTCAGGGTGTTGCAGGACCGGAAATCCGGACCGCTGGGCATTACATCATGCCGCCCATGCCGCCCATACCGCCCATGTCGGCGTGGGAGTGGCCGCCCTTGTCTTCCTTCTCGGGAAGCTCGGTGACGACGCACTCGGTGGTGATGAGCAGACCCGCGATGGAGGCCGCGTTCTGGAGCGCGGAACGGGTGACCTTCTTGGGGTCGATGACGCCGGCTTCGAGGAGGTCTTCGTAGACGTCCGTCGCGGCGTTGTAGCCATTGTTGTCCTTCAGGTTCTTGATCTTCTCGACGACGATGGAGCCTTCCACGCCGGCGTTCTGCGCGATGTTGCGGGCAGGCGCCTCGGCGGAGCGGAGAACGAGCAGGCCACCGGCCTTCTCTTCGCCTTCGAGCTTCTCGATGGCCTTGCGTGCGGCTTCAGAGGCGCGGATGAGGGCGACGCCGCCACCGGCCACGATGCCTTCTTCGACGGCCGCGCGGGTTGCGTGCAGCGCGTCTTCGACGCGGGCCTTCTTTTCCTTCATGGCGACTTCGGTTGCGGCACCGACCTTGATGACGGCGACGCCACCGGCGAGCTTCGCAAGGCGCTCCTGGAGCTTCTCGCGGTCGTAGTCGCTGGTGGAGGATTCGATCTGGCCCTGGAGTTCCTTCTTGCGGCCTTCAATATCGGCGGCCTTGCCGGAGCCTTCGATGATGACCGTGTCTTCCTTGCTGATCTGAACGGTCTTGGCGCTGCCGAGGTCTTCGAGGGTGGCGGACTCAAGCTTGCGGCCCACTTCCTCGCTGACGACGTTGCCACCGGTGAGGATGGCGATGTCCTGGAGCATGGCCTTGCGGCGGTCGCCGAAGCCAGGCGCCTTGACGGCGCAGACGTTGAGCACGCCACGCAGCTTGTTGACGACGAGTGTGGCAAGAGCCTCGCCCTCGATGTCTTCGGCGATGATGATGAGCGGACGGCCACTCTGGGCGATCTTCTCGAGCACGGGGAGAAGCTCGCGCATGTTCGAGATCTTCTTGTCGTGGATGAGGATGTAGGGATCCTTCAGCTCCGCGATCATCTTCTCGCTGTCGGTGACGAAGTAGGGCGACAGGTAGCCCTTGTCGAACTGCATGCCTTCGACGAGGTCGAGCTCGGTCTCGATGCCCTTGGCTTCTTCGACGGTGATGACGCCGTCCTTGCCGACCTTGTCCATGGCGTCGGCGATCTGCTCGCCGATTTCGGTGTCGCCGTTGGCGGAGATCGTGGCGACCTGTGCGATCTTGGCGTGGTCGCGGGTGTCGACCTTGATCTTGTTGAGTTCTTCAACGATCAGGGCGACGGCCTTGTCGATGCCGCGCTTGACGGCCATCGGGTTGTTGCCCGCGGAGACGAGCTTGAGGCCCTCGCGGTAGATGGACTGTGCGAGGATCGTCGCCGTCGTCGTGCCGTCACCGGCAACGTCGCTGGTCTTGCTGGCGACTTCGCGCACCATCTGGGCGCCCATGTTTTCATACGCGTCCGGGAGGTCGATTTCCTTGGCGACGGTAACGCCGTCCTTGGTGATCGTCGGAGCGCCGAACTTCTTGTCGAGCACGACGTTGCGGCCCTTGGGGCCGAGAGTCACTTTCACTGCTTCGGCGAGCTTGTCGACACCGCGCAGAAGCGCGGCACGGGCATCGCCACCGTAGGTCATTTGCTTGGCCATAACTCAAAAACCTCCTAGGAGTAGCCTGGCGGATAGGGTGTGTGAAATTCCGAAAAAGGTGGGCTAAGACCCCGCAGGGTCTTAGCTGACGACGGCGAGGATCTCGTTCTCGCGCATGATGAGGTACTCGGTACCCTCGATCTTGACCTCGTTGCCGGCGTACTTGCCGAAGAGCACTTCGTCGCCAACCTTGAGGTCCATCTTGTTGCGTTCGCCCTTGTCGTTAAAGGCGCCGTCGCCCACGGCCACAACCTTGCCACGCTGCGGCTTTTCCTTGGCCGTGTCGGGGATGATGATCCCGCCTGACGACTTCTGCTCAGTGTCTTCGAGACGTTCGATCACAACGCGATCATGAAGTGGCTTGAGCTTCATTGTCTGTCCTTCTCCTTGAAACTGGGGAATGCACGTTCATTCGGGGGGAGGGAATATCAAACGCGGTGCCAAACGGCGCAAAGAGTTCCAGACAACTGAAAACAAAAGACTTAATATTATAGAGCCCAAGGGAGGGTGGGCGCCCCTGTGTCGGGAGGAAACACGGTGTGGCACGGGGCGCACCTCGCGGTGCAACCTACCCCACATCGCCACACGCAAGCACTTCACACTACAACGTTCACGCGCACAGGATACTCGCTTGACCATCCCCGGCCGAATGGCGACAACCGGGATGACATTCAACAAATACAAGGTTTCCCGCACCCGCCGCCATGAGCCCTGCCTTTCACGAGTCGAAATCCCAGCGCCTCCCCGTTCCCACGCCCTTTCCCATGCGCCCCGATCTGCGCGACCGCATCCGGCTGTCCCTGTACGAGGATCTGGGTGACGAGGGGGACGTGACGTCGGACACCGTTTTCCCTCCCGATCATCGCTCGACGGCCCAGATCGTCTCCAAGCAGGAGGGCATCGTCGCGGGCCTGCCCCTGATCCCCATGATTTTCGCGGAACTCGACCCCACGGTGGGCGTGGAACTGATCGCGAAGGACGGGGCAAAGGTGACGCCCGGGCTGCTGGTGGTGAAACTGGAGGGCCCCACGCGGACGCTGCTGTCGGGCGAACGCCTGGCGCTGAATTTCCTCCAGCATCTGAGCGGGATCGCCACAATGACGAGCGTGTTCGTCGCTGCCAGCGGCGGCAAGGTGGCGATCTGTGACACACGCAAGACCACGCCGTTGTGGCGCGATCTTGAGAAGTACGCCGTGGCCATCGGCGGTGGCACGAACCACCGCTTCGGCCTGTTTGACATGGCGATGCTCAAGGACACACACGCCGACGGCAGTGGCGGGCTGGCGCGCGCACTCGTGCGGATGCGCCGCCTGCGTCCAGGAATCAAGATCGCGGCGGAGGCCCGCTCACTCGACGAAGTGAAGACGGCGCTGGAGCACGGCGTCGATCTGCTGATGCTCGACAACATGGACGAGAAGACGCTGCGCGCGGCTATTGCGTTCGTCGATCACCGTGTGCCGTTGGAAATCACCGGCGGCGTGACGCTCGCCAAGATCGCGGAACTCGCCTCGCTCGGGGTGGACCGGGTCAGCATCGGGGCGCTGACGCATTCGGTGAGGGCCATGGATTTCTCGATGCGTATTCACCTGGACGGCGAAGACGACGACGAGAACCAAGTATAATTAAACGAAATTGTTCATCACGGCGGCGATCAGAATCACCAGCCCCACCTGGACCGCGGCGTACAGGGACATGAGACCGTGCGCCTTCTCCTCCAGGATTTCGAGGGAAGCCATCAGCCCCATGCGATGAATCACGTACCCGGCGGCGAGTCCGACGAACAAGCCGATGCCGGGGATGAAGCGGCTCGCCAGGTAGATCGCGCCGCAGGAAAACATTGCGAGTGCCTCGGCCGTCAGGAGCGCGCGCGGCCAGGAGTAGTTGTGGATTTTCTCCTTTTTCGCGAAGGCCTTCAACTGCAACGCCCCCATCGCCGTCCCCAACACAAGGTACAACAGAAACGCCGTCAGACTGATTTCCAACGCGATGTAGGGAATGCGAAAGCGGCGCGTCAGGAAGTCCGGAAGACCGGATTCCGGACGGGGTGTCTTGCCGCGGTTCGCGACGGCCTGAAAGTCGATCACGTCGGGAGGCGGAGCGCCGCCCTCTGAATCGGGCGAGAGGTATCGTGCGTCGGGCATGAGGGGATTAAAGTAGAGATCCTCCTCCGGCGCCGGAGTGAGTGGCACAACAGGCGTGCGCGTGGGCGACGTGGGGCGGTCGTCCGCCTGAGGGGTGGGCTCGGGGGCCGGCTCGGCTTCGGGTTTCTCGAAACGCAGCAGGCTGACGATGTCGGCCTCGATGGGCGTGGCGTCAGCGAGGCTCGACCCGGGTGTTTCGTGAACGAGGAAGTAGCCCCGGCCTTCGTCGCTGATCCACGAGGACACGTAGACGCGCTCGAAGACCTTGCCGTTGGTCATTTCCAGACGCGCGGCGCGGCGGTCGCTCCCGGCGGTTGCAGGGCGGAAATCGACGCGCTCGATCTCGGTGCCTTCCATGGGGTGGGACACGCTTGTAGGATCGGTGGATTCGTGAATCCAGAACGTGCCCGTCTCTTCGTATGCTTCATACCGGTCGAAGAGAACGTCGGTGAATTCCTTGCCCGCCGCAGAGGTGAACGAGTCCGCAAAGAGTGAAGAAACCGCTGCGAGGCACGCCGCACAGAGAAGAATGAACCGGAAGTTGCCGCGTGGAAAAGAAACCATCGAAGGTACCCAAAGGGGGAAGCTGACTTACTGGAACTGGGAGAGGAGAAAGCCCGCGCCGATCTGCAAGAGAATGTACGTCAGGATCACCATGAAAGCCTGGCTTTCCTGCACCTCCATCATTCCCATGATGACGGCGCGGGACATGAAGTACCAACCCGCGAAGAAGAGAAAGATGCCCAGTAAGGGAACACACCCGAGAGGCACGGCGAGCAGGAATGCGAGGATCAATAGCCATGCCGTGCCATACGCCTTCAGCAGACTGAAGTCCTGAACCTTGCAGACTTTCGCCGACAAGTAGACGAAAATCCAGATCAGCACGGATTGCATGATCATGGCGATGGCACCGCCAACGATCAGAACACCGATTCCCATGCCCAGCATGGCCGCTCCGCCGAGCTTGTCCATCGGGCCAAAGCCGCCTTCCGGCTCTTCATCCTCCCAGGAGGAGTCGTCCTCCTCGTCGTCATCCGTGAAACTGGAATCCGTGTCTTCGCCGTCGAAGCCAGCCGCAAACGTGGCATCAGGCGTCGGCGCGGGCGTGGGGACCGCGGCGCTCAGCGCACCAGTGAAGTCCAGACCGCGAAGACGTGTCGAAACAACGTCGTGGGTTTCGCCTCCGTACGGAACGCCTTGCTGGCGCGTGTGAAACGTGACGCCACCGGTGCCCGGGTAGGCGTGCTCGACGGTGACGGCGAACATGCGGCCATCTGTCATCACCATCGTGGCCGGGCGTCCCTGGGGAAGCGTCCCCGTATCGCCGTCCGCACGAAACTCCAGATGATTGATAAGGTTCGCTTCGACGCCGTGGGTCTGGGGCGAGGGCGCGCCGTTCTCCACCATGCGGACCGTGAAGACGCCGCCGCTGCCGTTTGACTGAAAGCCATCGACGCGCACGCCGGGGAACGTGCGCCCATCCTTCATCACCAGACTGTCCGCGACACCAAGAGCGGCAATTGCCAAGAGTACGAAGAGGAGAACTTGAATCTTGGCCGTGTTCATGGGTCACTCCAGGCCAAGGCGTCCAGACGCCTGGCGGATTTGGATTTGGGATGGCGGATCCGAAAAAACTGCTGTTTGGTGATGTGTGGGTCAAGTACGTCGGATCGGCAACTTTATTCAGGAGGCGGGGCCTGGGGAAGCGGGATGGTCGGTTCGACCGGGCCCGGATGTTGGTGCAAGGCGGCGAACGCGGCGCGCAGCTTCGCGCCCCGTGCCGGGTGGAAGCGCTCGACCCACGCGATGCGGCCGCGCACATGGGCCGCGAAGTCCGCGCGGCCGTCGCGGTTCTGGCTTTCGAGCGATCCGGCTTTCCCCGCGTTGTGCAGGATCGCCTTGAGCGCGTCGATTTCCGTGCGCCCCACGGAGAGGCGCTCGTTTACGTTCAGCCCCGTCAGGCACTGGCGGCGGCCCCGGCGCATGAAGCGCCGCTTGCCGGGATGTATGCGGAAGCCCTCGCTGCGGACGATTTTCTCGACGAGCGGAATGAAACGCGAGAGACCGCGCTTGAAATCCTCGTCGCCCGAGAACGCCAGATCGTCCGCGTAGCGCGTGTACGTGGCCCCAAAGCGCCGCGCGAGGCCCGCAAGGCGAACGTCGAGCCGGAAGGCCATCGCGTTGGCCAGCGCTGGAGACGTCGGCGCCCCCTGGGGCAAATGCCGCGTAGCGCGAACGCCCGGCGTCCCCGTGCATGTCGTCGTCAGCAGCGACAGAATGCGGGCCACCGAAGCAGGGTAGCCGAGCCAGCGGAAGAACGACGCGGTGCGGCGCTGGCTGATGCTGGGGAAGAAGTCGCGCAGGTCCCACGCGGCAACGACCTGATGGCCGACGTGGGGGCCGGCATGATCGGCGATGGACTTGCCGCGCCGGAAGCCAGTGGCCGCCGGGTGCAGCGGAATCTTCGCGAGAATCTCGCGGTGGATGCGGCGCTGCACTTTCTTCAGACGCGGACGCGGCGAGGCGATAAGGCGCTCGCCGCCGTCCTTCTTCGGAATCGCGCGGATGTGATAATGCAGCAGGCGCTTGTAATCGCGGTGGGCGATCATCCCGCCCGCGATATTGTCGGGCTGCGCGAGAAAGGCGAGTTCCTTGAAGCCGCTCAGCCCAAGAAACCGCCACAGTTCGTCGGGAGAATTGATTTCGGGAAGTCCGTATGAGCGCCGACGGTCGGGCGCGTGACGGAACGGAGCGAGGTGACGGGCATCGAAGGCGCGCAGGTTCTCGGGACTTGGCGCGATGCAGCTCTCGGGGTTGCCTAGAGAACGCGGCTCCCCATCGGTTGGCATGACGTAGCGCGGAGGCCCCGCCGCAACCGGTCGTTGCTCTCCCCCGCCAAACAGCCTTTTGAGAAACCTGAACATGAGAAAGTCGAAGGGCGGCCCGCCTTGCAACGCCTGCGCAAGAGAACCCGCCTCTTCCTCGCGAAGAAGCCGGTTCTCTGGTCCTGCAATGGCTGGTAGCCGTACCTGCCCGGGGTAACCCCGGACGATCCTTGCGGATCACCAAGGCAGACCGCCCACTTGGAATCAGGCAAAAGATGATGCTGCAATAAGACGGCGTCAAGCAGACCCACGCCGGAACGCCGTTCGTCTGTTTGCTAGAACGGCTTCCGGATGCTGGACTGCGACGGGTACGCCGGGCCCGGGATCCCCTGAGGCTTGGCAGGCGCGCCCCCTCCGGCGGTCGGGATGCCATCGGGGAACTTGGGTTGAGCCACGCCCATGGTGGAACGGCGCTGGAACGTCTCGGCCGACTGGCCCGAGGCCGACATGCCCAGAAGCCGGCGCATTTCCTCGGGCTTGCGGGCGTTCATTAGCGCCACATCCTTGCTGACAAGTCCGGCGCGGCAAAGCCCGGCGATCGACTTGTCCATCGTCTGCATCCCGAATTTGGCACCCGCTTCGAGGAAGCCCAGAATCTGGTGGGTTTTGCCTTCACGGATCATGTTCCGCACGGCGTCGGTGCCGATCAGGATTTCCAGGGCAACAACGCGCCCGGTGGGCATGCGGGGCAGCAGGCGCTGGGCCAGAATGCCTTCGGTGACGCCCGCGAGCATGATGCGGATCTGTTCCTGCTGGTGCGGCGGGAAAACGTCGATCACGCGATCGACCGTCTGGATGACGTCCACGGTGTGCAGCGTCGAGAAGACCAGGTGGCCGGTTTCCGCAGCGGTAATGGCGGCGGAGATCGTTTCGAGATCACGCATTTCGCCGACGAGAATCACGTCGGGGTCCTGGCGCAGAGCGTACTTGAGCGCGTTGGAGAAGCTGAAGCAGTCCTCGCCCATTTCGCGCTGCTCGACGAGGGCCATCTTGTGCGGATGGATGTACTCGATGGGGTCTTCGGCGGTGATGATGTGGCAGGGACGCTCGCGGTTGATCAGATCGATCATTGCGGCAAGGGTGGTGGACTTGCCCGAGCCCGTGGGGCCCGTGACGAGTGTCAACCCGTTGGGGCGGCGCGCAAGCATCGTAAGGATCTTGGGAGGCAGGCCCAGTTCCTCGAACCCCAGGATTTCCTGGGCAATGACGCGGAAGGATCCCGCCACCGTGCCGCGCTGGAAGTGAACATTGACGCGAAAGCGCGCGACGTTGGTGACGCTGAGCGAAAAGTCGAGATCCTTGTGTTCCTCGAACTTCTGCTTCTGAATGTCCGTCAGAATGCCATAGAGCATTCGGCGGGTGTCAGCCGAGGACAGCGCAGGCTGTTCGAGATTCATCAAGGTGCCGTGAAGGCGGATAACGGGAGGGCGTCCGACGGCGAGATGGAGATCGGAGGCGCCGCGGGCAACGCACTCGCGCAGCATTTCGGTGACGTCGAGCATTTACGGTGCTCCTTGCGGCAGGCGGGGTTGCCGGGATGCCCCGGCCAGAACGGGCCCCGACCAGCACGGGGCAGCCACGGGTTTCGAGTGGCTGCGAGGGATAATCCTCATGCGAAGGCGGAGTACGGTCAACCCCAGAGCGCGCCCCGACACCATGAAACCGCACCCATGGATTCCCGGAGCAAGAAACCCGGCATATTCTCCTTGCGGCCCGGGGAATCGTCCCCTTTAGTGCCGCCCCGTCCGCAAGGAAGGGAACCAAGGGCCGCCATAGCTCAGTCGGTAGAGCACTTCCATGGTAAGGAAGGGGTCATCAGTTCGAATCTGATTGGCGGCTCCACTCAGCAAACTCCTTCGCCCCGCTTGCCCCCACCGGCACGCGGGGCGTTTTCTTTGACCCGCAATGATGCCAGCCTCCTCTCCCCTCCCCCGCGCCGTGGCGTGGGCGCTGCGCCCGGCCGGGGCGGCGCGCGTGCGAATCTGCGTGAGCGGCATCGCCCCCGGGGAGGCCGCCGCCCTGAGCGGCAAAGTCCGGCGCCAGGGGCTCCACTGGACGTTTGTCGAGCCGGATGCCCGGCGGGCTGCCGCGCTGCGCCGTGCGCTGGGCGGCCGGACGGACGTGCTCGTGGTCGAGGCCGATGCGCGCCGCCTCCTCTCCGCAGCGGCAGGAACGCACGCCTTCCCTGCCGACGCCCCGCTCCCCAGTGAGCAGCTTCCCGCCCACCGCGAAGCGTTCGACTTGGTCGTGTTGGGGGGCGGCCTGCTGGAGGGGCTGGAGTCCGAAGCACTGGCATGGCTGGGTTTGGCATCGCGGGCGGCGCGCGTGGCATGGGTCATGCACGCGGCTGCCGCAGCCGCTCCTCCGCGCGGAGGGCTGGCGCGAATGCGGGCGTGGTTCGGCAAGGGAGAAAGCGAAAACACGGGGCGCACGAGTGGGGAGTGGCGCGATTTGCTCCGCCAGTCGGGCGCCCGGGTGCTCCGAATCCGGGATGGCGGGGATGGATTTCTGCTCGCCGTTGGGCGCGGCCAGGCGCCACCCGCGAAAGAGTAGGGTTGAATTCGGCCCGTTTCTGGCGCCTTTTTTCCCTGCGGCTGGCAAGACACGGCCAGCAGGCCCAATTCAGCCTCTCGGACGACCACGGCGATCATGGCACTTCTCCCCATCAGAATATATGGCGATTCGATTCTGCGCGAAACAGCGCGCCCAATCAGCCAGGTGACCGAGGAACTTCGCACGCTCGCGGCGGACATGGGCGAAACAATGTACGCGGCCAACGGCGTCGGACTGGCGGCCAATCAGATCGGACGGCTGGATCGCATTCTGGTGCTCGACGTCGAGCAGACCGACGACGCCCCCGGCAAGCGACGCAAGCGCGGGCGCACGGGCCAGCGCCTGCTGGAAGTCTACCTGAACCCCGAGATCCTGTCCTCCAGCATCGAGGACGAATCCTACAACGAGGGATGCCTGTCGATCCCGGGCATCGAGGGCGACGTCTACCGCCCGCTGACGATTCGTCTGCGCTGGATGGACCTGGAGGGGAAGCTGCACGAGGACGAGGCGGAGGGAATGCGCGCGCGTGTGCTCCAGCACGAGATCGACCACCTCAACGGCGTGCTCTTCATCGACCACCTGCCCGAAGCGAAGCGTCTGGCGCTGGCGGGACGGCTCAACCGCCTGAAGAAGGAAACGCTCGGGGAATCAGGGACGGAGTAGAGCGGATAGCAGGTTGCCGCGCGTGCGATACGCATTTCCGCCTTCCCCCAGAAACCGTCTTCTCATCCGTACTTGCCCTTAATATAGTTCAAGCTGTCGGGGTCGTTCTTGTCTGCGATTGCCTGACATTCCATCAGGGACGATGCTTCCGTCATAAGTAAATCGACAATGGAAGCGGCACTCTGAATGTATGCCTTTCCCCAGTTTGCGTTTGCCACGACTACCAAGGCAATCAAGCACATGTTTATACAAAAGTAGACTTCCGATCCAAATTTTAATTTGAAGCTGGAAATGCATGGCATTCCGATAGACATTGCCAAAAATCCCACACCCAACCAGATATTTGCTTTTTCCGAATATAAACGGGCGCTGGAAAAATCTTTCCAGGAGAGTTCCGACAAACCGAGACGAGATCGCTGCTGCATAATCGCCTGTTGCACATGAAGGGCGCTCCAATTGAAGGCCTGATACAGGAGATCGTTACGAAAGACAATCTTCAAAAGGACGGCGGAAGCGATGGAAACGATGACAAACGAGGGCTGGATTCTGTGTCCCGCAAGAAGCAAACTTAGAAATGGAAAGCACCAGATGCCATAGTAATACAAGTATGCCCAAGGCATCCGTCTCCGAAAGCTTTCCAGAAGGAAGATGACGGCAGCGCGTCGCCCATCAACTCCGCACAGATAGAAATCAACCGCCAAATTCTTCTGGAATTCGGCCTTCAATACATCGCCAACAGCCTCTGGCCTTCTTCCTTCAAGTACATTGCGCTGTTGGTAGCGCAGCCAAGCCTGGCGCAACGGTTTCCAGAAAACCAAACACAAAAAGAGAAGGGATACAGAAAGACAGAAGCCTTTCCAGAAGAATAGAACGACTGTTCCTGTTGCTATGAGGAGAATCAGAAAAAGAAGAACACCATTGCCTGCATTGAGGAATCTGGTGTTCAGAGGGGCCTCGTGCTCGCGGAACCAGTCGACCAACGGGTCGTCCAGAGCCACGGCAAGTTCCGGAAACTCTTGACGGACCAGCTCGTCAAATCGCGGTTTCACGATGTGCATGGTGCCCTGTCACCTTCTCCTCGCGGTCCTCACTTCTCCCCCAGCGCCCTGCCAATTTCCGTTTCCATCTCGCGCAGGCGAGACTCCCACGTGTGGCGCCGCGCGAGGACGCGACGCTGCGTCTCCATACCATGCGTGTCCGCGGCGGCGGCGTCGATGGCGCCAAGCCATTCCTCCAGCGTGCGCGCCAGACGCACGGCGCCTCCGTACGGGAGCAGCGAGGGCAGGGGCGACGCCACCACCGGGCGGCCCGTTGCCAGATACTCAAAAAATTTGAGCGGAAACACGGCCCGCGTGGCGTCGTTCTCGACGTAGGGAATCAGCAGCACGCCGGCTTCGTGCAGGTACGCGGGCAGTTCCTCGTACGGAACGTGGCCGAAAACGTGCACGTTGCGCAGGTGCTTGAGCGGGCGCATCGCGGCCTCCGCGCCGCCGCCCTCCCATTGCGGTCCGATCAGCACGAGCGGCGTGTCGGGCCGCCGCCGCGCGATCTCGGCCAGCAACTCCAGATCAACCTTGTGCGGCGCCATGTTGCCGCTGAACACGAGGCGCGGTTGCGGGAGCGAGCGCAGCAGGGCGAGCCGCGCATCGGCCACGCCGGGCGCGGGGACCGAGAAGTGGCGGAAGTCTGCGACGTTGGGCATGAACTTCGACCGGCTGTTCACAAGGCGGGCGCGGTCGTGCAGACTGCGTTCGGTGCAGAAGACGCAATCGGCGCGGGCGAGCAGTTGCGCCTCGGCCTCGCGGATCGCCGTGCGGTCGGCGCCGGGAACGGCCGCAAGATCGTCCACCATGTGATAGACGACGAGTTTGGGGTCCAGCGCGCCCAGCAAATGCACGGCATACGGCGAGTAGACCCACGCGATGGGAGAGGGAAACCGGGCAAGCGCACCGCCGGCCTGGGCGCGGAACGCCATCGCGTTTGCAATGCGGGCCGTCGTGGTGTTCCACGCCGGGCGCACCAGCGGCGAGAGCGTCCAGAGGTGCTTTTCGCGGCGGATGGGGCCATCGAACCCGCGCTTCAACCGGCGGCCGATGCGGGCCATGTCCGTCCCCGACGCCAAGCGTGGCGCCCGGGTGCCGAGCGTCTCGATGAACAGCACACGATTGCGACGCGCCAGACGGCGCATGAGCTGGTGCTTGTTTGTGGGCAGCAGCGTGTCCCAGTCTGCCGTGGAAAAGCAGACGATGTTTTCACGCGCCAACCGGTAGGCGGATTCCGTCACGGGGAAAAGCTCCTGCGTCCCAATGCGGCGGCTCATCGCCGCCGGGGCAAGGAAGAGAGTGCGTCCAGGCGCGGTTCGTGGCGCGCGAAGATCCCGAACTCGGGGAGGTCTCCACGTGCGGGCCCTTCCCGAAGCCAGCCACCACCACCCCCCGCAAGAGTCTCGCGGGGCACGCCGTCCCTATGTCCTCTGCGGACGCAGCAGTTCCACGAGCAGTTCTTCGAGGACGTCCCAAGCGTCGGGCACGACGCGTTCCTCGCCCGTGGGGAAGAACGCCTTCTGCGCAACGACGAGCCGTTGCAGCGCGGCAAGCAGGCGGTCGGTGGGGATGAAACGCGCGCGGGCAGAGACCTTCTTCTGTTTGAAGGGCGGCATGTCGTCGAGCGACAAGCGGTCCTTCTTGTTGGGCAGGTCGATCTGGTGGGGATTGGCGCCGGACTCGCGGGCTTCCTCGCGCAGGCGCGCCTGAAGCAGCCACTGGAGCAGGCGATTGAAGGTTTGCAGGACGCGGAACTGCGGGCTGCCCGAGCGGTCGGCCCATTCGCGCAGAATCAGCAGCGACGTGTTGAGATCGCCGGCGAGCACGGCGTCCTCGAAACGCCAGTCGATGCGCGCATCGCTGAACTCGAAGACATCGCCGTGCCGCTGGCAGAACGTGTAGAGTTCGCTCTTCTTGTCGAGCCAGCGGAACTTCTCTTCGTCCTCGTTGTACACGAAGATCAGGGTGTTCGGCGTCTCAGGCAGGCTCTCGAGCAGGAAGGATTCGAGAATCTGCCAACTGGAAGCGCGCTGTTTGGCGGGCTTCGCGGCCTTCTTGGCGGATTTCTTGGCGGATTTTTTGGCGCGGCGTCCTCCGCCGGACTTGAAGTCCGCCAGATCGTGAACGACGACGATGCGCCGCGCGTCGGGGATCAGCGAGACGGTGCCGAGTTCCTCGATGATGTCGTTCACGCAACTGTCGAGCGTCAGGCCCTGATTGCCGGCGGACTGAATGTCGGCGATCTCGCCGTCCTCCTCGCCGTTGGGCAGCAGTTCCTGCTGCAGGGCGTAACGCTTCTCCCCCACCTTCTCCACCGAGTTGCCGTGAATGAGGATAATTTGTCGCGGCATGGGGATAGCCTGGGGGGCAGAGTTCTCAGTTCGCTGTTTTCTCGCAGTCCTGGAAGCTGCCCATTACCTTCTTCGTGTGAATTCGTGCTTGTTGCTCGCTGGCTGTGCTTCGATCTGTTGCCGACTCCCGGTCAGTTCTCTTCCGGAATGGGATCGATCGGCGGGGGCGGAGCGGCGGGAACGAAGGTTTCCTTCTCAGCGGCGGCGTCGATTTTTTCGAGTTCTTCCTTGGTGAGCTTCTCTCCGCTGACGGCGGGAGGCGCGCTTGTTTCGCGGCGCATGGTTTCGGGAGCGGGCGCGGCGGCGGGCGCAGCGGGCGTCTCGGCTTCCTGCATCTGCCCCTCGGCCTTCAGTTCCTCTTCAGCAATGCGGGCGCGGATGGCATCGATTTCGGCGTTCTTCTTCGCAGTGGCGGCGTCCGGATTGGTGCCCCATTCCGTGGGAATCGGATCGGGCTCATGGTCGTCGTACCAGAAGAGCTGGTCGTCGTCGTAGAGGTCGATAGTCAGAAAGCCGACAAGGAAATCGACGGCCTGGGAGGGATAAACGCCAAGGTCGAGGGCGATAACCGGCGTGGCGACTTCGGCGCCGATGCCGAGGAAATCGCCGCGTCCGTCGTCCCAATAGGGCTTGTTGAGCAGGATACGGCGGTCGGCGACGGCGGACCAGTTGGTGTCGCCGCGCAGGAACTCGTTGCCGGAGATCGCCGCCATGCGGTGCTGGGAGGCGTAGAAGACGGAGACACCGCCCTCGGTGCGCTTCTCCCGGGCGATGCCGAAGCCACGGCGGTCGAGCCCCGCATACGTTCCGTTGTAGTGAACGTAGCCAAGCTGGGCGAGACTGGTGACGCGGGCCTTCACGCCGTACCCGTGCCCGCGCGAGGGAACGCCGCCGCGCAGGCGGAAGATATCGGCGAAATCATTGAAGCGGTCGCGCCCGTACTGAACGACGTCGTCGAGCTGGGCGGAGGCACTGCCCGGTGCCAGCCCCATGAGGGCGGCAAGGGCAAAACCGGCAAGGCGTGGGCACCACGGGCGGCTGTGGGTCATTGCGGGAAACTCCTCGTTCATCGTCCCTTGCGGAAACGGACGTAGCGAAACCTTGCGAGGCCAGGCGTCCCGGCTCAAGGAAAGATAAGGGGTCGGACGCGGATTGCATGGCTTGATCGTCCATTCGCTCCGGGCGGCGCCACCTCCCCTTGCCCCCTGGCCCAGGGGCGGGGCCTTTTGGGGCCATGAGCGGACTGCGCATCGCCGTTGTGTCGGATGAGGGCACCCAGGGGGGCGCCTCGATTGCCTGTACCCGCCTGTGCCTTGCGCTGCGGGCCGCCGGGCACACCGTTGCCCGCATCCATCACGCCCGCTTCGCCCCAGACCCGCAGTCCGCCGACGTCTTCTATGCCGTGGAGCAACGCTCGTTTTCCTCCAAGGTGCTCGACAATCTGCCGCGCAACGAGCTTTCCCGCCGCGTGTTGCAGCAGCGCTGGGCCGGGCAGCTCCACGCGATTCTCCACGATTTCGAGCCCGACATCGTCAATCTGCACAACCTGCACAACGCCAAGTGGGACATCGAGATTGTCGAGGAGTTCCTCCGCCACACGCCCGTCGTCTGGACGCTGCACGACATGTGGGCGCTGACGGGGAGTTGCGCGTACAGCTTTGCCTGCCGCCAGTTTGAGACCGGGTGCACGCGCGCCTGCCCGCAGGTGGGGACGTACCCAACGTTGCCGGCGGGGATGGTCCCGGGCGCGCACGCCCGGCGCCGGGCGCTGTGGCATCATGCAGGGGGGCGGCTGGTGTTCGTGGCGCCGTCGCGCTGGCTGGCGGGCGAGGCACGCCGGGCGGCACCGCGCGTCCCGGCGAAGGTGATTCCCAACGGCCTGGATCTGGACGTCTTCCGCCCGCGCGGCAAAGCCGAGGCGCGCGCGTGGCTGGGCGTGCCGGACGACGAGCGCCCCGTGTTGCTGACGGCGGCGTCCTCGCTCGCCGATCCGCGCAAGGGCACGCGCGAGCTGACCGAGGCCCTCGGGCGCCTCGGGACACCCGTGCGCCTGCTGATGATGGGGCGCGGCGAGCCGATGAAGCTGCCCGGCAACGTCGAGTCCCACCTTCTCGGCCCCGTGACCGGCGACCCGTTCCTTGCCCTGGCGATCAACGCGGCCGATGCCTTCGTGCTGCCGTCCAAAGCCGACAACCTCCCGCTTGTCGTGCAGGAGGCGATGGCCTGCGCCGTGCCGTGTCTGGGCACGGCCGTCGGGGGAATCCCGGAGATGATCGCCGATGGCGAAACGGGGTGGCTGGCCGGGGACGCCGGACCGGACGCGCTGCTCGCGGCGCTGGAGAAGGCCTTCGCGGGGCGCACCCGCTGGCCCGAGATGGGGGCCGCCGGACGCAGGAGAGCAGAGCGCGGCTACAGCGCGGCCCGCCAGGCAGAGCGCTACACCGGCCTTTTTCGGCGCCTCCTCTCGGCACACGGGGTGTCCTCAACACACGGATGTCACGGCCACGAGAGAGGGAGCCCTTGACGGCTGGGAGCAATTCGGCCATAGAAAGTCGCAATTGTGCTCGCTGCCGACGCCGATTATTCTCCACACGTTGATTTGAAAAGACTTATGCTGACTTTCGAAGAGTTTTCGCGTCCGGCCGCAGCGGCAGGACGCCCCGCGCAAGCCACGGAACGGCACCGGGTTTCTTCGGAGCCTGAATGATAAAACCCATAATGCCCGATCGTGTCCGGAAAATCGGATATGGATTGACCACAATGTCCATCTGGGCGACCCCCTTCGCCCGACAGATCGACAGGAACAGAGGAGACGAACCACATGGTTCCTGATAAGAGTGCTGACAAAACGGTTGGTGTTGTTCCCGCCGTGAAATGGAACGCCGAGGAGCAGGCCGCCGAGCCCCTGACCCTGAAGGATACCTTCCCTCCTGCGACGCCCGAGGCATGGCGCAAGGTGGTGGAAGCCGACCTGAAGGGCGCCGACTTCGAGAAGAAGCTGGTGTGGCGGACACTGGAAGGCATTCCAGTGAAGCCGATGTACATGCGCGAGGACAACGAGGCCCTGCCCCATCTGGACGGGTTGCCGGGATTCGCGCCGTTCGTGCGTGGGACCTACCCGCTTGCGGGCGTGCGTCCTGGCTGGCAGATTCGCCAGGATTGCACGCTGGCCTCGCCGGAAGAAGTGAACGGTTCGCTGCGCGACGGTCTTGCGCGCGGCGCGACGGCCATCGGCATCCGGCTCGACAACGCGGCGCGCCAGGGACTCGACGGCGATTCGCCCGAGGCTGCCGAACTCGTCGGGCGCTATGGCACGACGCTGAGTTCGATCAACGGCTTGCGCGTGGCGTTGGCCGACATCGACCTTGAGAAGTTCCCGGTGACGATCCGGACGGGCCGGGCGGCCCTGCCGGTGCTCGCCATGCTCATCGCGCTGGCCCAGGAACAGGGTATTTCGCGCAGCATGCTGGTGGGCAGCATTGAATTCGACCCCGTGCACAGCATGCTGAAGGCCGGAAACTCGCGCCTGCCGATCGACCTGCAATTCCGCATCATGGCCGACATGGTGCGCTATTGCGCGAAGGATTGCCCGGGAATTCGGCCGGTGATGGTGAACAGCTCGCAGTACCACAACGCGGGCGCCTCCATCGTGCAGGAACTGGGCTATGCGATTGCCGTGGGAGCGGAATACATGCGGGCGATGATCGCGCGCGGCATCGACGTGGACACCGCGGCGATGGCAATGACGTTCTGCTTCCCGGTTTCCTCGAACATTTTCATGGAGACGGCGAAGCTGCGTGCGGCGCGCGTTCTCTGGGCCAAGGTCGTCAAGGCTTTGGGCGCGAAGAACGAAGACTCCTGGAAGATGTTCCTGCACGCGCGCACCAGCGCGTTCACAAAGACCACCTACGATCCGTACAACAACCTGATTCGTTCGGCGATGGAAGGCTTCGCGGCCGCCGTCGGCGGTTGCGACTCCATGTATGTCGGGCCGTTCGACGAGCCGATCGGACGGGCGGACGAGTTCTCCAGCCGCCTGGCGCGCAACCAGCAGTTGCTGCTGCGCGAAGAAGCGCACCTCACGAAGGTCGTGGACCCGGCGGCGGGCAGCTACTATGTGGAGAACCTGACCGATTCGATCGGACGCGAATCGTGGAAGCTGTTCCAGGAGATCGAGAAGGTCGGCGGCATGATGAAAGCTGTGCTGGCGGGCACGCCGCAAGAGGCCATCGCGCAGACCGTGGCGAAGCGCGACAAGCTGGTCGCCGGGCGCCGGATGCCGATCGTGGGCATCTCGAACTACCCGAATCCGAAAGAAAAGCGCATCGTCAAGAAGGCGTTGCCGCGTACGGAGTTCCTGGCAGAGCGGCGCAAGCGCCTCGAACGCCTGAAGTCCATGCGGCGCAACAGCGAGGTGCGCGAACTGCTGGCGGCTCTGACGCAGGCGGCGTACTCGGGCGAGGGCAATCTGCTGGAGATCGGCGTTGGGGCTGCCCGCGCGGGTGCCACCATCGGCGAGTTCACGCAGGCGCTCAAGCGCGCCACGGATGAACCGGGCGTGCAGTTGCCCGCGCTGAAGACGCGCCGGCTTGCCCAGCCGTTCGAGGAACTGCGCAACCGTGCCGACGCCTACCGCGCCAAGGAAGGCGAACTGCCCAAGGTCGTTCTCGTTCCCATGGGACCGCTGGCGATGCGCCGCGCACGCGCGGACTTCTCCTTCGGCTTCTTCGGTGCCGGTGGCTTCGACGTCGTCGAGCCGGGCGCCTTCGAGGACGTTGACGCGGCCGTCGCCGGAATTCTCGAAAGCGGCGCCTGTATTGCCGTCATTTGCAGCGACGATCCTTCGTACCCCGAAATCGTTCCTCCGATCGTCGAGAAGGTGAAGGCGGCCAAGCCCGACATGATGATCGTCGTGGCAGGCTATCCCGAGGAAAGCATCGAAGCGCTGAAGAAGGCGGGCGTGGACGAGTTCATCCATGTGCGCGCCGACGCTCTCGCAACGCTGACCAGATTCCAGGAGAAGCTCGGCATCGGCGCCTAAGAACGTTTCCACTCACGAACCCCGGACCAACTGCAAAGGGACAGGATCAATGACCGTCGATTTCAGCCAGATTCCGTACGATCTCGATGAGTTCGAGAAGCCAAAGGTGGAGTCGTGGAAGCGCCTGACGGACGCGGCCTATCGCGAATGGCCAACCCCCGAGGGCATTTCGATCAAGCCGCTGTACACCGCGGCTGATCTGGAAAACATGGAGCACTTGGACTACTCCGCCGGAATTCCCCCCTTCCTGCGCGGGCCGTACTCCACGATGTACGCCATGCGTCCGTGGACGGTGCGCCAGTACGCGGGCTTTTCCACGGCGGAGGAATCCAACGCCTTCTATAAGCGCAACATCGCGGCCGGCCAGCGCGGCCTCTCGATCGCCTTCGACCTGGCCACGCACCGTGGCTACGACAGCGATCACCCGCGCGTGCTTGGCGACGTCGGCAAGGCCGGCGTGGCCATCGACTCGATCATGGACATGCGCGTGCTGTTCGACAGCATCCCGCTCGACAAGATGTCGGTCTCGATGACGATGAACGGTGCCGTGATTCCGATCATGGCGCTCTACATCGTCGCCGCCGAGGAACAGGGCGTGCCGCCGGAGAAACTCACCGGCACGATCCAGAACGACATCCTCAAGGAATTCATGGTCCGCAACACCTACATCTACCCGCCCGTTCCCTCGATGCGGATCATCTCGGACATCTTCGAGTACACGTCGAAGTACATGCCGAAGTTCAACTCGATTTCGATCTCGGGCTACCACATGCAGGAAGCGGGAGCCACGGCGGACATCGAGATCGCGTACACGCTGGCCGACGGCCTGGAGTACATCCGCGCCGGACTGCGTGCGGGGCTGGACATCGACAGCTTTGCGCCGCGCTTCTCGTTCTTCTGGGCCATCGGCATGAACTACTTCATGGAAGTGGCCAAGATGCGCGCGGCTCGCCTGCTGTGGGCACGTTTGGTCAAGCCCTTCAACCCGAAGAACAACAAGTCCATGGCGCTGCGCACCCACTCGCAGACAAGCGGCTGGTCGCTGACCGAGCAGGATCCGTTCAACAACGTGACGCGCACGGCCATCGAGGCTCTCGGTGCGGCCCTCGGCCACACGCAGTCGCTGCACACCAACTCGCTCGACGAGGCAATCGCGCTGCCGACGGACTTCTCCGCCCGCATCGCCCGCAATACACAGCTCATCCTGCAGGAAGAGACGAACATCTGCAAGGTCGTCGATCCGTGGGCAGGCTCGTATTACGTGGAGTCGCTGACGAAGACGCTGATGGACAAGGCGTGGAACCTGATCGGCGAAGTCGAGAGCCTGGGCGGCATGGCCAAGGCCATCGAGACCGGCATCCCGAAGATGCGCATCGAGGAAGCGGCCGCGCGCAAGCAGGCACGCATCGACACCGGACGCGACACGATCATCGGCGTGAACAAGTATCGCCTGATGCACGAGGATCCGATCGAGGTGCTGGAGGTCGACAACTCGGCCGTGTTGCAAGCGCAGCTCAAGCGCCTTGAGCGTCTGCGCGCCGAACGCGACGAGACCGAGGTGCAGGCCGCCGTCGAGAAGATCACGCAGATCGCCCAGTCCGGCGAAGGCAACCTGCTCGAAGCCGCCATCGACGCCATGCGCAAGCGGGCGACCGTCGGCGAAGTCTCGCTGGCGATGGAGAAGGTCTTCGGACGCTATCAGCCGAAGATCCACAAGATCACCGGCGTCTACATGGGCGAGGCCCAGGACATGGGCGCCATGCAGGAAGGCGTGCGCATGACCGAAGAGTTCCTCAAGAAGGAAGGCAGGCGGCCGCGCCTGCTCGTCGCCAAGCTCGGCCAGGACGGCCACGACCGCGGCGCGAAGGTCATTGCCACCGCGTTCGCCGACATGGGCTTCGACGTCGACATCGGCCCGCTCTTCCAGACGCCGGAGGAAGTTGCCGATCAGGCCGTCGAGAACGACGTCCACGTCGTCGGCATTTCCTCGCTCGCGGCGGGACACAAGACACTCGTCCCCGCCCTGGTGAAGGAACTCAAGGCGCGCAATCGCGAGGATATTCTGGTCGTCTGCGGTGGCGTCATTCCGCAGCAGGACTACGACTTCCTCTACGACAACGGCTGCGTCGCGGTCTTCGGCCCCGGAACGATCATCCCGGAAGCGGCAAAGAAGATCCTCGGCCTGCTGTTCGAGCAAATCAGCGAATAAGACAACCAGCAAACGGCCGCCTCGCATTTCCATGCGGGGCGGCAAATCACCTGCCCGGGATTTCCAATGAACGACGAGGGCGCCAAAAAAAGCGAGTCCGCGCTGCACGTTGTCCCGGGAGTGACACGCAGGGAACGCGTCATTAAACTCGCAAAGAAACGTCCGGTACTCAGCGTCGAGGAGTACGCCGCGGGTGTGCTCGACGGCAATCGCGCGGTGCTCGGCCGCGCACTGACGCTGATGGAGAGCGCCAACCCGGCGCACCGCCAGAAGGCGGAAGACCTGCTCGAAAAACTTCGCCCCCATTCGGGAGGCTCGATTCGTCTCGGCATCTCGGGCATCCCGGGAGTGGGCAAATCGACGTTCATTGAAGCGCTGGGAATGCTGCTCGTGAACAAGGGGCACCGCGTGGCGGTGCTGGCGATCGACCCGTCGAGCGAGGTCTCGGGCGGGAGCATCATGGGCGACAAGACGCGCATGGAGCAGTTGGCGCGCAGTCCGCGGGCGCTCGTGCGTCCCTCGGCGGGCGGCGGCTGGCTGGGCGGCGTGGCGCGCGGTACGCGCGAGCAGATTCTGGTCTGCGAGGCGGCGGGCTTCGACGTCGTCATCGTCGAGACCATCGGCGTTGGCCAGTCGGAAACGCAGGTTTCCTCAATGGTGGATTTTTTCCTGCTCCTGATGGTGGCAGGAGCAGGCGACGAATTGCAGGGCATCAAGCGCGGCATCATCGAAATGGCCGACGGGATGGCAGTGAACAAGGCCGATGGTGACAACATCGCCAACGCCCAGGTGGCGCGCGCGCAGTACGATGGCGCGCTGCGCCTGCTGCGTCCCGTGACGGAAGGCTGGCATCCGCGCGTGCTCACGTGCTCGGCGGCGACGGGCGACGGAATCGATCAGATTTGGAAGATGGTGCTGGATCACCATGCGTTGCTGGAAGATTCGGGGCAGCTCGCGGAGAAGCGCCGCCGCCAGACGTGGTTCTGGATGAAGCAGGCGATCGAGTATTTCCTCGTCGAGCGCTTCTACACCCATCCAGACGTGGCGGCCAAGCTGCCGGAAACAAAGGAACGCGTGCTGGCGGGCGAGGTTTCGCCCTTCGTGGCCGCAGAGCGACTCGTGGCTCTGGCAACCGGAGCGGGAGAAACTCTGCCCGTAACGGACGCATCGGAAAGAGAAAAGCAGAGGGGATAAGTGGAGTTCCCTTGCCCCTTGGGCGCACGGGCTCAATGTGCCGGGCCCGGAATCCTCAACAACAGAAGGCGGGAAATCATGCAAGCGGCGAAAGCGGTGAATCACATCGGGATCGCGGTCAACTCGATCGACGAGCAGCGCGAATTCTACGAGCAAACCCTCGGCGCAGTCTTCGAGGGAACAGAGGTCGTCACGGACCAGAAAGTGAAAGTCGGCTTCTTTCGCATTGGTGACGTGCGGCTGGAATTGCTGGAGCCGACCGACCCCACCAGCACGGTGGCCCAGTTCATCGAGAAGCGCGGCCAGGGGCTTCATCACGTGGCCTACACCGTCGCCGACCTGCCCGCGCGCATTGCCGAATTGCAGCGGGAAGGGATTCGCATGATCGATGCGACCCCACGTACGGGTGCGCACAACACGCGCATCGCGTTTCTTCACCCCAAGAGCTCGCGCGGTGTCCTGACGGAACTCTGCGAACCCATGGGGCATTGATCGGCGCTGCGGGAGCCCCCCGCAGTGCAACACGTCCGGGCGGCAAGTCCGTCCACAAGGCAGATGGGAGAAAGTAGCATGGCTGAGAAACCAGCGCCTTCGGTCCATGAAATGACCGTAAAGGAAAAGATCGAGGAACTGCGCAAGCGGAAGGAAAAGATGTACCTCGGTGGCGGCAAGGACCGCATCGAGAAGCAGCACAAGGCGGGGAAACAGACGGCTCGCGAGCGCGTGCTAGGACTCGTCGATCCCGACAGCTTCCTTGAGGACTACCTGTTCGCCGCGCACCGCGCCGTTGACTTCGGCATGGAAGGCAAGGAGTTCCCCGGCGAAGGCGTTGTCACCGGCTGCGGCACGGTGGACGGCCGTCTCGTCCACTTGGCGAGCCAGGACTTCACGGTGGCCGGCGGAGCCGTGGGCGAAGCGCATGGCGAGAAGATCGTGGGCGTGCAGCAGCACTCGCTGAAGATGGGCACCCCCTTCATCTTCGTCAACGACTCGGGCGGCGCGCGCATCCAGGAAGGCATCGACTCGCTCGGCGCCTACGCACGCATTTTCTATCACAACGTGCTGCTCTCCGGCGTTGTCCCCCAGATTTCCCTGATCCTGGGGCCATGCGCGGGCGGCGCGGCCTACAGCCCCGCACTCACGGACTTCATCATCCAGTCGCGCCAGGCACAGATGTTCATCACCGGCCCGACCGTCATCAAGCAGGTCACCGGCGAGGAAGTTTCCGCCGATGAACTGGGTGGCCCCGAAGTCCACATGCGCAAGTCGGGCAACATCCACCTGATTGCCGAGAACGACGACCACGCCATCGAGTTGTGCAAGCGCCTGCTGAGCTTCCTGCCGAGCAACAACCTGGAAGACCCGCCGCGTACTCCGTTCGATGGCCTCGTGGATTACGACGAGACGCTCAACTCGATCATCCCTGACGAGTCAAAGAAGGCCTACAACGTAAAGGAAATCATCAACCGCGTCGTGGACAACGGCGATTTCCTCGAAATCCAGGAGATGTTTGCCCCCAACGCCGTTGTCGGCTTCGGGCGCATTGCCGGCTACAGCGTCGGCATCATCGCCAACCAGCCCAGCCACATCGCCGGCGTGCTCGACATCGACAGCTCGGACAAGATCTCGCGCTTCGTCCGTTTCTGCAACGCCTTCAACATTCCGCTGGTCACGTTCGTGGACGTGCCGGGCTACATGCCGGGCATCAACCAGGAGCACGGCGGCATCATCCGCCACGGCGCCAAGATTCTCTTCGCCTATTCGGCGGCAACGGTGCCGAAGATCACGATCGTGCTGCGCAAGGCCTACGGCGGCGCCTACGTCGCGATGTGCTGCAAGGGACTTGAAGCCGACCGCGTGGCCGCCTGGCCCACCGCCGAGATCGCCGTGATGGGCGCCGAAGGTGCCGTGGCCGTCGTCTCGCGCAAGGAAATCGACGAGGCAGAGGACAAGGACGCGCGTCGCGCCGAACTCGTCGAGGAATACCGCCGCACCTTCTCCTCGCCCTATATGGCGGCCAGCAGGCGCATGGTGGACAACATCATCGAGCCCGGCGAAACGCGGCGCTACATTGCCATGGCACTTGGAAGCCTTCTGACCAAGCGCGATCACCGGCCCGAGAAGAAGCACGGCCTCATCCCCCTGTAAGGACATACCATGTCAACCATGCTCACAGCCACTGCCTCTCCCTTGCTTGCTGCCGCCACCTCCAATGGCGACATCGGTCAGGGCGTCATGCTCATGTTCATGGGGATGGGGTTGGTCTTCACCGCACTGGCCATCCTGATGATCATCCTGATGATCATGCGTGCCACGATCGGAAGCGAAACGGCGGCGCCCGCACCAGCGGCAGCACCCGCGCCTCCGCCTCCAGCGACACCAGCTACAGACAACGGAATTGATCCAGAGACAGTGGCGGTGCTCACCGCGGCGGCCATCGCCGTCGTCCGCGCCCCCATTCGTCTCAAGAGCGTCACGTTTATCCGTCATGACGGTGGCAAGGACTGGGCTTCGCACGGCCGCGCCGCCATTCACACCTCTCATCGCCTGAGGAAGGGAAAATAATGAAACTGCGCATCACAGTCGAAAGCAACGTCTACGAAGTCGAAGTTGAAGTCCTTGAAGGTCTCGACGGCATGGCCGCCGCGGCCGCGCCTGCTCCCCTCGCCGCACCCGCGCGGGCAGCCTCCGCGGCACCCGCCGCAGCACCCGCAGCCGCTGCACCTGCGGCGCCGAAAGCCGCACCCGCCGCAGCGGCTGGTGCCAAAGTGTTCCCTTCTCCTCTCTCGGGCACCGTGCGCACCATCAAGGTCAAGGCGGGCGACGCCGTCACCGCGAACCAGGAAGTCATGATCCTCGAAGCCATGAAGATGGAGACGAGCATCTATGCACCGAACGCCGGAACCGTGAAAGCCGTGCTGGTCAAGGAAGGCGACACCGTGGCAGCCGGAACCGGAATGATCGAGTTCGCCTGACCCAAACGCACGCAACCTCGGCCGCTTGAAGGCCGAACTCCGCTTACGGAAGAAGTCTCATGGGTGAAGCAATCCAGCAATTTCTGGCCAGTTCGGGCTTTGGACAGTTCGCCATCGGCAATCTGATCATGATTGGCGTGGGCCTGATCTTCATTGCCCTGGCCATCAAGAAGGGATTCGAGCCCCTTCTTCTCGTGCCGATTGGCTTCGGCATGATTATCGGCAACATCCCCTACAACACCAACGACCTGAGTCTGAGCGTCTACGACGGACCGGTCAGTGAGTTCAAGATCGCCTATATCGTCGGCGAAGACCCCGTCCAGATCGACGGCCAAACCTTCGACCCCTGGACCAAGCTCTACGAGTACAACCGCGACCCCGAACTGCGCGTGCGCGAGGTGCCGCTCAGCAAGGTCAAGCCGCTCGTGATGGACGAGAAAGTCCTCATGGTGGCCACCGAAGAACGCCTGACCTTCCATCCGACGTCGGATCCTCCGGTGCCAGGCGTCTACGACCTCAAGCACGGCGGGCATCGCGTCTTTGTTCAGGAGAAACAACCGGGCGACCGCTATCCCGTCGTCATTGAGCCACAGCGCCAGGACATGTGGAACGCCAGCGTGCTGTGGATTCTGTTCCGCGGAATCGAGTGGGGCTTCTTTCCCCCACTGATCTTCCTGGGCGTCGGTGCCCTGACGGACTTTGGTCCCCTGCTCTCCAACCCCAAGACCATCCTTCTCGGTGCGGCAGCCCAGTTCGGCATCTTCGCCGCCCTGCTCATGGCCCTGTTCTTCGGGTTCACGATGAAGGAGGCCGGCGCGATCGGCATCATTGGTGGAGCAGACGGCCCGACCGCCATCTTTACGTGCACGATCCTCGCGCCTCATTTGCTGGGACCCGTGGCACTGGCGGCCTACAGCTACATGGCCATGGTCCCGATCATCCAGCCTCCGATCATGAAGCTGCTGACGACCAAGAAGGAACGCCGCATCCGCATGGAGGCGCCGACGAATGTCTCCAAGCGCGTGAAGATCATCTTCCCGATCGTCGCCTTCATCGTGACGGCCTTCATCGCCAACGGCGCGCTGCCGCTGCTCGGCATGTTGTTCTTCGGCAACCTGCTGCGTGAGAGCATGGTGACGGATCGTCTGGCGAAGACGGCACAGACGACGTTCATCGACATCGTGACGATTCTGCTCGGCGTGTGCGTCGGTGCCAAGACGATGGCCGGGAACTTCCTGACGGTGCAGACGATCTTCATCGCGGTTCTGGGCGTCATCGCCTTCAGCTTTGCAACGGCCTCCGGCCTGATCTTTGCCAAGCTGATGAACTGGATGTCGAAAGAGGAGATCAACCCGCTGATTGGCGCGTCTGGTGTTTCAGCGGTGCCTATGGCGGCACGCGTGTGTCACCGCGTGGCACAGGAGGAGGATTCGCAGAACTTCCTCCTCATGCACGCGATGGGGCCAAACGTCGCCGGCGTGATTGGCTCAGCTGTAGCCGCTGGCGTCCTCCTCTCTTACCTGAGCTAAACAGAATGGAATCGGCGGCCGGTCTTCTTGGATCGGCCGTCTTTATAGCCGGCACAAACCGGCAATACCCCAAGAGGGAGAAGCAATCGTGAGTCACAACAACGCATACTCGATTCTGACGGCGGAAGAAGCTGCCGATCATGTCTTCAACGGTGCCACGGTCGGGTTCAGCGGATTCACTCCCGCAGGTGCCGCCAAGGCCATTCCGCGCGCCATTGCCGCGAAAGCCAAGGCCCTGCACGAGAAGAACGAACCCTACCAGATTCGTGTCCTCACCGGTGCCTCCACCGGCAAGAATCTCGACGAGACACTGGCTGCCGCCGACGCCGTTTCCTGGCGTGCCCCCTACCAGTCCTCCAGGTCCATGCGCAAACTGATGAACCAGGGCAAAGTGCAGTTCATCGACATGCACTTGTCCCACGTTCCGCAGACCGTCGCCGAGGGCTTCTTCGGCAACATTGACTTTGCCATCGTCGAAGCGACCCACGTCACCTCCGACGGCCGCGTCTACCTGTCCAGTTCCATCGGCGCCTCGCCCACCTACCTGAAGTGCGCCGACAAGATCATCATCGAGATCAACCGCAGGCACTCGCCGCGCGTGAGCGAGATGGCCGACATCGCCATCCTCCCCAATCCGCCCTATCGCAGCCCCATTCCGATCTTCCACTGCCTTGAGCGCATTGGCTGGCCCTATGCCACGATCGATCCGAAGAAGGTCATCGGCATCGTCGAGACGGACGAACCCGACGACGTCAATCCCTTCGCACCCGCCGACGCTGTCAGCAACAGACTCGCCTCCAACGTCGTGCACTTTCTCTGCGAGGAGAAGGCCTCCGGCCGCATCCCCAAGCAGTTCCTCCCCCTGCAATCGGGCGTCGGCAACATCGCCAACGCCGTGATGGCTGGACTTGGCGAGAGCGAGGACATCCCTCCGTTCCTGATGTACTCGGAAGTCTTCCAGGACGCCCTCGTCGACCTCATGCTCAACGGCAAACTCGTCGGCGCCTCCGCCACCAGCCTGACGCTCTCGCCCGAGCGCCTGAAGCAGGTCTATGACAACATGGACTTCTTCGTGCCGCGCATCGTGCTTCGCCCCCAGGAACTCAGCAACAACCCGGGCATCGTTCGCCGCCTCGGCGTCATCACGACGAACACGGCCCTTGAAGTCGATATCTACGGCCATGCCAACAGCACCCACGTCTCCGGTACCCAGATGATGAACGGTGTCGGCGGCAGCGGCGACTTCACCCGCAACGCCTACCTCTCCATCTTCATGTGCCCGTCCGTGGCAAAGGGCGGCCGCATCTCGACCATCGTGCCCATGGCCACGCACGTCGATCACAACGAGCACTCGGTGCAGGTCGTCATCACCGAGCAGGGCATCGCCGACCTGCGCGGCAAGGGCCCGATCGAACGCGCCAAGACGTTGATCGACAACTGTGCCCACCCGGCCTATCGTCCCTATCTGCACAAGTATCTCGAAACGTCGCCCATGGGTCACATTCGCCACGACCTGCGCCGCTGCTTCGAGATGCACCTGAATCTCGCCGAATGCGGCCAGATGCTCCCCGACCTTGATCTCTCGGTCTTTGCGGATATGTGCGGCGGCGAGTAACGCCTCCCGCCTCCATCACCAGCCAATGCCCGTTGCCCCCGCCCACCCGCGGGGGCGACGGCGTTAAAGCGACGTTGCCGGTGGTCAGTATCCCGGTCGTCTCCCACCATTCACCCCTGTCCGCACCAGAACGTGCCGCCTGCCCGATCCTCGACACACACTCGACGCAAACGGACCGCCTGAATGATTCCCGCACGCAAAACCCCGCCGAGCCCCGAGCGCGTCGAGCGCCTGCGAGCCGCCCTCGCACGCCGGCAGCCCGATCTCACCGTCGTGCTCGAAAGCGTCCGCGACATGCACAACGTGAGCGGCATCCTGCGCACGTGCGATGGCGCGGGTGTCTTTGAAGTGCATCTGCTCTACACCAACGGCGTCTTTCCGAACTTCCACCAGGTCGGGCGGCGTTCGAGCATGGGAGCGCGCAAATGGGTGGAGAAGCGTCTGCATGACAATACGGCGGCGTGTTTCGAGACGCTGCGGCGCGAGGGCTACCGCATCCTGGCGAGCCGGCTCGACGACGGTGCAAAGGAACTCGGCGAGATGGATTTCACGGGGCCCACCGCCATTATCCTCGGCAACGAGCACGACGGCGTCTCGCCCGAAGCAGCCGCCTTTGCCGACGAAACGTTCCGCATTCCGATGCTCGGTGTTGCGCAAAGTCTCAATGTCTCCGTCGCCGCCGGAATAGCTCTGTACGAGGCCGTACGCCAACGCACGGCGAAGGGGATGTACGAAACGTCCCGCCTGCCCCCCGATGTCTTCGAGCGTATGATGGAGAAGTGGAAGCAGCTGTGAACAGGATAACGTGCTCTGTGGTTCGCACGGGTTTGCCCGCCCCGTGCCTCGGCTTGACCCACCGGCGCACCACGCGCCCGTACTGGGCGCCATGATTGCCGACGATGCCATCGCCCGGTTGCACGAAGTTCTCGCGGGACGCCGCGTGGCGCTCGTGCACGACTGGCTGAATGGAATGCGCGGCGGCGAAAAGGTCCTCGAGCAGTTCTGCCATCTCTTCCCGGACGCCGACATCTTCACGCTCTTCTACGAGCCCGGCCGCATCAGTCCCCTCATCCGCCGCCACCGCGTGATCGAGCACCCACTCCCCCGCCGCTTCCCCGTGCTGCGCCAGCACTACCGCTATCTCCTCCCCTTCTTCCCCCGAATGGTGCGCACGTTCCCGACGCACGAGTACGATCTCGTGCTCTCGACGTCGCACTGCGTGGCCAAGGGAGCACGTCCGCCGCGCCGGGGCCCGCACTTGTCCTATGTCTTCACGCCGATGCGCTATGCGTGGGATCATTTCGAGGACTACCTGACGGGGCGCGCGGCACAGGACATGGGGCTGCGGCTGGTGCGCCCCTGGCTGCAGCGCTGGGATGCAGAGTCGGCCCGCCACGTCGATTCGTTCGCGGCGGACTCGCACCACATCGCAGCGAAGGCCAAACGTTTCTGGGGACGCAGGGCCCGGGTGATTCATCCGCCGGTGGACCTGGATTTCCATACGCCGGGGGACAAGGAGCCCGGAGACTACTTCCTGTGTGTTGGAGCATTCGTGCCATACAAGCGCTTTGACCGGGCGATCCAGGCCGCGAAGCTGGCAGGCAGGCGCCTCATCGTCGTGGGTGCCGGGCCGGAGCGCGAGCGCCTGGAGGCGCTGGCGGGTGATGGCGTGGAGTTCCGGGGGTGGGCATCGAACGAGGAGCTGAGGAGGCTGTATCGTGGCTGCCAGGCGCTGATTTACCCGGGCGTGGAGGATTTTGGTATCACGGCGCTGGAGGTGCAGGCGTGCGGGCGTCCGGTTCTTGCCTTGCATCAGGGCGGGGCTGTGGAGACCGTTGTGGCCGGTGTGACCGGCGAGTTCTTTGAGGAACCGACCCCGGGAGCATTGGCGGATTTATTGACGGCGTTCCGCCCGGAGTCCTATACTCCTACTGTCATTCGTGCCCAGGCCGAGCGTTTCTCTGCCGGGCGGTTCCGCCAAGAGGTTGCCTGTTGGATTCTCAGCGAAACAATGCCGAGGGGCTGGGGTCCAGGACCCACCGGACGGAGTTCGTCCTTCTCCAGTTCCTGAGCGACTTGTTCGCCGTCGCCTCCGCCCTTCTCGGTGGCTACTGGCTTCGTTTCCATAGCGGTTTGATCCCCTCCGGTGGCGGATGGGACCCTTATCTTTACGCCCGCCAGTTCCCCTGGGCCGTCGGCATCTGTCTGCTGGCGCTCTATCTCACCGGAAATTACCAGAATCACCCGCGCGTCATCACGTTCAACCGTGCGCGCCGTTTGTTCATGGGATCGGCGCTGGCCATCGTGCTGATGGTTGCGAAGAACTACTTCTTCCGCGACGACGATCTGGCACGCGTGCTCTACCCCATCATGCTGGCTGTGCTCACGGTGTCCCTGGTGGCATACCGGCTGGTCCTGCAACGGCTGATCGTGAAGTTCTTTGCCGGACGCAGCCTGCCGCGCTCGCGCATCCTGATCGTGGGCCTGGGGCCAACGGCGTTCCGCCTGGCGGCCCGCCTCCGAATGCACCCGGAGTACGCCTACGAACTCGTGGGCTTTGTCGCCGAGGACGGTGGGAAGACGGGGCAGCGCATCGGCGGCTACCCGGTGCTGGGAACACTCGACAACCTGCGCGACATCCTGCGCGAGAACAGCGTGCAGGACGTGTTCCTGGCGAAGAACGATCTTCCGCGCGAGTCCTTCCTCTCGCTGTTCATGGAGGGCGAAATGGCCTCGGTGCGCGTGCATGTCGTACCGACGCTGGCCGAAATGATGCGCAGCCGCATCTACTACGATGAGATCGCGGGCGTTCCCCTGTACCGTATCATGGAGACGCCACTGGGCGGCTTCAATGCCGTGATAAAGCGCGCGTTTGACGTGGCGCTCTCCGCCGCTGCCCTGGCTCTGGTATGGCCGTTGATGCTGCTGATCGCCGTGATCGTTCGGCGCACGTCGCCGGGTCCTGCACTGTATCGGCAAACGCGGTTGGGGCTGGATGGGCGCGCGTTCACGATCCTGAAGTTCCGCACGATGCCGGTGGGGACGGAGCGTCACGGCCCGGGCTGGGGCGACCAGCACGATCCGCGCGCAACACCGGTCGGCAACTTTCTGCGCCGATGGAATTTCGACGAGTTGCCGCAACTGTGGAACGTCCTGCGCGGCGACATGAGTCTGGTCGGGCCGCGCCCCGAGCGCCCCGTCTACGTCGAGCGCTTCCGCGAGCAGCTTCCCTTCTACATGTCGCGTCACCGCGTGAAGGCGGGAATGACCGGTTGGGCGCAGGTACACGGTTTGCGTGGAAGGACGTCGATTGCCCAGCGCCTGCGCTACGATCTCTACTACGTGGAGAACTGGTCGCTGTGGCTGGACGTCAAAATCCTGATGATGACGTTCATCCGGCCGCCACGCCGCCGCCGCCTCCCCGTGGCCGCGCCCCCGGTTGCCTCCCAATCCTCCAACAGCGAGTCCTCCTCATGCCAGCAGACTTCACCGCCCGCCCTCTCCACAACAAGACCGTCTGGCTGACCGGTGCCAGCCGCGGCATCGGACGCGCCACAGCCATTGAACTCGCGAAGGCGGGCGCCAACGTGGTCCTCGGCGCCCGCAGCATCGAGCAGACCGAGCAGGTTGCCGAAGCCATTCGCGCCAACGGCGGCGCGGCCGAGGCCCACGTGCTCGACGTGGCTTCCTGGGAAAGCTGCCAGGCGTTCGCCCGCGAAGCCATCGAGCGCCACGGCAATCCATCGATCCTCGTGAACAGCGCCGGCATCGGCACGTTCCGCCCCGTTGACAAGTTTCTCGACGACGAGTTTGAGCAGCAGTTCCGCGTCAACGTCTTCGGCACCTACTACATGACCCGGCTGGCGCTGGCGGGAATGAAACAGCTCGGCGACGGACACATCGTAAACGTCTCCTCGCTCGCGGGCGAAAACGAGGCGCCAATGGGCACGGGGTACTTCGCCTCCAAGCACGCCGTGAACGGCTTCACCAAGTGCCTGCTGCAAGACGTGCGCGGCGACGGCATCCGCGTGACGCTCGTCTGCCCCGGCTCGGTCGATACGCGCTTCCACATCGACAGCCATCCGGGAATGCACGAACGCGATCAAACGTGGATGGTGCCCGCAGCCCAGATCGCCCGCAGCATCCTGCACGTGCTGACAGCACCGGCGGGGACGGACATTTCGAAGATCGACGTGCGCCCGCTGGCGAAGCCGAAGAAGTAAGGACGAGGTTTTCGGTTTTTGGTTTTCGCTTGTCGGTTTTCCGTTCGGCTGTTGAAGGCTTGCCCTGGACACTCCTCAAAGGCGAAGGGAGTTGGGTGCAAAACGATCAGTCGTCCTTGGCGGAACTCTTTGCCACCCGCGCCGCCAATCACGCACCACGAACCACAAACCACGAAACACGCAGCATCCTTTGCAAACCACGAACAGCCAACCACGAACCGCGCTGCCCACGTTCTCTCCGCTTGGCTGGTACCTGCACGTTCCCTTTTGCCGGCACGCCTGTCCGTACTGCGATTTCTACAAGATTGAGCTGCGTGATCGTCCGGCGCGCGACCGCATCGAGTTCCCCGCGCTGCTGGCGCGCGAGCACGAGTTGCTCCTCGAAGCACACGGCGATCTCGCGGCGCGCCCACTCGCGTCGATCTACTTCGGCGGCGGCACGCCGAGCACGCTCTCGCCACCCGGAGTCGCCGGGTTGCTTTCCGCTCTCCGCTCGCGCCATCCGTCCGGCGAACCGGAGATCACGCTCGAAGCCAATCCCGAGAACCTGACGGCAAAGCGCTGCGAAGCGTGGCGCTCGGCTGGCATCACACGCCTCTCGATCGGCGTGCAGTCCTTCGCCTTGCGCGATCTCGAACGCCTCGAGCGGCTGCACGCCCCAGAGACGATCGCAACGGCGATGCGCAATGCGCGCCTGGCGGGCTTTCGCAATATCTCGCTCGACCTGATGTTCGCCCTGCCGGGGCAGACGCCACGCGAGTGGCTGGCGAACCTGCAACGCGCGCTGGAACTGGAGCCCGAGCACCTGTCCTTCTACGGCCTGACGCTTCACGAAGGGACGCCCTTCTTCGAGGAGCACCGTGCGGGAAGGCTCGCACCCGCGACGGATGACGCCTACGCCGCGATGTACCTGGAGGGCGCGGACCTGCTGAGCGCGGCGGGTTTCGAGCACTACGAGATCAGCAACTTCGCGCGCCCCGGATTTCGCAGCGTTCACAATCAGCGCTACTGGAAGGCGGAGGACGTGACCGGCCTTGGCCCCGGTGCGCATTCGTCGCTGGGAACGCGGCGCTGGTTCAACCCCGAGGACCTCGGCGAATGGCAGGCGGGCGTGAACGCGGGCAGGCTGCCGCACTCCCCCGCCGAGCAGCTCGCGGAGGACGTGCTGCGCGAGGAGGAACTTTTTCGGCGCCTGCGGCGCTGCGAGGGCTTCACCCACGGAGCGAGCGAGGCGGACGCACGCTTCTTCGCGTGGCTGGAAACGTCTTCCGGCGCGGCGGCCGCGAAGGCTGGATGGATCGCACGCGACGGCGGGCGTGCCTGGCTGACGCCGGAAGGATGGCTGCGCTCGGACGCACTGCTCTTGCAGATGGTGAAGAGTCCGGCCTGACGGCGTACGTTTTGCGCTTGAGTGCCCACTGCCCCGGCGGGCAGCGTCCCGGCCGCACGTCAACTCACGGAGAAACCCGCATCATGTGGCTGATCGCCGGCCTTGGCAATCCCGGATCGCGCTACGAGCGCACGCCGCACAACCTTGGCTATGAGGTGGCCGACACACTCGTGCGCCGTCACGGCCTGCGCTGGGAGGACAGCCGCCGCTTCAAGTCATTCGCCGCTGCGGGGAGTTTCAACGGCGAAAAAATCTACTTCCTCAAGCCGATTACCTACATGAACCTCTCGGGTGACGCGGTGCAGCCGTTCGCGGATTTCTACAAGATTCCGCCGGCGAACGTGCTCGTTGCGTGCGATGATGTGAACCTGCCCTACGGGCGCATCCGCCTGCGCGAGAGAGGCTCGGACGGCGGCCAGAAGGGGCTGCGCAACATCATCCAGCGACTCGGAACGGATGCGTTCTGCCGATTGCGGATTGGCTGCGCGCCGGAGCGCCCCGTGGGCGATCTCGCGGGCTATGTGCTGTCGCCGATCTGGGGCGAGGGCGTGGAGCTTGCCAGGCTCGCCGTCGAGGCAGCAGCCGACTGCATTGAGGATGTACTGGCCAAGGGCCCGCAGAAGACGATGTCCGTCTGGAATGCGTGGTCGGCGCGGCCCGAAGACGACCCGCGCGCCAAAGCACAATAACGGGGAGCGCCCCGGCGGCGAACCCACCCCGGGCCTTTCGCTTGACCAAAGTGCATCTCGCATCAGAATGCCCACGATATCCTGGGGGGGGGGCACCATCATGCAGAACACAAGCGGCAAGACTCGCAGGAGCATTCTCCTGCTCCTCCTTTCGCTTGTCCTTCCGCTTTTCCTTCCTGCTTCCGACTTCATGGAGCTTCAGCGCCTGCGCCTTGAACGCCGCCTCTATCAAAAGGCTCATCCGGTCGAGAAGACACTCTCCATTCCCGCACGCCTTCCCAATCAACCCGAGTACCTCGTGCGCGCCATCTACCTGATGCCGACGGATCGCGTGCCCTCGGACCCCGACGAGTACGACGCCCGCGTTGCCCGCATGACGGGCATCATCCGCACGGCACTGGAAACAATCTCGGATTTCTATGCCTACGAGGCCGAACGTCTTGGCGTGGCATCCCCCGGGCCAACGCTCAATCTGGAGCGCGAGGCCGATGGCAGCGTGCGCGTCATGGTGCTTCACGGCTCGCGCCCAACGAAGGGGGCGGATGGCTACTGGGGGGACGACACCGGCAATAGCTGGAATCCATGGTTTCGCACCATCGAGGATTTGTTCGGCGACTACGACGGCGAAGCCGCTGCGACGGAGAAGACCGTCTACCTGATGTTCCCTGATATTCTTGAGATCGACGATTCCGTAACACCGTCGGTCTGGCACGCTCATATCGGAGCGGGCAGCAGCATCAATCAGAGCTCGCAGGGATGGGGCGGACTGGGAATGGTGACGGCCGGCTCGCTGGAGTTCCTGCCCCCCGATCCGGGCAACCGCGAGGAACGGCTGGCGGCGCTGGAATCAACCTTCTGCGCCACGAACACGATGGTCGAAATCAACGGGCGCCTTGTCCCCACCTGGAACGCCCGTCCCTCCACGGGAGAGAACGCCCAACTGACGCAGGCCGAGCAGGCGAGCACGTTCCTCGGCGTTCTCGCGCACGAGTTCCTGCACACGGTGGGACTCGGGCACGACGCCATCACGACGGATGGCGTGATGGCGGCAGCGTATCTGAGGATCGGCGAAACGGTGCGCCAGATGTACGGTTTCGCGCCCTGCCCGGCCGTCCCCCTGACGTCCGACCCATGGCGTCACGAAACACAGCTGGGCGAGGCCTTCGCCCGTTTCATCCAGCATTGCCCCTACTTCACGGACTCGTGGGGAACGGATCGCGAGAACCCCGTGGTGGATTTTTCGTGGCCGCCCGTTGGCAGCTTCGTCACCATTCCGCAGGATGCGAATCCACGCACCTTGTCGGTGAGAGCATTCGCCACCGACGAGGGAAACAGTGGCCTGCACCTGGCGTTGTACTACGTGGATGGCAATTTGTTCGACTTCGATCGCTTCGACGTGCTTGACGGAGACCACACGGGCGCCACCTACACGTTGCCCTGGTGGGATTCACTGGCGGGACGGCGGGTCTTCGATGCGACGCTCACCGACATGAATGGCAATGTCGGGGTCGGCGACGCGACGCTCATCGGCATGGAGTTGAACGAGGATCTGCGTGGACGCATTGCGAACAACACGCTGTGGGTGAGGCGGCCGGCCAGCGAGGACGACCGCCCCCGCGATGCCTCCTCGCCCAGGGGCACCTTCAATAATCCCCACGCCACCGTGGCCGAGGCCGTGGCGGCCAGCATCTCGCTCGGTTCTCCTCGAGCCGTCATCGTGGGGCGGGGCGTGCATCCCATGACAGCTTCCGTGGAAGTGCCCGGCGGCACCGCGCTCATCGGAGAGGAAACCGGCGCGTGCGTGCTCGACGGAGAAGGGCGCGACATCATCCTGCTGCACCAGAAGGGAGATACGGGGAACTTCACCGACATCACGATCAGCAATCTGGTTTTCCGAAACGCCCGTGCTGGAATCGTGCAAGTGCGCGGCGTGGCGAGCTGGAACAATCTGATCGCGAACAACGTCTTCCAGGATTTGACAGGGATGGCACTGTCGCTGAACGACGTCGGAGGCACGCACCGCATCCTGCAGAACACGGTGATTCACTGCGGCGAGGGAATCGTGCTCGACGGCTTCTATCCCTTCAACGATTCGGATTTCCTGCGGGTCCAGAACAACGTCGTGGCGGGTTGCACGGGGCGTGGGATTTCGCTGACCAATGCAAACACGCTGTACGAGCGCGGACGCAGTGGCTATAATGTCGCTTTCGGAAATGAAACGGACTTCACGGGAGACGGCGACAGGGCCAGCGGCCTGGAGTACGTTTCCTCGCGGCTGGAGGGCGAGTTCAGCCGCCATCCATTCTTTGCCATCGCCGCCAATGGAAACGTCTCTCCCGTTCCCGGAACGATGTCGCCGCTGTTGAAGGCGGGCGACGTGCGCACCCACGACGCCGACGGGCAACGCCGGGCAATCGGGGCGATCCTCGCGCCGGAGGCCACTTTGCAAAACGTGGGCGATGCGAACGGCGACGGCATCGTGACACCGCAGGATGCCGAGAACGCCTTCCTGTGCTTCCTGCTGGGTGATTGCGTTCTTGCGGGTTGGCCCGGCGCGGCCGACATCGGGCCGGGATTCGGCGATGGCGTGGTGACGCCCAGCGACGCGGCGGGAATCTTCGAAATGTACTTGGGTCTGCGGTAGCCTATCCCCGCGCGCATTCCGGCCGTTGCAGAATGTCGAGAACCCCCTCGCCCGTCGGAAACGGCGAGACGTAATCCGCCACGTTGCGGATCGAGGCCTGTGCGTTCGCCGGGCACGCGAAGAACCCCACGTTGGCGCGCAACGGCAGGTCTCCCTCGGTGTCGCCAATGCCAACGGCCTCGTGCTTCTCCACACCAAGCTTGCCGAGCAGCCAGGCGACCGCGCCGCCCTTGTCCACGCCTTCGAGCGAAATGTTCAGGTAGTAGTGCGAGGCGTTGATGACGAGCGGGGGCAGGCCTTCGCGTTCGATGAACAGATGAATGGCTTCGTCCAGCGTCCGGAGGCGATCAGGAGTGGCGGAATAGAGCGAGAGCTGCGCCTCCTTGCCGTACTGCCGAACGACGCCGGGGGCTTTCGGCAGCAGGTGGTCCTCGATGTAGTCGCGCACGGCGTGCAGGCCGGCGAGTTTCCGGGCCGTGACGCCCGGGCCAAACGTCGCGGCGTTGTCGGCAAGCGAATAGATCACGGCGCCGTTCTCGCAAATGGCGGGGAGACGGATGTCGAAAACCTTCATCAGGACTTCGACGTAGGGCTGGGGCCTGCCCGTGCACAACGTCAGCGGAGCGATCGCGCCCGTGGAGGACGCGGCATCACGTGCGGCGTGTGCAAGACGGCCGAAGACATCGAGGTCCCACGCAGCGGATTCCTCCGGGCAGAGGCAACCGTCAACGTCGCTGATCAGAAGTTTGGCGGGCATGGAGTTTCCTTCGGAAGAGTTTTCGGTTCCCGGCTCTCAGTTTCAGTGTCCACACTGGGATGCTGCGATCAAGACACACAGATTGGGCTCAGGACGTGGCATACACTCTGCCTGCCTTGGTCTTGGACGGAGACCGAAAGCCGACGATTGACAGCTGAAAGCAGGAACAAGAAACGACCTCGCCCAACCGCGCGGCGCCGGTGTTGGACGCAGCCCCCCCTAGACTTGGCCTGCTTTGCGGGCTTGCAGTTCGGCGACGATCTTCTTCACGTCCTGAACACGGTCGCGATGGACGACGAGCACGGCGTCCGCCGTCGTCACGACGACAACGTTGTCCAGCCCCACGACGCCCACGGCCATTGCGTCTCCCGCTGCGTTCAGCACCAGGCTGCCGTGCGAGTCCACGAGAACGGGGTCCCCCTCCGTGATGTTGCCTTGGCCGTCGGCTTCACGAATGCGGTAGAGCGAATCCCAGGAGCCAACGTCGTCCCACGGAAAGAGCGAGCGCACGACAAGCACGTTCGTGGAACGTTCCATGAGCGCGTAGTCGATGGAGATGCTTTCGAGCGTTTCAAAGAGGCGTTCCGCCTCGGCGTCGTTTTCCGCGCGAAGCGCCTCGGCAATGGCGCGCGCCGTTGTGGCCATGACAGGCGAAGCCTTTTCAAGCTCGGCCAGGAAAACATCCAGCCGCCAGAAGAACATGCCGCTGTTCCAAAGATAGCGCCCCGAGGCGACGTACTCCTCGGCGAGCGCGGGAGCGGGCTTTTCCTTGAAGGAGCGCACGGCCTGAACCTCCACGCCGTCAAAGCCGGGAAGCGCAAGGCACTCGCCGCTCTGCTCGACGTAGCCGTACCCCGTTTCCGCGTGGGTCGGCGTGATGCCGATGGTGACGAGTGCGCCGCGCGTTTCGGCGGCCGTCAGCGCCGCATCAACACAACGCCGGAAGTCGTCCGGCCTGCCGATCAGGTGGTCGGCGGTCAGCACGGCCATCGAGACGTTGGCCTGCTCGCCGTGGCGGGCAAGCAGCGTGGCCGCGGCCCAGATCAGGCAACCGGTGGTGTTGCGCTTGCAGGGTTCGGCGATGACGTTGACGGCGGGCAGACGACTGTCCCCCGCACGGATGGCATCGCACAGCACACGCGACGTGGCGACGATCACGCGCTCGGGAGCAATCAGCGGGGCGATACGCGAGACGGCCTGCTCGAGCATCGTCTCGGCCGTGCCCGTCAGGCGGAGGAGTTGCTTGGGATGCTGGCAGCGCGAGAGCGGCCAGAAGCGTTCCCCGCTCCCCCCGGCCATGATAACGGCAACACGCGTTGATTGCGGCATCGGAAAGCCTCGCTCTTTTCGAGAAGTCGTGCCAGATTCCGGAACATGTAAAGCCGGGGGCAAGCCGAGCGATTACGGTGTCTTCTTCTTTGCCGCTGCCTTCTTCCTCGTCGCCGCCTCTTTCGCCGCTGTCTTCTTCTTGGCGGCGGGCTTCTTCGGCGCTGGCTTCGCCTTCTCCGACGCCTTCTTCACGGCTTTCTTCGCCGCTTTCTTCGCCGCCTTTTTTTCCGCTTTTTTTGCCGGGGCTTTCGCGGAAACCGTCGATGCCACGGTCGGCAGCATGCGGGCGAGAAACCTGCCGGTTTCGCTCTCGGGGGTTGCGGCGATGACTTCCGGCGGCCCCTCCGCCACGATGGCGCCGCCGCCCTTGCCGCCCTCCGGGCCCAGGTCGAGCAGCCAGTCGCACGACTTGATGACGTCAAGATTGTGCTCGATGATGACAACGGTCGATCCGGCATCGACGAGACGGTTGAGCACTTCGATCAGTTTGCGCACGTCCTCGAAGTGCAGGCCGGTGGTGGGTTCGTCGAGCACGTAGAGCGTGCGCCCCGTGTTGCGCTTGGAGAGTTCGCGCGAGAGTTTGACGCGTTGCGCTTCGCCGCCGGAGAGCGTTGTGGCGCGCTGGCCGAGCGTGATGTAGCCCAGCCCGACCTCGTAGAGCGTGCGCAGCTTCGACGCAATCGACGGCACGGGCTCGAAGAATGTCACGGCCTCCTCGATGGTCATGTCGAGCACGTCGGCGATGCTCTTGCCTCGGTAGAGCACTTCGAGCGTTTCGCGATTGTAGCGCCGCCCGCCGCAGGCTTCGCACTCCACGTACACATCGGGGAGGAAATGCATTTCGATGCGGCGGACGCCGTCACCGCTGCATTCCTCGCAACGCCCGCCCGCGACGTTGAACGAGAAACGCCCCTTGGTGTAGCCGCGCATCCGCGCTTCGGGTGTCGCGGCAAACAGCTCGCGGATCGAGTCGAGCACCTTGGTGTACGTTGCGGGATTCGAGCGTGGCGTGCGGCCGATGGGGGACTGGTCGACGGCAATGACCTTGTCGAGCAGGTCGAGTCCCTCGATCGCATCGTGCGCCCCCACGCGGTAGTGCGTCAGGTGCAGCTTGTTCATCAGTGCGGGGACGAGGGTTTCGACGACGAGGCTCGATTTGCCCGAACCGGACACGCCCGTGATGCCCAGCATCATCCCGAGTGGGAAGGCGGCGTCGATGCCGCGCAGATTGTGATGCCGCGCACCGCGCACGACGACGCGGCGTTCGGGATCGGGCGCGCGGCGGACGGCGGGCGTTTCGATGGCCAGCTCGCCGTTGAGATAGCGGCCGGTAAGCGAGCCCTTGTGGCGTACGAGTTCCTCGGGCGTCCCGCTGGCCGCGACGAAGCCTCCGAGGCTTCCGGCGCCGGGGCCGAGATCGATCACGTGGTCGGCGGTGCGGATCGTCTGCTCGTCGTGCTCGACGACAATCACGGTGTTGCCGAGATCGCGCAGGTTCTCCAGCGTGCCGATCAGGCGCTCGTTGTCGCGCTGGTGCAGGCCGATGCTCGGCTCGTCGAGGATGTAGAGCACGCCGACAAGTTGCGAGCCGATCTGGGTGGCGAGGCGGATGCGCTGCGCCTCTCCCCCGCTCAGGGTACCCGCGTGGCGATCAAGCGTCAGGTAGTGCAGGCCGACGTTGAGCAGAAAGCCCAGGCGGTCGCGGATTTCGCGCAGCGGCGCGGCAGCGATGAGTTCCTCGCGCGGCGTGAACTTCACCTCGTCGAAGAACTGCGCCGCATCGCCGATGCTCATGTGGCAGACCTCGGAGATGTTGCGCCCGCCCACGGAAACGGCGAGGCTTTCAGGCTTGAGGCGCGATCCTCCGCACGCCGGGCACTCCACGTCGTGCAGGAACTCGTTCGCCTCCGAGGCGGTGTCCTCCTGCAGCGAGCGCCTGATGCGGTGCACCAGCCCCTCCCACGAAGTCTTGAACTTCTCCACGCTGCCGTCACGGCGAGGCATCCGGACGTCGAGCTTCTGGTCGCCGGTGCCCTCGAGCAGGGCGGTCTGCACTTTCTTCGGCAGCTTGTTCCACGGCGTTTCCAGATCGAACTTCAGCGCCCGTGCGAGAGCCTGAATCATCTGGTACGTCATGGAATGGATGGGGGGCGTTTTGGAACGCGCACGGGTGAAGAGATCCCGCCACGGCAGAACAGCACCCTCCATCAGCGACAAATCGCCGTTGGGCACAAGGGCCTGAACGTTCACCTCGGGGACGGTGCCGATGCCGTTGCATTTCGGGCAGGCGCCGTAGGGCGAATTGAACGAGAACATGCGCGGGGCGAGTTCGACAATCTGGGGCCCGTGATCGGGGCAGGCGAGCGACTGCGAGAAGATGCGCTCGCCCTGCCACGGCAGGTTTTTCGGAAACTTGCCATCGCGATCCGGCAGTGTTTCGATGAGAGCCAGGCCGTCGGCCTTGCGCAGCGCCAACTCCACGGAATCGACCAGACGCGCGCGCAACTCGGTCCGCACGATGAAACGGTCGATGACCAGGCTGATGTCGTGCTTGTACTGGCGCTTGAGGCGAAGCTCGGGATCGAGATCGAGAATCTCGCCGTCAACCTTGGCGCGCACGATGCCGTCCTTCAGCGCCGCCTGGAACAGCGCCTGGTACTCGCCCTTTCGTCCGCGTACCACCGGCGCCATCACGAGCAGGCGCGTCCCCTGAGGGAGTTCCATCACGCGATCGACGATGTCGCCCAGAGACTGGCGCTCGAGCGGGCGCAGACACACCGGGCAATGCGGCCGGCCGGCGTTGGCAAACAGCAGGCGCATGTAGTCGTAGATTTCCGTCACCGTGCCGACGGTGGAGCGCGGATTGCGCGAGACGGTCTTCTGCTCGATGGAAATGGCGGGAGAGAGCCCCTCGATGTGCTCGACGTGGGGCTTGGGCATCTGGTCGAGGAACTGGCGCGCGTAGGACGAGAGGCTCTCGACGTAGCGCCGCTGCCCCTCGGCATAGATGGTGTCGAAGGCGAGCGAGGATTTGCCCGAGCCGCTGAGTCCCGTGACAACCGTCAGCGTGTTGCGGGGGATCTCGACGTCGATGTTCTTCAGATTGTGTTCCGCGGCACCGTAGACGCGGAGATCAATGGGCACGGGGGGACTCCAGAGGCGTTTCCATCCGGCGAATGAGTCGTACCGGGGCGGGAACGAGTCGGCGCCCCCGCACACCGGGAGGGGAATACAAAAAGCGGGCCGCTCCGAAGAGCAGCCCGCCATGATTCGCCGTGAAGGCCGCTGCTCAGTCCTGCTGGAGCGTCTTCCAGTCCTCGATGCCGGTGAACTGGTTGGAGGGCGGATCGTAGAACACCTGGCCCTGGCTGTTGTCGGGCTGGTGCTGGACAAATCCCTCGATAGCCACGAGGTCCAACGTGTTGAAGTCGTTGTTCTCGGCGTTCTGGTCGGCAACCGAGGTGTTCTCAATAGCGTAGTTGCCCGCTGCGCCGGTGTAGCCACGCAGCTTGTTGAGGCCCGTGGACGTGGCGGCCGCGAAGAAGGGATCGGTGATCGTGGGGGCGGTTCCGGGGCCCATGCTGGCCAGGGCGTTGTCGGCCACGAGGATGCCCACCTGGTTCAGCGCGCCCGAGGCCTCGTTGGTCTCGACGAGCGCTTCCGTGCCCGTGCCCGTCACCCGAATGGCGGCGAGGGCAGAGTTCACGATCTCGTTCCCGACCACGTTTGCTTTGGCGCCGTTTTCGATGCTGATGGCGAAGTCGTGACCGTCGAAGGCCTCGCCGGTGAACGGGAAGACGTTGGGGATGAAGTTGTTGCGCACGTCGGCCGTTGCGCCGGTTCCGGCAACGGAAACGCCGACTGTGTTCGCCGTGAACCCGTTGCGGAACGTGGGATCGGCACCACCCACCATGGCATAGGTCGTGTTGCCGGAGGTGCCTTCGATCTGGACGCCCGTGCCATTGTTGGCGAATGTATTGCGGGCGATCACGGTGCCCGTGTTGTCCTGCGGACCGAGGCCGCCATGGTCCGCCGCCACCAGCACGCCGGACGTGTAACCGTCGAAGGCGTTGGTCTCGACGAGCACGCCGAATCCCGCGCCGGAAGTGGCCGTCTGATGCGTGGCGAGTCCGACGCTGCCGCCCGATGCCGTGAACGTATTGCCGACGGCCGCAACGAGCGAAACGCCGTCCACTTGGCGGATGCGCATTCCCTCGGTTGCCGCGTCGATGATGTTCGCGCGGGCTTCCACCATGCCGGACGTGGCCACGTCGGAGACTTCAACGGCAACGTCGCCGCCTGTAACCGTGTTGCCCGTAAGGCGGATGAGCGCGGTGCCGCTGACCGATCCGGCGGCTATGCCGCGGACGGCCGCGTTCGTGACCATGTTACCCGAAACGGTGTGGATCGAAGAGTTGTCCTGGGCGCGGAAGTCGATCGCGGCCTGCACTTCGTCGAACGTGTTGCCCGAGAGAATCGTGCGGCGACTCTCCGCGATGGAGAGGGCCGTCGAGCGCGCCGTTGCCGTCTGGAAGCCGTCGATGTTCGTGAACGTGCCGCCGGTGATCGTGAGGTCGTCGAGCTTGTTGCCGGGAACGTCCTCGACGATGATCCCGTTGTAGAAGAAATTGCGGACTTCGAGATCGGTGAACGCGAGACTGTCTGGGCCGCCACCGCCAGTGCCGCCATCGATGACGACGGCGTTGCGGGCGTTGATGTCCGCGCCGTTCACCGTCACCGTGCCGGGCACGGAGGGATTGTCGCCATCGAGCACGAGCCCGGAGAGGACGATGTCGTCGCTGAGCACGCGCAGCAGCGTCAGCGAGCCGGCTTCCTGCACGGTGTCCACTGCGGTGCCGGGGCCGTCTGCACCTGGAAGAATGACTGCCGTTCCTGGAGTTGCGGCGGCAATCGTCAGGGGGCGCATGAAGTCAATGCCCTGCTGGTCATAGGCACCGTCGGCGCCGTAACGCATGGCCACGTAGGTGCCCGCTTCGGCGGTGGCCGTGCCGAGGGTCGCGGATGCTTCGACCGCGTCGGCCAGCGAGCGCACGGCTGTCACGCCGTATCCGGCGGTCGTTCCGCGCTCGTAGGTGGCGTCGAGACTGACCGCTGCCGCGAGGGAACCGGCCGTGAACGGGATGAAGTCGAATGGGCCAAAGGTGCCTGCCTCGCCGCCTGCGGCCGCGTTGTCGGCGTCGCCGTCGCGGATCAGGTCATCGACGGCCTTCGAACCGTTGTACGTGACTCCCTGGTACTGCCAGGTGTTGTCCTCGCCCATGGCCGTGGCGGCGGCATCAAGAACAAGCGCCCAGCCGTCGGCCTGCGTCACGTTGAACGTGTTCGATCCGGTGGAGCCGAAAGCGCCGCCACCAAGATCAACTGTCGCGCCCGCGGCAACGACCTCGACGCCGCGCGACCCGGCGGAAGCAGCCGTCTCCACCAGGTTGCCTTCCATCATCACCGACGCACCCGAGTTCACGGTCACGGCGGCCATGTCGTTGCCGGTCAGAGCGTTGTTCACGAGGTTGGCGCGCGCAGCCGTTCCGGCGGCGATCACGCCCGTGTCGTTGTTGCGAATGTCCTGCGCGGCGAGCAGCGCGTTCCCGGCGTCGAGAGTGCTGTCGGGCCCGATGCGAACGCCGGTCAGGCATCCTTCGACGGTGTTGGGCGCCACTGCACCCAGAACAGCGGCAAGCGTCGCGGCTCCACCGGCACCGGAGTTGGTCACGAGCACGCCCGTGTTCCAGTCCGAAACGGTGTTGCCATCGAGAGTGACGTTGGACGAGGCGACTTCAAGCCCCGGCGTGCCGAGCACGTCGCGCGTGTCGAGATGAATGCCCGCGAGCGAAAGGCTGCGGGAGAGGGCGTCGATGACGTTGCCCGCCACTTCGACGCTGCCGAAGGCGGGGTCGATAGCGTGCAGGAAAACGCCGGTGGGATCGCTGGCCGATCCGGCAAGACTGGTGACCATGTTGCCGTTGATCCGAACGGCACCGGTGTTGCGCGACCCGGCGGCATCGCGGCCGACACGGCGCACGGCAACGGCGGCCACTTCGATGGGGCTGGCAAAGCTGTTGTTCAACACGTCCACGCGGGCGGGGTTGGGCGCCGCAACGGGGGCGTAGACGTCGCTGATATCAATGGCGGTCTCCATCGTGCCATTGAACTGGTTGCTGTCGAGAGTGATCGTGCTTTCGTTCTCGATGCGGGCGACCTGAATCGCCGTCACGTTATCGGTGAACTGGCAGTTCGTGGCGCTGCCCGACGCATTGTCGAGAAAGGCGAGCGCTCCACGTCCGGCGTTTCCGCTCTGGCCGGTGTCCTCGAAGCTCATGCCATCGACCGCCACGACCGGGACGATACCCGTACCGGCAGCAAGGCCGGGAGCCGCTGCGGCACCGCCGTAAACCTCGACACCCGTGGTGGCGCGCAGGACCGCTCCTCCCTGCACCGTGCCCGACGCAGCGCCAAAACGAAGGGCGCTGCCCGCCGGGCCACCTGGCGTGTAATCGGCAATGTTGATGATCCCGCAATTGTTGATCAGATGCCCGGTTGTGCCGGGCGCATCGATTTTGATTCCGAACTCGCGGAAATTCAGGATCCAGGCATTGTCCACCGTGAGGTCGTTGACGGTGCCCGTGGCGTCGGAGATTTCGATGCCGCTGCCGGCCTCGGAAGAACCGGGAATTCCAGTGTTGTCACCAATGAGCGTCAGGTCGCGAATCGTCACACCGGGGGCTTGGACGGCGAAGTGCGTCTTGCCCACCGCATAGCCCGTCGGCGGAACAACCCGCGCGCCCGTGCGGCCCACTTGCCCGGTGCAGGTGCCGACGGATTCATCCTCGCCGAGGATCGTGATGCGCTTTGTCAGAGCCACGTTCTCGGAAAGGTGATCGCCGTTGAGCAAGTGCACGCGGCCCGAGGTATTTGTGGCCGAAACCGCCGTGGGAATGTCCTGGAAGGCATTGACGCCAAAGATCAGCGGGAAAATCGGAGGCGCGCACCCGGCAAGGCCAACCGTTGGGTCGGCATCCACATCGCCCTGCGCCACCCACAGCGGATCGACGTACACGTCGTCGCCGGGCAGCACGGAGGCGCCGAGGCGCCCCTCGTTGGCGCGGAAGCGCGCACTGCTCGACGCGCCGGAAATCGGTCCGCCCACCACCTGGGGAGCGACGCGGTAGGAACCTCCGCTGCTGACCTGAACGGCCGAGCCGCTGTTCGTGCTTGTTCGATTGATAGTAAAGGAAGCGCTGGCCATTGGATTCAGGGCAAAAGCCGCACTTGAGGCGGCAAGCCCGAAACCGAGGGAAATCAGCATCTTCGCTTGGAAATATGTCCGGGGCGAAGGACCCATGTGGGCGTTCTCCTGGGCCGGCGAGGCCGGTAGTCGATAGGGGTACTGAATAGCATACCAAAGAAGTGTGGAACGCCGCGGCCCGGATGGCTACTCCTTTTGCCAACCCCGGCCACTTTGGCCACTTCCCTGCTATCAAGGAACTCCTATCCCCCCACCAAACGTCCGTAAAGGGCAAAGGCGCTTCCATTCCCCGCTTGCCCGGCGCCAACGCAGGGGATAGCGAGTAATCCTAGAGTGGATGAATGCGCGAGTGCGGCGAAGGAGCACCCAAGTCCGATGCCCAAGTACCGAATCATGGTGGTTGATGACGACCCCGACACCCGCTTTGTCACGTCGGGCCTGCTGGGAGGCGATTTCGAAACCGTTCAGGCGGAAAACGGCCTGGATGCGCTGGAGAAGATCGATCGCTACGAGCCCGATCTCATGCTCGTGGACATTGCGATGCCCGTCATGGATGGCTTCGCCACGTGCCGCAACGTCCGCCGGCACGACGAATTCAGCGACATGCCGGTCTTCTTTCTCACTGGATACGCAAGCGACGAAGCCCGCCGCAAAGCCGAGGAAGCCGGGTGCCACGCCTACTTCGAGAAGCCCTTCGACACGGGCGATCTCGTCGATCGCATCCAGGCATTCTTCGCCGAGCACCATCAGCCACCGCGCGAGAAAATGTTCTCGCTGACGGAAATCAAGAAGATCGACGCAACCCCGTTGCGCGTTGTGGAGAGCGAAGAGGAAAGTTTCGAGGAGGAAGAAGAGCACGAACGGGCGCAGGGAGCGCTTGCCGACACAAACGCCCCGGGCATCACGCCCCCCCGACCCACCTCTGAGGAAGCCGACGGCGAGGCCCCCGTGGCACGCGGCGGCATTACGCACAAGCGCCGGCGCAAGACGCTCGGGTCCGTTGCGAAGACGGAACTGGAAACCCAAAAACCCTCTGCCCTCGAGCCCACCGGGGAATCCGACGCGACCCCCCCGGCCGACCCGGCACACAAGGTCGATGTGGGCTCGGTGCTCGACAAGCTCAAGGCTTTCGCCAAAGAAGAGGACGAGAAGCAGGAACCTCCGCAGCGCCCCGAAGTTCCCGAAGAGCTGCGCCAGACGCGCGAGCTTCCGCGCCCCGAGGCCGCCGAAGACAAGCCGATCTCACCGTCCCGCCTGCACGAGCGCCCCGCGCTTGACCGCCTTCGGGAACTCGACGAGCAGGAGGAAGCCGAGCGCCGGCGCCGCGAAGCACTGAGCGAGGAGCCTCCTACCCGCGCCATTCGCAGCCCGTTTGCCCCCAAGCCAGCGGAAACGCCCAAACCGCCGTCCCTCCAGCCACCGTCGGCGCGGCCGAGTCCCCGCGAGGAACGCCCCAGCTCTTCGCCCACCCCCTCCGCCAAACCTCCCGCACCTTCCCCGGCGCCCGAATCCGTCCGCCCGGCTGCCAAGGCGCCTTCGCGCCCCGCTCCGGCGACGCCGGCCCGGGCAATTCCGGCTCCTCTTCGCCCCCGGCGCCCCATTCCGGCGGGTGCGAAGAAGTCCTCCGGCGGCGCGGGCAAGGCCCGCCCCCGCGTCCTTTGCCTGATCGACACAAAGACCGAACTGATGGCCTACACGGAAGCGCTGAAGGGTCTGGGCGAGTTCCTCCCGCTGGAAGACCCCGTGGAAGCCGTCGCGATTATCGCGCGCTTCCAGCCCGACGTGGTGGTCATGCACATTGTGGGCACCGCCTACAGCGGCTTGCAGCTGGCACAGATGCTCCAGAGCAATCCCCGTCTGGCGCACATCGAGGTAATCTTTGTGTTCACGGGACAGGAATCGCCGGCGCAGCTCAAGGCAGCCGAGCGCCTCTCGTCAAACAGACAGCTCCGCTCGCCGGTGACGGCGAACTTCGCCCGCGAAGTCTTCCTGAATCTGGTCGCCAAGCCCAGCTTCAAGGTGCGCGCGAAGAAACTCGCCTACGGCGTGTACGTGGACGAGGTGCTGAAGACGATTCGCGACCGCAAGGAAGAGGTGCGCAAAGAGAAGGAACGCGAGTTCTTCGAGGAGAAGCATGAGGAACTGGTCGCGGGCATCAAGGATGCGATGAAGCAGGTGAGCCCCGGCCTGCAGCTTGGCGAGCGCTCGAAGAAAGACCTTCAGGCGTACTACCTTGAAGCGTAAGGCAGGCTGATGAAGTTTTCCTGGGACCTCCCCTACCCCTCGTCGCGCCAGCCAGTGATGGCCCGCAACGTGGTTGCCACGTCGCAGCCGCTGGCCGCGCAGGCGGGCATCAGTGCCCTGCGTGCGGGAGGCAACGCAGTTGATGCCGCGCTGGCAACGGCCATCGCGCTGACCGTTGTCGAGCCCACCATGAACGGAATCGGCAGCGACGCCTTCGCGCTGGTGTGGACCGGGGGGCGGCTCCACGGCCTGAATGCCTCGGGCCGCTCGCCCAAGGCATGGACGCCGGACCGCTTCAAGGGGCTGCCGTCAATGCCGCGATTCGGCTGGGATGCGGTCACGGTGCCCGGATGCGTCTCGGCGTGGGTGGCGTTGTCCGAGCGGTTCGGACGCCTGCCGTTCGAGCGCCTGTTCGATGATGCGATTCGTTACGCGCGCGAAGGCTTTGCGGTCTCGCCGATCACGGCCCCGCGTGGACGAACGCCGGACGCCGGGGAACTCTTTCGCTCGCCGGACCACGCGCAAACGCTCGAGACCATCGCTTCCTCGCGCGGCGAAGCGTTCTATCGCGGGGCGCTGGCCGAAACCATTGCGGCCGCTGCCCGCAGCGAAGGCGGTGCGTTGACCGCCGAAGACCTCGCGGCGCACCAATGCGACTGGGTCGATCCCATCGGCATCGCCTACGCGGGGCACCGTCTCCACGAAATCCCGCCGAACGGGCAGGGACTCGCCGCGCTGATCTGCCTCGGGATTCTCGCAAACACTCCCCTTCAAGACCATGCGCCCGACAGCGCCGACGCCGTGCACCTGCAAATCGAGGCGATGAAGCTCGCCTTCGCGGACGCCCATCGCTACGTTGCCGATCCGGCCCACATGGACGTGCGCACCGAGTCGCTGCTCGATCCGGCGTATCACGCCGAGCGCGCCCGCCTGATCGACGTCAAGCGGGCAGGCACGCCTGAACACGGTACGCCGAAGGATCGCGGCACGGTGCTGCTCTGCGCGGCCGACGCCGAGGGCATGATGGTTTCCTTCATCCAATCGAACTTCGGCGGCTTTGGCTCGGGCGTTGTCGTGCCGGGAACGGGGATCGCACTGCAAAACCGGGCGAACGGTTTCTCGCTCCAGCCCGGGCATCCGAATGAAGTGGGCGGCGGCAAGCGCCCCTTCCACACGATCATCCCCGCCTTTGCCACCCGCAACGGCGAACCGGCGATGGCCTTCGGCGTCATGGGCGGTGCGTTCCAGCCCCAAGGCCACGTGCAGATGGCCGTGCGCATGTTGCTGCACCGCCAGAATCCGCAGGCCGCGTCGGACGCGCCGCGCTGGAAGGTCAACGAGGGGCTGGAAGTGAGCCTTGAGCACGGCTTCGACCCGGCCGTTGCGGAGGAACTGGCGCGGCGCGGGCACCGGATTCGCCGGGAGAACGCCGCGGGCTTTGGCGGTGCCCAGATCATCACGCGGCTGGCGGACGGCTACTGCGCGGGCTCGGACCACCGGAAGGACGGAGCCGCGGTCGGGTACTAGAGTATGGATTCGGCCCCGGCGTTCCTCACAAAGCAGGAATGGGATTTGCCCCGGTGGGGAGCCCGCCCCAGCGTTTCCTCCACCCTGTGGGGAGCAACCCGTGAGCCCGGCACTTCGCGTTTCCATCGTCATTGTCTCGCTGAACGGACGCGACCGCCTCGCGATGCCGCTCGACGCCCTTCGCCTGTGCTCCCCCGCCGCCGAGGAAATCATCGTTGTCGACAACGGCTCGGCCGACGGCACGAGTGCCTTCGTGCGCGAGAACTACCCCGAGACGATTCTCATCCGCGCCCCGCAAAACCTGGGCTTTGCGGGCGGAAACAATCTCGGCATTCTCAACGCGACGGGCGACATCGTCATTCTGCTCAACGACGACACGGAACCCGAACCGGACTGGCTGGCGCCGCTGCACGAGGCCTTCGACGCCGATCCCCGTCTCGGAATCGCGGGCGTCCGCCTGCTCTACCCCGACCGCGTCACCATCCAGCACCTCGGCGGCACGATCGAGCCCAACGGCCTGACCAAGCACCTGGACTACGGCGCGGCGCTCGAAGCGCAAAACGTGCACGAGCCACTGGAAACGGATTACGTCACCGGCGCAGCGTTTGCCATTCGCAGCGAAACGATCGCCGACATTGGCTTGCTTGACGAGGGCTTCTGGCCGATTTACTTCGAGGAAGTGGATTGGTGCGAGCGTGCACGCGCGCGGCGCTGGCGCATCCGGGTCATCCCGGCCTCCACCGTGATCCACCACGAGTCGCAGACAACGGTGAAAATGAGCCCACGCTTTCTGACGCTGTACAATCGCAACCGCCTGAGGTTCCTGCTCAAGCATCGCCGGGGCCGCGCCCTGCTGCGCGCGATTCGCGCCGAAGCCCGCTGGCTGGCAGGCCATACGCCGTGGGACAATCTGTGGCCGCTGGCAAAGGCCTACGCGTGGGCCGCAATCCAGTGGCGTGAAGTGCAGGCCGCCCGCCTGCGGGAGGGCCTGCGCTGATGGCACGCTTTCTGGTTGTGGGAACCGGTCCCCTGATCGACGAGGACGGTGCGACGTTCGTCAGCGGCCAGTGCCTGCGCACGATTCACTTCGTGCGCCCGATGCTGGAGGCCGGGCACGAGGTGCGCCTGCTGACCGTGCCGATTCCCGGGACGGAGTCGGGGAACTCCACCTCTCTGGCCACCCGCCGCTTGTACGGAGAGGACTTCGCCTACCACGCGCTGACAACGCACGACGAGCGCCGCATCGTTCCCGCCCTGCGCCGCCTGATGGAGCGCACGCGCTTCGACGGCTGCGTGGGGATCAATGCCTACCCCGCGTACCTGCTGGCCCGCGCGGCACCTGAAATTCCGTTCTGGGCTGATCTGAATGGATGGACGATGGCCGAAGGCCAGACGCGCGCGGCCCTCGTCGGACACGATCAGGATTACAACCACTTCTGGCGCATGGAAGCTGCAGTGCTGCTGGAGGCCGACCGCTTCTCCACGGTCAGCGCCCGCCAGGGCGACGCGCTCTACGGCGAACTCGCGCTGGCCGGGCGGCTCAATGGGCTGACGTTCAACTGGTCGTTCGCCTCGCCCGTTCCGAACGCCGTTTATCCGCTCTACTCCAAAGTCTCGCGCGGCGCCGGGCATCCCGGCTGGCCCGAGCGCGTTCCGGCAGACCGCCCGGTTGTTCTGTGGAGTGGCGGGTTCAACACGTGGACCGATGTGGGGATGCTCACCGAGGCCCTGGAGTCGGCAATGGCGGTTTCTCCGTCCCTGTTTTTCGCGGCGACGGGCGGATCCGTGCGCGGACACGACGACCAGACATTCGAGCGCTTTCGCGCACTCGCCCGCGACCGCCTCCCCGGCGACCGCGTGGCGCTGCTGGGCTGGACGGCGACGGAAACCGTGCTGGCCCTGCACGCAGGCGCCACCGTCGGCATCAACATCGACAGCCGCAACACCGAGACGCATTTCGGCGCGCGCAACCGCCTGACAAACATGATGGGCGCCGGACTCCCCGTGGCAACGACACGCGGAACCGAGATCGCCGCCTGGATCGAGACGGAAAAGCTCGGCGGCATCGTGGACCCCGGCGACAGCGGCGCCCTGGCGCAACTGCTCGCCGACGCGGCGGAGAATCGCGACACGTGGGAACTGCGCGCGCGTGCGGCACGCGAACGAGCCTTGCAGGACTTCGCCCCCGAGGTCACGCTGCGTGAGTTCCTCGCCTGGTGCGGGCAACCCCGCCGAGCACCCGACCGCGATGCCGAGGCACTCACCCCCTGGCAACGCCGCGAGGCAGAGGGCCTGGGCCCGAGAGTCTGGACGAAAATCATGGTGGAAGGCGAACTGGGGCCGCTGCTGGAAGACCGCGTGGCCCTGGCCAACCTGAGACGCAAACTCCCTCTGCGTGCCTGGTACGCGATCAGGAAACACGTGAAAGGAAAATGACGAGCATGAATTGCCGACTGGGATTTGTTGTGCGACTTCTGGCGGCCGTGGCCGCCGGGGTGCTCCTGCTCCCCGGGCAGGCCCCCGCCGTGCCCGACTACCCGTTTCTCGAAGAACTGTGGCGCCCGGACGCCAATGTGCCGGTGGCCACGTTCGACGGCGAGATCATCGATCAGGAAGAGATCTTTCTCTGGCAGGTGATTCAGGGCAAGGGCGCCCTGGTCGCCCGTCTGGCAACGCAGGAAGGAACGGATGCGCGCGCGCTGCGCCCGCTGGCCGATGCCGTGCGCGACCTCGTGCAGGCCCGCCTGCTGGCCGAGGAAGCCCACGCCGCCGGAATCGTCGAACCGTGGTACGAAGAGAAGGGCTCGCGCGTGCTCGCCGCTCCCGCAGGCATCATGGTGCTCGCCGACCTCGTTGTCCGCCCCGATGTCGTCGTGGAGGAGGAAGACATTCTCCACTTCTATCAGGAAAACCGCGACCGGTACCTCCAGCCCGCCGAAGGCGAAGTCGTGCGCCTTCGCATCCCGCTGGCCGACATCGGCGAGCCAGCCGAACGCGATGTGGCGGTGAAGCGCGCCAGCGATCTGCGTGCGCAGGCCATCGTCAATCCCGACGGCCTCGCTGGCATTCTGCGCTCTCATCCGGAGTTGGCGCTGGAAAAGCCCGCGGGCGCCGCACTCCCGGTGGTTCGTGGCGACGGAAAATTGCGGCGCGACGTCGAGGACCAGCTGTTCCGCCTGCGCATCAGCCAGATCAGCCAACCCACCGTGCTCCCCGACGGCGTCTACCTCTATGAACTCAGGGCGCGCACCGAGCCCACCCTGCGCCCCTACGCCCAGGTGCGCGAGGAAATCGCCGCGCGCCTCGCACGCCGCTTCTTCCGCCAGCAACTCGACTACCGCGTTGCCGATGCCATGGAGGAAGTTCGCCCCGTCAACCGCGTCTCCAGCTATGCGCTGCTGGAAGACGAGATGGAGCTGCTGCAAGTCGGCAGCTTCCTGATGACGAAGGGCGAGTTCCGTACGCTGTTTCCCGACGTCGACAAGTTGCGCAAGGGTCGGCCGACGAAGGAGCTGATTGCGAAGACACGGTTCGTCGTCGAGAGCGAGACCGTGACGCAGATTCTGACGGAAGAAGGATTCGTGGCGCACCCGCGCTACGAGACCGCGCGTGAACTGGGCGCGGTTCTGGCCGCCGCCCGCAAGGCGCGCGAACTCCCCCGCGAGATCGCCGAGCCCACGCCCGAGGAACTCCGTGCCTACGCCGAAGCCCACCGCGACGAACTGGCCCCGGCGTGGTCCTCCATCGTGTGGCGGCTGGTGGCCACGCCGCGTGCGCCCGAGGAACTGGGCTCCAGCGAACGCGCCGCCCTCGCTGCCGAAATGCAGAACACACTCTCCGGCTACATCGCCGAATCCACCCGCCTCATGGTTGACCGCGTGAAACTCAACGGCCCCACGGCCTACGTTTCTCCGCAGTTCGTCGTCGAGCGCGTGATCGATCCTGATCACACGGAGTTCACCGTGGCCTTCGAGCGCGTCGGCGAACTCACCGCCGCCCGTGCCCAGGAAGCCTACTCGCTCGATCTCGCCGCCCTCCCCGTCGGGGCCTTCTCCCCCGCCCTCCCGCGAGGCGACGGCACCGTGGTGGCCTACTACCGCGCCGACCGCGCCGAGCAGGCACCGCCCGCCGACGAGGTGCTGATGGAGCGCGCAGCCACGGCATGGAAACGCGATGTTGCGGAAAACCCCGCCCGCCAAAAGCTCGCACAGATCGAAGCCTCCGGACGCCTCACCTTCAACTTCCCGAACTGAACAACAAGCGCACGCCCCATTGGGAAGAACCGGCCCGGAAGCACTTCGCCCCCGGGCCGGTTTTGTATCTTCAACTGTTGTGATATGGCAACGCGGTCACGCGTATTCGGGAACGTCCGACGCGACTTCGACATGCGGGAATTGCTTGAGCGCCAGCGCCTTGGAAATCTTCCCGATGACCTGGCCACGCTTGGGCTCGCGCAACTCATCCACACGCACGAGCGGTGCGCGCAGGTCCGCACCCAGCATGTAGTGCAGCGGAATCGGATTCTTGACCGAGAAGACCGCATCCACGCACGGCAGGAGCGCTGCCTGAAGCTCAGCCGCCTTCTCGTGCTCGCCCGCGAGTGCAAGGTCGCACAGCGTCTGGAACTCGCGCGGCCAGCGATTCGCCGACGCCGAGATCACTCCCTGCCCGCCGCGCTTCACAATCTCGGCAACCATGTGGTCCTCGCCCGAAACGACCGCAAACTTGTCGGGGTCGGTGTTGTCGAGAATCTCCTGCACCTGCTCGATGTTCCCGCTCGCTTCCTTCACGCCGATGATGCCGGGGTGCTGTGCGAGTTCGATGCACGAGGCCGCATCCAGGTTGGAACCCGTGCGGCTGGGGACGTTGTAGAGAATGACGGCGGCGTGGTTCTCGACGGCGAGTTCGGCCATCAGCGAGAAGTGGCGGATCAGCCCTTCCTGCGGCGGATTGTTGTAGTAGCCGCTGACGTGCAGCAAGGCATCGACGCGGCCACGGGCGAGAATCTCGCGGCTCATGTAGACCGCCTCGGCGGTCGAGTTCGAGCCCGCCGCCGCGATGATCTGAACGTCGCGTCCCCTGCCGTTTGCATAGCCCTTGGCGTACAAGGCGCCGTCGTTCACCAGTTCGATCTGCTCTTCATGAGTCAGCGTCGCAGACTGTCCCGTGGTGCCGGCGATGACGATTCCCGTCACGCCATGGTCGATCACGTACGCAATCTGCTTATGGAAGGCGTCGTGATCGACGACGCATTTGCCCTCCTCAAGACGCATGGGGGTGATGAGAGCCGGGTAACAACCGCGCAGATCGCGTGACGTAATCATAAGCACTTTCTCCGAAGGGGAAATTGGGGTCTGTTTCGCTTCGACCGTGGAGACGCAACGCTTTCAGAGCACCACTCTTCAAGCCGAAACAGAAAGCAGCAATTTTATAATGCACATAAGTAATACAGCGAACACCATTCCAGTCACGGAATCAGGCGTTTTACCCTCGCACACCGCCACAATCACCTTCTCTTCAAAGGCTGAAACCCGTTTTTCGGTGTTTTTGACTGTTTTGGAACGAATCCCGCCCTCCGCGAAGGCACTGGGTCGCATCGCCACGATCGTGACGCCTGCATGGTGCGCCGCCGCGCCCGCCGCCCAATCGGCCTACAATCCGCCCGATACCCGCTTCCCCGTCCTCCGGCACCTGCACCCCGGGAGCTCTCCAGCAAGACTTCGCGATTCTATGATGCGGTGCGGCGGTTGAAAGCAATGCGTGGATGTTTTGCTGACGCGCGATGGAGGGATCAGAGCGTCACGATTTCGGGATCGGCGACGAGGTCCTTGGTCCGCGTGGAGTCGAGCAACGGCAGCACGCTCCCCCACGTGCGGTTGCGCTCGATGGATTCCAGGTCGAGTTCGCCGATCACGGCCGTCTCGATCGTCGCGGGTCCTTCCGCCAGAACGCCATCGCGGGCGAACTGGTAGTCACTCGGGTTCAGGATTGCCGCCTGACTGTAGTTCAAATGCACGGCGGGCACCATCGGCAGCGACCCCACCGTGCCCGAAATAATCACGTAGAGCTGGTTCTCGATGGCGCGGGCATGACCGCAGTAGCGCACGCGCAGGTAGCCTTGGCGGTCGTCCGTGCAACTGGGCACGATCAGAATGTGCACGCCCTGGCGGGCCGCGGCGCGGGCGATTTCGGGAAACTCGACATCGTAGCAGATCGTCACCGCGACCTTGCCGAAATCCGTATCGAAGATGCGCAGCTTGTCCGTCGGCGAAACGAACCACTCCTCCTTCTCGAAGCGCGTCATGTGCATCTTGCCCTGCACCTGGAACTCCCCCTTGGGGTTGAAGAAGTGGCAGAGGTTGTAGACTTTCTCGGGGTCCTTTTCATCGAGCACCGGAATCGTGCCGCCCGCGACGTAGATCCCGAAGCGCTTGGAGAGGCGCGAAAGCATGTCGATGTAGCGCTCGCGCGAGCGCGCCAGATAACGGATTTGCTCGGGCATCGGGCGCTTCACGTCACCCAGCGTCAGCAACTGCACCGTGAAGTACTCCGGAAAAACGATCAAACGGCATTTGTAGTCCGATGCCGTTTCGATCAACGCCTGCACCTGGTCCTCAAACTGCTCGAATTTCTGAACGGGACGCAGATAGTATTGAAGGGTGCAGACTCGGAGGAAATTCTTCATCAGGTTGCGGTTCCTTTGCGGAGGTGATGGCGCGCTGGCTAACGGAACTTGATCAGACGGCGCCAGAGGGGGATCCCGCTCGGGGACTGCGTGAAAATCGTCGAGCCCACCATCTCCGAGCGAATGTCCTCCACCGTCAGATAGGCCGAGGGGCAGTAGCGCAGCACCAGCGAGATGACGCGCGCGACCTGCTTGCGCGGCAGCACCACGAAGCTCAGTTCCGCACGCCCTGTTGCGCCTGTCCCTTCCACTTCCGTGACACGGTACTGGCGGTGTCTCAGGAATCGCGCCACCCTTTTTTTGGGATTCACATTCACGATGCGAAGCAACTGACTCCCCATCGCCAGCTTCTCCTCGATCGCCATCCCAATCAGCGTGCCGCACGCAAAGCCACCCGCATAGGCGATCACCGTGACCCAACTCTCCTGCACGTTCGTCACCACCGCCGAGACCGCCAGCAGCCAGATCGTCACCTCCAGGAAACCCAGCGCCGCCGCACTCATCTTGTGACCACGCATCACCGCGACGATGCGCAACGTCCCAAGCGAGACGTCCAGAATGCGCGCGAAGAAAACCAGAATCGGAACATACCACTCCATGCCACTGCTCCTTGAAAAGGCGCTTCCTCCCCCGGCAATGCAACGCCCGGCTCCGAAGGGAGCCCGGTCCTAAGAGCCCGCCTCCGGCAAACGCAACGCGGAAGGCGGGGCGTGCAAAACCCCCGGCTGGTTGGAGGCCAGCCGGGGGCGGTTTTGACGGTCCATCGGAAGTCGGCGCCCGGGGGGAATTTCCCAGCCGGGGTTACCGGAATCTCGCCTCTGGTACCGCTGAGGGTTGGATTCCGAGTCGGCTAGGACCCGACCACCTCGCTGTTGCGTTTACCCATAGTTGGTAGCACCTCCTTTCTCAGCTTGATTCCGAAATCGGACAAACAAGGTACGCGGTCAAGGATAATTTCAAACTCTGCAGAAGTTGTGAAAAAGCCCGTCATTTCCCGGATCGACGGGAAGGGCTCGCCCGGCGCCGGTTTTTCCGTTGCCCGTGCGAGGGTACGGTGGCGAAGGATCGAGGAGTGAAATACGGGGGATCGGCCATGCCACGGTTGAAAGCCATGTTGGGGGCGTTTTCGCGGGCGCGTGGCCTTGCAGCCCTGATTCTTCTCGTCTTATCCATCACTTCCGCCTGCCGCAAGAAAGAGGAGGCGCCCAAGGCGCCTTCGCTGGACAAGCTGGCGGAAACGGCCGCGACACCCGCGCCCACGCTGACGCCGGGACCGACCCCAACACCCACTCCTCCGCCGCTGCCGGCACCGTACACCACGGCCTCGGGGCTGAAGGTGGAGTACCAGACCGCAGGCCAAGGCGACAAACTCCGGCGGGGCGACCGCGTTTTGGTGCGCTATACGCTGCTGTCGGAATCGGGCGAGATCATCGACGAAGCCGGGCAGGACGATGGCGCTCCCTATGAAGTCGTTGTCGGCCTGGGCGGCATGGCGGGATGGGACGAGGCCTTGCTGGAATTGCAACCCGGCGCCACGGCACGCATCGAAATCCCTGCGGAACTCGCCCATGGCGAGCAGCCACTGGTCGCGCAGATCGAGGTGCTGGAGAAACTCCCAGCCGAACCCAAAGCCAACGAAACCGACTGACTTATGACGCCATCCCCGAAACGCCCCAAACCCGAAGTTCCCGAATACGAGTACATCGAAAGCCCCAAGGCGCTCAGGGCCTTCTGCAAGCGCCTTGATCCCCACGCGCCCCTGGCCGTGGACACCGAATTCGTCGGCGAACGCACCTACTACCCCGAACTGGAAGTCATTCAATTGACCGACGGCGCGGGGAACACGGCGGTGGTGGATGCCAAGGCCATCGGCAAGGGCGAGCCCCTCGCGGCGCTGCTGACCAATGCGTCGCGCGAGAAAATCTTCCACAGCGGCGCGCAGGACCTGCCGATTCTGGAACGCTTTGCGGGCTCGATCCCCTGGCCCGTCTTCGACACCCAGCTCGCCGCCGCCATGATCGGCCTCGGCGCCCAGGTGTCCTACCAGAACCTGGTGGAAATGTGTCTGGGCAAGCGGGTGGACAAGGGGCAGACGGCCAGCGACTGGTCCCAGCGCCCCCTCAAGCAGGCCCAGCTCGACTACGCCGCGACCGACGTCGCCCACCTCCATGCCCTGCGCGCCTACATGATCGAGCGCCTGGAAAAGATGGGCCGTCTGGAATGGTACCGCGAGGAACAGCAGAAACGCGCCGAGGATTCCACGAAACGCGCCGACATGGCAGACGAGGAACTCTATACGACCGTGAAGGAGTGGATGAAGCTTTCGGGGCGCCAACTGGCCGTGCTGCGCGAGCTGACGGCCTGGCGTGAACAGGAAGCACGCCGCCAGAACGTTCCGCGCAAGAAGATCATGCCCGACCCCGGACTGGTGGGACTGTCGCGCATAATCCCGCAATCGCGCGCCGACGTGCAGGGCGCACGGCAACTTCCTGCCGGGCCGCTGTACCGCTATATCGACGAGTTGCTCCCCCTGATCAGGAAGGCCTCCGAACTCCCCAAGGAACAATGGCCGAAGAAGCCCGTCACCCAGCGCCCCGACGTGCCCGCCGGATTCGTCGAACTGATGCAGTCGCTCGTGCGCACAATGGCCGAGCAGGAGCAGATCGCCTCGGCCCTGCTGGCAACGTCGAGCGAGCTGACCTCGCTGGTGAACAACCGCCACCGGATCGAGGACCTGGACCTGCCGGTGCTCCGGGGATGGCGGCGCGAACTGGTCGGCGCCAAGCTGATTGCGTTGCTGGAGGGGAAACTGACGCTGCGCATCGCCGACCGCCGGCGTCTGGAGTTCGAGGGGGGATAATCGAGAGAAAATCCGGGGAAGTTCGCAACCGTGCAGATCGGTTTTGAGCCAATTCCAGAACAAACGTTCAGGAATAAGCACAAAAAAGTGTCCCCTCAAATGACTGAAAGCAGAGAGCTTACACACAACCACGACACTCAGGGTCCGACACGGATGCGGCCTTGGCCGAGGGAACTTCCGCGCGCGACCAGTTCTTCGTTGCACTGAGACGGGGTGCTCCCTACAACGCGGGGGCCCCTGCATGGCGTGCCGTTTGCTCATGGCAGGGCAGGTGGTTTTTCCCTCCGCGTGTTTCCCGAGAAAGCATCGCTGCTTCCGGCGCGAAACGCCTCTCGTAAATCCTCTGCAGGATACTCATACCCATGGCAACAAGAGCCAAAGCGACTCCGAAGAAGGCCACGGCGAAGAAGAAGCCAGCCGTGGTGAAGAGCAGTCCGGCCAAAGGCAAGGGCGCCGCGAAGACCCGCGACTCCCATATCCCCGAGCCGAAGATCATGCTCCCCGACGAAAAGTTGATCGAGATGTACCGCCAGATGCTGCTGATCCGGCGCTTCGAGGAGCGCTGCGCCCAGCAGTACCAACTGACGAAGATCAAGGGCTTCTGCCACTTGTACATCGGACAGGAGGCGGTCGCCGTCGGCTCGGTCGGGGCACTCGAGTCCAAGGATTACATTTTCCAGACGTACCGCGACCACGGCCACGCGCTGATCCGGGGCATCTCGGCGCGCGAAGTGATGGCCGAGTTGTTCGGCAAGAAGACGGGCTGCTCGAAGGGCAAGGGCGGCTCGATGCACCTGTTCAACGCCGAGACGCGCATGATGGGCGGCAACGGCATCGTGGGCGGGCATGTGCCGCTGGCCACAGGCGTGGGCTGGAAGGCAATGTACAACAAGACAAAGGAAGTCGTGCTCTGCTACATGGGCGAGGCGGCGATCAACCAGGGCGTGTTCCACGAGAGCCTGAACATGGCGTCGTTGTGGAATCTGCCGGTGATCTACATTGTCGAGAACAACCTGTTCGGCATGGGCACAGCCGTCCACCGCGCGAGCGCCGAGAAGGAACTGTACATGCGCACGCAGGGTGCCTACCGCATCCGCGGGGTGCGCTGCGACGGCATGGACGTGCTCGACGTTTACAAGACGACGAAGGAAGCCGTGGAGCGCGCCCGCGAACACGGACGCCCAACGTTCATCGAGGCCGTGTGCTATCGCTATCGCGGGCACTCGATGTCGGACCCGGCGACGAGCTACCGCACGAAGGATGAAGTGACGGCATGGCAGGCCAAGGACCCGATGCTGCGTCTGCAGGAACAGTTCCCCGGGATTTTCACGGAGGAGCTGATTCAGGACATGGAGAAGGAAATCAAGGAGATCGTCCAGGACGCGATCAAGTTCGCCGAGGAGTCGGATTTCCCCGACGAGAGCGAACTGTGGACCGACGTGTACGTCGATTACCCGGGCTATCCCGGCCCGGACGGCAACTGATTCCGCTTTCTTTCACCGCCGCCGGGCGTTCCGGCGGCCCTTTCGTGCGACCCATCTGACGGGAGTTTACCCCACCATGGCAGAAATGACGTATCGCGAAGCGCTGAACAAGGCGATCGCGGAAGAAATGGAACGGGACGACCAAGTCTTCATCATGGGCGAGGAAGTCGCCAAGTACCACGGCGCCTACAAGGTGACGCAGGGGCTGCTCGAACGCTTTGGCGACCTGCGCGTTGTGGACTCGCCGATCACCGAGGCCGGTTTCGTCGGCTTGGGAATCGGCGCGGCGCACGTGGGCATGAGGCCGATCATCGAAGTGATGACGTTCAACTTCGCGATCCTGGCGCTCGACCAGATTGTGAACAACGCGGCGAAGCTGCGCTCGATGTCCGGCGGACAGTTCAGCGTCCCGATCGTGATTCGCGGACCAGGCGGAGCGGGCGGCGCGCTGGGCTGCCAGCACAGCCAGTCGCTCGAGCAGCAGTACGTCCACATCCCCGGCATCAAGGTGGTCCTGCCCTCGACGCCCAACCGCGCCTACCAGTTGCTCAAGCAGGCCGTGCGCGATCCCGACCCGGTGATCTTCATCGAGGGCGAGAAGCTGTACAACGTGCGCGGCGAAGTGACCGAGGACCCCGAGGATCTGTGGCCCATCGGCAAGGCCGACGTCGTGAAGGAGGGCGATGACGTGACGATCGTCACGTGGTCGCGCCAGTTGACGAGCACGGTGCTCCCCGCAGTGGAAACGCTGGAAGCGGAAGAGGGCATCAGTTGCGAGGTCGTCGACCTGCTCTCGCTCAGCCCGCTGGATTTCGACACGGTGATCGAGAGTGTGAAGAAGACGAATCGCTGCGTGATCGTGGACGAGGCCTGGCCGAAGGCGAGCGCCGCGGCCTGGGTGGCAGCGGAAGTCTACGCGCGTGCGTTCGACCACCTCGACGCGCCCATCGGCCGCGTCCACCAGCAGGACGTACCGCTCCCCTACGCCTTCAATCTTGAGGAACGCAGCCTTCCCCGCCAGATCGACGTCGTCGATGCGGTGAAGAAGGCATGCTACGCGGACTGATGCGGCAGGGTATTCACGCGACAATCGACCCAATTACCGAAGGATAGAGCACCATGGCTTCAGCAGTGCAACTTCTCCAACTGTCGCCGACGATGAGCGAGGGAACCATCGTCAAGTGGCAGGTCAAGGAAGGGGACAGTATTTCGTCGGGCGACATCCTGGCGGAAGTCGAGACGGACAAGGCCGTCATGGAGCAGGAATCGTTCGAGGACGGGACGATTCTAAAGCTGATGGCGAAGGAAGGCGAGGCCGTGCCCGTCGGCTCGACCATCGCCGTGATCGGCGAGAAGGGCGAGGACATCTCCTCGTTCCTCGGTGGAGCGGAAGAACCCGCCGCCAAGGAAGAGCCGAAGAAGCAGGAAGCGGAGAAGCCGCAACCCGCGAAGAAGGAAGCTCCCGCCGCCAAGGAAGAGAAGCAGGAAGCCCCTGCTCCGAAGAAGGAAGCCTCCGAAGCTCCGCCTCTGCCCGCGCCCCGGGCAGAAGACGGCAGCCGCATTTTTGTCTCGCCGCTGGCCCGCAAGATGGCCGCCGACTTGGAGATCGATCTCGCTCAGATCCAGGGATCGGGCCCGCGTGGCCGCATCGTGAAGCGCGATGTGGAGAAGGCGATGGAGAGCGGTGCCGTCCCTGCCGCCGCACGCCAGGAATCCCAGGCAGCACCCGCAGCGCCCGCCGCGCCCAAGGCTGCTCCGGCGGCCTACTCCCCCACTGCCGACGACGAGGAAGTCACCGTCAGCGGAATGCGCAAGATCATCGCGCGCCGCCTGGTGGAATCGCGCCAGCAGGTGCCCAGCTTCAGCCTCTCCGTGGAAGTCGATGCGCAGCCGCTGCTCGATGCCGTGGCCCGCGTCCGCGAAGCCTACGCCGAGGAGAAGATCACCGTGACCCATTTCCTGATCAAGGGCATGGCATCGGCGTTGATGAAGCACCCGTGGCTGCGGACGCAGTGGGTGGACGGCAAGATGATCCGCAAGAGTGCCGCGCATATCTCGGTGGCCGTGGCGATCGAGGACGGCCTGCTGACGCCGGTGATCCGCAACGCCAATGGCAAGGGGCTGCTGGCCATCGCGGCGGAACTGCGCGAGCTGGCCGCGAAGGCGCGCGACCGCAAACTCGGCGAGGAGGACCTCGCTGGCGGCGTCCAGACGATCAGCAACCTGGGAATGTACGGCATCCAGAACTTCGACGCGATCATCAATCCGCCGGAGTCCTCGATCCTGGCCATCGGAGCGCTGGTCGAGAAGCCCGTCGTACGCAACGGCGACCTGGTGCCCGGAAAGACCATCACGCTGACGTTGAGCTGCGATCACCGTGTAGTTGACGGAGCCGTCGGAGCGTCCTATCTTAAGGACCTGAAAGCGGCTCTGGAGAACCCTCTCCTGATCCTCGCATAGCCCACGGAAGGGCAGCCGGAGCCGCGTCAGCCACCGATCTTGGAGGTGGCGCGGGCTCCAGCCCCCATCTCCTTGCGAGCGGGGTATTCCCCCGACTCCGCTCCGCGCCCCGGCCCGCCCCCGGGGCGCGGAGTGTTTTTAGGGGGGAGGTCCTCGACTGAGGCCTTCGTCCAGGCTCGCCCGGTGTGTCCTGCAGGGCCCGGCTCTCCCTGTTCGCTAGTGCAGTTGCAGAGTACACGTTCGCGCTGTTTCGTGCTGTCGCGCGGCCAGAGATGGGCGCTCTCTTCCCGGAGTAATCAGGGAAGAGAGCAGAGGCTTCGCGTATTGGAGTCATTCATAGCGCAGTGCTTCGATGGGGTCGAGGTCTGCCGCCTTGCGGGCAGGGAAGTAGCCAAATGCGACCCCGACGACGGCAGAGAAGGCGAAGGCGAGAAGGACGATGTCAAAGCGGAAGACGAACGGAAGGCTCAGCAGCTGCGCCCCGATCCTGGCGATTCCCAGGCCGAAGATGATGCCGAGAAGTCCGCCGAAGCATGAGAGCACGATGGCCTCCACGAGGAACTGCAGAAGCACCTGGCTTCCAAGGGCACCGATCGCCAGACGGATTCCGATCTCCCTGGTGCGCTCCGTCACGGAAACGAGCATGATGTTCATGATGCCGATGCCCCCGACGAGAAGGCTGACGGCGGCGACGGCGGAAAGCAGGGCGGTGAGAACCTTTGTGGAGCTGGTAATCGTGCTGGCAATCTCGCGCATGTCGCCGACATTGAAGTCGTCGTCCTCCGTTTCGGAGATCCGGCGGCGCTCGCGAAGCAGCGATTCAATGGAAGACTTTGCGAGATCGATGTTGTCGGAGTCTGCCACGGAAATCATGATGCTCCCCACGTCGGTCGAGCCGGTGAATCTCCGCTGCACCGTCCGAATGGGAATCAGAACGAGATCATCCTGATCCTGGCCGAAACTCGATTCACCCTTGGAGGTCAGCACTCCAATCACTTCGAAGGAGATGCTGCCGAGACGCACGGCTTGTCCGACTGCTTCCTGCCCGCCAAAGAGTTCCTCCTTCACGGTGGCGCCAAGGATGGCCACTGCCCGGCCAGCCTGTAGTTCGGCATCCAGAAACTGGCGTCCACTCTCCAGCTCCCAGTTTCTCGCGATCAAGTAGTCGTTCGTCGTGCCGGTGATGGAGGTGCCCCAGTTCTCGTTCCCGTAAATCGCCTGGGTGGAGGCGCTGGACATCGGAGCGATCGCTGCGAGGCCAGGAACCTCACGGGCGATTGCCTCCACGTCGTCCATATCGAATTCATCCGAGCTGTCTCGCGCACCACCAGGTCCGCGAGGCCCCTGGCCAGGACGCACCTGCAGGATGTTGCTGCCAAGGCTTCCAATCTGATCGGCGACCTGCTGTGTTGCGCCGCTTCCCAACGTTACAAGGATGATCACTGCGGCCACACCAATCACGATACCGAGAATTGTCAGTGTGGAGCGCATGACATTGCGGCGGATTTCCCGCTGTGCAAGCATGAGGGTTTCTAGAATCATGATGCTCTGGCCCCTTCCGTTGCGATCTCCTGGTGGATCAATCCATCAAGGAAGTGGATCTGGCGATCGGCGTACTCGGCCATGTCCGGTTCATGGGTCACCATGAGGACGGTAATGCCGCGTTCTCGATTGAGCATTGTGAGGAGATTCATAATCTCATCGCTGGTCTTCATGTCGAGGTTTCCGGTCGGCTCATCGGCCAGGAGCACTTTTGGCTCGGTGACGATGGCACGAGCGATGGCGACTCGCTGCTGCTGACCGCCCGAGAGTTCGGAGGTTGTGTGGTGCTCGCGATTGGACAGGCCAACGGATTCCAATGCCTTGCGTCCCAGGCTGCGCCGAAGAGCCGCGGGAACATTGCGATACACAAGGGGCAGCTCCACATTCTCGAGCGCGGAAGTTCGCTTGAGCAGGTTGAATCCCTGGAAGACGAATCCGAGCATGTAGCGGCGAAGCAGCGCACGTTGATCTCTTGAGAGGCTGCCGACATCCACGTTGTCGAAGTAGTAGTGCCCTCCCGAGGGAACATCCAGACACCCAAGGATGTTCATCGAGGTGGACTTGCCCGAACCGCTCGGCCCCATGATGGCGACGAACTCTCCCTCATTGATCTTCAGGTCGATCCCCTTGAGGGCCTTCATCGCCGCAGCACCCTGGCCGTAGATTTTCGTTACGCCCTCGAAGCGGATGATCGGCTGAACACTTTGCAGGTTGGCGGCGGCGGTCATTTTGATTCAGCCTCCACACTGGTCACCAAGACGGTTCCTTCTGCAAGGTCGCCGCCCGTGATTTCTGTGACAGTTCCGTTGGTCAATCCGATCTCCACCGGGATCGCGACAAGCTCGCCATTCTCCAATGTCCACACCCTAGACTGCCCGGTTTCCAGGGGAGTGTTGTCCTTACGCTGCTGCTGTGGCGGGCGAGGCATGAGAAGACTGAGTACCCCTCCGCTGGATTCTTCGGTTGTTTCCTGAACGGGCTGGAATCGCAGCGCGGCATTGGGAACAAGGAGCACATTCTCCAACTTTTTCACGGTGATGGTCGCCGTTGCCGTCATTCCTGGACGCAGGACCGTACTGGAGTTGTCGACATCCAGAATCGTGTCGTAGGTGACCACGTTTTCCGTCGTGCTGGAGCCGAAGTTCACACGCGTGACCTTGGCCGGAAACTCTCGATTCGAGAAGGCATCCACCGTGAACGAAGCGTCCTGCCCTTCCTTCACCAGGGCGATATCGGCTTCATCGACACCGACCTCCAGCTGCATGTGCGACAGATCCTCGGCCAGCACGAAGAGCGTTGGTGTCTCGAACGAAGCGGCAACCGTCTGTCCCTCGTCGATATTGCGTGTCAGCACCACACCGTCGATGGGCGAAACGATCGTCATCTTCGAACGATCCGTCCGGTATGTTTCCAGCGATGCCTTGCTTTGCTGCACCGCGGCCTCCGCCTGGGCGACTCCCGCGATCGCGCGATCAAGCTCTGCCTGCTTTGCGTCAATATCCTGAATGGCGATGCCCTTGCCGTTGGTCAGTTCGCGAAGCTTCTCCAGTCGTGCAAGATCGGCACGCTTTTCCTTCACTGTCGCCTCTGCGGACAGGAGTTCCGCCTTCGCGGAAGCGAGGCTGGCTTCGCCCTGTTGAATCTGGGAATCGATTCGTGTAGTGTCGAGCTGGGCAAGCACTTGCCCGGCCGTGACGAAATCGTTCACCTCGACATTGATCACGCTCACACTGCCCGATTGCTCGCTGCCGACCTCGACTTCATTCGTGGGTTCAAGATTGCCCGTGGCGCTCACCGTCACGGTGAGATCGCCCCTCTTGGCGACTTCCGTCTTGTACCTTGCCTCCGTTGGCTTTTCCGCGTTGCGCGTCATCGCCATCATGACGATCGCACCAATCACGAGGCATAGTATCAGGATGACGAGGGGCTTCCATCTGCGACTGCGCGAGTGCTTCTGCGCCAGGAGAGAACTCAGGTCGGTTTCCGGTGTGCGTGTGTTTTCCATTTCATGACTCCTTGGTGGAGGGGATGTCGAATGCGAGGTCTGATGGTGCGTCCCATCCACCTCCGGCGGCCTTGTAGAGTGAAATCGTTTCAGTCACGATTTCACTTTCGGTTTGAGCGAGATTATCCTGAAGACTGAGCAGGGATTGTTGCGCGTCGATGACTTCGCTGAAGCTCACCTGGCCCGCCTCATACTGGGCACGTGCGAGCTCGAGCACCGATTCCGTCGATTCGACAGCGGTTTGCAGGTGCGCACGCTGTTCCTTCATACGCTCAACGGAAGTCAGCTTGTTCTCAACTTCCTCCATTGCGGAAAGCACGGAGGAACGGAACGCGAGAAGCAGTTGGTCGGCGCGCTCTTCCTCGAGCTTCACGGTATTCTTTACCTGCCCTCGGTCGAAGACCCTCCACGTCATGTTGGGGCCAAAGCTGAGCGTGTCCGTTGCAAGTTCACGGAAGCCCTTGGTGCCTTCACCCTGACGGCTGACCGCTCCGGTGATCATGAACTTTGGGTAGAGGTCGGCCACCGCGACTCCAACTCGGGAAACCTGAGCAGCGAGACTCTTTTCCGCCTGGCGAATGTCGGGGCGGCAGCGTAACGCCTCGGAGGGGACTCCGATGGACACCGAGTCCTGTACGGCCGGAATGGGCTGGGCTTCCTCCAGACGCTCCTGGAGTGTGCCCGGCAGCTCTCCCAGAAGAATGGCCAGACGGTTCATGCTTTCGTTGAGACTTGCCCGGAGGGACGGAATCTGCGATTGCGTGGTTTGCAGATTCGACCGTGCCTGCATCACGGGAAGCTCGCTCGAAATCTGCGCCTCATGGCGGGCCTCAACCAGCTCAAGGGACTCCTGCTGGGCGGCCAGATTCTCTTCTGCGATTCGGATGCGGGCCTGGTACGTCCTGACGGCGACATAGTTCGTGGCGACCTCCGCCGTGAGCGAAACGAGGACGTCATTGTATGAGGCCACCTCTGCTTCATAATCGTGTTCCGATGCCTCGACGGAACGCCTGACGCCGCCGAAGACATCAACTTCCCAGCTGGCGTCGAAACCCGCGCGATAGGTTCGGGCATCCGTCGTTTCGCCAACCGTCTTTCCCGTCGCGGGATTCTCGGTACGGCTCCTTGTAAAGCTCTGTGTTGCAGACCCGGAGGCATCGAGCGTTGGGAACTGTTCCGCGCTCGTGATGCCTGCCTGCAGGCGCGCTTCGCGTACTCTGGAGAGCGCTGTCTGCAGATCGAGATTGCTCGCGATCGCCTCCGAAACCAGCTCCGTCAGGAGAGGATCATCGAAGGACGCCCACCAATGAGCAAGCTCTTCGGCGTTCGAGTTGACTTCGTCCCCGGATTCCGCCGAAATCCACTCTGAAGGCAAATCCAGGTCGGGAGGACTGTAGTCGGGCCCCACCGTACAGCCCTCCAGCAGAAGGGACGCCGCGACAGTGGCGAGAGCCATTCTCGCCAAGCAGGTTTCTACGCAAGATCATTTTCCTTTCCTCCGTGGTGTCGCCGGACTCTTGCGGTTGGCGATTGCCGCAATCCCGGCGAGACTGAACTCTATTACATGATCGACGATTTTTTCGACATCGCAGGAAAGCGGCTCTGGTCCAGCCTTTGGTCGTTCCTGCTTCAACATCTGGTGGCGTTTTCCGAGCACTCGCGGGTTGAGACATTGTGCCTGAATGCTCATCATGCAGAGCTGGATATTCTCTGGTGTCTTTTTCTTTCCGAGGAGCTCGCCCACAATCTGCGCGAGCATCTTTTCCATTGGAGAGATGCTCTCCCTCATCGCGTTCGTCAGCAGTCCGGTGGGATTGGCGAGTTCCATGTGCACGATCTCGAAGTCACATGAGTCGGGATCGCTGATGCGCTCGATCAGGGAACGAATCCATCCGCGCAAGCGGGCTTCCGCAGGAGCTTCGGGAGAGACACCGCCAAGGGGAGGGTGGCGATTGATCGACGCCAGGAACGCGGAGCGCCACGCTTCAACGTAGAGGGCGTCCTTTCCCCCAAAGTAGTAGTTCACCGCCGCGATATTCGCCGAGGCCATCCGGCATACGGCCGCCACCGTCGTTCCCCGGTAGCCGAATTCTGCGAACAATTGAGTGGCAGCCTGAAGAATCCGTTCTCTCGTGTCGTGAGACATGGCATCCGTTTTCATGAGCCACCTTCCTTGGTGAATCTTCGCTTCAAATGAGCATTTCAAATGCCAGTTTCACCCAGCATACCCAAATGCCCATAACCTCAATAGAGACAACGAGAGGCTCCCCAAAAGAGCGTGAAAATCGAGTGCTTGCTGAAACCGTTATGGTACACCCACGCCCCTGAGCGGTGTGCAAAAAATGACGATATGGTACGCCAAAGCCTCCCCCCCCCATCAGTCCCCGCCCGGTGTTGGCCAACCGCTGGCTGGGCGGAACGGATACAGAAGACCAAGAACAGACTCGCCCCACTCCTCCTTTTCCTTTGAGCTCCGGGGTAGACAGGCGTTCAGTAATCCCCGTCCAACAGGCTAGCAGATAAGGGTAGGATCAATGACACAGCATTTTGGAATTCTGACGAGTGGGGGCGACTGCCCCGGTCTCAATGCCGCGATCCGTGGCATTGTGAAGGCCGGACACACGCTGGGAATGAGATTCACGGGCTTTCGCGACGGCTTCCGGGGCCTCGTGCATGATCGCACGATGGTGCTGACGGACACGGCGCTTTCCGGAATTCTGACGGATGGGGGGACGATTCTGGGAACAAGCCGGGACAAGCCTCACCGCATGGAAATCGGCGGCAAGGTGCAGGACATGACGGGCGCCATCATCGAGACGTACCGCCGTCATCACCTGGAGGCGCTGATCTGCCTCGGAGGAGGGGGGACACAGAAGAACGCCCTGCGCCTCCAGAAGGCGGGACTCAACGTCGTGACGCTGCCCAAGACGATCGACAACGACGTGGCGGAAACCGACAAGACGTTTGGTTTCGACACGGCTCTGGACATCGCGACAGAGGCGATCGACCGCCTGCATTCCACGGCAACGAGCCACCGCCGCATCATCGTGGTGGAGATCATGGGCCACCGGGTCGGGTGGCTGGCGCTGGGCGCGGGTCTGGCGGGGGGCGCGGACGTGATCCTGCTGCCGGAGATTCCCTACGACCTGAAGAAGGTCGCGGCGGCGATCAAGGCACGGACGCTGGCCGGCAAGCGGTTCAGCATCGTGGCCGTGGCCGAAGGCGCGATGTCCAGCACGGACGCCCGCAAGATGGAGGAACTGGCCCGCAAGAAGGCCGAGGCCACGACGAAGAAGGACATCCGCAAGTATTCGGAACGCCTCGAAGCCATGCACGAGGCCCACGTGGAGCACACCGTGCGGCTGACGCGCCAGCTGGAGCAGCAGGTCGGCCAGGAGGCGCGGCTGACGATTCTGGGCCATCTGCAACGGGGTGGCACGCCGTCGGCGGCCGACCGGGTGCTGGCGACGAAGCTGGGGACGGCGTGCGCCCGGGTGCTGGCCGAGCGGCGCTATGGCGTCATGATCGCGGCACGCAATGGCGGCGTGGAGGCCGTGCCGCTGGAGCAGACGGCGGGGAAGCTGAAGTTCGTGCCGAAGGACCACCCCTGGGTGCAGGCAGCGCGTTTGGTGGGGACCAGTTTCGGCGACGAGTGAACCGTTACAGGCGCGGCAGGGCGTGATCGCCGGAGCGATGACGCCCGCCACAAGTCACGAAGTCCGCGTAGGCCAGACGGATGCCCTCGCGCAACTCCGTCTTGTGGCGCCACCCCATGGCGTGCAGGCGCGTGCAATCGAGCAACTTGCGCGGCGTCCCGTCGGGTTTCGACGGATCGAAGCGCAATTCCCCTTCGTAGCCGACGACCTCCTTGACGATGCCAGCCAGTTCGCCGATGGCGACTTCCTGCCCCGTGCCGATGTTCACGATGTCGGGGCCGTCGTAGGTCTGCATGAGAAAGACGCACGCATCGGCCAGATCGTCGACATACATGAACTCGCGGCGCGGCTGTCCCGTGCCCCAGATCACGACTTCGGGCGCGGCGGAGACCTTTGCCTCGTGGAAGCGGCGGATCAAGGCGGGGAGCACGTGCGAGTTCATCGGGTCGTAGCTGTCGTTGGGGCCGTACAAGTTCGTCGGCATCACGGAGATGAAGTTCGTCCCGTGCTGGCGGTTGTAGGCCTCGCACATCTTGATGCCGGCGATTTTCGCCACGGCATAGGGCTCGTTCGTCGGCTCCAAAAGCCCGGTGAGCAGGTATTCCTCGCGGATGGGCTGGGGCGCGAGCTTGGGGTAGATGCACGAACTGCCCAGAAAGAGGAGCTTGCGGACGCGGAACATCCACGAGGCGTGGATGACGTTCATCTGAATCTGGAGGTTGTTGTAAATGAAGTCGGCGGGATACGTGTTGTTGGCGTAGATGCCGCCGACGCGGGCGGCCGCGAGAAAGACGTAGTCGGGGCGCTCGGCCTCGAAGAAGGCGGCGACGGCCTGCTGGTCCTGGAGATCGAGTTCGGAGGAGGAGGGGCCGATCAGGCGGGAGAAGCCCTGGGCTTCGAGACGCCGTGCGATGGCGCCGCCCACCATGCCGTGCCGCCCGGCGACGAAGATTTTGTCGTTCCGATTCATGGCTCCGTTTCCATTCGAAGGCTGGAGGCGTGGTTCGTCTTTCGTAACTCGATAGTGAGTCGGTTCCTTATCCCCCGCCATTCGCCCAAGAGAAGCGGGGCGGAAGGGGGTTTGGAAAGGGCGAAGAGGAGGCAGCCCCGGGCTCCATGGCCGTCACATTCCCGGGCAGCTTGCGATTCTCCGCGCCAGCAGCCCTCGTGGATTTGGCGTCGCGCCGCAAGCCCAAGTGCCGTGCGCAGGCCTCTGGCCCTGCACAAGATACCGTTCAAACGTTCAGCCTTCGCCGCCCGGCTCACTGGGGAACCTTCCTTTCAAGGTCTGTTGTGAGTCAACCCATGGCGGGACGGGACAGAGAAACACGAACGACAAACCGCGCGGCGCGCCAGAGTTCCCGTCTCCCCTTGCGTGCCCGCTCCGCCATCCCCACCATGCGCGCCGCCTTGCCTGCCGCGAGGCCAGTCTCCGTTGGAACCGCTGCGCATGACGTCCCCGAACATCCAGGAAGAAATCGCCCGCCGCCGAACATTCGCCATTATCTCGCACCCCGATGCGGGCAAGACCACGCTCACCGAGAAGATGCTGCTCTATGGCGGGGCCATTCACCTGGCCGGGGCCGTGCGCGCACGCCGTGCCAGCCGCCATGCAACCTCGGACTGGATGAACATCGAGAAGCAGCGCGGCATCTCGGTCTCCACGTCCGTGATGCAGTTCCCCTACGACGACATGCTGTACAACCTTCTCGACACCCCGGGGCACGAGGACTTCAGCGAGGACACCTACCGCACCGTCACGGCGGCGGATTCGGCGATCATGCTGATCGACGCGGCGAAGGGCGTCGAAGCGCAGACGCGCAAGCTCTTCGAGGTCTGCCGCCTGCGTGCCATGCCAATCTTCACGTTCATCAACAAGATGGACCGCGAAGGGCGCGACCCACTCGATCTGATGGACGAAATCGAGCAACTCCTCGGCATCCACTGCGTCGCGGTGAACTGGCCCATCGGCATGGGGCCGTCCTTTCGCGGCGTGTACGATCGCGAAGGGGACCTGATCCACGTCTTCGAACGCGGCGGCGGGCACGGCAGCCGCAAGGTGATCGACCAGGCGACGGGGCGCAACGATTCGGCGCTCGAGAACCTGCTCGGCCCGCACGGCGTGAAGGCCTTCCACGAGGACCTCGAGCTGCTCGACCTCGCAGGCGAGCCCTTCGACCACGGCAAGTTTCTCGACGGCGAGATCACGCCGGTATTCTTTGGCAGCGCGCTGACCAATTTCGGCGTCGAGCCGTTCCTGCAAGCCTTTGGCCGCATGGCACCGCCGCCCACCGCGCGCCCCACGACCGATGGACCCCGCGAACCGGCGAACGAAAAGTTCAGCGGCTTCATCTTCAAAATCCAGGCAAACATGGACAAGAACCACCGCGACCGCGTGGCGTTCCTGCGCATCTGCTCGGGGCGCTTTGATCGCGGCATGACGGCCCACCTCGTCCGCGACGGCAAGGACCTGCGCCTGAACAACGCGATCACGTTCTTCGCCCAGGAACGCAAGACCGTCGAGGAGGGCTATGCCGGCGACATCATCGGGCTCTACGACCCCGGCGTTTACCAGATCGCCGACACGCTGACCGAAGGCGAAAAGATTGAGTTCGAGGGCATCCCGCGTTTCTGCCCCGAAGTGTTTGCGCGCGTCTATGCGCCGAATCCGCTCAAGCGCAAACGTCTCGACAAGGGGCTGAAGCAACTCTCCGACGAGGGCACCGTGCAGGTGCTCTATCCGCCCGAAGCGCTCTCGGCCGCCGAGCCCGTTCTGGCCGCCGTCGGCAGGCTCCAGTTTGAAGTCGTCCAGCAGCGGATGCTCGAAGAGTACGACGTCGAAATCAAACTCGATGCTCTTGGCTACACGACGGCGCGCTGGCTCGACATGCCCGAGGACTTCGACCACCGCAAGTTCGTGCACACGGGCATCAGCGACGTGTTCGTGGACACGCGGGGGCGGCGGCTCGTCGTCTTCCGCGACGAGTGGACGCTGCAATATGCCGTGCGCAACAACGAGGATGTTGTCTTCCGCACGATCGCACCGAATCCCGTGACGTGATGCGTTACTTGTAGTTTTCGCGGATGGTGATCAGTTCGTAGGGGGGGCCGAGGGGCGGCTTGCCGTCGGGGCCGAGCAGCCCCAGCGCCTCCATGTTCGCGTTGCGGCGCAGCAACTCGTCCGTCTTGTGGAAGTACTCGTTGTCGTCGCCCGCCAGGCCGTTCTTGCGAACGGAGACGGCATGCATGTCGAGCTCTTCGAGCGAACCGTCCTCAAGTTCCTGCATGAACAGATCCTGCGCTTTCCCGTACAGCATGGGCGAGGACGTATCGACGCGGCGGCTGGGGGTGACGCGGATCACGCGGTAGCCATCAACAACCGGCAGCGGCGGCGCACCTTCGATTTCATAGTTGATGCGGATGTCTCCCGTCACGCCCGGAGCCAGAACATACTTGTTCGGCATTCTGACGCCCGGGTCCACCGCGTGGACCTGGATGCGCAGGATGAGGTAGGCGCTCAGGAGCGTCGCGATGATTGCGAGCGCCAGCGGTATCAAAGAGCGTTTGCCGGTGGAAGTTGCCTGTGCGGGCAAGCGGGTCTCGGCAGTGGCTTCCATGGCTTACTTCCTTTTGGTCAGGGCTTTGTCGATGTCCTCGACGAGCATCTCCGCACGGCGACGCACGGCCTCGTTTTCGTCGTCGCGCAGATCCTTCATCACAGACTTGGCTTCCTTCGGGTCCGTGGCGGCGTACCAGTCCATGGCTGCGACGCGGATGTCGAGGTCCTCGAAGGCGTCCAGGCTCAAGGCGCGCAACTCGTCCTTCGCGCCGGGCGCGAGCGTGCGCAGGCGCTGGCGCGCGGTGTAGCGCAGGTCGTAGTCGCCGAACGAACGCGTGGCCCGCAATGCGCCCCGCAGGGAGGAGATTGGCAGGTCCTCCGTCGCTGCGCCGCGCACACGCCGGCGCAGGATCTCGACCCTGTTGGGAGCGAAGTTCTTTCCCTCGCTTGCCTGCCATGCCTGCAGATCGCTGTACAGCTTGCGGCGCTTGGCGAGCGATGTGTTCCTCGTCAGGCCGTAGTTGCGTCCGGTCAGCAAATACACCGCGTTGAAATATCCGATCTGGTCGTCGGTTGTGGGATCTCCCGCCTGATTGATGATGTAGTCGAGGCCCCGGTTGTCGCCCATCAGGCCCAGGGCCACGGCGGCTTCGGATTTAAAGTCGATTTCCTCCTCGCGCAGCATCGCCGTCCTGACACTTTGCGCCGCGGCGGGATCGCCAATCAGCCCCAGCGCGACAATCGAGTTGTAGCGCACATACGCCATCAGTCCGGCGCGATAGTCGACTTCCTCGGAAATGGCAAAGGGCTCGGCGTCGTACTGGAGAATCGAGCGCACGCCCTTTGTTGTTTCGCCGTCCACCAGCGCGGTGAGCACCGGCACGGCTTCCTTCGCTTCCATAAATCCGAGTTCATGGATGGCGTAGTTGATGACCTCGGTCTTGATCTTTGGCTGCTCGGGCAGGGAGCGTGAGAGCGTGGCTTCCGTGAATCCGTTGACCACGAAATCGAGCACCGCCTCGGAGGAGATGTTCACTCCGTGGGCGATCAGAACAGCGTGACGCTCCTCGCGATGCTGTTCGGCGAGCGCCTCGACGTAGGGCGTTGCGGCGGTGGCGCGCGCGGCAAGTGCCACCACCAGGGCGGCCCAAAGAAGCGCTCGGTTTGTCATTCCACGTCGAATCATCGCACCTTGTACTCGCGCTGGAGTTCGCGCAGGGTGTCGCGTTCCTTGATGTCCTGACGCTTGTCGACCTGCGACTTGCCCTTGCCGAGTCCGATCTCGACTTTCACCAGGCCGCGCGGCGTCAGGTACACCCGCAGCGGAATCAGCGTCATACCCTTTTGCGAGACCGCGCCCGCCAGGCGTTCGATCTCGCGTTTGTGCAGAAGCAACTTACGGTCCCGCGTCGAAGCCTCGACCCACGCGGAGGCCTGGCTGTATGGCGGAATCGTCATCCCCGTGATGAACATCTCGCCGTCGATCGGCACGACGTAGGCTTCGACGATCGAGCCGCCGTTCTCGCGCAGACTCTTGACTTCCGAACCGCGCAGTTCGATGCCCGCCTCGAACTTGTCGATGATGTCGTAGAGGTGGCGCGCCTTGCGATTGGTAATCAACTGGTCGGAGGACCGTTTGTCTTTTTTCGCCATGGTGCTAGTCTTTCTCCGCTTCGCAGCGCAGGATGCGCGCAAACTTCGCCACGTCCGCTCCGACACGTTCAACGCGGGCATGGAGCTTCGCATCCTTGATGTTTCCCTCTGAATCGAACGCATCGTAGGCCGAGCCGATGGCGGCCTGGTGCGGGAGCACCCAGGCATGGACCCAGCGAAGCACTGTGCGCAGGTGGTTCAGTGCGTTGTTGTTGGCACCCCCGCCGAGCACACTCACCAGTCCGCATATCTTGCCTTCGAGTTGCTCGAATCCAACCAGGTCGAGCGCGTTCTTTATCACGCCGGAGAAGGAACCGTGATATTCCGGCGTCACGAACAGGAAACCGTCGGCCCACGATGCCAGGCGCCGCCATTCCGCAGCGTTGGCGTCGAGTTCCGGCGTCGATTTGCCCTCGCAGAAGGGCAGGGGGGTCTCCCGCGGGTCGAAGAGTGCCACCTCCGCACCCGCTGACTTTGCGGCGCGCAGGGCCACGAGCAGGGCCATCCGCGCGTGGGAGCCTTCGCGCAGGCTGCCGCACAGACCAACTATCTTGACTTTCTCCGACACGTATCACCTCGACGGCGGGACTTCCAGCCCGCATAGTGCAAGAACCTTGCCCCGTGGAGGGCTGGCAGCGTCAAGCCCCGCTCCTTCCGGTTGCGGCGCCCCCGGGGCCGTTTCACTCTCCACGCGATTACTTTGCCCGAAAAGGACGCCGGCAATCATGAGCAACCAGTACCCTCCCCATCCGCCGGACAACTCCTACGGGCAGCCTCCCTACGGCCAGCCTCCCTACGGCCAACCGCCGTCCTATGGAGGATATCAGCAGCCCCCGTCCAATCCTCCCCCCACCTACCAGACTCCCCCCAGTGGCGGAGGCAAAGGGGGCGGCATGGGGAAATGGTTGCTCATCACCGCGCTCGTCGTGGGCGGTTTTTTCGTCCTGTGCTGCGTGGGGGGATTCGCGGGCCTCGCGTACCTCGAGGCCGAGGGGCTCGATACCATGGTTGTTTCCGGCAATCAGATCCCCTCCAAGCACATGAACAAAATCCGGGTACTCGGGCTCGTTGAACGCGACGAACAAATCCTGCACTTCTATTCCGACGCCATCCTGGACCTCGCGGGGGGCGCGTATCTCGCGACTGATCGCCGCATCGTGCTGTACGACAACGAATGGCCGAAGCCGAAGATCGTCATTCCGTACTCCGAGATCGTCCGCCTCGAAATCGTTGAATCCCAGAATGAACTCTACGAGGATTCCATCTTCACGATTCACGTGAAGGATGGTCAGTTCTACACGTTCCCCGTTTCTGCGGAGGCCGGTGGGGACAAACGCTTCCTGCAAACAATCGAGCAAAGAGCTGTGAATTCCAAGGAAACGAAGAAGATGCTGAGCACCAGCCGCTAACTGACCGCCCAGTCGTTCTTCCTGCAGAGTAAGATCATCATGTTGCGCGAAATGCTACACGCCAAGCTCCACCGTGCCACGGTAACGGAAGCCAATCTCGACTATGTGGGGAGCATCACGATCGACGCCGACCTCCTTGATGCCGTCGATCTGCTGCCCAATGAGAAGGTTCTGGTCGTCGACGTCACGAACGGCGCGCGGCTGGAGACGTACACCATCGCGGGCGAGCGCGGCTCGGGGGTGATCGGCATCAACGGCGCCGCCGCCCATCTGGTCCGGAAGGGCGACTGCGTCATTATCATGAGTTTCGTCCAGCTCACCGACGCAGAGGCCCACAGCCACCACCCCCGCGTGGCCCTCCTCGACGAGAGCAACTCGATCACCCGGCTTCTGGATGGCGAAAGCCACGGCCCACGGCCCTAGCGGCACTGCCTTCTTGACCCCGTCCCCTCGATTCGGCCACACGTGTTTATGGTCCACGACGTTCCCACCCTTCACGAGCGCCTCTTCCGCGAGATCTTTCTCGCCCGCCAGCGCGTGTACGCCATCGGGCAACCCACGCCGCTGCAGCAACTTGTCCTCCCGTCCGTTGATGCCGACATCTGGGTGAAGCGCGAGGATCTCTCGCCCATCCACGCCTACAAGTGGCGTGGGGCGTACAACCGCATGGCCCAGCTGTCGGCCGAGGAACGTGCCCACGGCGTCATCACCGCCTCGGCCGGCAACCATGCCCAGGGTGTGGCGCTTGCCGCGCGCAATCTCGGCATTTCCGCGCGCATCGTGATGCCCGTCTCCACGCCGCGGATGAAGCAGCGCGCCGTGCGCCGTCACGGCGGCGACAACGTCGAGATCGTGCTGCATGGCGATTCGTTCGACGATGCATCGGCCCTTGCGCGCGAGGAATCCGAACGCGCCGGGCGCATCTACATTCACGCCTACGACGATTGGGCGGTTATTGGCGGGCAGGGCACCCTCGCCGACGAAATCGTCATGTCGGGCAAGGGGCCGTTCGACACCGCCTACCTCCAGATTGGCGGGGGTGGCATGGCCGCAGGCGTTTCCTGCTGGCTCAAGAGCTACTTCCCGGACATTCACATCGTCGGCGTCGAGGGGGTTGATCAGGCCTCCATGGCCGCGGCCGTGGCCGCCGGACACCCCGTCACCATCGACCACGCCGACGTGTTCTGCGACGGCACGGCGATCAAGCGTGCGGGCAACATCACGTTCGGACTCTGCCGCGATCTGATCGACGAGTTCATCACCGTCACCAACGAGGAAGTCTGCGCCGCAATCCAGCACTTTTGGGAGACGAACCGCTGCATCCCCGAACCCGCCGGCGCCATGGGGCTCGCGGGCCTGCTCAAGCAGGCCGACGCCGTTCGCGGCAAGCGGGCACTCGTCGTCGTGTGCGGCGGCAACATGGACTTCGGCCGTCTGGCCTGGATTGCCCGCCACGCCGGAATTGGAGCGGCGCGCCGCCGGTACTTCCGATTCGAGATCAGCGAAGACCAGGGCTCGATGCACCGGCTGCTCGAAACCGTGCTCGAAGACATCAACATCATCGAGTTCCAGTACGGCAAAACCGACGAGCACCGCGCCTGGCCGGTCATCGGCTTCGAGGCTTCGCCTCCCCAGCTCGACCTGCTTGTCCGCCGTCTTCAGGAGTTCGATGTCCCGCACGAGGACGTCACGTCACAGGCCGACGTGGAGTTCCGCATCATCAAGTACGAGCCGGACATCTTCCACCATCCGTGGTTCATCCAGTACGACTTTCCCGAGCGCCCCGGCGCGTTGCATGACTTCCTGGCGAGCACCACGCCGCACTCCAATCTGTGCTACTTCAACTACGTCTTCACGGGCGAGGAAGTCGGCCGGGCCCTGCTGGGGATGGAGTTCGCGTCCGAAGACGCCCGAGCGGCCTGCATCAAGTCGCTGAGCGAGTCGGGCTACCACTTCCGCGAAATTGGCGAGGAAGTGCTGAGGCGAATCTTGTAACGCGCGAGATGTGGAACAAGAAACGTTCTCGTGGTTTGCCTCCATCCCATCCCGCAATGGATTCAATGCGAAGGCAATCCGTCGCACCTTGCGCCGGGCTCCCTCCCTCCTCCCTTGCACCGTGATTCCCGGCGGGCTACTCAACCGGCGATCCTCCCGAAGAGGCACCCATGGCAAAGCAGCCCAACCGCAACCGCAGGCGCCGCAGGCCCAAGGCCTCCCACTCCCCCGCCGCTCCGGACAGCCTGTCCGCCACGCCGCCACGCTGGACCCCCCTGCGGAACCGGGTTCCTTCCGCCGCCGCCATCCGTGCGTGGTTCGCGCGCCCGCGCCATCTTTTGCTGCTGGGATTCGTCCTCGTGGCGCTCCTGCTTCGGATTCCTCTGGCACTGAATTGCCCGCAGCCCTGGGGCTATGCCTACGACGAGTACCACGAGGGCGTGGCGTATCTCTTCTACAACGGCGAGCTTCCGCCGTCGGAGGCCTGCTGGCAGTGCTACCACCCGCCGGTCTTCTATGTGGCCGGTTATCCCTTCTACTACGCCGGGGTGAAGTATTACCTCGAACGCTACGGGCCCGAAGTGCTGCAGGCCAATCCGCGCGCACCGGCAAAGTTCCTGAACTTCCTTTCGTTTCTGGCAGCGATGACAACCGTTGTCTATGCCTGCCGGATTCTGCGGCTGTACCGCGTGCAGGGCATGGCGTTCGTGTGGGGAGTGGCTCTGCTGATGGTTTTCCCGCGCCTGTTCATTTCGTCGTGGAGCGCGGAAGCCGACATCGTGCTGACGGCGATCATGACGGCCCTGCTCTTCTACCTGCTGCGCTATGCGATGCTCCCCGACCCGGTGCCCTGGCGGCTGCCCATCGTCCTGGGCGTGTTGTGTGGTCTGGCGATGGCGACGAAGTACAACGGCCTCGCGGGGCTGGCCACGGCGGGAGCCGTGACGCTGGCACGTGGAGTGCGCACGCGGCGCTTTGCCCGCATGTTCGCCGATGGCCCGGTCATTCTCCTTATCTGCCTTCTCATCGGAAGCTGGAAGTACACCGACAACATCGAGAAGTTCGGCACACCGCTCTTTGCAAACGGCAGCGCCGCGCAGGGGTTCAGCATCGACAAGGAGTACCGCTGGGACATCTACGACTTCGCGTCCTTCCGCTACGGCGACGTGCTCGACAGCATGGGCCCGGACGCCCCCCCGGGCCAATTGACGGAATTGCCCGTCTACTACAGCGTCTGGACGTCGCTGCACGCGCTGGCATGGACGGACATGGGGATGTTCACGGTCGGCGGGCGGCATGGTGCGCCGTGGGACATGTACCCGCACCGGGCGATGCCGCTGTGGCCCGCCGCTGCCTTGCTCGCGCTCGCACTGTTGCCGAACGCGTTGGCCCTGCTGGGCGCGGGACTCACGATTCACCGCCGCCAGACGCTGCCGTTGCTGCTGCTTACGGTCATCACGACGCTCGCGTATTTCCAGTGGGTGCTGTCGCAGACAGCGTGGGCACTCAAGGCGAAGTACATCCTGTTTCTGCTGCCGGTTTACCTGGTGTATGTGCTGCTGGCGATGCGCTGGATCGAGCGCAAGGCACCGAAAGCCGTGACACGCGTTTTGTGGGGCGGGCTCTGGGCAGTCGTTGGGTTGTGCTACGTTTATGCGTATTACTTCAGCACCGCGCAGATCACGGAATAAGGGACGGGGCAAGACGCACTTGCTTCGGTTTTTCGTGGCGACCCTTTGGGGCGCGGATTCCCTTTCACGCCGAACCCGGCATCCCTCCGGGATGTGGGAGCGGCAGGAAAACAAAAGCCAGCAAGCGGCGCGCGATGCGGCATCCGAGAACCGATCACCGAGAACTGAAAACGCCTTCCCTCACTCCAGCCACTTCTTCTTCTTGAACACGGCGAGCATCGCGAGTGAGGAGACGATCATGATCAACCAGAGGGCTTGGTAGCCGTACTTCCAGCCGAGTTCGGGCATGTTCTCGAAATTCATTCCGTAAATGCCGACGAGCAACGTCAGCGGCATGAAGATCGTCGCCACGAGCGTCAGCGTCTTCATCACGTTGTTCATCCGGTGGCTGACCGACGAGAAGTACAGATCGGTGAGGACGGAGAGCACGTCGCGGAATGTCTCGACGAGTTCCGCCGCGTGGATCGCGTGGTCCTGCACGTCCTTGAGGTAGATGCGCGTCTTGTCGCCGATAAGATCGGAATCCGATTCGTCGAGCGCCTTCGCCATGTCGCGCAACGGAACAACCGCCCGGCGGATGAGCATGAGCTCGGCTTTCATCTGCTGGATGCGGCGCATGGTGGATTCGCGGGGATTGTCGAGGATGTCGAGTTCGAGGTTCTCGGCGAGTTCGCCAAACGCCGTCAGCGCCGGGAAGAAGTGATCGACCGTCGTGTCGAGCAACGCATGGACAAGTGCGTCGGGGCCGAGACTCCGCAGGCGGCTCTTTTCGGACTTCAGACGCTCGATAATCATCGGGGCAACGCGGTCTTCCGACTCGTGAAAACTCAGTACCATGCCGGGAATCAGCAGCAGACTGATCTGCGAGATCGGGCGCTCGCTGCTTTCCGCCCCCACGAAAACCTTCATCACGATGAAGATCGACGTCTCGCTCTCCTCCACCTTGGGGCGATGCCCGGTGTTGAGAATATCCTCGAGAATCAGCGGGTGGATGCCGAGGCGGTCGCCAAGCTGGCGCAGACTCTCGGGCTGCCCCAGACCGGTGACGCGCACCCACTTCACGGTGCCTTCGGCAGCCGGAGCAGCGGCGGCTTCACACGTGGCATCCGGCGTCTGGCGAAAAAGCTGGGGGCCGTACTCGATGATCTCCATCCGCATGGGGGTGCCTTCGTCCTCGCCCACCGGGACAAGCGAGCCGGGAGGGAGCCCGACCTTGATATTGCCCAGTTCGACGAGCTTGCGGAACCCCGTCGTCACAATGCGGTCGGGCCGGGCGAAATAGGGCAGCGGGTTCACGGCCTTGAAGATGTCACCGCCTACGAGGGCGATGCCTTCGCCCACCTTCCTGATGTCGTTGGTAACCTTCTTCAGATCGTCTGTCAGCGGCGCCTTGCCCATGATACTTCTCCTTGAGGAGAGACCCTGCCAAAGTGACTTGCCACATGGCAAGAGGCGAAGGGCGGTTTCATGCTGACGCGCGGGGCGGGGGCGTGGCAGCACTATCCCATCTTACCGCAGGGAGGCCCACGTGGCGTCATACGATGTTCGGGAAGCACTGTGCGAGATCGGCCGCCGCGTCTGGCAGCGCGGATTCGTCGCCGCCAACGACGGCAACTTCTCCTACCGCCTCGGTGAAGACACCGTCCTCGCCACGCCAACGCGCCTGAGCAAGGGGTTCATGGAGCCCGCCGACCTGGTGGTGCTCGACATGGATGGCACTGTGAAGAGCGGGCATCGCAAATCGACGAGCGAAATCCGCCTGCATCTCAACGCCTACCGCCGCCGCCCCGATATTCGCGCCGTCGTGCACGTCCATCCGCCGCATGCCACGGCATTCGCGTGCACCGGCATCCCCGTCCCCAAGGGCGTTCTCGAAGAAACCGAGATCTATCTCGGCGAGATCCCGCTCGTCCCCTACATGCCCACGGGATCGTGGGAATTCGCACGCGGCCTTGATCCCTGGATCGAAACACACGACGTTTTCCTGCTGGCCCACCATGGCGCCGTGACATTCGGACACGATCCGTTCGACGCCTACTACAAGATGGAAGTGCTCGATCTCTCATGCCGGACGCTGATTCAGGCCCGCCAGCTCGGCGCCTGGGAGCGGCTCAGCCCCGCACAGGTGCGTGGCGTGATGGAGGTCAAGGCGCGGCATGGAATGAACGATCCGCGCGAGGGGTTGAGCGACGAGGAACTCGCCGACGACACCGTTCTCCCCCGCCAGGCCGCGGCCCTGCCGGAATGCTTCACCCCTGCCGCTTCGCCGGGAGCAGCGTTCCCCATGATCACCGACGAGCCCAAGCATTCCTCTCCTCCAAAACCCGAACCGCACAAAAAACAATAGCCATCGCACAATTCGCGCGCCATGATCGGGCCTCAGCCTTTGGTACCTGAAATAGCATGGAAGATTGCGCACGCGATTCAGAATGGAAAACGCCGGCCATCTACAGATCTTTCTCGTTGCCAGCACGGACGAGTTGGCAACGCACCTTGATAAGTCGCTGCATGATTGTCCTCATGTCATAACGCAGGTCATGCCCGGCGACCTGACGCACACGGACTGGCAGTCCCAACGCAAGGCCGGGGTTCTCTGGGCCGTGGTGGCTCCGGGAGGCACGGGGCTGTTGCGTCTGGACTCGGCCGTTGCCTGGACGCAGGCCATCAGCGTCGTACTCCGTCCCCAACGCCTTGTGGTGCTTCTGGAGTCCGTGGCGCTGGAGGAGATTCTGGCGCTGGTGCGGGCGGGCGCGGACGGCGTTCTTCCCGCGAATGCAACTCCCGAGGAAATTCTCGCGGAACTCCGCCGCCCCGGCACGCGCGGCAAGGACTACTTCCCCGACCCCCAGAACTGGCTGGGGTCGTTGCGCCGCGCGAGCGAGGAACTTCTCCTCATCGAGGATCCCAAGACCCAACTCTTCAAACTGCTCCGACTGTTTGTCTCGCAACTCAAAGTCGACCGCTGCTCGATCATGCTGCTCGACGACGACAGCAACTTGCGCCTGGAGGCCGGGATCGGCCTGCCCGGGGAGTTGAAAATCGGAACCGTTATCACGCCGCAACCGAACTCCGTGAGCGCTTGGGTTCTGGAAAGGCGTCAGGCGCGGCTGGTGGAAGGAACGCTCGACCCAACGGCCTCGCGGATTGGACGCCGGGCGCTGAGCGCGATCTCGGCCCCGCTCATCGCCCAGGATCACCTGATCGGCCTGGTAAACTTTTCCTCATTCGATCCCGCCCGGCGCTTGTCGAGTTCCGACCTTGCCGCCGCGCAAGTGTTCGCCAGCATGCTCGCCATGGCGATCCAGGGGCACCGGCTCTTTCAGGAAAACCTCGCGCAGGAGCGCCTCTCAACAATCGGGCGGACGATGGCGCACGTCTCCCACTCCATCAAGAACATCCTGCTGATTTTCAACGGCGCCAACATGATCCTGAAGAAGGGCGTCGAGTCGAACAATCTGCAGATGGCACGGGACGGCTGCCTGATGACCGAGCGGGCAACGCGCCGGCTCGAAGGCCTGATCATGGACCTGCTGGACTACTCGAAGGAACGAAAGCCCGACCTCGTCCCCACCGACGTTGCCCTCCTCCTGCAAAACGTCAAGGAAACGTACTTCGAGCCCATCCGCCGCGAGGGGCACTCCCTCGAAGTTTCCTGCACAATCGACAGAACCGTCCTGCTCGACGAGCACCGCCTGCAACTGGCCCTCTTCAACCTGATTTCAAACGCGCTCGACGTCATGACGGCCGGAGGACGGATTCGTCTCAAAGCCTTTGAGCGCAAGGAAACGGTCGTCTTTCGCATCATCGACGACGGACCCGGCATCTCCGAAGAGAATCTCCCCCACATCTTTGAACCTTTCTATTCAACGAAGGGCTCGAAGGGAACGGGGCTCGGGCTGGCAATGGTGCGCAAGTTCACGGAAGAAAACGAAGGCCGGGTGACTGCGGAGAACGCCCCCGGCGCGGGGCTGGCCATTTCAATGGAACTGCCGCTGATTCGCGAAGAAGAAGACCCCGCTTCCGGGCGAAACTGAGTCACCGGCAACGGGGCCGCACCACTGCAGCGTGCCTGCTCACTCCGATTCGGAGGGGAGCGCCTCCAAGGGCAGCATGGCATGCACGCCGTACTCATGCACCAGCAGGCCACCGTTGTGGGCCGTGTTGACGAGCGACAGCATGGCGCCGCCGTAGAGCAGTAGAAACGGCAGAACAACCGCCATCGCCACCTTGCAGGAGAACTCCTTCCTGCGTGCAAGAGGCACGATCAGGAACGCGGCAAACCCAAGCGTCAGAAGCGTGAAGAAGGTTCGCGTCAACTCGGCCAATTCCTCGTGCCGCTCAAGAACCTCCGAGATGGCCGGCGTGCGCTGGGCGAGTTCGCCAGCCGCCTCGCCGGTGGCAACGGCCACCCAGGATCCAAGAGTCCCCAGCACCATCAGCAGCAGCGCGGACCAGTGAAACCATTTGCCGATCCTGGGAATCGTCAGTCCCAGAACGACGAAGAGCGGAGCCGTCATCAACAGGGCGATGGGGAAGTGAATGACCAGTGGGTGCAACGAATCCCAGGTGGGCAGAGGCGGAAGTAGCATCAGGGTCTCCTTGAGACGAGTGAGGGACAAATCTCGGCGGATTCGCCCCTTGTTCAGTGAGTTACGGGAAGAAACTCAGCTGACCTTTTCGAAGGTTTTGGCGGACGTGAAACAGACCGGGCATTTTGTAAAGGTGGCGTACTCGGCTTCGGTCACGGTGTAGCCACACGTGGGGCACACATAGTAGACCTGACCCGTGGAGTCCGTCATGCGGACGAGGTCTTCTGCCGCTTCCGCGTACATCTTGGCGTGCCCTGCTTCGGCCACCTGGGCGTAGTTGATGGTGCGCATGGCGTCGCGCTGGCGATCGGCACGGGCCACTTTCATGAATGCAGGGTACATGAGGTCGCGCTCGTACGATTCGCCTTCAATGGCGTCCTTGAGGTTCTCCGCAGTGGTCCTGGGCTGGACCTTTTCGATCTTCGCCTCGGGCTTGCCGCCCAGGCGCCTGATAACTTCGGCATGATTGGCGGCGTGGACTTCCTCGGCCTTGGCGGCCGCGCGGAACAACGACGCGACGTCGCCATAGCCCTCCGCCTGGGCCTTTTCCGCATACAGGAGATACTTTGCGTTCGCGTTGCTCTCGCCGTTGAAGGCCGCCATCAGGTTTTCGAGCGTCGTCCCGACCTTCACGTCCTCGACTGTCATGGGCTTGCCCGAAGGCGCCGCCTCTGCCGGGAGATTGTCGTCGAGCACCGGGGCCACGGTGGCCGTGACGGATTGTGCCGCTGCAACACCAACGAGAAAGATCGATGCAACGAAGCCAAGCAGGGTTCTGGAAAGCATGGAAGGAAACTCCAAAGGGGATTATGTTACATCTTCCCCTTGAGCACCTGAAGTACCATCCAGCCAAAACACGAGACGCTGCTGATAATCAATGAGTTATGGCAGCCCGATTAACTGCTTCACGTGGCCATCGGCACCGAGAGAACCGCGACAACTCTACACGGCCGTGAAAGTTATTCAGGGCACGACTTGGAAGAAGAACACCTACCGTGCTGCCTGCCGGAAGGCTCTCAGCACCATGCCACGATAGACGATTCCGACGCATCGCCGACTCTCCAAACCGTCGACGACGGCGATGCCTTCCACGTCGGTGGTCGAGAAGATTTCCAGCGCCTTGCTCGCCGCGGAGTCAGGAAGGAGAACCGGCGCGTTGGTGTCCACGATGTCAGCTGCGATGAAGGCGGCTTCGCCGATCTCGCCAACGCTGACGACGGCGCGCAAGTCGTTGGTCGAGATGACGCCACGCAGCGTCATCCGCTCGTCGGCCACGATAAAGGCATCCTCATCCGTGTCCCCCAGCAGTTGCAGCAGACGCGCGAGCGAATCGTCGGGGCGGACCGAGACAAAGCCGCGCTCCATGATCTCCTCGATCAGGATGTTCTCCAAGGGGTCGCGCCCCTTGTTCTGGTGCTCGTCGACATCGAAGCCATCGCGCAGCAGCGACAACGTATAGATCGACCCCTTGCGCAGGCGCGCGCTGATCAAGGTGCTGACGGCGACCGTAATCATCAGCGGGAGGACGAGCTCGTAGCGCCCCCCCGCGACTTCGTAGATGATCAGGATCGCGGCCAGCGGCGTGCCCAGCGCACTGCTGACAACGCCCGCCATGCCGACCATCGCGAAGACGCGGTAGTCGGGCGCCAACGACGGCATGAAGCGGTCGGCAACCAGGCCAACGGCTGCACCCACGAGCGCACCGGCCACCATGGACGGCGCGAAGCTGCCGCCCGTACCACCGGAACCCAGCGTCAGCGACGTCGCCACGATCTTCAGCACCGTCAACAGCAGCAGAATCTGGAAAAAGTGGCCGATTTCCTGGGGGGCCGGACCCGCCAGCAGAATGAACTGGTTCACCGTTGCGTAGCCTTCGCCCAGCACCCCCGGCGCCACCAGTCCCAGGAGCCCCACGAACACGCCGCCAATGGCCGGCTTCAGCCAGAGCGGAATCTGGAATCCATGAAAGACATCGTGCAGCCAATAAAGCGTCGTGATCAGCAGCACCCCGACGACTGCACAGGCAATGCCGAGAACGAGAAACTGCAGGACCAGAAAGCCGGAAGGCTCGATGGTCTGGAGCGTCGTTTCCGCCAGCCGATGGAAGGCGGGATCGTTGGGCATCACGGCACTCGACGTCACCGAAGCGAGAACAGCGGCGATGACAACGGGGCCGAACTTGCGCACGTGGAAATCGCGCATGATCAGTTCGAGCGCGAAGACGACGCCGCCAATCGGTGCGTTGAAGACGGCGGCGATCCCCGCTGCGGCACCGCAACCGACGAGCGTCCCCATCAGGTCCTTGCGAACACGCGCGAGCGAACCGACAATGGACCCCGCAACAGCCCCGATCTCGATCATCGGGCCTTCGGGTCCGGCTGATCCTCCAGAGGCAATCGTGATCGGCGAGGTCGCCGATTTGATCGCCATCGACGGCGGCAGGTTCACCTGTCCCGTGGCGACGGCCTTAACGACGCTGGGCACGCCGTGCCCACCCTTCAGATGCAGGATGCGATAGATCAACAGTCCGACAATCAGGCCGCCCACGGCGGGCAGACTCGCCTGCACGAGAATCCTGGTGATGCCCTCGCCGGAGTGGTGCCAGCCGATGTAGCCTTCCGTCTCGCGATGAAAGAAGTGATGGCTGATCAGCAGCAGGGCGCGAAACAAGGCCGTGAGCAACCCCATGACAAGGCCCACCACCGAGGCCATGAGGAGCAGGTAGGACTCCTCGTGGCGTTGCGACCAGCGGGCGAGCAACTCGCGCACGCGGTCGACGATGCGTGGAGTCTTGCGTTCCGCAGGCACGTGCAGAGCGGGTAGGTCGAGGGGCGCCGTGCCGGCCTTCTCGTCCTGTTCCTGTTTGGGGGGTTCCAAATCGCGTTAGCCGATGATGATTTTTCGTCCACGCCGCCGAACGACAGGTGGTTGCCCGTCATCCCCCGGGCCTTCCGTCCCACTTTGGGTGCCCCTGCCCGAGTTTTCGGAATCCTGAACGGATTCGAGTGGCAGAATCAAGCGCATGGTTGTCCCCTCGCCGCCCACGCTGTCAGCCTCGATTGTGCCTCCCATTGCCTGCGCGAGGTTAAACGATACCGACAAACCGAGCCCGGTGCCCTTGCCTTCGCCCTTGGTGGTGAAGAACGGGTCGAAGATTTTGTTGAGAACTTCCTCGGGGATCCCCGTCCCGGTGTCCATCACCTCGACACTGAAGGTTCCCTGCCGGGGGTGGTCGCGCCGGGCCCTCAGCGTGATGATTCCACCCGTTTCGGCCTCCATGGCATCCATCGAATTGCGCACGAAGTTGATGACAATTTGGCGCAGGAAGTCGCCGACGAGCCGCACGGTGCCGATGGTTTCGTCGATGTCGAGTTCCAGGGTGATGTTGCGTTTGTGCATGGTTCCCTGGAACAGATCGGTCATCTTGCGCAGTTCCACCGGGACGTTGATGTTGGACGGCTGTGCCTTGGTGGGCTTGCTGACCTGACGAAGCTGGCTGATGATGCGGGCGATGCGGTCGATTTCCTCCTCGATGACGCCAAGGCCATCCCGCACTGCCTTGTAGTCCTCCTCGGTGGGTTCCTGCCGCCCCGCACGGCCCGTCAGAATGCGCAGGTAGTTCTTGATAATCGAGAGCGGGTTGTTCACCTCGTGCCCGATGTGGGCGGCAATCGAGCCCGTGGCGGCGAACTTTTCGGTCTGAACGAGGCGTGCCTGCGCTGCTTGCAGCTCGGCGGTGCGCTTCTCGACGGTTTCTTCGAGTTCCTCGGCGAAGCGCGCCACGCGGGAGAACAGGCGGCCGTGCTCCACGGCGAGGGCCAGCGTGTCGGCGATGCGTTCGAGCAGCTTGATGCGTTGGCTCGAGAACAGCTCCGGGTCCGCGGCCGCCAGGTTCAGCGTGCCCACGGGGCCGTTGTTCGCAATCAGCGGCACCACACACAAAACGTTCATTCCCAACGGGAACAGGATTCCGTCCTCGTAGAACTTGCCGTCGCGCCGGAGGCGGCGCAGCGTCAGCGCCTGGTCCTTCAGGGCGCGCCCCATCACGCTGTCAGACATGGGGATCATCGAGCCGCGTGGGAGATGGCGGCGGTCGTCGGGATAAACGAAATCCAGCCGCATCCCGTCGCGCTTCTCGTTGAGAATGGCCAGGGAAATGCGCTCGCACGGAATCTGGCGGAGCATTTCGCGGATAATGCGCTCGAAGAGTTGTTCAAGGTCGAGCACGCGGTTGACCGAATAGCTGATCGAATGGATCAATTCGAGCTGGCGGGCCTTGTCGTCGAGTTCGGCCATGCGTTGGGCCAAATCGTTGTACGATGTGCGCAGCGTTCCGGCCATCTCGTTGGCGGCGCGGGCGAGCACTTCGAGTTCGTCGCCCGTCTGGACATCGACGCGGTAGTCCAGCTTGCCCCGGGAGAAGTGCTCCATCCCCTCGGTCAGCCGCAGAATGGGGCGCACCATGCGGCCCGAAATCATAGTGGCCAGCACCAGTGCAAAAACGGTGAGCACGAGGCCGATGATGATCGCCGCCCAGAACATCGGCCGGATCGTCGCCAGCGACTCGTCGAGATCAACAGCCTGAACGACCATCCACTGCGCCTCGGAGGCCCCCTGATCCATGGAGAGCTGCTGGATCGCGCGGGCACCTGTTCCCGCGAGACCAAGGTTCTGGCCGCGAATCGGCAGGATTATCAGGTCGTCGGAATTGGGCGTCTCGAACAGCCGGAGGCGAATACGGTTGAGCCCAAGCTGGAAATCGTCGTCGGCCTGCGTTGTGTAAATGGTGCCCGAGCGGCGCGAAACAACAACGAGGCGCTGGCCGAAATTGGAGTTCTGCCGCTCCACGCTCTGGAAAATCGGCTTCAGCGGCAACGTCGTCACCAGCGCCATCGAGGCGTTGCCCGCTCCCTCGGCCGTTGCAAGTGGCGCCCCCACCACGAGAATCGGCTCCGACCAATCCTGCGTGGCCGGCTCAATGGCGAACGGGCGGTCGGGAAGGCCCTCGGACAAATGGTCGAAGGCACCCGTACCGTCCAACGGGGTGGGGCGGGCGAACTTGAAGGCAATCCGGTTTTCTGTCACCTGCCCGATGATGCTGCCACGCGGGCCGACCAAAAAGACTGGAGATTCCTCGAAACCGGGGGGGCGCTGAAACAGCGTCTCGACGAACTCCGACGTGTTGTCCTCCAGCCCCAGTTCATAGCGCTCGACCAACGAGCGCAGTGTTCCCGCCACGGCCGGGTCGCTGGCAATCACGTGGAACGGAGCGAGGCGTTCGGTGATGTGACGGTCGAGCTCGAGCGCCAGACTGCGCGAGCGCTCGATCGTTTCCTGGCGGGCATTGTTTTCGAGTGCCTGGGAAACCGTAATCCACAACAGCAGGAGGGCAAAGTACCCCGGCAGCGTCGTCGTGAACAGCAGGACGAGCAGCACACGGCGGCGAATACTGGCGCGCGGCGTCTCGAAAACGCGTTTCTTCGGCGCCGGCGTTTCCGTCTCCGGCGGAGCACCCGGCATTGCCTCCGCCGTAACCGGGTCCGGCAGACCAGAGGGGTCGTCTGGGGGTGGTGTTTGGTCCCGCTCCATGGAGTCACTGAACTCCCCACGGCGCCAGCCCGTCAACTCGGTTGTTCACCGGGCCATAAAACGCCCATCGCCAACCACAGCCTCCGAATGCAATCCTGCTCGACACCTTCGGGCTCAGGCGCTCGCATGGCCAAAACGACCAACACCTTCAGCGCAGCCGCTACAGATACGGCCTCCAAGGAGTTCCCCCCCATGACCCGACTTCGCACCCGTTTCCTCGGTACCCTGCTCGGCGCCGCCCTCCTGGCCGGCTGCACCCCCCTGAGCAACGACATGACCCTGAACCAGCTTCAGGACAGCGCCCCTTCCGCCAGCACGGTCAGCACCGGCGCGGAAAGCCTCGACGAACTCGGCGCCGACATCTCCGAACTGATGAAGCGCACCGACAGCCTGCTGGACTTCTACGCCCAGGAAGCCATGGCCAACACCGAATTCAAGGAATTCTCCGACGACACCGCCGGCATGGCGCCCGCCCAGGCAAAGGACGTCTACGCCGCGCTCCCCCCTGAAACTCAGGAGCAAATCAAGAGTTTCGCCGGAAACAACATCCTTATGCGCAAACTCGGCGAAGCTGGCGAGCTCAAGGAAACGGCCGTCGAACTGCGCAGCTCCTTCAATCACGCACTCGATGACGTGAAGACCGGAAAGATCGCGCCGGAGAACTACCTGAAGGCCATGCAGTCGACCGGAGTCATGCGCGAGCAACTGACGTTCGTCGACAACACGCTCAAGTTCCTCCAGGGACAGGCGTCGATCCTCGAAACAGTCAGCCAGCTCCCCGTCGGCACCACAACGACCACCACCGGCACCACGGACAACGAGACCGTCTACAAATAGCCGTTCTCTCCGCCGCACTTTACCGGGCCGTTCCGCATCGCCGGAACGGCCTTTTTTCTTGTGCATGGGTACCACGAAAAAGGGCGGGGAAAACTCCCCGCCCTCGCGTAGTCGATCGCTGGTGGCGCGTACTTACTTCTTGAGGTTGTAGAACGTCGAGACGCCCGGGTACTGCGCGTTGGAATCGAGTTCGTCCTCGATGCGCAGGAGCTGGTTGTACTTGGCGATACGGTCGCTGCGGCTGGCGGAGCCGGTCTTGATCTGGCCGGCATTGATGGCCACGGCGATGTCGGCGATCGTGGAATCCTCGGTTTCGCCAGAGCGGTGCGAGAGCACGCAGGTGTAGCCCGCGCGCTGCGCCATCTGGCAGGCGTCGAGGGTTTCCGTCAGCGTGCCGATCTGGTTCACCTTCACGAGGATCGAGTTGGCGCAGCCGGTCTCGATGCCCTTGGAGAGGAACTTGGTGTTCGTGACGAACAGGTCGTCGCCGACGAGCTGAACCTTCTTGCCCAGCTTTTCGGTCAGGCCCTTCCAGCCGTCCCAGTCGTTCTCGGCGCAGCCGTCCTCGATCGAGATGATCGGGTAGGCGGCGCAGAGCTTGGCGTACAGCTCGATCATTTCGTCGCTGGTCTTCTCTTCCTTCGTGGACTTCTTGAAGACGTACTTCTTCTTGTCGGCGTCGTAGAACTCGGAGGAGGCCACGTCGAGCGCGATGGAGATGTCCTTGCCGGGCTTGTAGCCTGCCTTCTCGATGGCGGCCATGATCGTGTCGAGCGTCTCCTCGACGGTGGCCAGGTTGGGGGCGAAACCGCCTTCGTCGCCGACGGAGGTGTTCAGGCCCTTGGCCTTCAGGACGCTCTTGAGGGCGTGGAATGTCTCGGCACCCATGCGCAGGGCCTCGCGGAACGAGGGGGCGCCAACGGGCATGATCATGAATTCCTGGAAGTCCACCGTGTTGTCGGCGTGGGCGCCGCCGTTGAGGATGTTCATCATCGGCACGGGGAGGACCTTGGCGTTGATGCCGCCAATGTACTGGTAAAGGGGGAGGCCGACGGACTCGGCGGCGGCGCGGGCAACGGCCATCGAAACGCCGAGAATGGCGTTCGCGCCGAGCTTGCTCTTCGTCGGCGTTCCGTCGAGTTCGATCATGCGGTTGTCGATGGCGACCTGCTCGGTGGCGTCCATGTCGAGCAGCTCGGGAGCGATTACGTTGTTCACGTTGTCAACGGCCTTGGTCACGCCCTTGCCGAGATAGCGGCCCTTGTCGCCGTCACGCAGTTCGAGGGCTTCGTTCTCGCCCGTCGAGGCGCCGCTCGGCACCATGGCGCGGCCCAGAGCGCCGCTCTCCAGCAAAACTTCCACTTCCACCGTCGGGTTGCCGCGGGAGTCCAGAACTTCGCGCGCCAGAATGGATTCGATCATGGTCATCGGTCAGCCACCTCATACCTTGTGGGAATCTTTGGGGTCGCCCGGGCGCAAATCCCTCCCCGCCACTCGTTCCATTGTCAAAACCCACGCGGGAACCGGCCGCCCAAGGCGCGGGAATCAGAGCCAGCGTCCGGCCCAAGACGCAAGGATCAATGCCCGTTCGCCCGTTTATCCGCGATAAAGCCGATAAGGCCCGCAACGTGGAGGGAGAGCAGGGCGCAAATGGACCGCAGGAACACACCACGAACCACGCCACCCAGGGCAACCCCTTGGCAGCAGCCGGGGCACCCTCAACGATCCATCCCCTCCCGTTCCACATTTCCCTGCGGTCCCCTTGCTCCCTGCCGCGAGATTTCCCTTGCTCCACAGTGAACCATGGTAAACTGTTTCCCTCATGGACGCGACGAAACCCCAGACGCCCCGGCTGCACGAGGCCATCGCCAATCTGCAACAGCTCACCGAGTTGTTTCAGTTCCGCCGCGAGCAGCTTGCCCGGGAGGCGGGTCTCACCGTCCAGCAATGGCGTGTCCTCGAGCAGATCGCGCGCGAGCACTTCATGCCGTCAATGTTTGCCCGCGAACGCGACAGCAGCCGGGCGGCCGTCTCCAAAATCCTGCGCCAGTTGCAGGACAAGGGGCTGGTCAGCGTTGCTGTCTCGGCGTCCAACGGGCGTCATCGCAACTATGCGTTGACCGAACGGGGCGAAGAGGCGATGGCCTTGCTCCGCGCCAGCCGCCAGCGTGCCATTGACGCCGTGTGGGGCGGCTTTGCTCCGGCCGACATCGAGGCGTTCCGGGCCTTCAGCGCCCGCCTGATCGCCCGGCTCGAAGAATATGCCGAAACCGAATCCTCCGGGAGTGACCAACATGGGTAAGAGTCTGTACGAGAAGGTCTTTGATCTGCACACCGTCCGCCGCCTCCCCTCGGGGCAGTATCAGGTGATGATGGGCTTGCAGATGATCCACGAAGTGACGTCGCCCCAGGCGTTCTCGGCGCTGCGCGAGCGCGGGTGGAAGGTGATGTACCCCGAGCGCAACGTGGCGACGGTGGACCACATCATCCCGACGCACAATCAGAGCCGTCCGCTGGCCGATTCGCTGGCCGAGGAAATGCTCCAGGCCATCGAGAAGAACACCGAGGAATTCGGCATCACCTACCTGCGCCCCGAGAAGGGCGAGCAGGGCATCGTGCACATCGTCGGCCCCGAGCGTGGCCTGACCCAGCCGGGCATGACGATCTGCTGCGGGGACTCGCATACGTCCACGCACGGCGCCTTTGGCGCGCTGGCGTTCGGCATCGGCACCAGCCAGGTGCGCGACGTGCTCGCCACGCAGTGCCTCTCGATGAGCAAGCTGAAGGTGCGCCGCATCGAGGTGAACGGCAAGCTGCGCCCCGGCGTGTATGCCAAGGACGTGGCGCTCTACATTCTGAACCGCCTGGGCGTGAAGGGCGGCGTCGGTTATGCCTACGAGTACGCCGGCGACGTGTTCGACAACTTCACGATGGAAGAGCGCATGACGGTCTGCAACATGTCCATCGAGGGCGGCGCGCGCTGCGGCTATGTGAACCCCGACAAGACGACCTACGAGTACCTGCGCGGGCGCGACTTCGCCCCCAAGGGCGAGGCGTGGGATCGCGCGGTGGCCTACTGGGAATCCGTGAAGTCCGATCCCGACGCGCACTACGACGACGTGGTGGTCTACGACGCGGCGGAGATCGAGCCGATGGTGACGTGGGGTATCACGCCGGGGCAGTCCACGAGTGTGGGCGGCCAGATCCCGGCCGTCACGGAGTTCGATGCCGACGAGCAGCCGTTGATTGAGGAAGCTTACAACTACATGGGCTTCCAGGCGGGGCAGCCGCTGAAGGGCACGAAGATCGACGTGGCCTTCATCGGGAGCTGCACGAACGGGCGCCTGTCGGACTTCGAGCAGGTGATCTCGCTGATCCGTGGCCGCGATTTCAAGGTGGCGCCGCACGTGCGCGCCATCGTGGTGCCGGGCTCTCAGGCCGTCGCCCGTGAAATGAAGGCGCGCCACTACGATGAAATCTTCACGAAGGCCGGTTTCGACGTGCGCCTGGCGGGGTGCTCGATGTGTCTGGCGATGAACCCGGACAAGCTGAAGGGGCGGGAAGTGTGCGCGTCCTCGTCCAACCGCAACTTCAAGGGACGGCAGGGTTCGCCGACGGGACGGACGTTGCTGATGTCGCCGGTGATGGTGGCGGCCTGTGCGTTCGCCGGAGAAGTGGTGGACGCGCGGGAGATGTTCGAGATCCCGGAACTGGCGGGCGCCTGACTTTTCGCTCGCCAAACGTCTCGTTTGGGCCTTCGATGGATGCTCGAATTCACCCGTCGCTGGTCAGCGACCCCCGAGGAGAGCTTGACTCATGAATATCATCACGCGTTCGGACTTCGACGGCCTCGTTGGCGCCATGCTGCTCAAGCAAGTCGAGATCGTCGACCAGGTGCGTTTTGCCCACCCTCGTGACGTCCAGCAGGACGAGTACGAGGTCACCCCTGCCGATATCATCGTCAATCTCCCCTACCACCCCAAGTGCGCCATGTGGTTCGATCACCATTCGAGCGAACGCGCCCGTCCCGATCTGCCCCAGAACTACGAGGGCCGATGCGAGATCGCGCCGAGCTGTGCCCGCGTCATCGTGAATCACTACGGCAGCAAGCGCTTTGCCCAGTATGCCGATCTGCTCGACGCCGTGGACCGCGTGGATTCCGCGAATCTCACGGTCTTCGACGTCGCCGACCCGCAGAAGTGGGTGCTGCTCGGGTTCCTCATGGATCCGCGCACGGGCCTCGGCAAGTACCACGACTACGCCATCAGCAACCGCCAGCTCATGTATGCGCTGGTCGACAAAATGGCCACGCACTCGGCCGACGAAATCCTGAGCATGTACGACGTGCGCCAGCGCGTCGAGCGCTACAAGGAGCAGCAGGAAGCCTTCAAAGCGATGCTGGAAGAGAATTCACGCATCGAAGGCAACCTGATCGTGACGGACCTGCGCGGCAAGAAGGACCTGCCCACGGGCAACCGCTTCCTGATCTACACGCTGTTCCAGAATGCAAATATCTCGATGCTGATCCAGGACGGACGCGGCGGCCAGAACGTCGCCGTCGCCATCGGCCACAGCATCTTCAACCGCAACTCGCGCACCGATGTCGGCAAGCTGTGCGCGGACTATGGAAGCGGCGGCCACCGCGGCGCCGGCACCATCCAGTTCACCAACGAAGAAGCCGACGCGAAAATCACCGAAATCATCGGACGCATCCGCCAGGACGGATGACGCCCGCGAACAACGAACGACCATTCGGAAAGGCCACTCACCCATGATCGACATGAAGCGCATCCGCCTCGCCGGCCCCGGCATCGCCGTCCACGGCAACGACATCGACACCGACCGCATCATCCCCGCGCGCTATCTGCGCTGCGTCACCTTCGACGGACTCGGCAAGCACGCCTTCGAGGACGACCGCTTGCAGTTGCAGGAAAAGGGACAGACCCATCCGTTCGACGACCCGCGTTACGCCGATGCACGCATCCTGCTCGTGAACAAGAACTTCGGCTGCGGTTCCTCGCGCGAGCACGCCCCGCAGTCAATCATGCGCTGGGGCAAGGGAATCACGGCGATCGTGGGCGAATCGTTCGCCGAGATTTTCTTCGGCAACTGCGTGGCGCTTGGCATTCCGTGCGTCACCGTCGACAGCGCAGGCATCGAGAAACTGATGGCCGCCGTCGAGGCAGATCCCGCAACCGAAGTCGTTGTGGATCTGGAGAACAGAACCGTTTCTGCGGGCGGACAGGTCGTCCCCTGCGGGATCGACGACGGCCGCCGCCAGCAGTTCATGGAAGGGCGCTGGGATTCGACGGCGGAGTTGCTCGCAGAGCGCGAAAAGGTGGCCGCCACGGCCGCGTCACTCCCCTACTTCAACGGTTGGCAGTAAGAGAAGCGTCTCCCGGAACCATGGGACGGTTCCGGGAGACGTCTTCAGTTCTCAGTTTTCCGTTATCCGTCCTGCCATCTCCATCGCATTGCTTTCCACCTCCCCCCCTACCAGCCCACATCCCCCAGAAATGGCAGTTGAGCATCCTGGCAATTCGGGAGGCAGCAGCTGCAATAATAGGCATACCCAAAAATCATAACCGGCCCTCCCAACGAGGCTTGCCAAGGCGGGGGGGGCTTCGGCACGTTTTGCCTCACGGGCCCGGTTCCACAACCGGGCTTTCATTTCATTCGGAAAGGTACCGGCCATGAAGGTTTCCCAGCGCTGCTCCAAACTCAGCCCATCGTTGACCCTCGCCCTGACGGCCAAGGCGAAAGCCCTGCGTGCCGAAGGCATCGACGTCATGTCCTTTGGCGCTGGAGAGCCGGATTTCGACACGCCGGATTTCGTCAAACAGGTCGTCGTCGAAGATCTGAAGGCCGGCAAGACCAAGTACACGGCTGCCAAGGGCGGACCCGAAATCCTGGAGGCCGTGCAGTTCCTCCTCAAGCGCGACTACAATCTGGAGTACGATGTTCCCGAGTTGCTTGTCTCCGTCGGCGGCAAGCACTCGCTCTACAACATCTTCCAGGCCATCGTCGATCCGGGCGATGAAGTCATCATTCCGTCCCCGTTCTGGCTCAGCTACCCCGATCAGGTGAAGGCCGCCGACGGCGAACCGGTCGTCGTGCCCTGCGGCCCCGAGCAGAACTTCAAGATCACACCCGACCAGCTCGCCAAGGCCATCACCCCGAAGACCGCGGCGTTCATCTTCAACAGCCCGAACAATCCCACCGGCGCCGTCTACACGAAGGCCGAAATTCTTGCGCTCGCCGACGTGCTCAAGAAGCACCCGCACGTCGTGATCGTCAGCGACGACTTGTACATGAAGCTCGTCTATGCTCCCGCCGAGTTCCACAGCATCGTCTCTCTGGCGCCGGAACTGAAGGAGCGCACGATCATCGTCAACGGATGGTCGAAGGCCTACGCGATGACGGGCTGGCGCCTGGGCTGGCTGGCTGGACCGGCACCGCTCGTCAAGGCGATGACGAGCCTTCAGAGCCACTCGACCTCCAACGTCACCACCTTCATCCAGCGTGCAGCCGCTGTCGCCGCCAAATCCAACGAGGGCTTCCTGCACGAGTGGGTGAAGACGTTCGACGAGCGCCGCAAGCTGCTGGTCGACGGGCTCAACGCGCTCCCCGGCGTGAGCTGCAAGCCCGCTCCCCAGGGCGCGTTCTATGCCTTCCCTGACATTTCCGGGCTCTACGGCAAGACGTTCGCGGGCAAGAAGGTCACGAACTCCCTGGAGTTTGCCGACGTGGCGCTGGAGAAGGCCCGCGTGTCGGTCGTTCCCGGCGTCGCCTTTGGCGAGGATCGCTGCGTGCGCCTGAGCTACGCCACCAGCAACCAGACCATCGAAACGGGGCTTCAGCGCCTTCGCGAGTTCATCGAAGCAGCCGGGTAATGTATGCGAAAGTCCGGTGGTTCTCCGAACGGAGGGCCACCGGACTTTCCCCCCTTGCGCGGAAACGGGTTCCCCAGGACTCCTATGACAATGCGGGCTGATTAAACACGGAGAGTTTTCTGTTGACCGGGCCGGTGGCAGGCCTATGATCCCAACCAGCTTCTGGGAAAAAGAACAGAAGCAAACCCCGAAGGAGGTTATCACCGACAAACACCGTATTTTCCTCCCTCCCCTCCTCCAAGGGTCGGGCGCCCCTCACGGGGCGCCTGGCTCTTTTTAGGGGTCCCTGCGCGGGGAGCATCACAGCCCCGACGTTACCAAATACACCGTTCCCTGCGAGTCCGTGCCGCCATCCGAGCGCATCCGCACCTTCACCGTCAGCCCGCCCCGCGACGCGTCAACACCCTCGAAACTATAGGTATTTTGGCGATTCGAGAAACCGCTCCATCCTTCGTGGGTGTCGCGGTCGAGTTCCGTTCCGCCGCTGGAAAGCGCCACCCACTCGATCGCAACGGCGTTCGCTCCGTTCTCGTAGTTGATTTCAATCGCGAAGGAGGCGGAGGGATCGCCGTTGAGGAGCGCGCCGATTTCCCAGGTGAACTCGGCGAATTCAGTCGAGATGGTATCGGAAGTCCACTCGCCAATTTTCACCCGTTCGATTTTCTCGGGAAAAATCACAATCACGTTCTCCAGTCCCGGCCCGATTTCGGTGACCTCGGATTCGCCCTTCAGTGAGCCATCGTCGCTCGTGAAGGTTGCCGTGTACATGCCGGGGAGCGCCTCGCCAATCCGGCGCTTGGGCGACTCAATGACCATCGAAGTCATCGTGTACTTTGTCTCCTCGTCGATCTCCTGCAGCACTTCGATCCGCCCCTGCGGGAAATTCGCGGTGTCTTCCACCGCGATGGCGATGTCGATGGGAACGGGGTTGAACTCGAAGTCCATGGTCTGCTGCCGGGGCTCGGCGGCGATTTCAAAGGACTCGGTGCGGCCGAGACTTCCACCGGCTCCGTAAACCATCAGCCAGCCCGTTCCGGGCTCGACGCGGATTTCGTAGCTGCTGGCTCCCTTGCGCTGCAGCATCCCGCTCCCGCTGGTGGTGCCGTCGGGCTTGGTGAGCATGAGCTGGAGGTTGAGCATCGCGGGCCAGTCCGTTCCCTTGTAGCGAATCGTGCCCGTCAGCAGAACCTTCGTGTCGTAGCGGAAGTCGAGTTCGTGTTCTTTGCCTGCCTCGACTGTGACCCACTTCTCCTCGCTGATGCCGCTGGCCTCGTCGCGCAGCGCGAACTGCCACTGGCCGGGCTCCAACTTTTCAACGCGGTAGGTGCCGTCTTCTTCGGGGCCGAAGGACGTTGAGGGATCAAGGCGCCAGCCGCTGCCGCGATGCGCCCGCGTCATCCGGGCTTCCTTGAACGGCTGGCCGTCCTCGCCGATCACCTTGCCAAAGACCGTGCCGCCTTCGGCGAGCACGATCACGAAAGGCTCGGCGTCCTCGGCGCGAGGAAGCGTGACGCTGATGTCGTTGGGCGCGTAGAGCTCCTCGGCCGAAACGACGAGTTTGTGGACCCCCTCGCTCAGCCCTTCGAGCTTGAAGGCTCCCTTGGCGTCACTCGTGGCGTCGGGCACGTCGAAGAGACTGTCGCCCACGGTCGCACCCGTCCCGAATGCCGAGGTAGGCTTGGCAATGGCCACCAGGACTCCGGCAACCGGTTCGGGATCGCCTTCCTCGACTTGACGGACGACTCTGCCTTCGAGCGTCAAACCGCTATCGACGACGACTTCGACCGTCATTGCCGCCGCGCCGGCGACCGCCTTGAACGCCTTCGAGCCGCGCGGCCCCGCTGCCTTGCCGTCCTCGCCGAGCACGGCAACGTCCACGCGCCAGTCGCCCGCTTCCAGTGTGGGCAGGTCCGTCTTCCCGCCGGCATCCTGCACGCGCCCGCCGGGCTGCATGGGGTTCGACTGGTAATCGCCGTTCCACCCCTTCTTCAGCAACCGGTACTCGAAATGGGCGACCGGGTTGCCCTGGCCATCGACGGCCAGCAGCTGTGGGGCTCCGAGTTTCTTCATGGTGAAGTTCTGGGGATTGTCGTAGATCGTGACGTTCTGCTTCTGCACGCGCTCGTATTCCGGATGGTTGGCGTGCAGCCACTGAACCGTGGAATCCTGGGGGATGCCCTTGATGCGGTAGTAGCCCTTGTCGTCCGTCGTGGCCTGCTTGAGGCCGCCCGTGGTGCTGTAGGACTGGGCCATGATCATGGCGCCCTTGATGGGCTCGCCGTCCGCGTCGGTGACGACGCCTTCGATGTAGTCGCCGGGCGAGAGTTTGACGTCCACGTTCTCGCGGAGTTCGCCGGGTTCCAGAGTCAGCTCCATCGGCGCCGACTGGGTGTATTCCGAGCCCTCCGGCGGCGCCACGACGAGTTCCACGCCCGTGGGCGGCACTTGCTCGGCGTAGTAGAATCCCTGCCCATCCGTCAGCGTTCCCGACGGCGTCATGTTCATCATCCCGCGTGTGGGTAAATTGCCCTTGGTCTGGAAGCGCACGTTGGCATTCAGCACGGGCTTGCCCGCGGGGTCGGTGACGTACCCCGAAACGACGGCGTACTGGAGGAGTTCGAGTTCGATGTCTTCGAGCTCACCGCTCTGGGGCACGGCCGTCTCGCGCGAAACGAAACCGCTCTCGCTTTTTGCCTCCAACTGGACCGTGAGCCCCCCCTTCGAAGTCAGGGAGAAGACCCCCTGCTCGTCGGTGGTGGTCTGCGGCGGAAAGAAGTTGGCGGGCTCCATGAGCTTGACCGTTGCGCCCTGTGCGGGCTGCTCGCCACCCGGTTCGAGCACGCGGCCGCTGAGCACGACGCCCTGGCGGAACGACAACTCGATCGGCGGGATCTCCGTCCCCGGTTTTGCATTCTCGATGACCTGCATCCCGGCCGGCATGCCCTGCTGGAGGGTCTCCTGGATGTATCCGGCAGGCGCGTCGTAGAAGATCATCGAGACCATCCCCAGCGAGCGGACCGGAATCTCGAACGCCCCGTCCTCGCCCGTAATGACCTCCTGGGTGCGGGCGTCCACCTCGGGAACGGAAAGGCCACCCATGGCGCCGAATTCGCGGTAGGGCTGATTGCTGACGCGGACACCGGCCAGCCCCTTGCCTGTGGCGGTGTCGATGGCCCGCCCCGTTGCAATGGCGGGAGCTTCGATTCGGAAATCCTTTTCGAGCGCCTGTCCCTCGGCCAGCGTTACCATCTCCTGAATCAGCATCGAGTCAGGCGAGAACCCCTGGACGTCCTCCATGACGACGACCATCAGCGTTCCCGTGGCGAGCGGGTCCAGTTCGTAGCGCCCCTCGGCGTCGGTCTTGTCGAGAAACTGGTTCGCTGTCAGTTCGCTCAGGCTCCCCATCATCATGCCCTGCATGGCAATGGCCGAGACGAAAGCCTCTTCAAGAGGCTCGCCGTCCGCGTCGAGGACCTGACCGAACATGCGGGCCGTTCCCGTGTTCAGGACGATCTCGACCCCGGACGCGCCCGCCTCGAAGGGGCCGGCCAGCGTGGGCAGGTACCCGTCGGCGCGCGCGGGGATTTTCAGCGACTCGCCTTCGGCGATCCCCTCCAGGCGGAAGAGCCCGGCCTCGTCCGCCTTCGTGTAGGCCGAGCGGAACGCCTGAAGCCCCTGGGCCATGGAAACGAGACTGATCTCGCCCAGCATCGCATTGCCCACGAAAGCCCCCGGAATTCCGACGCCCGCCTCGTTCACGACTTGGCCCGAAATGGCGCTGCCGTAGGGAAGCGAGAAGTTCTTCGTCACGCTCTTGCCCCCCTGGCCCTCCACCATCGCCCCGACCGAGGCATACGTCGCCGCCTCGGCGCGCAGCATCCGCGTGCCGTTGGCGAACATTCCGGCCACTCCCTTCTCATAACCGGTCAGTGCGTAGAAACCGTCGCCGTCCGTGGTGGCGGTGGCCTCCACGGGGGGAATGGTGTTCAGGCTCTCGTACCCTTCCATGCCGACAAGACTGACGACGGCCCCCTCGATGGGGTCGCCCGTCGCGGCGGAAGTGACGCGCCCGCGGATTTCGATGGTGGGCTGCTTTTCGTCGGTGGACTCGGACTCGGAAGCGGCGGGTTCGGCCGCCTGCGAGGAAGCTGCGGCCGGAGTGACGGCTGGACGGGCAGGCGCGGCAACGTCCCCGGACTTGTTCGGCGCAGTGCGTTCGACACGCGGAGCGGGAGTGCCGACGGCCGCAGGGACCTGTACACTACTCGCCGCATTCCAGCGCAGCAGCAAAACGCCCACGGTGATGAGAATAAGGAGAACAACTCCCCCTATCATCGCAATCAGACCAGAATTTCCACCCCTGCCAGAAAAAGAACCGTTCGCCATAATGCCCCCTGAAGCCGCCCGGCGAAATCCCCCACCGTTCGGACAATGTTTGCAGTTCCTACGCTCGTCTTCGTCTGGTATTCAAACCCGAAGAGAGCCCCCGCCGCAAAGAAGATGAAGCCTGCAACCCGCTGGGACAAGCAGACGGGGCTGCGGGTTCCCGCGAAAACTATTAATGACCTGCCCCACAAAGCCCCCTCAGCTGCGGACTCCCCAACCGGCGGACCCGGCAGCCAGCGGACCCGGCAGCCCAACGCTTCCCCCGGTCCCCAAACTCCCGTTCAGCTTCCCATTGTCCCGGCGGTCGCTGCCGTCTCCTGGTCCCTTGCCCCCCCGTCAGCGCCCCACCAACAGCAAACCGGCGGCCTTTGCAGGCCGCCGGGGAGTGTCTTGGGTTCTTTTGGGAGAAGGGGTGCTGTTTTACCAGCGATAGTGCGCGAAGGCCTTGTTGGCTTCGGCCATGCGGAGCACGTCTTCCTTCTTCTTGATGGCGCCACCGGTGTTCTTGAAGGCGTCCATCAGTTCGTTGGCCAGACGCAAGGCCATCGTCTTCTCGTTGCGGTTGCGGGCGTGTGTGATAATCCAGCGGAACGCGAGGGCCTGACGGCGCTCGGGCTTCACTTCGATCGGCACCTGATAGTTGGCGCCGCCAACGCGCCGGCTCTTGACTTCGAGCAGCGGCATGGCGTTCTCGATCGCCTTGTTGAAGACCTCGATCGGCTCGGTGCCTTCGACCTTCTGGCCGATGATGTCGAGAGCGCCGTAGACGATGCCCTCGGCAACGGACTTCTTGCCGTCCCACATAATGCAATTGATGAACTTGGCCATGAGCAGGCTGCCGTAGCGCATATCGGGAACTAGGCCGCGGCCGGGCGGAATGCTCCGGCGTGCCATTTTGCGCTGACTGCGTGTGCGGCCGTCCTTTTTCTTACGCTTTGCCACGAAATCACCTCTGTGTGTTGCTGAATGGTCGGCTGTCAGGCCGGGAGAGTTCGGGGGTTTAGGACTTCGGACGCTTGGTGCCGTACTTCGAACGGCTTTGCTTGCGGTTCGGAACGCCCTGGGTGTCGCCCTTCTTGGCGCCGCGCACGATGTGATAGCGCACGCCGGGAAGGTCCTTCACACGGCCGCCGCGAATCACGACGATCGAGTGCTCCTGGAGGTTGTGGCCCTCGCCCGGAATATAGGCGGTGACCTCGAACCCGTTGGTCAGACGAATACGGGCGATCTTACGCAGAGCCGAGTTCGGCTTCTTCGGCGTGGCCGTCGAAACGCGCGTGCAAACACCACGGCGCTGCGGACATGCCTGAAGCGCAGGCACTTTGTTCTTCTTCTTGAGCTGCTTACGTCCCTTGCGGACGAGCTGGTTAATCGTCGGCATGAATACACCTGAATAGGAGGTTCCCCGGCAGGGCCATGTGGCCCCGCCCAAAGGGAGTCGAGGATCAAACGCACCGACCCCCTACCGGTCAAGGGCAAAAGGGCGTTTCTTGCCTGGAAGAATTCCGTACGCCAACGCGCCCCCCGTCCCAGCCAGCCTTCCAAAGACAGTGACATCCCGGAAAACACGCGGATCACTGTCAGCAAAGCACTTGAAAAACGCCCCCAAAGTGGGGTGGACACCGCCGGAGTTGACGGCGACTGGCGAATGGCATAGCCTCATGAGGAAGTTACGAGAAGTCGAGCTTTGCCACCGCCATGAATTACCGTGCCCATTCCATCGCTCTTGCCGTCTTTGCAGCCGCGCTCTCCCCCGCCGCCGCGCAGTTCGGCGCGTACGAGGTCGCCCAGGAGGAACTCAACACGCTCGCCGACCAGATGGTGATCGTCCATCTCGACACAACTTACTTCACGACGCTGGAAAACCTTAACGATCTCTCGTCCTTCACGTCCACGAACACGTTCGACTTCATCAACGACGAAGGCGGGGCGCTGGTGATCTCGCCGGCAACGGGGCGCTTTCGCAATCCGCCGCGGCTGGATTTGGTGAACCGCCCGCCGGGGCTGGCGTGGCAGGGGCCGTACGCCAGCTACCAGTCCTCGCGCATCGATGGCCCGGACAGCATCTACGACGAGGGTACGCCGCTGGATCCGTGGGGAACACCGTATTTTTTCTACTCGCCGCTCGGTCTGATTGATCCGCAGTCGGAGGACATCGAACTCACCGGCTACCTCGACGATTTCAATCAGTACACCATCGTCAGCTACGGCCCCGACGGCGTGATGAGCAGCGACGACCTGACGCGTGCCGTGGCCGGTTTCTCGATTGCCGTGCCTGCAATTTCGAGTGTCCGCATTTTTCCGCCCGCGGCTAAGTCCACGGATTACACCGTGCAGGTGCGTGGCTACAAGTTCGGCGCCACGCAGGGTAGCGGGAGCGTGGCGGTCAACGGAAGCCCTGCCGTGCCAACGTCGTGGTCCGACACGCGGATCGAGTTGCTGCTCAGCGCGATGCCCAGCCCGAATGCCACGTTTACCGTGACACCGGACGGCCGAGCACCCGTGGAGATGCAGGGGTTTCTGGTGGAAGGGACCGTCGGCGTGAATGACTGGATGATGTATTGAGGGAGTTGCCTGTTTTCAGTTCTCGGTTTTCAGTTGTCAGTTTTCGGTTCTGTGCCCGTGTCCGGCAAATCACCGGCGATTCGAGCTTTGCGAGCTCCCCCGCCGAAAACTGAAAACTGAGAACAAGAAACTACCCCTTCAGCTTCCACGTTTTGCCTTGGGGCTTGGTTTTTTCCTTAATCACTTCGCGTGTTTTCTCGCGGCGGACGCGGTCCACGCGCGGAGTGTCGTCGGCGGCGATGCCTCCGGCTCCGATCATCGAGCGGACCAGCTCCACAACAACCAGGCACCCAATCGCAAGAAGCAGCAGCGAGGAGTTGATCCCTGCGCCGAACACGTCGATGGCCCCGACGGCAAGTGCCGCGATGCCGAGCGTCCAGGCGGCCAGACGATTGGTGTCGGGCATTCCCATCCACGCCAGGGCACCGCCAATCAACAGCCCGGGATGCGGGATGACTCCAACGGGCGCAAAGAAGATCGGCCGGATCCACCCCTTGGTGAAGAAGGGGTAGAGAAAGCCCGCGAAAATCAGGATCCAGCCCGCCCACCGGCGCCATGCAGCAGAGTTCGTGGGACGCCATTCGCCCTCGGGGTAGAACAGCGTCAGGAGCATCGCCAGCCCGGCGATGATACTGACGCCGCCAATCGGCAGCGCGGCCTTGCCGGCGTAACCTGCAAAGGTTTCCGAAGTGGAAACGGAGACAGCGAGATAACCGGCGACGAGGAACTGTACGCCGAGAATGAGCGAGAGCAGTTGCTGTCCCGGTTTGCGATTGCCCGTGGCGACGGCACCGAGAATGGCGCCGAGCGTGAGTTTGCCAAAGAGCCCCGAGACACCGTGAATCATGGCAATGTTGTCGTAGTAGTTTTCGAGCGGCAAGGTCATCGTTCCCCCCGGGAGTTTCAGCGTTTCAGCGAAGGGCCTCGGCGGCCGAGCGGAAGGCGCGCGCTTCATCAAGCAGGGCCCGTGCCGCAGCAACGAGCTCGGCGCTGGAAGCCGCCGCCGTCATCGGCGCCTCGGGCTGATCGGCTTCGTCGTCGTGATCGCCCAGCCCCGAGCCGCGCACCTTGCGCAGGCGCTCGTTCATGATGCGGACGATTTCCTCGGCATTGTCAACTCCGCGAAAGTAGCCGAGGTGCATGTTGAACACCTCCATCTGCTGGCCCTGATGATCGACAACGACACCGCCGCCACCGGCGGTCTGCACCTTCACGTCGGCGATCTTCAGCATCCGCTGAAGCGGCCCCTGCGTCACCGAAATGTTCTGGATGTTGTCGAAGGTCATCGTCATTTCGCGTACGTGCCAGATGCCCTCGCGGATGCGCAGACTGCGGTCTGTCACCTTGTACCAGCGCAACTCGTAGTCCATCCGCATCGTCGTGTAGGTGACGAGAAGATTGACGATGATGAGCACGAGCAGAAGGAGAGCAAGCACCCAGAGAAGAAACGCGAGAACGCCATTTCCCTCGGACATCGCAACGCCACCGCCCACGAGCAGCGCGGTCGCGACGCCAAACAGAGTGATTCCGATAATCGCCGAGCCGATCACCCAGAGATAGAACTTGTACTTGAAGTAGTTGGGCGAAGCACGAAAGACGAGCAGCGTTCCCTCGCCCCCCAGGGGGTCGGTGGGCTCGGGCGGCACCTTGATGAACTTCAGGGCGATCTGCTTGAGGAAACTGTACACGGTCATCCCTCCCCGCCGCCGCGGCGTTCGAGAGCCTGGCGGGCGTAGTAGAGTTCCGCGCGAATATCGTGCAGTGCCTGAACGAGTTCACCGTCGGCAGCGACGGCCCCTGAGGCGGCGGGCACCGGGGCCTGCGCGGTCGAGCCCGAACGCTGGAAGCCGTCCTGCGCGCCGCGCATCCGCGTGTAGAGAAAATCGCGCAGCTCCTCGAATTCGAGAATTCCCTCGATAGTCATTTCCGCCTGAGCCGACCCCGACGCCGTCTGGATGTGAATGTCGGCCAGGCCCAACCAGCGCTGGAGCAGCCCGGAGGTCAGGTGGATGTCCTGGATGCGCCGGTAGGTGAGGTTGACCTGCTTGCGAAACAGGATTCCCCAACTCATGGAGATTCCCTCGTCGTCGAACTTGTAGCGCATTGTGTGGTAGCGGAAATAGAGCATCGGCAGGCCGAGCAGCGTGAACGGTGGCAGTATGATGGAACGAAGAAAGTAGAGCGTCAGCAACTTGGGATGCGGACGCTCGATGGCGTAGAGACGCTGGGGATCCATGGACTGCTCCGTTGGCGGCGTTGGAAGGCGTGCGAAATAGGGGATGGCGCGTGGGGCGGCGTGGGCAAGGGGGAAGCTAGAGGCGTGGCCGCAGCCAGTTTCGCAGCTTCTTGCAAGTGGGAACGAGAACCATGGCGAGAAGGATCAAGTAGGCGGGCTCGAGATGCCACCGCATCCGGCAGGATTCGAAGCCGTCAACGAAGACGGCCATCGCGAGCAACCAGAGGTAGCAGAGGGCCATCAGCCCCGCAGTGAACCACCGGGGATCGGCCGGGCGGAGCACAAACCCCGCCAGTCCCGTGAACAGAGCGAGAGGCAAAAGAGCCATCAGAAAGAAGCTGGGACAATGGCATACCGCACGGAAGATGTGTCCGAACCAGCGGCCATGATAGACGATCGCATGGACATCCCGCCATGGAGTGCCGAAGGGGAAGAACGGCTCGCAAAGGGGACGGCCCCAAGGCTGAGCATAACAGGGCAGATCGAACTTCACCAAGTGCGACACGCAGCGTTGCAGATAGAGATCAGGGTTGGAACGATAATGGTCGACAAGGTCCCGGACATCCTGGCGGTTCAACGCCGGAATCGCCAGATGGTTCATGTTCCGCTTGAGCATTTCGTGCTGAATGGGGGCGAGCTTGTCGACGGGACCGGTGACGGCCTGGTGCTGCAGCCATTCGAGGCGCTCGGGCGTATAGTAGGCGGCAACGAGGGCCTCATCGTACTGGCCTGTATGGATGAACTCTGAAATGCGGGTGCGCCCTGCCCATGCCGGCGCCCCCTCCGGCTTCGCTTCGAGGTTGTATCCAAGCCAGGAGGAAAAGCCCGGCGAACCGAAGATGACGGCGTTCTTGACCATCCAGGGGCCGACGAGCAGGCCGAAGACCATCAGTCCCGCACCCACACGCCGTGCCACCCGGCGCCATCCCTCCCTCCTGTCAAGCGTGGCCCAGGCAACGCAGGCTAGCGGCAGTATCACCGTCACAGGGTGCCAAAGACTGCGCGTCTGCACCATCAAGCCCAAGCCTGCCAGAAGGAACGCCAGCCTCCATCGGGTGGGCCGGCAAGCCCACAGATAAGCCGCCCAGAAGTAAACCGCTGCAAAAAGCAACAGCAGGTGGGGGTAGAAGAACTCCCCCTGAAAAAGCGGAAAGGCAGGATTTGTGACCATCAGAACCAATACAAGAAACGCCACGGAAACGTGCCCGGTGAGCCTGCGTGCGAGTCCGAACCAAAGGATGCAGGACAGCAGCGCGACACCGTGAAACACCAGCGTGGCCGACTGCTGTAATGGCACCCCGAAACCGCGTTCGATGTGCAGGAGCAAAGCGAAGAGGGTGTTCAGGACCGGGGGCTGGGCGTGCAGGAGAAAGAGACTCTTGAACGGTTGTTCGAGCAGCGCCTCGCGGGGAAGCAATTGCCACAATCCGTCATTGGCACGGGTCGCTCCGCCACCGCGCACGAAGACAACCGTGTGGACAAGCCACACGAGCGTGGGGAGAAGAATATCCACCAGAGGACCGAGGGACAGCCGAGGCCGCTCGGCCGCTTCCGAGTCCGCTTTGGGCAGGCAGTCACTCACGCCAAACGCCTTTCCAGCGCGGCAAGGAATTGCGCCTCGTCCCACGTTTCGACGCCGAGTTCGCGCGCCTTGGCCAGTTTGCTCCCTGCGTTCTCGCCTGCGACGACGACACCGGTCTTCTTCGAGACGCTCCCGGTCACCTTGCCGCCGCGTTTTTCGATCTCGGCCTTGGCTTCCGTGCGGGTCATTGCATCGAGCTCACCGGTGAGGACAAAGATGCGGCCGTCGAAGGTTTCGTCACGGTGTGCCTCGCGTTCGGCGGCGGACTCGTCGGGGGGTGGCTCGACGCCCAGCTCGCGCAGGCGCGCGATGAGCGCGCGGTTCTCCGGGTGAGCGAGGAACTCGACGATGGAAGCGGCAACGACATCGCCGACGCCATCGACGTTTGTCAGCGCTGCGGCGTCGGCGGCGAGCACAGCATCGAGCGTTCCGAACGCGCGCGCGATGTCGCGGGCGCCGGTCTCGCCGACGTGGCGGATGCCGAGTCCAAAGAGAAAGCGCGCGAGGCTGCGCGTCTTGCTCGCTTCAATGCCGTCGATCAGGTTCTGCGCGGATTTCTCCTTGAAGCCTTCGAGTTCAAGGAGGGCGTCCTTGCGCAAGGCATAGAGATCCGCGATGGTGGTGACGAGCCCTGCATCGGTGAGCTTCTCGATCGTCTTCTCGGCAAGGCCGTCGATGTCCATCGCGTTGCGTGCCGCGAAGTGGCGAATGCGCTCGATCACCTGGGCGGGACAGGCCGCGTTCGCGCACACGAGATGCGGTTCGAGCGTGCGGGTCAGGCGGAAGCGGGTACGCTCGTCGAGGTCGTCCTTCTCTTCGCGGCGCGCGATTTCGCGGTGGCGGCGTTCGATTTCGTCAGGGTCGAGCGGCTTGCGTTCGAGCACGGAGCCGCACGACGGACACTCGGCCGGAACAGCGATTTCCGTTTCTTCACCAGTGCGCAAACTCTCGACGACGCGGACGACCTTGGGGATGATGTCGCCGCCCTTTTCCACGAGAACGGAATCGCCGACGCGCACGCCCAGATACTCCAACTCGTCCATGTTGTGCAGCGTTGCCCGGCGCACCGTCGTGCCCGCCAGGCGCACGGGTTCCATGATGGCCACGGGGGTGACGACGCCCGTGCGGCCCACGTTCCATTCGACGGCGCTCAGGCGCGACTGTCCCTGCTCGGCGCTGAACTTGTAGGCGACGAGGGCACGCGGGGCTTTCGCGGTGGCGCCGAGTTCAGCCTGCCAGTCGCGCCGGTTCACCTTCACGACGAGGCCATCGGTGTCGTAGGGCAGCGCGCGCCGCTTCTCCTCCCATTCGTCGGTGCAGGCGATCACCTCGTCGATGGAGGCGCACAACCGTCGTTCCTTGTTCACGGCGAAGCCGAGGGCGTCGAGGGCATCAAGGAACTCGAAGTGCGTGGCGGGGAGCGGGTAGTCGCTCTCCCCCACCGCGTAGGCGAACATCCGAAGGGGACGCGCGGCGACGGTGGAGGGGTCGAGCAGCTTGAGCGTGCCCGCGGCGGTGTTGCGTGGGTTGGCGAACGGCTCGTCGCCAGCGGCGGCGCGCTTCTCGTTGAGCGCCTCGAAGTCGGCGCGCTGGAAGTAGACTTCGCCGCGCACTTCGAGAACGCGAGCCGCCCCGGGGACGTCGATCCGGCCGGGGATGTCGGCAATCGTGCGCAGGTTGCGGGTAATGTCGTCGCCCTGACGGCCGTCGCCGCGCGTGGCACCGAGAACGAAACGGCCGTCCTCGTAGCGCAGGTTCACGGCCACGCCGTCGATCTTGAGTTCGACGACGTACTCGATGGTGTCGCCCGCGCCGAGCCCAAGGCTCTTGCGGTTGCGGGCGTCCCACTCGCGCAACTCCTCGGCGTTGTAGGTGTTCTGGATCGAGAGCATCGGGAGGGCGTGGGTGACGGTGGTGAAGCCCTGCTGGGGGGCGCCACCGGGGCGCTGGGTGGGCGAGTCGGGAGTGCGCAGGTCGGGATAGCGTTCTTCGAGTTCCACGAGTTCCGCGAGCAGGGCGTCGAATTCGCGGTCGGAGATTTCCGGCGCGGCCTTCTGGTAGTAGAGGTCGTTGTGGTGCTGGATCTCCTCGCGGAGTTGGGCGGCGCGGGCCTCGGGGGTACTGAACAGATCGTCGGTCATGGCGGCGAGCTCGGACGGGGACATGGGAATGCGGCGGCATCGTGCCCGTGGGCGATGTATGGAGGCAACGGGAAGGCGGAGGGGCTGTTCAAGCCGCCTCCCGGCACTTTCGCCCGTTGCGCTCGTCCGGTTCACCCCCTCATGCTCTGGCCATTCCTCCCCGCCGAGAGTCCCGGGATGTCCCTTCTGCGCCGAACCCGCACCTTCCTCGAAATGATCAAGTTCTCGCACTCGGTCTTTGCGCTGCCGTTTGCCCTGATTTCCATGCTGGTGGCGGCGTGGGGCGTGCCGGGGGTTGGCACGCTGTTCTGGATCGTGGTGGCCGTCGTGGCAGCGCGCACGGCGGCGATGTGTTTCAACCGCATCGTGGACCGCGAATTCGATGCACGCAATCCGCGCACGCGGGGGCGGGCGCTGGTGACGGGCGAGCTTTCCCTGGGCTTTGCGTGGGGCGTGATGTTCGTCAGCGTGCCGCTCTTCTATCTCGCCGCCGCGGTGCTGAACTACACGTGCCTGCTGCTGGCGACGCCGTGTCTGGTGGTGCTGCTGGGCTACAGCCTGACAAAGCGGGTGACGCACTTGTCGCACGTTGTGCTGGGCGTGGCGCTGGGGTTGGCGCCGGTGGGGGCATGGATCGCGGTGACCGGGGAGCTGGCGATGTTCCCGCTGCTGCTGGGGACGGGGGTGACGTTGTGGGTGGCGGGATTCGACGTGCTGTACTCGTGCCAGGATTACGAGTCGGACCGCCGCGAGCCCGGGCTGTTTTCGCTGCCGAAACGGGTGGGAATCGAAGGCGCTCTGGTGTGGGCGCGGCGGCTGCACGCGGGGGCGCTGGGAATGTTTTTGTTGGCATGGTGGGCGGGGAGCCCGCCGCTGGGCGTGCCGTTTCTGCTGGCCGTGGCGGTGGCGGGAGGCGTGATGGTGTACGAGCACACACTGGTAAAGCCCGGCGATCTTTCGCGGATCAACGCGGCGTTCTTCACGGCCAACGGAGTGATCAGTATCGGCCTGCTGCTCGTGGCCTGGATCGATGTCTGAGAGCATTGCCAGGGCGATTGAGGACAACGACTCAATGAAATGGGTGCTGATGCCGGTGGCGCGGGAGGAGGAACGGGGGCGGTTTCCGCTCCGGCGCTTTGGGCAATGGCTGGCGGCGCGGGGCAACCGCGTGGCGCTGGTCTATCCGCCGGCGTCGCCGTGGGATGGCATCACACGGGCGCGGAGAAGGCGTTTCGAGCGCAGCTTGGCCCGCAAGTATCCCCTGGGCGTCTGGCAGAGTGAAAACCTGTTCGCCTTTGTGCCGCGCACGTGGTTCCCCGTGCGTCCGCACTGGCCGTTCGACGGCTATGCCGCGTGGAACGCCTGCGAGGCGTCTTCGCGTCCGCAGGCCGGGGAACTGCTGCGCGAGGCAGGGTTCGACCGCGCGGACTGCCTGCTCCTGCAATCGTTCGAGTTTCCGTCGCTGGTGCGCTTTCCCCAGCCCGCCGCCTTCGCCGTTGTGCTGGATCAATCCCGCCGTGCCCTGCGGGAACGAACGGGGGACGGGGCGGCGCGCAAGGAGAAGCACGTCCTGATGGATGCCGACCTGGTGCTCTGCACGCGCACAGCCTTTGCCGAGCGCGCGGGCGCCGCAGGCGCGGAACGCGTCGAGATGCTGGCGAGCGCCCTCGGCAACGACGCGGAACTTTTCGCGGAAACGCGCGCGCGGGTGACACAGCTCTGGAAGGATTCGCGCGACGCATCTCCAACCGGTTCTCCAACCCGTTCACGAAGGTAGGCAATGGCCCCGAAAGCGAAAGAGGAAAACGGAAGCGGGAGGTCCGGCGGGCTGGCGCAGCGCGCGCTGCCCACGTTGCGCTGGGCGGCGGGGGGCGTGCTCGTGGCGGGTCTGGCATCGCGGGCGCTGGGCCTGTTGCGCGAGATGCTGATCGCGAATGCGTTCGGCGTCAGCGGCGATCTCGACGCCCTGTACCTTGGGCTTGCACTGCCGCTGGCCATCGTGGTGGGCACCGGCGGCGGGTTGTCGCGCGCCGTGGTGCCGGTGGCGTCCGCGCTGAAGGACACGCGGTTCGCCGGACTGATGGAGGCCGGAACGCGGCGCGTGGTGCGGGTGCTGGGTCCGTTGTCGCTGGTGCTCGCGGCGTCGGCAATTTTGTGGGCGCCGCTGCTGGCCGTGGGCGAAGCCGACGTGCCAACGCGCACGCTGATTGTGGCTGCGGCGGTGGGGGCGCTGGCAATGCTCGGCGGCTCGCTCTCCGGTTTCTACGTGGGGCTGGTGAATGCACGCGGCCTGCACGTGACGGCGTCGAGCAATGCGCTCCTTTACAACGGAATCATCTGCGCGTGTGTTTATTTTTTGAGTGCGCGGCTTGGGATCATGAGCCTGCTGCTCGCGATCTTCCTGGCCGAGTGGCTGCAGCTCGCGGTGCATTGGCCTGTGTTGCGCGGCGCGTTGCGCAAGGTGCGTCCCCTCGTCGATCTGCGCGATCTCGACGCGGTGCAGGCGATGTTCTGGCCTGCGGCCGCACTGGGCATTGCAACGGGCTTCAACTTGTTGGTCGATCGTGCGTTCGCGACGATGACCGAGCAAGGCGCAGTGGCAGCGCTGACGTATGCGGACAAGCTGGTGACGCTGCCCGCCGGCCTGCTGGGCGCTGCGCTGGCCGCGCCGCTCTTCACGCGCCTGAGCCGCTTTCACAAGGCGGGGCAGATGGTGGAGTTCCGGCACACAATGACGCTCGGCGTGCGGATCATGCTGTTCGCGGGGATGCCTGCGGCTGTGCTGATGGCGGGCGTTGCGGAACCGGCGATCGGCATTCTGCTGCAACGCGGGGCGTTCACGTTGGACGGCGTCGAACTTTGCGGGACGGCGATGCGCGGCTATGCGCCCGGCGTGCCATTCCGCGCAATGACGGTGTTGCTGCTCGGCGCGGGACTCGCGGCGCGGCGCCCGTGGTGGATTGTCTGGATCGTGCTCGCCACGACGCTGCTCAATGGGGTGCTCGATTATGTGTTCGTCAAGCATGCGGGTCTGCTGGGGATCGCACTGGCGACGACGGTGGTGGGGATTGTGCGTTCGGCCGTGATGATCGGCATCGTTGACCTGCGTCTCCTCTTCGGGCGCGAGTTGTGGCGCTCGGTAATGCGAACCGTGGTGTATGGGCTCGCGTTGGCGCTGCCGCTGTCAACGCTGCACGCCGTGCCGGGATTGATGACGACGCAGTCGTTCTGGATGCGCGTGGCTCTCGTGATCGGCGGAACGCTGTTCGCGTGCATTGTGACGGCGTTGCTGTGGAAGCCACTGCTCAAGCCCGAGTGGAACTCGCTGCGCAAGCTGCGCCTCGACGTGGCCCGCGCAGCGCAGAGTCTGGCGGAACCGGAGCGCACCGAATCGTGAGCACAGGCACGCTGCCTCCCTGCCTGCTGGTGTTCGGCGCGGGCCCATGGCGCACTGATGGCGTGGTGGGTTCGACGCGCTACCACCCGTGGGAGCTGGCGCGGCGTGGATGGCGCGTCGTCTACATCGAGCCTCCCCGCGCGTTTCTTCGCTGCGGCAGGAAGTGGCACGATCCCAACTTGGACTTCATGGCCCAGACCGTTCCGCGTGTACCGCCTTTCGCCGTGCGTCACGCCCCGCCCAATGCCGTGGGCGAATGGTGGCGCCGCGTGACGAGCCGCACCATGGCACGCGATGCGTGGCTGCGCGCCGCCGAACGCGACTGCCGCCCCGACGCGATCTGGTACGGCGCGCCGTGGCATGGATGCATCCGCGAGCACATGGGGCGCATCTGGTCGCCCGCCGGTGCGCTCAACGCGGGGAAGAAGCCGCCGCTGCATTTGTTCCACGTGTACGACGATCTTGCGGAGAGCCCGATCCTGTCGCCCGCGCGGCGCGCGATGTTGCGCCGATGGGAGAACGAACTCCTGACCGAGTGCGACGTGACGTTGTGCAGCTCGATGCCCCAGCTCGAAGCGCGCCGCCCGCGCGCGCGCCGCGTGGAGTTGCTGCAGAATGCCGTGGCCGACGATTTTCTCGACGCCTGTAAATCAGGGACGGAGCAGAAAGCCGCGCGTCCGTTCGTCGAGCGCCTTCGCGCGATTGCCGGTCCACGCCTCGTCTACGGCGGCGTGGTGGACCTGCGGCTGGACGGAGCGTGGTTTCAGGCGCTGGCCGATGCAATGCCCGAAGCCCACCTTGTTTTTCTCGGCTACAAGGAGCACACGGGCGACGCGGCGTTCGACCGCTTTCTCGCCTCGCATCCGCGCGTGCACGTCTTCGGCAAGGTTCCGTACGCCGCGTACCCGGCGCTCTACCGACACGCCGACGTCCTGTTGCTCGCCCATCGCGACATGGCCTTCACGCGCGGCATGTACCCCGAGAAGCTGAACGAGTATCTCGCTTCGGGGCGCCCCATCGCGGCGCGCGATTTCCCGGAAGTGCGGCGCATTGCGGGCGAATCCGATCATCCGGATGCCGTGCGGCTTGCCACTTCGGGCGAGGAATGGATCGCCGCCGTACGGGCCGCGTTGGCGGAGAACGACCCCGCCGCCGACGGCGCACGGCGTGCCCTGGCCCGCCGCCACGCCTGGAGCGTCGAGGCGGACCGGTTGCACGCGATGTTGCTGGAGGAGCGCGGCCTTACAAGGCCGGGTTAGGTCAGCGCCGACGGGTTGAGTCCCTTCAACTCGTCGATCACAAACTCGCCGTCCTTGCGGATCAACGTGTCGTCGAACCAGATTTCGCCGCCGCCGTAATCGGGCCGCTGAATGCACACGAGGTCCCAGTGCAGCGAAGAACGATTGCCGTTGTCGGCGTCGTTGTACGCGTTGCCGAGAGCCATGTGGAAGCTGCCGCAGATTTTCTCGTCGAAGAGAATGTCGCGCATCGGCGTCATCACCAGCGGGTTGAATCCGATCGCGAATTCGCCAACAGCACGCGCGCCCTCGTCGCGGTCGAGCACCTCGGTGAGCTTCTTCGTCTGGCGTTCGTTGGCACCGCGGCACTCCACGACGCGTCCGTTCTCGAAGCGCAGGAAGATGTTGTCGTAGGGCGTGCCACTTTCGGCCGTCGGCGTGTTGAACTGTACGGTGCCGTTCATCGTTCCCTTCACGGGTGCGGTGAAGCACTCGCCGTCGGGGATGTTGTGCGAGCCGCAGCAGGGAACGACGGGAATGCCCTTGATCGAGAACGTGATGTCGGTGCCCGGGCTCTTGAGGCGAACGCGGTCGGTGCGCTCCATCACCTTCTTCAGCGCCTGGGCGTTGACGGCCATGCGGGCGTAATCCACCAGGCAGACAGAGTAGTAGAAATCCGCGAAGTCCGCGGTGGAACGCTCGGCGAGCTGGGCCATCGAAGGGTTCGGGTAACGCAGCACGCACCAGCGCGTGTGGTTGACGCGCACATCGAGATGCACGGGCTGGCGAATGATGCGCATGAAGTTGTCGAGTTGGTGCTTGGGAACGTCGGCGGTTTCGTAGATGTTTTCGCTGCCGCGCAGACCAATGTAGCACGTCGTGTTCTTCATCTGAAGCAGTTCGAACTCGGCAAGGCGCTTCATCGAATCCTCGCCGGCATTGAGCAGGTAGTTGCGCTGGACCTGCGGATCGGTGAAGACGATGTACGGCGCGGCCGAGGCGCGCGTGGCTTCCTCCGCGCAGGCGGCGGCAAGACCAAGCGTGGAGGCGCCGACGGCCTCGATCATCACGAGGTCGTTCTTGCCTGCCTTGACGGAGTAATTGACGATGAGCCGCGCGAGTTCGCGGTCGCGGGGGTCGATGGTGCTGAACATAATGTCTCCTGGGTGTGCGATGGTGGGATAATCAGTGAGGCGGAAGCGGTGGCGGAGCGGAACCGAAGAGCGGCGCGAGTTCCGGCACGTCGGCGGCCTTTGTCCAGGCAGCCATCCCCTGGCGCCAGACAAGCGTCTCGCGCGTGACGTTGCCCGCGGAGACCTGCGCCTGCAAGGCTGCCGCGTCGAGCGGACCAGCCGACTGGCCGCCGATGCCGGCAAACCACTGCGCCGTCTGCGGAAGTGGCGGCGGCGCACCAGGAGCCGCCGGAGCGGCCGCGCCCGGCTGGGCCATGACGCCGACGAACTGCTGGGCCATTGCCATTCCCGCCCCGAGCCCAACCCCGATTCCGGCGGCGCCCTGCCCGGGATTCTCGGCGGCTTTCTCCATGGATTCCGCAGCTTGAAAGCGCATGTATTGATTCATGTCGCCGATGATGCCCATCGACGTGCGCTTGTCGAGCGCACGCTCCACGTTCTCGGGCAACGAAACGTTCTCGACCAGAAAAATGGGGACGGAGATGCCCATCTCGCCCAGGTCGTTGGTAATACGTTCGCGCCCGACCTTGCTCAACTCGTCGAGATTTGCGGCCAAATCGAGCACCGGAATGCCGGAGCTGGCGACGGCGTCGCTGAAGCGGGTGACGATGATGTTGCGCAGCTGACCGGCAATCTCGTAGGTCTGCAACTGTGGATCGGTGGCGAGGACTTCGCGAAGGAATTTCGCGCCGTCGGAGACCTGGATGGCAAAGCTGCCGTAGGCCCGCAGGCGCACCATGCCGAACTCGCGGTCGCGCATGATGATCGGGTTGGCCGTCCCCCACTTGAGGTCGAGAAACCGGCGCGTGGAGATGAAGTAGACCTCGCACTTGAAGGGCGAATCGAAGCCGTACTTCCACCCCATCAGGGTGCTGAGCAGCGGGAGGTTCTCGGTCTTGAGCGTGTACATTCCGGGGCCGAAGATGTCGCACAGCTTGCCCATGTTGACGAAGACGGCCATCTGGCCTTCGCGGACAATCAGCTTCGCGCCGTTCTTGATCTCGTTGTCGTGGCGGGGAAAGCGCCACGCCATGAGGTCGCTCTCGCTCGTCTGGTTCCACTCGATGATGTCGATCAATTCGGTGCGGATGAAACTGAACAGGCCCATGTGGCAACTCCGGGTCGGGATGGTCTTGTGCAACTACGTCCGGGGGGCGGGGGTATTCAAGAAGTGTTGCGGGCTACAGGGGGTAGCCCTTGCGCGCCGCGATCTCCTCCTTGGCCTTGATGAACATCGCCTCGTACTCGCCCGAGCCCTCGGGCGGGAGGTTGCGGTAGCGCAGGAGCCGCTCGCGTGCCTCCGCCTCGATGCCTTCCTCCACCTGCTGGTCGTGGATCATGGCCTGTGCCACGAGGGTGGAGAGATTCATGGCGCCGACCTTTTTGTCCACGGCGCCGCGGTCGATCAGTTCCCTGGCGATTTGCTTGGAAAGGGCCCGGATTCGAGCCTCGGTCAGACGCATGGTGTAACTCCGGGGAGAGGGTGAAACGACATCGTTCCGCCCCCAATCATGAACGAATGGTGTTGCGGCTCAACCGCATTGTCTCCCATGTGTGAGGGCACAGCAAGCTAGCAAAAGCGAAAGAATGGCAAAAGGAGAGATATCAATGAACGATCTCGGTGGGAAGAGCTACCCCTTTGAGGGTGAGTTGAATGAAGACGACAAGCAGATGGGGATGCTGGCGCACATGCTCGGGATTCTCGGAATCATTCCGCCTCTGATTATCTGGGCCATCAAGAAGGACCAGTCGGAGTTCGTGAAGCAGGCGGGCATGCACTCGATGTTTTTCCAGATCGCTCTGCTGATTCTTTGGATCATCACAAGCGTGCTCTCGATGGTGTGCATCGGCTTCCTGCTGATGCCAATCGTGCTGGCGCTGCAGATCGCCTATCCGATTGTCGCCGGCCTTCGCGCGAAGGACGGCATTTGCTACGAGTACCCAGTGACGAGCAAGTTCGTCAAATAAGCGTTTCGCCCTGCTCGGGGAGTTTCTTCTTCGATTCCTCCCAGAGGGCATCCATTTCCTCCAGTGTCATCTCATCGGGCGCACGGCCTTGTTCGCGCGCCCGTTCTTCTAGGTAGTGGAAGCGGCGGATGAACTTGCGATTTGTCCGCTGAAGCGCCTGCTCGGGATCGACCTTCAGAAAACGGGCGAGATTCACGAGGGCGAAAAAGAGGTCTCCCAGTTCCCCCTCGATTTTGTCGCGGTCGAGCTTCTCGTGCTCCTCGCGCAACTCGTCGATCTCCTCGTGAATCTTCTGCCAGACCGGGCCGATGGTGGCCCAGTCGAAGCCAACCTTGGCCGCCTTGCCCTGAAGGCGATGCGCGCGCTGAAGCCCGGGGAGCGCCACGGGAACGCCATCGAGCGCGGAGGGGGGCTTCTCGGGCGTCTTCTCGGCGCGCTCCTCGCGCTTGATGCGTTCCCAGTTTTTGAGCACCGTTTCCGGATCTTCGGCGGTCGTCTCTGCGAAGACGTGGGGATGGCGGCGAATGAGTTTCTCGCAGATTCGGTGGTAGACCTCGTCCACGTCGAAGTGCCCTTCGCGGCGCGCGAGGGCGGCGTGGAAGACGATCTGAAGGCCGAGATCGCCGAGCTCGGTGCATAACTCGTCGAGATCACCGTCGTCGATCGCCTCGCAGACTTCGTAGGCTTCCTCTACGACGTGTGGTTTGAGCGTCGCGTGGGTTTGCTCGCGGTCCCAGGGGCAGCCGTCCGGCGCCAGCAGGCGGTCCATGATTTCAACGAGACGGCGGAAGGAATCGGGGTTTTCGGGAGCGGGCTTGCGGGTGGGTGTACTCATGGCGTTCTCCTGCGGATGCGGAGGGCATCGGGCCGCAAGGCAGCCCCGGCGGGCAAGGCGAGTGTCCGGTAAGGCGCGGAAGCGAAGGCTTTGCACTTGCTTCGACTCCGCCGCGCTCGGCAACTGACGCCATGTCGTTGCCCGACTCCCCCACTGCTAAAGAGAAGCATCTCGGCCCGCGTGTGGCCGCGCTCGCTGCCTGCCTTCCCTGGCTGTTGGGGTTGCCGCTGGCCCTGCTCCTGAATCCCTGGACCATCGGGTTGTTCCGGGCAGAGCCGTTGGCCCCTTACTATTTCCGGCGCACCTTCCTTTTCACCGGCATTTGTCTGGCGATGGGACTTGCGGGACTTGTAGGCAAAGCCCTCTTGGTGAGAACGAATGGGGCGAAGTGGCTGGCCGGACGCCCCCGCCATGTGGGTCTTCTCCTCGCCACAGGACTGACGTGCCTGCTTTTCGCTGGCGTCGAGGGTTTCCTGGGGCTGGCAACGGCGGGATTTCGTTATGAGCCCGAAATGGTCGATCCCGATTACCTGCTCCGGTTTCGCATGAAGCCAAACTGGAGCGGACTCGTTGCGGGGGCGCCTGCAACCACGAACGCACGGGGAATGCGGTGGGCCGATTTCCCCGACACTCCGACGCCGGACCGCAAGCGCGTCCTCGTGATCGGTGACAGCATCCTCTTTGGCTTTTCGACTGCCGACGAGGAGACGATTCCCGCCCGCCTCGCCCCTTTTCTCGCCCCCGATCACGAACTGATCAATGCCGCCATCATTGGCTACGACTTGCAGGAAGAGTACTACTATGCCCATGAATTGACCGAACTCCAGCCGGATGAAGTTCTTCTGGGCATTTGTCTGAACGACCTGAGTTGGACAAACGCCAGCCGCCTTGACGGCCCGCCGGGCGACACAGCCACTCGCCCCCAGAAGCCAACGGCATGGAATCGGTTCATCTGGTGGGTGCGCTTTCACAGCGCTATTGTGAACCTGCCGAAACTTTGGAATGACGAGGAACACGGGGAAACGCCGGAGGAGAAGAACGACTACATTCAGCAATGCGCCTGGCGGCTGGCGGACGATCCGGCTCACCGCGAAGAACAGCTCGCCATTGTCCGCGCCTACCTTGCCGGACTCGTCGAGCTTTTCCGCGAGCACGACGCAACCGTGCGCCTCGTCGTTTTCCCCTATCGCTTTCAGTACGAGCCCGAACTTGCCGCCCAACACCCCGGGCATACGGCCATTCAGCAGGACATTCGCACGGTCGCCGCGCAGCTTGGCATCCCGGTGCTCGATTTGTACGAGCCTCTTGGCGCTGAAATCAGCCGACGCGGCGGCGACCCGGGCACGATGTTCTTTGACATCAACCATTTCAACGCGGAAGGAAGCCGCGTCTGCGCCGAAATTATCGCCCGGGAGTTCTTTCCGTCCGCCTCCCCTGCCAGCGGAGCTACCCCATGACACACCGCACTCTTCCCATCACCCGCGAGAAACTCGCCCAAGCCTTCGCTGCCTTTGAAGTGTTCGGGTTCCAGTCGTACCTGGACGCGGAGACAGGCTCCGTCACTGAGATCGCCGACGACGTGCTGGACTATTGCCGCGGCGAGGGGGAGGGAACCGATCTGCAACTGAGCGATTCGCGCGAACTCCCCACCGCCCAGCAGATCGCCCGGGAGCTGCAATGGCTCGAACAGGGGTTTGACGAGGAAGGGCTTCCGTTCACTCCGGCGGACCAGCGCTTTTTTCCCCTTCCCCGCCTCGGCGAACTGGAGGAGAAGGAAAGACACGAGGCCCTGCTCCAGTGGTTGGAGGAGCACGGCCTGGAAACCGCCGGCTGACTCCGGCGCCATCTTCTGTCAGGATTCGGGCTCATGAGCAGCGAACAACCCACCAACATCGTCCGTTGGGGCATCATCGGATGCGGCCAGATCGCAACCCACGCCGTGTGCCCCTGCCTGCGATGGTCAGCCTACTGCGACCTGACGGCGGTGGCAGGGCGCGATGCCTCCGGAGCCCAACTCAAGGCACGCGAGGTTCAGGCAAAACGCAGCTATGGGTCGTATCAGGAACTGATCGAGGACCCGGAAATCGACGCCGTCTACATCGGCCTCCCCAACGGGTTGCACGAGGAATGGACCGTAAAGGCCGCCGAAGCGGGCAAGCATGTGCTGTGCGAGAAGAGCATGGCGCTCAACTCCGCCGCCGTGCGCCGCATGATCGAGGCCGCGAAGAAGAACAACGTGCGCCTGATGGAAGCGTTCATGTACCGCCACCATCCCCAGTGGGACGTCGTGCGCGGGGCGGTCGCCGAGGGAAAACTCGGCGACGTGCGCATCGTGCGCGCCGGCTTGTGCGGGCAACTCGTGGATACTGTCAACCACCGGTGGTCGGCCACGCTCGGCGGCGGGGCTCTCTATGATGTGACGTGCTACGGACTGAATCTTGCCCGGATGATCTACAACGCCGAGCCCCACTCCGTCATGGCATACGCCGATCGCAACACGCGCGAGGAAGTCGATCGCACTTCCGTGGTGCTGCTCGATTTCGGGCACGGACGCCTGGCGCAAATCTCCGGCAGTCTTTCGACCTACAATCACCAGTTCTGCGAGATCGAAGGAAACCGCGGCCGCATCACCGTGGGACACCCGTTCATCCCCGGCTGGGAGAAGACCCGGGTGATCGTGGAGTACGGAATGAACAGCGATTCCGTGGAAGTTCCCGGCGCCAACCACTTCTTCCACATGGTCGAGCACTTTGCGCTGTGCGTGCTCGATCCGTCCCGCCCCATTGCGCCGGGCGAGATGGGTCTGAGCCAGTGCCTCGTCAACGAGGCGGTCGAGCAGTCGTGGATTGCCGGCAAGTCCGTGGAGGTTGAAAGCGAGGGGCTGTAGCCTTCAGCCCCGCACAAGCAGCGCAACGGCAAGCGCCGCGATTCCCTCTCTGCGCCCGACGAACCCCATGGTCTCGTTCGTTGTCGCCTTGATGCCGATGCGGTCGGCGTCGGTGAGCAAGTCGGCCGCGATGTTCCCCTTCATTGCCGGGATGTGGGGGGCGATCCGAGGTTCCTCCGCAATCAGCGCCACGTCGATGTTCACAACGCGCCAGCGCGCATCGCCAAGGCGGCGGTGCACTTCGCGCAGCAGCGCGCGGCTGTCGGCGCCCCGCCAGCGTTCCTCTGTGTTCGGAAACAAATGGCCGATGTCCTCCATGCCGGCGGCACCCAGCAGCGCGTCCATGACGGCGTGCAGCAACACGTCCGCGTCGCTGTGGCCGTCGAGCCCGCGTTCGTGCGGAATCTCCACGCCGCCGAGCACCAGCCGGCGCCCTTCGGCAAAGCGATGCACGTCGTACCCCTGGCCAACGCGAAAATCAGGGACGGAGCTGCTGGTCATGAACATGCCTCCCGGCGGCGCAGAAGGGCTTCGGCGATGGCGATGTCCTCCGGCAGAGTCACTTTGGGATTCCGGGCATCAATGAGGTGAAGCGCTGTCTTCCACCCGGCATTCTCCAGCACCTGGCCTTCGTCCGTCAGGCGGCTGGAGCCGGGGAGCGCGAGCGCCTTGATCAGCGCACCGCAGCGGCAGACCTGTGGCGTCTCCGCCCGGGCAAGGCGCGTGCGGTCGGCCGTTCCGGTAATCAGACCGCTGTCGGGATCGAAATGCTTGAGCGTGTCCGTCGACGAGCGCCCGACGATGACCGCGCCCAGCGTCACGTCGCTGGCCAGACGCTCCACGCAGGGAAGCAGCCACGCCGCATCGACGAGCGGACGCGCACCATCGTGCACCGCTGCGTAGAGGCACCCGGGCCCCAGCGCCTCGATACCGGCACGCACCGAATCCGCACGCTCCGCGCCCCCCGCTACGACGCGCACCGGATGGTGCAACCTCGCGGCGATGGAGAGCCATTCGGGTTCGCTTTCGGCTCCCTCGGGGAGAACAACGATCCGCTCGCCCAAGTCGGCGAGCTGGTCGAACGCTTCGAGACACCACGCCAGCAGCGGCCGGCCCGCGAGCGGCACGAACTGCTTGCGCGCGCCGAAACGCCGCCCGTTTCCCGCGGCGACGACGACGAGTCCCGTCTGGCTCAGAAGATTCCTGTCCGGCATCGGTTTCCGTTCCCGTGCGTCTCAGGGGCGCCGCTCGAACCCCAGGATGGCATTGAGCACCCGGCGGCAAACGCCGCGCAGTGCCCGCACTTCGTTCGTCCGCATCCGCGCCCTGTTCGCCGCCCGCCGCATCAATCGCAGCGGGAGTTCCATCGGCACGCCGCGCTCGTACTCCGACGCGACGAGCACTTGTTCGACGTGGGCCATCAGACCGTCAACTTCATCCTGCGTCGCCGGGGCTTCCTCATCGGCGCCCTCCCCATGCGGGGCGCAGCCCGCAATCCCGGCAAGGGCAATGGCGATGGCCTGGGCGAGATTGAACGACGGCGACTCCGGGTTCGAGGGAATCGACCAGCGAAACGTGCAGCGGCTGCACTCCTCGTTGTTCAGGCCGTGATCCTCCCGCCCAAAGACGAGCGCCCACTTCTCCCCCGCCGTGCGCGAAGCGAGCAGAGGCGCGGGAACGAAACCCGTGAAATCGACGGGGCGGTCGGCGCTCGACTGCATGGTCAGGGCGATGGAAGCGTGACAACCGGCGAGCGCCTCGTCGAGCGTCGCGCACTCGTGCCGCGAGGCGAGAACGTCCTGCGCGTGGCGCGTGGCGAGCTGGACGGCCTTGTCCTCAGCCCCGGCGTCGCAACGCGGCGCCACGAGCCACAAGTCCGAGCCGCCGAAGTTTCGGAGCACGCGCGCAGCGGCGCCGATGTTCCCGGGCGTCTGCGGCGAAACGAGCACGAGACGCCAGTCCGCCAGCGGCGCGAAATCGCTCACGGCCCGATGCGCTCGGTGCCCGCCCACGCGTGCAGCACCGGGGGCAACGCGATGGAGCCATCGGCCTGCTGGTACGTTTCGAGCAGCGCGATCAGCAGGCGCGGCAGGGCGAGCCCGCTGCCGTTGAGCGTGTGCACGAACTCGGGCTTGGCGCCCGCCTCACGGCGGAACCGGATGTTGGCGCGGCGTGCCTGGAAATCCTCGAAATTCGAGCACGAGCTCACTTCCAGCCACAATCCCATGCCCGGCGCCCACACTTCGAGGTCGTAGCACTTCGCCGCGGCGAACGAGATGTCGCCCGAGCACAGCAGCGCCACGCGGTAGTGCAGCCCCAGGGCTTCGAGCAGCCCGGTGGCGTGACTCGTCAATTCCTCGTGCGCCTCATAGCTTTTTTCGGGCGCGGTGAACTGCACCATCTCCACCTTGTTGAACTGGTGGATGCGGGTGATGCCGCGCACTTCCTTGCCATAGCTCCCCGCCTCGCGGCGGAAGCAGGGGCTGAGCGCGACGTAGCGTGTCGGGACGGCAGAAGCGTCGAGAATCTCGCCCGCGTGCAGGTTCGTGACGGGGACCTCGGCGGTCGGGATGAGGAACATGTCCTCTTCCGTCACGTGGTACATGTCCTCTTCCATCTTGGGAAGCTGGCCGGTGCCCGTCATCGTGGTGCGTGAAACAAGGTAGGGCGGCGCGATCTCGGTGTAGCCATTGCGGCGCGTGTGGATGTCGAGCATCCAGGCGGCGAGCGCGCGTTCGAGCCGCGCAGCGGCTCCCTTGAGAACGATAAAGCCGCTGCCGGAGATTTTCGCTCCGCGTTCGAGGTCGAGAATCCCGAGGTCCTTGCCGAGATCCCAGTGCGTCTTGGGCTGAAAATCGAAGGTGGGCTTCTCGCCCCAGGTGCGCACGATCTTGTTGTCGGCTTCGCTGGTGCCGAGGGGGGTTGACTCGTGCGGAAGGTTGGGCAGGCGCAGGAGCAGGTCGCTCTGCTCGGCATTGATGGCCTTCAGGCGAGCCTCGCCTTCGCCCATCTTCGCGCCGATCTCGCGCGATTCTGCCTTCAGGGGCTCGATGTCCTCGCCCGCCTTGGCCTTTACGGGGATTTCCTTGGACAGCTCGTTCTTGCGGCGCTTGAGTTCTTCCGTCTCGGTGGTCAGGCGGCGGCGCTCCGCATCCATTTCCAGAAGGGCGTCAACAGCCGCGGGATCGGACTTTTTGGCGCGCAGTCCGGCGCGCACCGCATCGGGGTTGTCGCGAACGAGTCGAATGTCGAGCATGAATGGGGCTCCCTGCCGTATGAGGCGCCCGAAACGGCGCCAAGAGGTTGCGATGGGGTCGCCCGCGTGGCCGGGATGGGTCAACCGGGGAGTGGAAGAGAAATCTTCGGTACTCGGTTCTCGGTTATCAGTTTGGGAACATCTGCAAGAAACTTGTCACGGGCGTTTCCGGAAAGCATCTCGTCGGGAGCGGGAAATCGTATGGCCTGAAATGGCCCCAACGGGACCCAATCCCTCCGCCCTGAGCTTTGTGATCTTGCCTCTTCGAGGCAGTACCGCACCCCTCGGCAATCACCCACTTCCTTGAGGACGCGCTTCCAGCCACGATTCCTCGATGGCTGTTCCAAACGAATCTCCCCCACGATCCGCGACGGATCCCGGGGGAGAAGACGAAAACGACTCTTGATGAGGGTGGCGTCTCTTGGCGCCCGGGCCCTAATCGCAAGAGCAGCAGCCACCCGAGCCGCAAGCCGGGGCGGCAGCGGGAGCGGACTCTGCTTTCGACTCGCTCTTGGAGGCGCCGTTGCGCTTGTAATCCGTCTCGTAGAAGCCCTTGCCCTTGAAAATAATGCCCGCGCCAGAGCCAACGAGGCGGCGCACGTGTCCCTTTTCGCCACACTGACACTCCGTCAGCGGTTCGTCGGACATCCTCTGCTGGACTTCAAATTCCTTACCACAGGCATCGCAAACATACTGATAAGTTGGCATTCTTCAATACCTCGCTTGGGTAACCGGTCAGGCCGGAACTCTCACTCGCGCCTGCCGGGAAACGCAAAGGCAACTTTGGGGCCAATGAAAAAGGAAAAGGCGCACCTATTTTGGGGAGCGCTGGCGGGTGAAGCCTATTGCGGGGTCTCCGTGCCCAGTTCCGTCGCGGGCTGGATCGAGCTCGAACAACGGCGCCGTTCAGTCCGGAATCTCCAGCCTGTTGATCGCGCCTTGCAGTCTGCCCGCGTCAGTGTGCGTGTAGATTTGCGTGCTCGCCAGCGACGCGTGCCCCATCAGCGCCTGGATGTCCACGAGTTCGATCTGGCTGCCATACAGCAGCGTCGCGAATGTGTGCCGCAGCTTGTGCGGCGAAACGCCGTCGCGGCTGATGCCTGCGGCGGCGACGTACTTGTCCACGAAGTACTGGATGGCGCGGCCGGTGAGACGCCGCCCCTTGGCGTTGAGAAACACGGCGCGCTCGCCGTCGGCCACCACGCGCTCCTCGTCCTGGAGCATGGCGACGATCGCTTCCTTCGCGGAGGCGTTCAGTGGCACGAGCCGTTCCTTCCGTCCCTTGCCAAAGACGCGGATCGTGTCGCGGGCGAAATCGAGATCGGCGATGTCGAGCCGCACGAGTTCCTGCAGCCGCAGGCCGCAATAGGCGAGCGTCACCAGAATGGCGAAGTCCCGCCGCCCGGCCGCCGTCGAGCGGTCCGGCGCCTCGAAGAGACGGCGCAGTTCGTCGCGGATCAGGTAGACGGGGAGTTTTTTGGGCAGGCGAGGGCGGTGCAGGTCGCACGCGGGATCTTCCTCCAACCACTTTTCCTCGATGCAATAGCGAAAGAATCCCCGGAGCGACGCCACGATGCGGCCGAGCGTGGCGGCCTGGCAGCCCTGGGTGTCCTTCATCGTGGTGAGGTAGGCATGAAGATGCCCGGCCGTGATGGAACGCAGGGGAATGCGGTCCTTTGCCTGCGTTTCCTTCAGCCAGTCCTGGAAGCGTGTCAGGTCGTAGCCATACGCCTTGCGTGTCCGGGGCGCCAGGTTGCGTTCCACGCGCAGCCACGTGGCGTAGGATTCGATCGCGTGATGGAGGTCGGGGCCGGATGCCATTGGAGCACTTCCTTGTACGAGCCAAGCGTGCGGCCGGAACGGACAAGAATGGCAACCGGAAAGGAAGTGGCGCGAAGCAGAGGGGAAGGGAACGGGCATTCCATCTCGAGCCACGAACCACAAACCACGAAGCACGCCTCTCGACGAAAGTCCCTTGCCGTCACCGGTCTCCCCTGCCGAAAGTCCCCGGAGGAGAGCACGCATGGCCCCCAATCCCGAACGGGCGGACGATCCGCTGGCAGCCGAACTCGAACAGGCGCGCAACCGCCTGCGCCGCAATCACCGCGTGCGCTCGGGCAAGACGGTTTCTCTGAGGTACAGCGAGGACATCGACCGCCTCCTCCAGGGGCACGCCCGCGCGGTCGTCGCCGCCAATCCCGCCTTCGCGGACGCCGCCAAACGCATGGCCCTGTGCGCCGTCGGCGGCTATGGGCGCCGCGAACTCAACCTCTACTCCGACATCGATATTCTCTTCGTTCTCAACGAGGAGCCCACGCCCGGGGATGAGGAGTTCATCAAGGCGTTCCTCTACCCCCTGTGGAACCTGCGCGTCGATCTGGGGTACTCGGTGAAGTCCATCGACCAGGCCGTTGAGGAAATCGGCCAGGACCTCGATCTCACCACGTCGCTCTTCACGATGCACCCCATCTGGGGAAACCATAAGTTCTTCATGCGCCTGCGCGAACGCCTGCGCGTGCGTGTGGGCCTGAAGTACGAGACCTCGCTCTCCGAGGAAATCATCAAGCGGCTGGAAGAGCGCCACGAGCGCTTCGGCAAGACGTGCCTGCTGCTCGAACCGCATCTGAAGGAAGCGCCCGGCGGCCTGCGCGACATTCACGTTCTGTGCTGGCTCGGCTTCATCAATTTCGGGGACCAGGGACTGCACTCCCTGACGGCTCATGGCCTGCTCACCTCCACCGAGGAACGCCAGCTGCGCCGCTCGCTCTCCTTCCTGATGGAGTTGCGCGACAGCTTGCACATCCTCGACGGTCGCAAAACCGACGTCCTCAGCATCGAACGCCAGATCCGCATCGCCCCCACGATGGGCATCAAGACCGGGGACAACACGCTCCCCGAAGAACAACTCATGCGGAAGTACTACCAGCACGCCACGGTGGTCGACCGCATTGCGCGCCGGGTTGTGCGCCTGTTTCGCGCCCGCCGAATGCAGCCGCGCGTCACGGGAAAGGCGCGCCTGCGCGCCCGCAGACTGGAAGGAATTTTTCAGGTTCGCGACAACCAGATCGGCGTGGATCCCGCCGAGACCAGCGCCGTGACACGCGATTCGTACTGGATGATGCAGTTGTTCACGGCATCGGCCCTGTACGATCACTCCATCGACGACTTCACGCTGGACCTTGTCACGAGCCGTCTCACCGACATTGACGAGGGCTTTCGCCGCTCGGCCATCAATCGCGACCGCTTTCTCTTCATTCTCTCCAACCGCCGCACGGCCGCGCGCACGCTGCGCCTGATGCACCACGCGCATTTCCTGGACGCCTACATCCCCGAGTTCGCCCCCGTCCGCAATCTGCCGCGCATCGATCACTACCACCAGTTCACGGTGGATGAGCACATGCTGCGCGCCGTGGAGTGCGCCACCGAGTTCTTTCGCGACGGCAGCGGGCACGAACGCGGACACGCTTCCGGCGTCGCACGCGAAATCCTGCGCTGGGACCTGCTCGTCTTCGCCGTCCTCGTTCACGACATCGGCAAGGGCGAGGGGCGCAGCCACGTCATTCGCGGCGCCCACATCGTCCAGCGCATCTGCGAGCGCCTCGGCCTGACGCGCAAGGAAACCCGCATCCTTCACGATCTCGTCCTGCACCACCAGCGCATGAGCCACCTCGCCCTGCGCCGCAATCCGGACGACCCCATCGTCCCCCGCGAACTCGTCCGCGACATCGCCGACCCCGAAGTCCTGCGCATGCTCTACGTGCTGACGTGCAGCGACCTGCGCGCGGTCTCCCGCGAATCATGGAACGATTGGCGCGCCTCCCTGCTCGCCGCCCTCTTCGAGCGCACGATGGACTGCCTGCTCGGCAAGGACGACCGCCCCCACCGCAACACACCATCGCACGACGAACTTTCGAAGCTCGTCATCGACTCCATCGAGCAGGAGGCCGACGACGACAACGACGAAGCGGAACCGCCGGAGGCGCTGCGCGAGCACGTGGAAAGCCTGCTCGCCGATCTCCCCGACCGCTATCGCCAGACGACCCCTCCGCCCATCGTGGCGCGCCATCTGAAGCTCGCACGCCGCGTCGACGACAAAACCCAGATTGCCTGGGACCTCGAAACGATGGACGGCAGGAATTACGCCTTCCTGCACTGCGTCGTTCGCGACTCCCCCGGCTTGTTCGCGAATCTGTGCGGCGCCCTGGCATCGCGCCGGCTCAACATTCTCTCCGCGCAAATCTTCACCGCCCGCAACGGCGTGTGCATCGACGTGTTCCAGATTCAGGACGTGGACAATCAGCAGCCGCGCGACCGCGAACCCCTGGAGCGCGTCTTCGCCAAACTGAACGAGACTCTCCGCCAGGGGAAGCAAATCGACTGGGTCAGCCAGATGTCGCGCAACCGCCCTCCCATCTCGCCCGCGCGCCTGGAAATCCGCCCGCCACAGGTCAACATTTCAAACGACGAGTCCGGCGACGGCTACACGCTCCTCGAAGTACGCGCGCCCGACCGCCCCGGCCTGCTGTACGCCATCACGTCGGTGCTCGACAAGTTCCGCATCAACATCCATCTGGCTCTCGTCGCCACCGAGAGTTACCAGATCGTCGACGTCTTCTACGTCACCGACTGGGAGCACAACCGTCTCGAAGCCGGGCCGCAGAGCGAGAAACTGCGCAAGGCCCTGCTCGATGCCGTTTCCCCGGCTCCCGAGCACATTACCACCTGAGGAACCGGACGCCTTGCCCGAACGCCTTGAACCGACCAACGAAGGGATTCGGCGCGCGGCCGCTTATCTCGCCGAGGGCCAACTCGTTGCCTTCCCCACGGAAACCGTCTATGGCCTGGGGGCCGACGCCACGAACTCCCTGGCCATTCGCCGCGTTTACGAGGCCAAGGGGCGCCCGTCGCACAATCCCCTGATCGTTCACGTGCCCGATGCCGAAGCCGCGCGCCGCTGGGCAGCGCAGTGGCCCCGGGGCGCCGAACTGCTTGCCGCGCATTTCTGGCCCGGGCCGTTGACGCTCGTCGTCCCGGCGGCCGATGGCCTCGCCCCCGCAGCGCTCGCCAACGGCACAACCGTTGGACTGAGGGCACCGGATCACCCGGTGGCGTTGGCCCTGCTCCGTGCCTCGGGTCTTCCGCTCGCCGCCCCCAGCGCCAACGCCAGCGGCACGCTCTCCCCCGTTTGCGCCGAACATGTTCTCAGCAGTTTGGGTGACTCTCTGGCGGCTGTGCTCGACGGCGGGCGTTGCCGGGTGGGCATCGAATCCACGGTCGTGGATTGCACGGGCGATGTGCCGCGCATTCTGCGCCCGGGCATCATCGGCAGGGATGCCATCGAGCGCGTCCTCGGCCTGGACGTCCCGCAGCCCGAGATCAACGCCGGGCGGCGGGTGCGCCCGCTGCTCTCCCCCGGATTGATGGACCGCCACTACGCGCCCCGCATTCCGTTGAGAGTAGTCAGCCGCGAGCAGCTTGCCGAGGCACCGACAACGGCAAGGCGCGTTTTCTTGGCGGAGGGCACGGTGAACCCACGCGAAACGGACCACGTTCTGCCAGCCGATTCCGTGGAATTCGCCGGGCAACTCTATGCCGTGCTTTGGGAGTTGCAGGATTCCGGCGCCGCCGAAATCTGGATGGAGAAGCTCCCCGCCTCCGAAGAGTGGGCGGCTCTGCGCGACCGCCTGCGAAGGGCCAGCACCCCGCCCTGAGGCAGGCGCCTCACTTCTTCCTGCGGCGGTCCTGGCCCGAACGCCGGTCCTTGCCATAGCGTTTGTTCTTGAAAATCACTTCGACGCTGTCGCGCCTGTCGGGGGCAACACGCCGTTCCTTGCCCGAGCGCCGTTCGACTCCATTCCATTCGCCGCTGCTGGATTTCTTTGCACCGGTGGCTTTCGCCGACGAATCGGATTCCGCCGAACCGAGTTTCGCGACCTGCTCGCTGGAGGCTCCGGCTGGCGTCAGCGCTTTCCTGCTGAATCCAAAGCCGTACATTTTCTTTCCGCCCGTGTCGCTCATCCCGCCGGTGCCGGTGTCACTCTTCCTGCTGGAGGATTTCTGCTCTTCTTCCGGTTTCTCAATCTCAGGCAGGCTGGCGCGAACGCGGCGAATGCCGTGTCCAATGTCCGTCCCGGACGTGTCGGCGAGGTTGTCCGGAGTGGACGGCTTGCCCGTCGAGCCGGCACGGGGGACGACGGGAGCTTTCGCAGCCTCACGTCGCTTCAGGAGGACAACGTCCTCCAGAGGGGAAACCGTCGATTTGCTCTCGCCGGAAGCGACGTCTTCTCCGGATGACCTGCGCAGCCTCCGAGGGGGAGTCACGCCGCTTTGAATCTTGAAGACGAAGGCGGCAAAACCCTCGCGCCGAATGTAATTCAGCAGCGAGGCATATTGATCGTCACTGTAGCCGGGGTCGGGCAGGTCGATGGCCGCAAGCAACTCCCCCATGGAGCCCCGGCGGATCAGCTCGTCGGCGACGAGATCGGCCTCCTGTGGCTTCAATTCGCGAAAATAGCGGCGGATCGCTTCTCGCAGGCGTGCTTCACTTGCCGAGTCCATTGCTGCTCTTCGGAACCGAGACTAACCGGCTGCTTCACACCGGCACGGTTATCCATCCTTGTCGTGCAACAGACGCCTTGCTGTCAAGCTACTCGGCTGTCAAGCGGCACGGGGGCGATACGCTTGGCCGCGTCTCGCGGATTCAGAGAGCCTCCCGGCTGCATCGCGGCGACATGGGCCGAGGCAAGTCCGCGTACCATGTCTTGCTTGGAGCTCGCAGCTCTCACCCCACCCAATTGAGAGCTCGAAAAACTGGCAACTGGGAGCCGGGAGATGCACCCGATACGCTCCCCGGTGCCGGATTGCTCTTGTGGCTCCCGCCCCTCCCGCCGAGAAAAGTGCGGAGAGGAAAAGCCGTGCATCTTGCCGAATCCATCCGTATTGGTGTTACTGAAATCCGCATGCACAAGATGCGGTCGTTTCTCACGATGCTGGGAGTCATCTTCGGAATCGCCGCCGTGATTGCCACATCGGCCATTGGCGCAGGCGCCGCCGAAGAACTCAACCGCCAGCTCGCCGCCCTCGGCACCAACACGATCCGCATCCGCGCCCTGGAGATTGAGGGGGCCGAGCGCATCGCGGCCCAGAAGCTCTCGCCCTACGGCCTGACCCGCGACGACGTCCAGGCACTGCGCGAAGTCGTTCCCGATATCGTTGGCGTCGCCCCCCTCAAGATGAGCGACGCCAAGGCCTTTGCCGATGGCCGCACCCTGCCCGTGGAAATCTACGGAACTTCCGCAGATCTCCCAAGGCTCGTCGGCTACCGCGTCGCCATGGCTCGCTTTCTCACCGAGTGGGACCAGATCGCCCGCAATCAGGTCTGCGTCATCGGCGAGGACGTGCGCCGCACCGCCTTCCCCCTGGAAGACCCCATTGGTGGCGAGCTGCGCATCGCCGGCCAGTCCTACACCGTGGTCGGCGTTCTCGCCCCCCGGCGCACCGGCGGGGAAACCGTCATCAAGGTCGGGAACGTTGATCGCAACATCTACATCCCGCTCGACACGCTCTATCAGCGCCTCGGCACCCAGGAAGACCCCCGGGCCGACAAACTCGACGAGATCATTCTGAAAGTTGCCGCCTCCGCCGATTTGCGCGAGACGTCCAATCTCGTGGAGCGTTTGCTCCTGCGCCGCCACAAAGACATCCGCGACTTTGAGATCCTTGTCCCCGAAGAGTTGATCCGCCAGCAGCAGGAAACCTCCTCCATTCTGGGCAACGTTCTGGTCTTCGTCGCCGCGATCTCCCTGCTGGTCGGTGGAATCGGGATCATGAACATCATGCTGGCGAGCGTAACGCAGCGCACCCGCGAGATCGGCGTGCGCCGCGCCCTGGGTGCCACGCGCAACGACATCCTGGGGCAGTTCGTCATCGAATCGCTCATCATCAGCCTGCTGGGCGGTATTCTGGGCCTGGGCACGGGATACGGACTCGCCTACTCGATCAAGCTGTACGCGAACTGGGAAATGATCGTCCCGATCAAGGCCGTCATCATTGCCACCGCTGTCTCCGGAGGAGTCGGCCTGGTCTTCGGACTCTATCCTTCCATGAAAGCTGCACGGCTCGACCCCATTGAGGCTTTGCGATCCGAGTAGACCATCGGCGGCGCGAGGCGTGCGCGGGCATTGCCCGGAGGAAGAACGAAATGAACTGGAAAGTTCCCTTTACCACTCTGACGATCGGCCCCGAAGAGGAAGAAGCCGTCCTGCGAGTACTCCGCCGTGGCTGGCTCACCATGGGCCCCGAGGTCGAGGCTTTCGAGAACGAATTCGCCGAGGCCCTCGGATCCAAGTTCGGTATTGCCACGGCCAACGCCACCGATGGTCTGGCGATGGCCTACGATGCTGTGGGCGTAGGCCCCGGCGACGAAGTCGCCATGCCTGCCCTTACATTCGTCGCCGCTATGAACGTGGCTCTGCGCCGCAACGCCAAGCCCATCCTGATCGACATCACCAGCGAAGATGATCTCACGCTCTCCGCCAAGGATCTCCGTGAAAAGGCGGGCCCCAAGACACGCCTCATTGTCCCCATGCCCTATGGCGGCTTTGCGCCCGACATGGATGGCATCATGGACGTCGCGCACAAGCTGCGCATCTCCGTCATCGAGGACGCCTGCCACGCGGTGCTTGGGACTCACAAGGGCAAGACCCTCGGCACGTTCGGCGACGCCGGCGTGTTCTCCTTCTTCGGCAACAAGAACATGACGACCGGCGAGGGCGGCATGGTTGTGACCAACGACCAGGCCATCGCCCAGCGCTGCCGCCAGATGCGCAACCACGGCATCACGAAGGGCACCTACGCCCGTCACCAACGCAAGTTCGAGCAATACGACGTCCTTGTCGCCGGACACAATTTCCGCATGTGCGAAGTCATCGCCGCCATGGGGCGCGAGCAACTCCGCAAAGTGGGAGAAGCGAACAAGCGCCGCGGCATCATTGCCGAACGCGTCCGCGAGGCCGTTACCGCCAAGTGCCCCGAGATGCGCTTCCCCTTCACCGGACATGATCGCGGCGTGAGCAGCCATCACCTGCTCGCCGCCATCCTGCCCGAAGGCGTCGAGCGCGACGACTTCATGTACCGCCTGTGCGAGAAGGGCATCCAGACCAGCATCCACTACCGGCCACTGCATCGCTTCGCGCACACGTCGGGCCTGTGGGAGGAACCGCCACACCTGCCGGTCCTCGAGTCGATTGAGGAACGGCTGATCTCACTCCCACTTGGACCCGGCTTCACGGACGAGCAGGTCGACCTCATCGTGTCGGCAACGCTGCACGCCCTGCGTTGCTGATGCGCCGTCCCGGGATCTGCGATCCTGCCTCTTGGAGGCAGGACCGCACCCCTTCGGCACTCACTCACATCCTTCACTGTTCTGGGCGGTTTCCGGGACGTGCCTTCGGGCACGTATCATCGGGAAACACTCAATCCCGCCCGTAGATCACCCCGCCGGCGTGCTCGGCCCACAAGCGGTTCCAGCTCCGTGCGCCATCGCTGTTCACGTGGATGCCGTCGCCCGACAATTCCTCGGGCTGCTCCTTGAACCATGTGTATGCATCCACCACGCCGCGCCCCGTCGTCTCGTCATAGAACAACGGGCAATACTGCGCGATCAGCGGATCGAAGATGTTTTCCACGTAGGGCCCCGAGCCGTTCTCCTCGGGCGGAACGCCCGGACGGCCGTTTCCTTCCTTGTAGGCCCGGTAGGACAGCCGCGACAGAATCGGTGTCTTGCCTGCGGCCCGGATCATCTCGAGGATCTGCACGAGCTCGCCTTGCAACCTGTCCGCGCCGCCGGGATAGGGGCGCCCGCCCGAGACGTTGTTGCCGCCGATGTGGATGACACAGTAGCTGGCGTGAGGATGGTCCGCCAGAATCTCGGGCAGCTTGTTCAGCAGGTTTGTCGTCGTCCATCCGCTGACTGCCGTGTTGAAGATCACGGGATCGTAGTCCGGATAGCGCTCGGCCACCATGGCGTGAAACGTTTCCTGGCGAATGCTCTGCGCCTGGATGCTCGCGCCCAGCACGACCCAGTAATCGTTGAGTTCGGTTTCGCTCAGTTCGTACAGCCCCACATTCGTCAGCGTGAACTCCACGGGACGCAGCGACTTGTCCAGCCGCAGCATCCGCACCCGCAGCCAGGTCCCGTCGGCGGGATTGAGCACCACCTTGTCGAGCCGCTTGCCCAGTTGCCTGGGCGCCGCCGCCTTCCACGTGCCGTCGCTGCCGTCCGTGCTGTCGTGCGAGAACGCCGCCTCAACCGCCACGTTCACCGGTTGCTCGGGGTAGCTGAACGTCAGCATTGCGGGACCTTCCAGCCCGTCGGGGACCCGCACCGCCAACCAGGGATCGCCGGGATAGGAAACCTGCCACTCCACCGTGCTTTTCCCGCTCAGTCCGGCGAGTTGTTCGGCGTTCTGCGACGCCGCCACGGCCACCGGCGCCAGTCTCCAGTCCGTCCGAGGGGCAAGTCCACTGCCCGAGGCGGAAGACTTGGCACACCCCCAAGCCAGAAGAATTCCCATCACGAGGGTCAGAAAACGAAACCGGTCCAGCATCATCAGCACTCCTTGGTCAGTTCCGGGGCGACCCGCCCCGGCCAAGCGGCAGGGAACCCCTCTCCCCGGGGAGAGACAACCGATTTCCCGTTTGCCATCGGTGCCGGGCTCTGCCAGTGTCCTCAAAAGATAACGCGATTTAGTAAAGGACACAACCTTCTTCCAATGCCCAGCATGCGCACTCATTCTCTTCCCTGCGTTCTCGCCATTCCCCTCGGGCTTCTGGCCGGAGCGACTCCCGCTCCTGGCGCAACGCTCCAGGCGGACATCGTCGTCAGTGGGGGCTCCTTCAGTGCCTGCGGCGCCGCTCTCGCCGCCGCCCGCACCAACCCCAACGCCGAAGTGCTGCTCATCGAGCCCACCGACTGGCTCGGCGGGCAGGCCACCGTCCAGGGCGTCTCGGCCATCGACAATCCCTACCACAATCCTGGCGGCGCCCTGATGCGCGAGAATCCGCCGCTGTACTATCCCGCCGATTACCTCGATTTCCTCGATCGCATGAAGGAACCTCCCGCTGAGGCACCCGGGACGGGCATGGCGCCCAATGGCACCTCGTGGGTCAGCCGCGAGGCCTTCGATCCGCGCACTGGTGCCTACATTCTCGACCAGATGATGGCCGAGTACACGAATCTCACCGTGCTCAAACTCACCGTCGTGAAGAACGCCACCACCGAGGATGCTTCCGACGAATTCGGCACCGCGCGCCGCATTACCGGGCTGACGCTCGTTCAGCGCACTCCCAAGGCGGGGCGCGCTCCCTTCGACGGCATGATGTCGGCCGAAGTGCTCGACTGGTGGCAGACCGCCGATTCCGCGCAGTACACCAAAGAAGTCCACACCGTCGCGCCACGCGACTCCCAGAAAGGCATTGTGGTCATCGAAGCCTCCGAGACGGGCGACGTGCTCGTTCTCTCGGGCGCCGACTACACCGTCGGCCGGGAGCTGACCACCGAGTATTTCGACGAAGCCGGCAATCCTCCCGACATGGACGAGGACGGCACCCAGGCCTACGTCTTCCCCTTCTGCATGGGCATCGCCAGCACCGAGGACGCCGAGGAATCCCTCAAGACTCCCTTCCCCGACTTCGACACCTATTACGCCACCCAGTCATCTTCCTACTACTCGATGGGCTCGCACACGTGGGAGCGCATCTGGACCTACCGCCGCCTTTACTCCCCGGGCTCTCCCTGGCAATTCGACTCGGTCATTCCCGGCGACGTCAGTATGCAGAACTGGTACCCCGGGAACGACTACCCCTACGGCACAATCTTTCTTCCTCCGGCCGCCGCCGCCGCGCAGGCCGCCACCGATTGGCTGGGAGGGATCGACGCCAGCGAGTTCGCCGCCGCCGAGAAACACGCCATCGGCTGGTACTTCTACATGAAGGAGCGCTACGCACTCTCCGGCGACACGCGTTTCCTCAAGGGCGACGACCCCGACAACATGATGGGCACGTCGTCGGGCCTCGCGAAGTGGCCCTACATGCGTGGCATCCGCCGCGCCACCGGCCTCGAAAACTTCCGCATCAACGAACGCACCCTGTTCAGCACCACGGCCTCCACCTATACGGGCGGCACGTCGCATCGCTTCTATGATTCCGTGGGCATCGGCAACTACCCGATGGACATCCACCCCAGCCTGATATCCACCGGCATCAGCCCTTCCTTCAGCCTCCCCGCGCCATTCTATATTCCGTTTCGCGCCATTGGCGTCTCGAACGTGCGCAACCTGCTGGCCTCGGGCAAAGCGATGGCACAGTCCTACGTGACCAACTCCACCTATCGCCTGCATCCAATCGAATGGGCAAGTGGCAGCGCCGCCGGCACCGCCGCCGCACTCATGTACCGTGACGGTCTGACGAACATGGAGATGCTCGACCGCGAGCCCCTTCGCGAACTCCAGCTCGCCGTCGATGCCAATTCCCCGATCTCCTGGGCCGCCTTCGACGAGGACCCCCTTCCCCCGAACTACGGCGAAGCCATCATCAACTCCTTCAATCCCATCGTTGCGGGCACGCCGTTCCCCATCGAGATTTACTTCCCACGCGCGACCCGCGCCCGTATCTACGCCGACTCCATCTTCATCGGCGAAACAACCACGCGCGCCAACGGCCGCCTGCTTTTCAACGCCACTCTGAACTTCGCTCCCAGCAGCTACCTCATCGATGTTTACAACGACTCGGGCGCGCACATCGGCACCGTCACTGTCGGAGACATCGGAACGGAAACATCGCTCATTATCGACAACGAGGACGCGCGCTTCAGCACCACCGGGGACTGGACAGTCGCCAGCTCGCAGCCCAACAAGTGGGGTCCGTCCTACAGCTACAAGTTCGCCGACACGGGCGCCGGCACCGCGACCTTCTCCAGCATCGCCCCCGTTGCCGGACGTTACAAACTCTACGCCTGGTGGCCCGAGTCCACCAACCGTGCCACCGATACTCCCTTCACGATTCACCACAGCACCGGCACAACAACGCTGCGCCTCAACCAGCAGGCCAATGGCGGCATGTGGAACCTGCTGGGAGAATTCAAGTTCGCCGGCAACGCCAACGACAAGGTCGTCCTCTCCACCGACGTCACCGACACGAGCAAACTCGTTGTCGCCGACGCCATCCAGCTCGAACCCATCGATCTCGAGACCATTTCCGGCAACAGCTGGGTGGTGCGCTGACCTGCCGCACGCCGCAGTCCAGCGCGCAAAATTCATTTGTCAAACGCATTGCCCTTGGGCATCAGAAGTCATCCGTGGGGGGAGGCACTTATACCAACCTCACGACAGGAGATCCACGATGTCCATCGGCCAAGGCATGACTCAGGAACTGCAACACGAATCCCAAAGCACCCGCGCGATGCTCGCCCTCGTTCCCTTCGACCGCGCCGACTTCCGTCCCCACGAAAAGTCCATGGAGATGCTCCCGCTCGTCTCCCACATCGTCGACTCCATCGGCTGGGTTCCCACCATCTGCCAGATGGACGTCTTTGTTCTCAACAGGGAGGAGTGGACTCCCTACAAGGCAACGAATCCGGCCGAACTGGTCGCCCAGTTCGACGAGAATATCGAGGCAGCCTGCAAGGCCATTGCCGCAACACCGGACGAGAAGATGTTCGTCACCTGGACGATGGAGTCCGACGGCAAGACCATGATCAAGATGCCACGCATCGCCGTCCTGCGCGGCTTTGTACTCAGCCACCTTGTCCACCATCGCGCCCAGCTCGGCGTTTACCTGCGAATGCTCGACATTGCTCTGCCGCAGGTCTACGGCCCCACTGCCGACAACCCGGGGATGATGGCGTGAGGAGGAGCTTCGTGTCTCCTTGGTACACCACGGAGCCACGGAGAAAGAACAAGAAACAACGAATCAGCCGGAATTGCAAAACTGAAAACCGAGAACTGAGAACCGAACACTTCCCTTCTACAGTGTCCCGAACATCCTGTCGCCCGCATCGCCGAGTCCCGGCAGGATGTACGAACGCTCGTTCAGCCGATCATCCAGCGCCCCAACGTAAACGTCCACGTCGGGGTGATCGCGTTCGATGCGCGCCTTCCCCTCCGGCGCCGCGATCAGACAGATGGCCTTGAGCACCTTGGGCCGCTTGCTTCTCAGCAGGTGCAGACCAGCACTCAGACTCCCCCCCGTCGCCAGCATCGGATCCACAAGAATCACCGTGGAAGCACCGAGCGGCGACGGGATGTTCTCGTAGTACGTCGCCGGGAGCGCCGTCTCCTCGTCGCGCCGCATTCCGATGTGCGCCAGCTTGGCCTCGGGGAACACCTTCAGCATTCCGTTTACCATGCCGAGCCCCGCGCGGAGAATCGGCGCGATCACGAAGTCCTCGCCCGTCAGCGTGAAAGTATCCATCGGCATCAGCGGCGTCTCCACGACGCAGGGGCGCAGGTCCAGGTCGCGCGTCGCCTCGTAGCTGAGGAGCAATGTCATCTCCGAGACGACTTCCCGGAAACGTTGCACGGTCGTCGCCTTGTCGCGCAGAATCGACATTTTGTGCGTCACAACCGGGTGTTTGACGACATGAACAGGCATGAGCGGGCTCTTTGGGTGAGTGGAGTGGGGTGCCCCGGAACTCCGCCCCGCTCTCGCGCCGGGCAAGCCGATTTCCATCAGGACGTCCTGCGCCCCCCTGATGATGCGTGTTTTTTGCCCAACAACGCAGAATCGAGTTGCCGAAGCGGCGAAGGGCGTTTCACACTTCCTGTCAAGATCAGTGGGGAGCAGGCGAGTTCAATTCAGGCACAAGCCTTGCTGCCTTCTTGGTAACATAATCGGCGACCGACCTCCAAGCCGCTCGCCCATTCGCTGTTCCCGAAGCATCCCATCAATTACGAGTCATCCAACAGGCCTTCTGTTTTGAGACCCTGGCGGGTATTCTTTACCCGCACCCGATTCTACCCAAAAACCAATCGGCAACGCGAAGCAGGAAGCGGCCATTCCGTTCCTGGAACCGCGACGCCTGATCTCCCATGCCCCCCCAATGAAGGAGCCCCCACACATGGCGGCAAAAGCAACAAGTGACGGCAATACCCAAGGCACCAAGCGCCGCCGCAAGCGCCGCGGCACGGGTGGCGGTTCCGGCGGTTCGACGCCGCGCCAGCCCCTGCCCCTCGATGCCGAA
>JASGMJ010000059.1 GCA_030156535.1 Candidatus Sumerlaeota bacterium
CCGGAAACGGTCCGCGTATTTTGCGCCCAGCCGCAACGCGCCGAACCCGCCCATCGAAAAGCCCGAGAGAAAAATCGGCGACTGCGGGCCAAAGCACGCAAACTCCTCGCGCGCGCAGCCGATCACGTCATCGACAATCCACCGCTCGCAGTCACGCGCGGGGAGCGCGCAATACCCGCTCCCCTCGCCGTAAAGACCATCCGACGGCATGACGAGTGCCATCGGCCGGATCGCGCCGCTCTGCACCATTTCGCGCGCCGCCACGTGCGCTCCGCCGTTAAACGCCCACGACCAGTTCGAGCCGTAAACGCCGTGCAGCAGAACGGCCATCGGCAGGTCGCCGGCCTCTTCGTATCCCGGCGGAATCCAAAGCGTCACGTTGTCGCGCCCGCCCAACGCCGGGCTCATGAAAGTCAAAAAGTGGAGATCGTCGCTGGTGTAGCGGGGAAAACTCTTCTCAACGCGTTCGTAGGGCATGGCAGCGGGCTCCCGTCGGCAAGGTGATGAGGCGATGCCAGCACAGGGCACTCAGTGGCACAAGCCCCGGCACACGCGGCGCCGCTTTTCCTTCGCACGAACATGCGACTGGCTATCCCTTTATAGCAGTGCCGCGGCGCGCTTGAATTCGCCCATTGCGGTCCTGCACGAACCCCGTTTCACCTTATCCTGTTTTACGATTCCCGTGCAATTCCCTGCGCCTTCCGATGAACTACCGTCTCGTCTGCCGTCATCTTGCCCTGTTGCTCGCGTTCTTCAGTGCCTCGGTTCTGACGGCGGTGCCGGTGGCGCTTTGGTACCAGGAGCTACACACGCTCGAAGCGTTGTTTGGCTCGGCGGCGATCGGCGGTTGCATTTCGGCTCTCTTCTATCTGGTGGGGCGCGAGGCAAAGGGCGACCTCTATCGCCGCGAGACGATGGCGATCGTGGGAGTTTCCTGGTTGCTGGCCGCCGCGATCGGGGCACTGCCGTATCTGCTCGGCGGCATGACGCCAGGCAGTGTGTGCGACGCCTACTTCGAGAGCATGTCGGGACTGACAACGACAGGCTCGACGATTCTCATCGACATCGAGGGACAGGCGCGGGCGCTGCTCTTCTGGCGAGCGATGACGCACTTCATCGGCGGGCTCGGCATCGTCGTCCTCTTCGTCGTGGTGCTACCCGAGATCGGCGTCGGCGGCAAGGCGCTGTTCAAGCGCGAAGTGCCCGGCCCGTTCGACGAGACCACCACGCCGCGCATTCGCGACACGGCCATCACGCTGTTCAAACTCTACCTCGCCTTCAACATCGCCGAAGCGATAATGCTGATGCTGGCCGGAATGAGTCTGTACGATGCCACGTGTCACGCGCTCGCCACGATTGCCACCGGGGGATTCTCGACGCGCAACCAGAGCGTGTACTCCTTCCACAACCCGGCCGCCGAATGGATCATCATCGTCTTCATGTTCCTGTCGGGGACGAACTTCGCCCTGCACCTGGAGGCGTTGAAGGGAAAGTTCAGCTCCTACTGGCGCGATCCCGAGTTCCGCCTCTACGCGGCCGTCACGGCGGGCGGCGCAACGCTCGCGGCGATTCTGATTTATTTCTCCAACGTCACGAATCCCGTGGATCCTCTTGCCACGCCTTACGTGAGCAATCCCGGAGGCTTCAATCTCCGCGACACGCTCTTCATGTTCTTTGCGGTCGGCACGTCCACGGGGTTTGGCACGGTGGACTATGAAGGCTGGCCGCCGGTGCTGCGCCTTGTGATGTTGTTCCTGATGGTGACGGGGGCGTGCGCGGGTTCAACGAGTGGCGGATTGAAACTCGTGCGCGTACTGACGCTCGCTCGCGTGCTGATTCACAAGATTCGCGTGGAAGTGCGGCCGAACCTGGTGCAGAGCATGAAGCTCGGCGGCAAGGTGATCCCGGCGCACGCGGTGGAGAGCGTGCTGGTGTTCTCGGCGATCTGGGTGATGATCCTCGCCGCGATGTCGGCCGCCGTGACGCTGCTCTCTCCGGGCCAAAGCATCCTGACATCAGTGAGCGCCGTTGTCACGTGCATGAGCAACATCGGCCCGGGGCTGGAGGGCGTGGGCCCTGCCGCGAACTTCGCCGCCCAGACGCCAATGGTGAAGTGGCTGCTGAGCGTGACGATGCTGCTCGGACGCCTGGAAATCTTCTCCGTGGCCGTGTTGTTCTCGCCGCGTTTCTGGTTTCCCAAATAGCGCACGCGAACGCGGGAGAAGCACGACCCCCGCAAAGAATAGGGAACGCCGAATGAAGACGGCCGCCGTTGTTACGCGCAGTACTCGCGTTCCAGCGCTGCGAGCATGAAGACGATGTGCGGGCTGAACAACTCGGGTTCGAGCAGGAACGAGTCGTGCCCCTTGTCGGAATGCACGGTGAGGTACCAGTGCTCGATTCCGTTGGCCTTCAGACCATCGGAGATTTCCTTCTGCTCGCGCGGGTAGAAGCACACGTCCGAGTCGATGCTGAAGACGAGCCAGCGCTGGTCCTTGCAGGCGGACAGCGCACGCGTGACATCGCCGTCGGCAACGGTCTTGGGCAGGTCGAAGCTCTGCCATGCCGTGATGATGCGCAGGTAGGAGTTCGCGTCGAAGCGCTCGATGAACTTGCGCCCCTGGTGCAGCATGTAGGACTCGACCTTGTGTTCGAGCAGGTGCCCGGACAGAATATCCGTGGGCTGGATGATGACTTCGCGTGCGCGCCGCTCCAGATAGTCGAGCGAGATGAACGTCTTGTGCGAAATCATGCGGGCGAGCAGCAGACCGCGCCAGGGCGCCTTGCCCTCATAGTAGTCGCCGCCGTTGAAGTGGCGGTCCTCGGCGATGGCGTAAATCTGCTCGAAGTTCAGCGCCTTGGCGAGCACGGTGGCGCGCAGTCCGCTCGCGATCGGGATGACGCCGCGCACGCGCGTGGGATAGCGCACCGCGAGGTCCGAAGCCGCAAAACCGCCCATCGAGCCGCCAATCGCCGCCAGCAGGGTCTCGATCCCCAGTGCGTCGAGCACACGCACCTGCGTGTCCACGATGTCCGAAACGGTGGGGTACGGGAACTCGCGGCCATACGGCTTGCCCGTCTCTGGGTTGATATCCGCCGGCCCCGTCGAGCCATAGCAGCCGCCGAAATAGTTGCAGCACAGAACGAAAAACTTGTCGGTGTCGATGGCCTTGCCCGGGCCAACGAAGTCACTCCACCAGCCAATCTGGCATTCCTCTCCCCAGAAGCGGCCCACGCCATAGGGATCGAAGCCGGTGACGTGCTGGCTGCCGCTCAGCGCATGGAAAATCAGGATCGCGTTGGTCTTCGAGGCGTTGAGCGTGCCGTAGGTCTTGTACGCGATAGTGACTGGCCCGACACGGCTGCCGTTTTGCAGCACGAAGGGCTCCTCGCGTGTGGCGACCTCGAGGAACTGCGTGTGTGAAGGATGAATCACCGGTTTACTGGTCATGAGAGCCTCTGCCGCTGTGTGCCGGCGTCGTGCTCCGGCACCGCTGAGGGTGCCGGAGCAAAACGGTGATCCGTTTTCCGCCAGCCGGTGCAGCGCGGGCAACTACTTCGTTGCCACCGCCAGGGCCCGGTCGATGTCCGCGATGATATCGGCAGGGTTTTCGATGCCGATGGAAAGGCGGACAAGCTCGGGGAGAATCCCGCCGGCAACCTTCTGCTCGTGGTTCAACTGGCTGTGCGTCGTCGTGTACGGGTGAATGGCCAGGCTCTTGGCATCGCCCACGTTCGCCAGATGGCTGAACAGCTCCAGGTTCTCGATGAACTTGCAGCCTGCCTCGGCGCCCCCCTTGATGCCGAACACCACCATGCCGCCAAAGCCACCCTTGAGGTACTTGCTCGCGTTGGCGTGCGTCGGGTGATCCTTCAGGCCCGGGTACTTCACCCACTCCACGCTCTTGTGCCCCTGCAAGTACTCGGCGACCTTCATCGCGTTCGAGCAGTGGCGCTCCATGCGCAGCGAAAGCGTCTCCAGCCCCTGAAGCACCATCCAGGCGTTGTCGGGCGAGATGCAGGCACCCAGATTGCGCAACGGCACCAGGCGCATCCGCAGGATGAAGCAGACCGGGTTCAGGTCGCCCAGGTCGTGCGCGTAGCGCAGGCCGTGATACGAGCCGTCGGGCTCGTTGAACAGCGGGAACTTCTCGCTCGTCCAGTCGAAGTTCGCGCCATCGACCACCACGCCGCCCAGCGCCGTGCCGTGCCCGCCCATCCACTTGGTGAGCGAGTGGCAGACGACGTTCACGCCGTGATCGATCGGGCGGAACAGCGCCGGCGTGGCGAACGTGTTGTCGCACACGACGGGAATGCCGTGGGCCTTGGCGATGTCCACAATGGCGTCGAAGTCCGGCACGTTGAGCGCCGGATTGCCGCAGGTCTCCAGGAAGATCAGCTTCGTCTTCTTCGTAATGGCCTTGGCGAAATTCTCGGGATTCGTCGGATCGACGAAGTTGGTCTTGATGCCGAGTTGCGGGTGGATGCTGTCGAACATCGTGTACGTGCCGCCGTACAGATCATTCGCCGAGACGATCTCGTCGCCCGCCTGGCAGATGTTGAGAACGGAATAGTGAATCGCACTGGTGCCCGAGGCGAGAGCCAGCGCCGCCGCGCCGCCTTCGAGAGCCGCCGCGCGCTTCTCGAGCACGTCCTGCGTCGGGTTCATCAGCCGCGTGTAGATGTTGCCGAGTTCCTTGAGGCCAAAGAGGTTGGCCGCGTGCTCGGTGTCGCGGAAAACATAGGAGCTGGTGCGGTGAACGGGCACGCCCCGGGCGTTCGTCGTGGGGTCCGGCTCCTGGCCGGCGTGCACGCAAAGCGTGTCCAGTCTGTAACCGTTGCTGCCCATAATCGTCTGCCTTGATGGAGTGGGGGGGGGCCGAAGGGCCCGACAGGGAAGGGAGGCTTTCCCTCTTGGACGTCCGCTGTCAAGTCAGGGGTGAAGAATGCACGCGGGTATGACACGCGAGCGTTCTCAGCCCAATCGGTCGCCTGGACGCACCGCCGGATGCTCGTCCGGCCTGATCAGAACAACGGGCCCCTCTCCCCCGCTGCTGTAGAGCCCGAGCACCAGCACGTCGCTGCGCCACCCCGCGATCCGTCTTGGCGGAAAGTTTACCACCGCCAAGACCATCCGTCCCACCAGATCCGAGGGGTCATAGGCTTCGGTGATACGCGCACTCGATTGCTTGAGTCTCAACTCCGGGCCAAAATCCAGGACGAGACGGATGGCCGGGATGCGCGCACCGGCGAGCGGCGCGGCCTCCACCACACGTCCGGCGCGGATGTCCACCTTCGCGAAATCGTCGAATTCGATCAGGCCGGGTGCTGCTTCCATGATTTCAGAGCCGGGTTTCCTCGTCGTCCTCGCCATCGAGGAAATGCAGGCTGGCGGCAATCGTGTCGTCGGAACTGTGCGAGAGCGCCGTCTCGTCCGGGTTCGAATCGGGGGGCAGTTGGAGAGCGGGCAGCTTGCGCGTTTCGTCGAGAGCGGGATTCACGGCGGGCCGGGGCTCCGCCAAGGCCGGGTCCTGCCTGCGTGAAACGAGCGTCGGCTCGTCAGGAGCGGTCGGCTCGGGGCCCGAAGGCGAACGGATCGCGGGACGCGAACCGGCCCGCTGGATAGCTTGGGCGATGGCCCGCGCCTCTTCCTCGGCGAGCGCACTTCCCGCATCCTCGTCCCCTTCGTTCAAGTCGATTTTGGGGAAACGTCCACTGACGCGCTGGATGATCGAGTCGATCTGCTGCAAATCGCCGGCGAGTTCCTGGGTATCGTCGATCAGTTCCTGATCGCGTATAGCGGGGTCCTCGCCCTGACTCGAAAGCAGCAGGCGCTTGTACACGTCGCGCGCCGTCTCGATGGCCTTCTTCTCGCGGTCGTTGAGCACGGCAAGTTGGCGGCGAAGCGAAAGGATCGAATCCAGGCCACGGTCCAATTCGCTTTCCAACGCGTCGGAAATGTCCCAGGGCGACTCGGGGATGGCCAGCTCCGTGCGGTCCGTGCGCGGGGAATTATCCACTGGCCCGGCCATCTGGTCGGCCAGAATTTGCGACTGCATGTTGAGGCGCCTGGCCAGAGTGAAGAGGCGCTGGAGGCGGCGTGCCTGGGCCTCAATTTCCTCTGTCGCCGGGCCCGCCGGTCCAGTCGGCGGGGGGAGCGGCGCCTCGGTTTGCGAAACCCGCACATGCACGGGCGGCGGGGTCGGTGCTGCCGCCGGGCGGCGGGGTTGCTGCTGGGTGGCCGGGGGCGGAGGCGGCGCGACAGCCGACGGCTCGGGCAGGCGCAACTCCGTCGTCACCCGAGGCAGCCGCACTTCACGGGCCTGCTGGAGCATTTCCTCCGGAATCTGCCGGAGGAATTCCTGGGGCACGTCATCGAGGGAAATCAGCTCGCTCTGGCAATTCAGGGCGGCCTCGGCCGTCACGATCAGCAGATCCTCGGTGTTGCCCGGCCAGCGCCAGTGGCGGAAGAGCGCCAGCACCTGGGCGTCGGCACCCGTGGCCTGGCTGCGGCCGGTATCGCGGGCGCGCTTCACGGCATAACGCACGAGCGCCGGGATGTCCTCCGGGCGCTTGCGGATCGGGGGGATATCGATGTGCTGGCGGCGCAGGAGGTCGGACAACTCGGGGAGCAGCGAGCCTTCCTTGCGCATCGCCTCCATGTCGAGCCCCGTGGTAATCACGATGCGCACGTCGGCCTCCACCAGACCACCCGAATGGGGGTCGGCAAAGGCCTTGTCGTTGGCCATTTCCAGCAGCGTATACTGCATGTCGGCGGGAAAATCGCGCTGAAGATTGACGATCAGCGTGCCGCCGTCGCACTGGCGGAAACGCCCGGCCAGATCAGAGGGAAGCTTCCACGTCACCGAGACCTTGGCCAGCGGCTTGGCCGCGCG
>JASGMJ010000060.1 GCA_030156535.1 Candidatus Sumerlaeota bacterium
TAAAGACCCGACCCCAATATTTCCTACGGCGCGATCTCGAACACATGACGAAGGACGAACTCCTTCGTAGCGTTGTCGCCGAGCTGCCCCGGCGCGTGCCTCAATTGCGCATCGAACAAGGCGTCGAGGTCAGCTCGGTCGAGCGCCGCGACCACGGGATAACTGAGATTCGGGAAGAGATCGCCCAGGTTGAACGAGAGCTTGCGGCCAGCCGCTCTCACGACGTCACCCAGTCCTCGCACAGAACCTGGGTCTGTTCCAGCACCAACTCCGTTGCTTGTTCCTGTTTGTCGGGCGGGTAGTGATACTTGCGCAGGATGCGCTTGACCAGCACCCGAAGCTGCGCCCGGGCATTCTCCCGCTTGCCCCAATCCACCGAGACGCTCTTGCGCACCCTTTCCACCAACTCCTGGGCGATTTTCTTCAGCGTCTCATCTCCCAGTACCTGCACCGCGCTATCGTTGGACGCCAGAGCGTCGTAGAAGGCCGCCTCGTCCTCGGAAAGCCCGAGCTTCTCACCGCGCCGCGCGGCCTCGCGCATCTGCTTGGCGATAGCGATCAGCTCCTCGATCACCTGCGCGGCCTCGATCGCACGGTTGTGGTATTTGTTCAGGGCCTGTTCGAGCAGTTCCGAGAAGGCCCGCGACTGCACCACGTTCTTGCGCAGGCGAACCCGAATCTCGTCCTGAAGGAGTTTTTTCAGGGTCTCGACGGCGAGATTCTTCTGCGGCAAGCCGCGCACCTCAGCGAGGAACTCGTCCGACAAGATGGAGATGTCGGGCTTCTCCAGGCCCGCCGCCGCGAAGATGTCCACCACCTCACGGCCCGCGACCGCCTGAGAGACGAGCTGGCGCACCGCCGCCTCGATCTCCTCGGGCGTGCGCTCGGCCGAACTCACCGTGGCCTTGATCAGGGATGCCCTGATCTCCTGGAAAAGGCCCACCTCGTCGCGGATGGCGAGCGCCTCCTCATGCGGCACTGCCAGGGCAAATGCCTTGGAAAGCGTCGCTACGGCCTGAAGATAGCGCTTCTTGCCGTCCTCCTGCGCCAGGATGAAGTCCATCGCCTCGGCGATGCCCTGCAGGCGGGTTTCTGGGCCGGCGGTGAGCAGCCGTCGGTAGTCGAATCCATGCAAGATCCCGCAGACGACCTCGTATTTCTCCTTCATGACCGCCACGGCCTCGGCCTGGTCGATGGCAGCCTTGCCCCGGCCGCCGCTGTCCGCGTAGACCGCAAGGGCCTTCTTGAGTGAATCGGCGATGCCCAGGTAGTCGACGACCAGCCCGCCCGGCTTGTCGCGAAACACCCGGTTTACGCGGGCGATGGCCTGCATCAGGTTGTGGCCGCTCATGGGCTTGTCGATGTACATCGTGTGCAGCGGCGGCGCGTCGAACCCGGTGAGCCACATGTCGCGCACGATCACCAGTTCCAGCTCGTCTTCGGGATCCTTGAAACGCCGCGCGAGGAAATCTCGCCGCTGCTTGTTGCGCACGTGAGGCTGCCAGTCGAGCGGATCGGACGCCGAGCCGGTCATCACCACCTTGATCCTGCCCTTGGCGTCATCGTCGCTGTGCCAATCGGGCCGAAGTGCCGTGATGGCCTTGTACATCTCCACGCAGATGCGGCGACTCATGCAGACGATCAGGCCCTTGCCCAGCATCGCCTCGCGCCGCCGCTCCCAGTGAGCCACCAGATCTTCCGCAACGAGGCGGATGCGCCTTTCGGCACCCACCAGAGCTTCCAAAGAGGCCCACTTGCTCTTCATCCGCTCGCGCCGGAGCGCATCCTCCTCGGCCTCGGTGATCTCCTCGAACGCCTCGTCCAAGCGCGGCTTCTCTGCCTCGTCGAGCTCGATCCTGGCAAGGCGGCTCTCGTAGTAGATGGGCACGGTCGCGCCGTCCTCGACGGCCCGCTGGACGTCGTAGATGGAGATGTAGTCTCCGAAGACCGCGCGGGTGTTCCTGTCCTCCTTCTCGATTGGCGTGCCGGTGAAACCGATAAATGACGCATTGGGCAACGCGTCGCGCATGTGGCGGGCGAAGCCGTCGATGAAATCGTACTGGCTGCGGTGGGCCTCATCGGCGATCACGACGATGTTGCGCCGCTCGGATAGGCACGGGTACGCTTCACCTTTGTTCTCGGGGAAGAACTTCTGAATGGTGGTGAAAATCACGCCGCCAGACGCAACCTGGAGGAGTTCCTTTAGGTGAGCGCGGCTCTCTGCCTGCACCGGCGTCTGGCGCAGAAGTTGCCGGTTCGCGGCAAAGGTGGCGAAGAGCTGGTTGTCCAGGTCATTGCGGTCGGTAATGACCACAATGGTTGGATTCCCCATCGCCGGATGGCGGATGACCTTCCCGGCGTAGAACACCATGGAAAGGCTCTTGCCCGACCCCTGGGTGTGCCAGATGACCCCCGCTCGCCTGTCGCCGAAGCGAGTTCTGTACTCGGCTTGAGGCTCAGCCACGCGGAAGGGGTCGCCTGCTTCGGCTTCAACGAAACGGCTGTACAGGGCATCGGGGTCGCCTTCGAGGCCACAGGCAACAAGGGTAGAGGCCAGCGCCTGGTTCACGGCGTGGTACTGGTGGTAAGCCGCCGCCTTCTTCGCAATGCCGGCGGTCCCTTCCCCAGTGTCCTCAAAGGTGATGAAGTTCAGCACATAGTCCAGGAATCGTCGCCGTTCGAACATCCCCCGAATCATGGTGACCAGCCCCGGCTGGACCACGCCTTCGCTCTGTTTCTCATTGCCCGGCTCGCGGTACAGGTCGGTACCGTCAATGGTGCGCCAGGGCATGAAACGGTCCCAGCCGCTGGTGAGCGTGCCGAAGCGGGCCTGCATGCCATCGGAGATAATGAGCAATTCGTTGTAAATGAATAGCGAGGGGATTTCCTGCTTGTAGGTCTGCAGCTGGTCGTAGGCCTTCCTGAGCGTGGCCTGCTCTGTGCCGGGGTTCTTCAGTTCAATCACCACCAGCGGCAGGCCATTGACGAAGAGCACGATGTCTGGCCGGCGCTCCTTCTTGTTTTCGATCACGGTGAACTGGTTGACGGCCAGCCAGTCGTTGTTTTCGGGGTGCTCAAGGTCGAGCAGCCACACCTTGCCGTGCCGTTCGCCTTCCGGCCCCAGCCAGGAGACATCCACGCCGTCGGTGAGCATCTGATGAAACCGTCGGTTGTTCTCGATCAGCGCCGGGCTTTCAGGCGTGAGCACCTTACGCATAGCCTCTTCAATGGCGACTGGCGGCAGATCGGGGTTGATGCGCTCCAGGGCCTCGCGCAGGCGCCCTTTCAGCACGACCTCGTGGTACGCCTGGCGCTCGGGACGGTCGCCGTCCGGCGCGATGTCCGGCCCAAAGGCCGTCTCCCAGCCGAGGGCGCGGAGTTCGTCCAGGGCGAGTTGCTCGATGGCTGATTCGGTGAAACCCGAGTTCATTTTATATTTCCCACCTAATATTACAGTCTCTTCGCGTGGAAACGACTTTGCGCCATTCGCTGCCGGAGGGGGTACGAACCCACTCGCCCGAAGCATGCTTTGCGTAGGTACTTGCCATGCTCTGCGTGTCATGCTGAATCGGACCATCAGAGATCACCACGAGGCGAGGCATGCAGTAATTGAAGACTTCCGGACAGTAACCGCTCTCGCGGCCGTGATGCGACGCAACGAACATATCGACCCGCCGAAGCAGTTCCTGAACCTGCGTATTGCGAAGAAGCTCAAGCCATCCAGCGCGCTCAAGGTCGCCGCCAAGCGCGAACAATATATCCCCCACCTGGAGAAAGATAAGAAGACTCAGGTTGTTAGTATCGGTGAACTTCGGATAGTTGTTGTAAAACACCCAGACTTTCAGGCCTGCGGGCTCCAGACGGTCCGCAGAGACAGGCGCGGTATACGAATCAATCATGTCGAGTAACTCTTTCATCGCTGGGCTGATGGGTGGAGTCTTTAAGGAACGAATCTGGGCCGAAGTCAGACTGGTATTTCGAGTCAAGATCTCGATTGTGAAGTTCCGGCGAATGGCAACTAGGTCGCTAATGTGGTCTTCGTCGTAATTCGTCACAAAGAAGCGTCTGATACGGGTAACTCCGAGTCCATGCAGATAGATCGAGGGACGGATTGTGGAGCCGTGGCCGCAGTCGAAGAGCAGAACTTCTCCGTCGTTTCCAACAGCATAGGCGCAGAAACCGTGCTCCACGTTCAGGATCTCGAATCTCATGGGATAAGGTCCTCCGTTATGGGCCCGACATACCACGCTTTGAATGCGTCGCTGTAGTAAGTCGAGGCATTGATACTTCGTGCAAAGTGCTCGTGCGTGACATACAGCGTCATTGGTGCCGTACTTGTATCGACCACCATGCAGTTCGCTTGGTTGTTCGTGATGAACTTAAGCCCACGACGTCTCCAGGCATCGTAGGCCAGATGCTCGGCGCGGGCATTTCCAAAGAACGTGAGCGTTGGTCGCAACACATCAAGAAACTCGTACGAGCGGCCTGACTTCCTACCATGGTGCGGGGCTATCAAGAGATCGATATCAGTTACGTCTTCCTCGTAATTCTGAAGGATGTGCTCCCACGTCTCGTCATGGGAATCGCCACCAAAAACCATTCTGTGATTGCCTGTACGGAGTAAAAGCACATACGAGCAGCGATTGTAGTCGTCGCCTTTCTCGTTTGCTGCGTCCACGAGCTGCCGCGTCGGGGCTAAAATGTAAAGACCATCTCCCCCAGGAGTCCCATCCTCTCCGATGTTCCAGAACTGCCCATTTTCCCCTGAGAGCAAAGCGAGTCGCCTGGGATCGGATTGTGGGTTCGTATCGCGAAGGTGCTTGTAGAATGTCCAATCTTCCTTGTTATAGGGTGAACCTTCCCAGGACTCTTCCGGTACTTCCTTGTTGTTGTTCGTGTCCCAGAAGTTCAGCGGGTGGAAGGTCTCAAACAACGCCTTTATCCCGTCCATGTGATCCATGTCGGGATGTGTCTGGATGTAGCGAAAGATGCTGTTAATTCCGTGGTCTCGGAGGTATGTAATCGGGTTTACCGGGCACTTCTTCTGCTGGAAGTTCCCGTTAATGCCTCGTTCGGTCTTGGCGAGCCCAGCCAAAAGAGCTTCAGTCAGCGGCTCCCCTGGTTTTGCATTGCAAACATCGATCACCGTTACACGACCCGAGTCGTGCTGAATTACCGTGCAATCCCCTTGTTTGACGTTTAGATAGTGAATAATAGCCATGACTTACTCCACTCCATAGATAGTGTAGCCTCAAGTAAGGACCGAGCATAGCGGTTTGCAGCAATGCGAACCGTCTCCTCGGTCACCCAAAATATCCATATTAACAGTAATCCAAGAATTAGTAGCGTAGCGACAATACTAACCACAGGAGGTTCTTGGACACTCCACGTTTCCCAAATACGCCAGAGGCATACAAGCAAGGCGATAACAGTTATCGGCAGACCGAAGACTTTCAGTGCAAGCAGATTGCGACGAAAGCCGTAATCCGTGAGGTTTTCGAAAACCAACGGGAACTTTTTGCGGTCACGAGTTCTACGGATAAGTTCTTCTGTGCAAGCTTGGTAATATTGATCTGCTCTCGCAGGATCATCCTTCTCTTCTTTCTTTGAGGGAATGTGCAAGCCAAGGCCGCGGAGCCTCTCATGGATGCGCTCCCGAGTGATCGTATTGAATTCGTCATTCGCATGCCGGAGAAAGCGCGTGGTAGGCGGACCGCCCCATTTTTGCCATAGGCGCTTCTCAAGGCGCTTGCCGCAATCTCCTCCCAGTTGCCCTAGCAAGTAGGCGAGAGGCACGAATACAATGGCTGCACCTCCACCGACCGAGAAGGAAAGACCATGCGGCAAGACGGCGACAAGAGCCAAAGCGAGCGGCGCAATGGTCAGATACACGGGAAAAGCTCTCGCACGCCAACTGTATACATCCAACAACCCTTTAATCATTAACCATCCTCCATAATCTTCTCTACATCCGGCACGCGCAACTCGCCGGAGATGAGTTTGGGCAAAAGGGTGTCGCGAAGGTCGGCGAGGGTGCGGGATTCTTCGTTAATGGATCTAATCTTTCGGAAATATTCAGCTATTTGGGATGCAAACACTCGCGATATGTTTTCTCCGGAATGGACAAACGGAATGACCTTTAAGTTTTTCTGACTGATCTTTGGCTGCACCGCTCCTGTAACGAACGCGCGTATATTTGTATTTTTCAGAATGAGGTACAAATGCTCATTCGATATTCCATCTCCGGTCAAAACATGTGCATGATTGTTTACCCAAAATTGTCCCCATACATACTGCGTCACCGGATGTCCTTTTTCATCTATGACTGAACCATCTTCTCCTACTAGGACATAGATTCCGTCAAATAAATAATCATCGACATAATCCATAACGCCCGTAGCACCATAGTATGGGTATGGTCCTTGACGCGCCGCACGTTCACGGCTGTTTAGTGGAATACGCTTGCTGTCGTGTATTTCTATGGCGTCTGCTAAGTGCTTAACCTCCCACCCCTCCGGGATCGGGCCCAATTCTGAATCCACGAAGCGGGCGGGGAAGAGGCGCAGGATGTCGTCGGGAAGGCCGAGGGCGTCGGGGTTGTCGCGGTAGTGGGCGGCGCGGGCGGCGAACTTCTCGGGGATCGGGTTGCCGGCCTTGATGGCGTTCACCACCACCGGATCGAAGTCCACGAACCAGGATTTGAACAGCGCCTGAGCCATGGCCTCCAGCGTCTCGTTCATCCGCCGGTTCAGCTCGATCTTGTCGTCCAGCGTGCCCAGGATGCGGGCAATGGCGCGTTGTTCAGGGAGGGGTAGATAAGGCCTTTTAAATCGTTCCA
>JASGMJ010000061.1 GCA_030156535.1 Candidatus Sumerlaeota bacterium
CGAAGCTCGGCCGCGAGGTCGCCGCGCTCCTTGATCCCGAAGCCGAAGTGAACGGCGTCACCACCGGGAAGACCCGCCCGGAGTTGCGCGCCTTTGGCGTCTTCACCCTGCCCAAAGGCCACACGCTCGACGAAGAGAATGATTTCGCCGTCACCGCCCGATGGGGTTACGCCGGACGCGGCGGCATCACCATGCCCGCGCGCGGCGATCTGCGCGAACGCGAAGACGGCGTGCCCAAGGAACTTCAACCGCTCCTCGGCGCGAAGAGCTACGATGTGATGCTCAACGACACCGCCCGCTGGGCGAACGTCCCCGAGCGCGTCTGGGAGTACACGCTGGGCGGATACCAGGTGGTGAAGAAGTGGCTCTCCTACCGCGAGCGGGAATTGCTGGGGCGCCCTCTACGCCTGGACGAGGTGCGGTACGTCGAGCAGATGATCCGGCGCATCACCGCGCTGCTGCTGCTGGCACCCGGGCTCGACGCGAACTATCGGGCCGTGAAGGAAAAAACGTGGGACTGGAAAGCGTAATCCCCTACTGATCCATCTTCCAGTGCGGGTCGTCGTACAGCTCGCTGGCGTTGGCGCTGCGGCCGGGGTGCCCCATGTTGAGACGCCGCGAGCGCACGACTTTCGCGCCCTTGCGCGGACGGCGCCGGCGCCCCGCCAGATAACGCGGCAGCAGGATGAACGCGAAGCCCACGGCAGCGCCCGCAAGGTGACCCAGGTGGCTGACGTTCGACTGGCCCGCGCCGAACATCCCGGCAAGCTCGATCATCAGGTACCCGATCACCAGCCACTTCATCTTCACCGGGAAGAGAAAGTACAGGTACACCATGGCGTTGGGCACGAAGAACAGGCAGCCGACGAGAATGGCAAAGTTGGCAGCGGAAAAGCCGACGAGCCATGGCGCGGCGGCGCCAAAGTGGAAGAGCACGTGCGCCACGCCCCCCGCCAGAATCGCGAGCAGCAGCATGGCCAGATAGCGCCGCGGCCCAAGCCGGTCCTCCACCGGAGGGCCGAAGAAGAACAACCCGAGCCCGTTCATCAGCAAATGCCCGAACCCGGCGTGCACGAAGCCGTAGGTCAGCAACTCCCAGAGCCGAAAGCCGGGGAACACCTCGCGGGGGCTGAGGGAAAGGAGGGCCCAGAGGACGTTGCCGATGCCGGGGAGATAAGTGAGGAGGAAGACGCCCACGAGGACAAAGAGCATCCGGCGTGTGACGGGCGGCATGGTGCGGGCGAAATAGGCGTCGAAATCGCGCAAAAAGGTCACGGTGCGAGGGGCCTTTGGGAGAGTTGGGCCCGGATGACGCAGCCGGAGCCCGGAATTCCCCGGAGGGACCAAGAATCAGACCAAGTCGATTTGGGCTCCGAGGGCGCGCAGGGTGTCGAACCAGGCGGGGAAGGATTTGGCGACGTGCTCGGCTCCGGCAATGGAGAGTCCCTTGCGGCAGCGCAACCCCACAATCGACAGCATCATGATGACCCGGTGGTCCCCCCGCCCGTCCACCGTTATTCCGCCGTCAAAGCCCCCGGGGCAGCCGTCCACGGTGATCGTATCGGGCTCGTCGTCCGGCTCCCAGGTGGCGATGGCGTCGGTGCCGGCGATGCGGCGGAGTTCCTCGATGGGCTCGCGGATGCGGTCGCACTCCTTGAACTGGAGGTTGCGCACACCGGTGAAGATGCTGCGGCCGTCGACGAGGGCGGCGGCGCCCATCATGGCGAGCACGGCGTCGGTGCACATGTCGCCGTTGATCCGCATGCCTTCGACCTTCGAGCCCTCGGGATTGCGGGCGAGCAGGCGCTCGGGCGAGACCAGTTGGATGACGCGGCCGTTGCGCGAGCGTCCCTCGTCGAGGCTGGGGTGCGGTCCCGTCTTGCAGCCGAGGGCGCCGTAGTAAACCTGGCAGAGCTTCTCGCCCTGTTCGTCGCCGTCCTCGTCGAGAAACAGCCCCTTGACGGCGATGTCGGAACCCGGGACGGCGGCGGCGGCGGCGAGAATGGCGGCCGAGCCGGGCCAGTCGCCATTGACGCGAAAGACGCCGCCGATGCCGACATGCTCCAGCCCGCCGAGATAGCGCAGCCCCGCGGGGAGCGTAATGCTGGGGAGCGCGGGGGGCCGGTCGAGATTCGTGGCCGCGATGCCTTCGACCTGAAAACGCGCGAGCACCTGGAGCGTCGTGGCAATCAGCGGGCGGCTCTTCAGATCGTCGCGCACGTCGATGCGAATCGCTTCGCCGAGCAGCGGCGCCATGAACAGCAGCGAGGAGACGAACTGGCTGCTGACCTCGCCCGAGACGGGAATGGGCACGGGGGCGTCGGGCGCGATGCCGAGGGAGAGGCGCTGCCTGGCCAGCGCGCGTTTGATGCGCTCGCGCCCGCCCGTCAGCGTGATGGGCAACATGCCTTCGGCGCCGCGTGCCTCGACTTCCACGCCCATGTGGCGGAGCGCTTCGAGCAGATCGCGGTTGGGGCGCCTGCCCAGGGAATACTCGTACTCCTCGGTGACGAACGTCACAGGGCCGTCGCACAGCGCACCAACGCCGAGCAGCAGCCGCAGCACCGTGCCCGCATTGGCGGGATCGACGGGTTCGGACGGCGTTTTCGGCCGGTTGCCAAAGCCGACGACCTCCACACGGTCGATGGCGGCGGCGTTTTCGAGCGAGAACTCGACTTCCTGCTTGCCGGCGAAGGCCGTGATGCGCGCGCCGAACTGGCGGCAGCACCGCACCAGCGCCACGGAGTCCTCCTGCACGGCGGGGCGCTCGATCACGACGGGGCGCCTGGAGCAGACCTTGCGGCCGTCGGCCAGACAGGCGGCCAGAATGTAGCGCGTCGTATAGTTCTTCGACGAGGGGGCTTCAACGACACCGCGAAGGCCCTTGAGAGCGGGGTGAATCCTGGCGAGCATGGGTACCGTTCGTCCCCGTGAAGAGTTGTCGTGCCCGGAGCGGGGTGGAATTGGATGCCACGGCGCCCTCGGAGGGCAAGTGCCGTCGCCATGCACGATTATCAGACACGCTATGTCAGATATGATATTCACATTGACACTACATAACTGGGGGGGGGTATTGCATCATACTGTTCGAAAAGGAGTTCGCAATGAAAGGTTCCGGAATTCTCAGTGGTCTGTGTACGGCGATCGCAACTGCCGCCTTTTTGGCCGTCCCCATGAGTACGTTGAATGCGTTCCCCTGTTGGGATTGGGACCCTGTGTGCAGTAACTGCTCTTCGGACAGCAGTTTCACGACTTGGAACTACTGTGACGAGGACCCTCCGTATAAGGTGAGAATCTGCGGTTCCTATCGGATATGCACCGTCTATAATCCGGACTGTAGCGTCGCCGCCGAGTACGTACAGTTGTGCAATCCAGATGCCACAATCGAGCGTTTCGAATGCTGACGTTTCCAAGAGCCCACTCTCGATCGAATTCCCTACGAAAAACGCGAGAGGTCCTCCCCATGAAACAACGTTCGTTCAGCAGCATTCCCCGGAGCAGGCAGAATCAGCCTGCTCCGGCAGGAGTTCCCAGCGCCCTGTTGCTCTTTCTTCTGTTCTCGCTCACAACCGTCTGTGTTGGGCAGGGATTGCCAAAGCCCGAATCTGCGGCCTGGGAAAAACAAGTACGCGCGACTCCCGGGATCAACATCGCCACCGACCCTAACCTCGACTCGCACCTTTGGAGCGCCTTGGCCCCCGGGGGAAGCGAAGAAGACCCACTCAGCGAGCGGGCCTTCGACTTTGCCCAACTGATGGTACGTGCCCTGGGGGGCTCGGGAGCCACAGAGATCGAGTCGGCCTTGCTTGCCGCAGGAATCAAGACGAAGAGTGGGTATGGCGCGGGACTGGCATGGGAGATCGGCAAGTTCCCGACAAGCCGATGGATAAAACTGCAGCCAGAGCAGTGTCGGATGGAAGTACTCGATTCCCTCGACTCCCTGCGACGGGCCGAAAGCCCCCCAACCGAACTGAAAGAGGCCGGGATCGATCCCGACGGAGAGATGAGGATCGCCGCCGTCACACTGGGGGCTGTTGCCCAGAACGGACTGACGGTCACGCAAACGCACTACTTGGTGGAGCAACCCGGCAAGCCACTGTTCCTGCTTTCTGCCTACGGCACGAACCGCATTGCTTTTCGCCCCGGAGATACCCCACCGGAAGTCACGCGGATGAAAGCGGTCCTTGGAAGCGAGCAGCCACAGTATGCCGTTCCTCTGGAAGAAGCGGCGGCCTCGATAAAGGACGACATGCCCGGAGGCTTTAGCCGCGCTGACCGCATCGTTTTCCTGGTCTTGGGAATCGGAGTCGTCCTCTGTGGCGTCTTCCTTCTTCTACCTTACATTCGAAGCCGGAGGACGGCATCATGAAGATTCCCGTCGCAGGCCTTATCGCGACTGTACTTGTGGCCGCTGGTCTTGCTCTTGGAGCGATGGCCTTCTGGAACACGAATGGCGCCGACAGCCAGCCACTCGTCGGACTCGCGCGAAACCGTGAGCCCCTGAACTCGTGGCTTCTGGAAACAATGGCTGACTATCCCACGGATGGGTCGTTGCCGGGAATGACGGGAGCGGAGACGCAGGCAAGCATGGGCACGACGCAGGACCTGTTCTACAAGGGGCGCCGGATGATCGAAGGCGGCCCGCAGCGCCAGAGCCACTGCATCGGTCTCATGTTCGAGGTGTACATGAAAGCTTACGAGCGAGCGGCGGGAACTGCGGACTTCGATATCCCCACCATCGCCTCCAACGAAGACTATTATGCCTTCCGCCGTGACTGGTACGGCGTGGATGGTAACAAGAGGACTTTGGTCCGCGCTCTCACAGAGCGAGACCTTGGCCGCGAAATCCGCAGTCTGGATGACGCACTCCCGGGAGACTTTCTTCAGTTCTGGCGCCATACCGGCTCGGGGCATTCCGCCGTCCTTCTGAAAGTCGAGCGAAACGACGCGGGCAAACCGAGTGCACTCATCTTCTGGTCCGTGCATCAGACAACCGGGGTCTCCCAGAAGCGCGAAGAGATAGGCTCTGGTCCGAGAGAGATCGACCCTTCGCAAATCTACATCGTTCGGGCGTATGCCCCCGACTAACGCACTTCCCTGATTGCTGTTCTCCGTTCCGCCGTCGCGCGAACTCCCGGCTTGCCAAGCCCGGCCCCTCTGCGCAGCGTTGCTGTCCCGGCGGCAGGACACCGCCGGAACCCCGACGGAGAGCACCACCGATGGCCGAAACCACCGCCAGCATGACCGAACTCCTGCGCGAGATGGGGCAACGCGCCCGCCGCGCTTCCTACGCGATCGCGGCCCTGCCGCCGGCCGTGAAGAACGACGCCCTCGAGCGCATGGCCGCCTCTTTCGACGCCAACCGCGAACGCATTAAAACGGAGAACGCCAAGGACCTGGCCGCGGGCGAGAAGAACGGCCTGACCCCCGCCATGATCGACCGCCTGCGGCTGGACGACAAGGGCATCGACGGCCTGATGCGGGCGACGCGCGAGATCGCCGCGCTCCCCGATCCCGTCGGCGCCATCGAGAACATGGCAGTGCGCCCCAACGGCCTGCAGATCGGCCAGGTGCGCGCGCCCATCGGCGTGGTCGGCATGATCTACGAATCGCGCCCGAACGTCACGCTCGACGCCGGGGCGCTGTGCCTGAAGTCGGGCAACGCGGCGATCCTGCGCGGCGGCTCCGAGGCCTTTCACTCCAACACCATTCTCGCCACCCTGATGGAGGAAGCCTGCCGCGCGGCCGGCATCCCCGAGGGGGCGGTCCAACTGATTCCGACGACTGATCGCGAGGCCGTCGGCGCCATGCTCAAGGCCGAAGGCCTGATCGACCTCATCATCCCGCGCGGCGGCAAGAACCTGATCCGCCGTGTCACCCAGGAATCCGTGATCCCCGTCATCAAGCACCTGGACGGCAACTGCACGGTCTATGTGGACGAGTTCGCCGAGCTGCCCATGGCGCTCGACATCACGATCAACTCCAAGACGCACCGCTATGGCGTGTGCAACGCGGCCGAGACGCTGCTCGTGCACGCCGCCGTCGCCGACAAGTTCCTCCCCCTGGTGCTGGAGGCGCTCCACGCCAAGGACGTGCGGCTGCATGGCTGCCCGCGGACCATGGCGGCGGCCTCCTATGTGGAAGCGGCCACCGAGGAGGATTGGTACGCGGAGTACCTGGCGCCGGAGATGGCCGTGAAGGTCGTGGACTCGTTCGACGACGCCGTGGAGTTCATCAACCACTACGGGTCGCATCACACCGAGTCGATCGTGACGCGGGACATGGTGCGGGCCCAGGCGTTCGTGCGGCGAGTCGACTCGGCGTGCGTCCACGTGAACTGCTCGACGCGCTTCAGCGACGGCGGGGAGTACGGCCTCGGCGCGGAAATCGGCATTTCGACGGACAAGCTGCACGCCCGCGGGCCGATGGGGCTGCGGGAGCTGACGACGGCGAAGTGGGTGGTCCTGGGCAGCGGCCAGACGCGCTGAGGGGCGGCAGCTCGGAAGTCGAACGATAATGAGGGCTGCAATCGATTGCACGGAGAAGTTCAATCCGGCGCCGCCAGAAGCCTCCTCCCGGGAAAAGAAGCGCAGTTTCCCCGCGTGTACCCCATAATTTCCCTAGAGCAGCCCACCCAACCGGATGCTAGCGTCACTTGCTGTGCAAGCAAACGGTTGAAGCCACGGGCAACGTCGGGTAAAGCAGGAACATAGTACCCCCTTGGGTTCTCTTCGTCGTCGAGAGCGCGCTTCGCGCGAGCTTTTAGTAAGCGGTCGAGATCGAGGGCGGGCAGGAGCCAGACGTTTGGGTTTCTCTGGGGGTTTTC
>JASGMJ010000004.1 GCA_030156535.1 Candidatus Sumerlaeota bacterium
GAATGCGCTGAAAAATCACTCAACAGCCGCTACAAAACAACGCTCTGACAACTCAGTGCGGAAGAAATGGCTGGGCGGGAGGGTTGGTCAGAGGTTTCAGAGGACTCAGTTTTCGCCCTATTCCCTTGAAGCCCTGCAGGTAGCTTCCGTCTTTCCGCATGATACAGCCCGTTTCCCAGAGCTCGGGGGTCATCTGCGCGGTTGGCCAAGTCAGATCCGTTCCCGCTTTGCGTGGATCGTGGATGCTGTGATAGGAATCATACGTGCCCATCAGCCAGCCGCGTTGTTCCGCTTCGGTGGCGACCTGCGGCTTGGAGGCGATGCCTTCGACTCCGGGAACGCAGAGTCTGAGGCGGTCGAAGCCGCGCTGTTCAAGCGCGCGAATCATCTTCAGGGAGACGCCGTTGCCCCAGTCCTCAGGTGGAAGAAACGTGCCGGGAAAAGCCTCGGCGAGAGTGCGCGAATTGCGCTGGATGCGCTCAGCTTCGCTGCTCGCGGCGTGGTCGTCGAGTTCCGGCGACTGCAAGGCCACCGACAAGCCTTCGGCGATCTGGCGCTTCATGTATTCATACGGCCATTCAGTCTCCACGCATTCGAGTACGGCGTTCCACTGCTCGGCGTTGAACTGCTTCTTCAAGCGGGCGGCAAAGGAGCCCTCGACTTCGGCTGCGGCGATCAGACGGGTGCAGAAGGGTTTCCACTTGGCCGTTGGAATATCCAGCCACGACAGGGGCGCGTCGCCCCAAAGATAGACATGCGGTGCGCCGAGCAGTCTTTCCACCGCCGGCACCGCGGCCGCTTTCTCGCGCAGGGTCGTAACGCCAGCCGTGGCATCAAGCCACTCGCGGTAGCGCAGCCCCGGCGTGACCGGCATCGCGTCTTCGTCCACCATCACGCGAATCGTGATCTCGCGTTGTGGCGACATTTCGTGAAACTCATGCGAGAGGGTGAACGCCAGACCGTCCGGTTTCGTTGCTTCCCGAAAGTCGATTTGATTGCGAAACGGCGTGGAGATCATCCACGAGACGCAGCGTTCGCCGTCGAGCACGCCCCACACCGGCATCGACAGGCTTTCCAGGGTATTCCACTCCTCCTCGATCAATTGCTGACGCCAGAACGGATCGGCGGGGGAGACGAGCAGGCCGGAGTCGCGTGCGAGAATCAGCTGCTCGCCCGCTGCCACTTCTCCAACAGGCCACGTGATGGTGGAATTCGCTTCCCCTGTGACGTTGAGTTCAAACGCACCGTCGGGAGTGACGCGGCAGGAGAACCTCAAGCCACGATCAGGTGCTTCCCAAGCGGCCGACGCCCCTTCGGCAGCGAGGTTCTGAACGGCGAGAGGGTTGGCGGAAGGGGCGGAAAGAGGGAGCGCTCCCTGCCCAGTGCTCTTCTCCAGCGCCATTGTCGCAGGATCGAAGGTGTATGCGGTTCCCTCGACGCCGAGCGTAATCGGGGCTGCGGAGGCGGACGCCATCGCGAGCAGGAGTGCGCCCGAAAGAAGCAGACGGACGGAGCGGGGCGAAATCATCGGTTTTCCTTTGCCATGCAGGAGGATCGGGTTTGCGTTCCCTGCACGCAAGTCGGTCATGCGTTGGCACAGGATCAAGGGAAGTCCCTGGACGAGGATGAGACTCTCCTGAATTCCCGTTGATCCGGCGGGGGAGCGGGTGACGCTGACGCCAGAGGAGCCCATGCCATCATGACGCTGGGGAAACGCTGCTGTTCGGTGCTTCCGGTACTTGTCCTGCCGGTTGTCCTGTATCTTGCTCTCGCCCTGCCTCGCCTGGGAACAACGAGTCTGTGGCTCGACGAACTGATGTCGCTGGAATTTGCGACCGAGCCAAGCGTCACGATGGTCCTCGAGCGCCTGCGGAGTGATCGTCACGCGCCCGTCTACTTTCTGCTCACTCATGGAGCAACGCGGCTGCTGGGCACTTCGGAGTTCTCCGGCCGAATCGGGGCGGTTGTGTGCGGCGCGTTCACCATCCTGCTGCTGGGCGGGCTGACTCATGCGTACCGATGGCAATGGCGTGCGCGGCTGGCGGCAGGTCTGGTGCTTGCGGCCTCGCCGTACTTTCTCGAGTACAGCCGGGAAGTTCGCCCTTATTCGGCGGGGGCCCTCTTTGTTGTGCTTTCGTGGTGGGCTTTCGTGCGTTTGTTGAGGCGGCCGCGGGCGTTGGGCGCTTTTGTCTACGGTGTGGCGCTGGCGGGCGTTGCGCTTTCGTTTTATCTTGGGATGCTTTGTGTGGTGGGGCAGTTTGGGGTGTTGCTGGCGGTTCGTGCCGGACGCCGGAGATGGCTTGCCGTGGGTGCAGGTGCCATGTTGGGGGCGTTGTTGGGATCCGTGTGGCTGCCGAGCCTGTTGGCGCAGTTGAAGACGTCAAGCGCGGGTGGGCGTCCGCTCGGCTCGATTGAGAATATGTTTCCCCACGGCATCGGCGTGGGCGACGTCCTGACACTTGGCGTGGACATCGTCGCCGGGCCGGCCGCGCGCACCCGCTTTCCGGCACTTGCATTTGCGGTGGCGGTGAGTATGGCGTTGTTGGCCATGGCGGGGCATCTCCGCCAAAGACATGGAAGACAGCGCGAGGGACTCGCGCGCGCCGTGACACTCTGGGGATTCGTCCTTCCTTTTGGGGCTTTCGTCGCCCTCTGCCTCGTGCAGCCAATTCCCCTGTCGCGCTATCTGGTGCCGCAGGCATCCATGGCGGCGCTCTTTTTTTGCAGTGGCGTTCCGGCGTTTTGCTCGTGGCGTGGGATGAGGACGGGCCTTCTGGTGCTGGTGGTGACATTGGAAGTTCTGGCAGGCTTGCACTACCATGCGACGATGCCGCGAACGGATTGGCGCGGCGTGGCGCAGCGCCTTGGCGTGGAGATGGGGCTGCGCGACCTTGTCGTGACGGACAACGTGACGGCGCGCTCGTGCCTTGCGTTTTCGCTGCATCTCGCCGGAAGGCCCGAACTCTCGGACAACGTGTTCGATCATGCGCTGTTCACCAGCGCCACGCCTCCCGGTTGGCTCCCCGAGCCGGATCAACGCGTTTGGGTTCTGGAGCGGCCCGAAGCGCTTCCCGCGATGCCTCAAGGAGTCCTTGCGCGCGCGGGGACGGAAGAGACGTCTCGCTATGCGGGTGGTCTGGTGCTGCACAAGCTCGAGAAAATAGACAGCCGGGAGTAAGTGCCTGCCAGGCGGGCGTCACAATTCGTCGGCAAAGCGCCTGCTCATCCGTCCGAACATCAACCGCCGTTAGTCCCGCAGTCCGTTCTTCCGTGCCACCAGTTGGGTGACGGCGGCCAATCCTGCATGACAGGTACCCTCGCTGACTTCGCGCTCCGCTTCCGCCAGATGGAGGATTTCCAATCCCGGAAGGTCGCTGCGCAGGTCGGCGGCGGTGACGCACAGTTCGGGTACCTGCGGCCCCCCCGTGCCTCGTCCGATATTGTCCGGGTGGTAGGACTCCAGGATGTAGAGCCCCCCGGGGCGCAACGTGGCGGCGACCCCCTGGTGCACCTTGCGGCGCAAGGCGGGAGGGAGGTGGCACCAGATGGAAATCGCCAAGGTGTGGGCAGATGGGGAGAATGGGAAGTGCGCGAGGTCGGTGCAGCGCGTTTCGATGGCGACACCCTTCTCATTCGCGAGGGAGGACGCCTTGGCGAGGCCGACGGGCGAGTGGTCCACCGCCAGCGGCCTGAAGCCAAGCAAGGCGAGGTGGACGGCATTCCTGCCTTCACCCTCGGCAATGCAGAGTGCCGGTCCGCGTGCGACCTCGTACGTGGCCAGGCTGGAGACGAGGAACTCGTTGGGGGCAAGGCCGTAGGTGTAGCCCGGGCGGCGATAGCGTTCGTCCCAGAAGGACGGCTCTCCGCCGGAAAGTTTTTTCGGTGTGCTGTCTGCTTTCGTCATTTCACGCGGTCCTCTGGGGTGAGGCTGGCGCGTCACAACTCGTCGGCAAAGCGCCTGCTCATCCGCCCGAACATCACGACTCCAATGCCAAGAACAATCAGCGTTGTGACGGTTGCAATGCCCAGTCCGAGGAGCAGCGTCCCGTCACTGACCTCCGGCGCGCCATCGAACAGATTGCCGAACATCAACCGCCGATAGGCCAACGTGATCGGCGTCATCGGATTCGCGAGCCAGATCCAGTAGGCCACGTCCAGTCCATGGGCCTTCAGCGTGTCGCGCGCAAGCTGGGCCGGATAGATGACGGGCGTCACGTAGAACCAGGCGTTCAGGACGATTTCCACGATGGAGGCCATGTCGCGATAGAACACGTTGAGCGATGAAACGATCAGGCAAATTCCAAATGCCAGCAACGTTTGAAGCACAACCACGAACGGAATCAGCAGGGCATCCAGATTGGGAAGAACAAGCATCCCGAGGCGCACGCCATCCGATCCGTCCGGGTTGGGGACGTGTCCGAACAAGGCGTAAGCCGTGACGAAAGCAGCAAAGGGAAGGGTGGCGAGCACCAGATGGATAAGCTGGCCACCGACCACGGAGGCCGGAAAAACTTCGACCGGCAGCCAGACCTTCTTTACGACGTTGGAGTTGCCGATCACCGAGTAAAGCGACTCGCTCACCGCATTTGCCATGAACATCCATGGCAGCAGCCCGGTGAGAAGGTGCAGCGAAAACGGAAGCCACGGGTGGCTCGACGGGATCCGAACCATCAGCGAGAAGACTGCCCAGATCACCAGCATCAGGAACAGCGGTCTGCCGAATGACCAGAGGAACCCCAGAGACGACGACTTGTAGCGAATCTTCAGGTCGCGCTTGATCAGCGTAAAGATCAACTCGCGGCTGCGCCACAAACGCACGGGCATCGGCGCCTTGTCGGGCACCGCCGGATCAAACATCTCCCCGGGGGCGTCAGGATTCAAGGACACAGCGCGTCACGCATTCGATGTGATAAGTCTGGGGGAACATATCGACCGCCCGGACCCTGTCGACCCGATAGCCCGCTTCCACGGCGATCTGGAGATCGCGCGCCATCGTCGTGGGGTTGCATGAAACGTAGACCATCACGGGCGCGCGCAGATCGAGCAGTTGCGAGAGGGCCTTCTTGTCCATGCCGCCGCGTGGCGGATCGACAACGAGGCGGTCGAATTGACCGGGGATCCCCTTCAGCAGGTTCGGCAGCGCCGCCGCCATGTCGCCCGCCATGAACGTGCAATTCGTCAGGCCGTTTGCCTCCGCGTTCTTCCGTGCGTCCCACACGGCCTCGCGCAGCAACTCGATGCCGTAGACTTCCTTTGCCTGATGCGCGCAGAAGATGCCGATGGTGCCGGTGCCACAGTACGCATCGAAGAGACGCTCGTTGCCCGTCAGGTCCAGGAAGTCGCTCGCCGTCTGATAGAGAAGCTGTGCGCCCTTCGTGTTCGTCTGGAAGAAGGATTGCAGCGAAATCTGGAAGCGCAGGTCGCCGAGGCGTTCCTCGATGATCTGCTCGCCCCAATTGCCGAGCACTTCCTCCGCGCGGGCGACGTCGCTCTTTCCGGAGTTCAGGCCCCACATCACTCCCTTGATCTGCGGGCAGGCGGCGACGATTGCCTTGCGGAATGCCTCGAAGTCGAAGCCCGTGCGCTTGCCCGTCAGAATCGCGACGAGGGCTGCCTGCTCGTGTTCGCTCCAGCGGATCACCAGATGGCGCAGAATCCCCTCGTGCCGCATGGGGTTCCACGCGCTCAGCCACTGGCGCATGCCTTCCTCGCGTGCCGCGGCCAGCAAGGCATCGAGGGGGCCGGGCTGAAGCCAGCACTTTTCCACGTCGAGGATGTGCTTCCAGTTGCCAGGCATGTGAAAGCCCAGCTTCAGGGGGCCGTCCGGTGTGGCGCGGCCAAAGGTGAACTCCATCTTGTTGCGATAGTGGTACGGCTGGGGACTGGGAACGATGGGCTCGATTTCGATGGGCGCGTCTTGCAGGGAGCGCACCGGGTGCAGAGCCTCGGTGATGATGCGCTCCTTCCAGTGCTCTTGGAGGCGGATGGGGAGATGCTGCCAGGTGCATCCCCCGCACGCTCCGAACAGCGAGCAGGGCGGGGCGATGCGCTCGGGTGCCGGCTCGACGACGGCGAGGAGCTCCCCCTCGGCATAGCCCGACTTGCGCTTGGTGATGCGGATGCGGACGCGGTCTCCCGGGGCGGCGTGCGGGATGAAGACGACATAGCCGTCGATCCGCGCCAGCGCCCGGCCGCCATAGACAAGGGCATCGACGTCGACTTCAAGGATGTCCCCGCGCTTGACGGGGCGGTTGCTGGGTGCCTGGCGAGGTGTGTCCACAGGTTCTCCGGTTGCGCGCGGACGCGCACGTTCGTCCCCGGTTAGTCGGCCAGGTGCCGGAGGCGGTCAACACCGTTTCCCATCTTTCCCCTTGGGTTCCTTGCCGCCCTCGCTCTAATCAACGCGAAAAGGCTCAACGCTCTCCGCGTGTTCAAAGGATTTCCCGTGTTTTCCTCCCTTCCCCGACTGCTCCTTGCGGTTCTGCTGCTGCTTCCATTGGCCACCTTGGGCCAGGAGGAGATTCCCTCCAACCACACGGTCCCTCCCACATTGTGGCAATCCGAGGACACGAACGCCCGCCAGCACCACTTTGCCGTCGAAGTCGCCACGTTTCCGTCCGCGGCTCTTGCGGAGAGCGTGCGCTCCGGTCTGGTCAACATGGGCTGGGGTCCCGTCTACACCATGAAGGCAGGCGATGGCACGAAGGTGTGTCTCGGCAATTTTGCGGCTTTGGGCGAGGCGGAGTACTTTGCCCGCGAACTCCAAGTCCAGGAGGTTGCCGACGCCAAAGTGATGACGCTCGATGCGGCCGCCAAGGTCCCCGAGGAGATCGCCGAAGGGCCGGTGCTGCCCGCTTTTCTTCCCACGCCGCTCGAAGGCGAGGAGCCCGCGGCCAAATGGGAATCGGTCCGCCGCGAACTGATGGCCTACAAGGATACGGTCATCGTGACGGAAGCGAACAACGTTGAGGAATGCATCGCGAAACTCGACAGTGAGACAGACCAGCACTTGCGGGGACCGGCGGCCGCACAGCTCGTGGACCTCCTGGTGCACGACCGCAAACATCCCGAGGCGGCTCTCTATCTGGCGGGCAAGGTCGCGCGCGAGCAATGGCCTGCCGATCCCGAAACGAGGATTCGTTGCGGCGAGGTCGTGGCCGATCTTCTCTACGGGCATCGCCGCGACTGGCGCGGCGCCTGGAGCGCCACGCGCTCGCTCCTCGCCGATCCGCTGCGCGACCGCGACGGACGCACGCGCGACCGTCTGCGTCAGGTGGCCCTGCTGATTGACCTCGTGGCAGAGGACGCAGACCCTGCCCCCTCCTGGCAGGCCATTCGCGCTGCCCTGCGCCGCACCTATGACGGCGCCACGGTCGACAACCGCCGCCTGCTGGCGAAAATCGAATTGGTCTACATGCAGACGTTCGCGTGGGAAGGGCGTTGGGACCGCGTCGAAATGCTCGCGCGCGATGTCGTTCGCCGCTATCCGCAACAGCGCCCGGAGACGGCACTCTCCCGCATCTATCTGGCGCGTTCGCTCGAACGGAAGCGCGATTGGGGAACGGCACTGGAGCAGCTTGACCTGTTGCTCCAGATGGACCTCCCGCCAGAGGGATCACTGACGATGGGTTTTGAGCCACTGGACCTGAAAGGGATGGCGCGCAAGGAACGGGAGCGCCTGGCCGGGCTTGCCGCCGGCGCGGATGAATAGCTCGCTTGCGCGGGTCCAACTGCGGATCAGCGAACCACAAATGAACTGTTCATGTTTCCGTTCTCGTCCTGAACGGGCCAGAAGTTTTCCGGGTCCGCTTTCCACTCGCCATCGACGATGAACTTGTAGGCGTACTGCCCGGGTGGCAGCGTGATGCGGGCTCCCCACATGCCTCGGTCATTCGGCTTCTTGAACAACTGTTGTGGCTGCCAGTTGTTGAAGTTTCCGGCGATGGCCACTTCCGTCGCTTCCTCGTCGTAGATGAGGAACGTCACGTCGTTGCCCTGTACGATGGGAGACCAGCGAACGTTGCCCAGGGCAATCACCGAGTTCATGTTGCCATAAGGGTTCGCCTTGCGCAGCGGGTTCATCTCGTCCTGCTTGTAGGTTTCGCTGTCGAGGAGGAACTTGTACTCATAAACGCCCTGCGGCAGGTGCACGGTTACTTCCCAGATGCCGGCGGAATTGCGCAACATCGGCGTCATGCCGTCGCGCCAGTCGTTAAAGTCTCCAACGACGCAGACGCGCGATGCCAGCGGAGCGGCCAGGCGCAGTTTGACGGGGGTCGTCGTGGCGCCCGAGGCGAGAACGTTGCGCGCGGCGATGGCCCGGGTTTTCTCGCGGCCCGTATTCGTTTTCTCCAGAACCGCATCGAGGTACTGCTTGAGCGTTTCGGGGTCCTTGAAGCCCACGGCGGCCTCGACTTTCTGGCCGTCGGGATCGAGGAAGACGATCGTTGGCACTTTGATCAGGCTGAACTTCCTGCTCAGTTCCCGGTTGTGCGGCTCATGCAGCGCCACGAGGACAAACTGCTCCATGAGCTGCGCGATCTCGGGATCGGGAAAAGTCTTCTCCTGGATCTCTTTGCAGGGGCGTGCGTTGGGAGAATAGAAGTAGAGAAATACCGGCTTTTGCAGGCGCCGGCGAGCCTCCTCGCCATTGGCCCAGGTTCGGTACCATGACTGTGCTGTGGCTTGTGCGTTCGTTGATGCGGCAAGCGCCAGCCAGCAGGTGCAGAAGAATGCGGCCGCCATGCGGCCCGCGCTGATCATCCTCATCATTGTCTCGTAGCCTCCTCCCGGAGAAGACCGGCCTCATCCAGTCCCATCCGGGTTTGCCACCCCCCAGGAAGGCCCCCCGGCCCATCCTGTTGACCACTTACTAGAGCAGAAATCCGCCCCTTTCAATGGGAGTTGTTGGAAGTTTGAGGGTTTTATCACGGCCGTGATAAAATATTAAGCGCCAAGCTGGGCGCGCAGATGCCGTGCGCGGCGGCGGCTGACTTTCTCCCGCTCCCCTCCGCTCAGGCGCAGCTCCAGACCACCGCATTTTCGAGAAGAAGCTGAAGCGTGAGGCTGGGCATTTCAATCTCGCCGAGTCCGGGCTCGATGTCGAAGTCGAGCGGGACTCTCTCGCCCAGGCGAAGCTTCTCGAACTCCCCGCAGGCGCGCACGACTTGCAGTTCCCTGTCGAGCGTTCCGAGCATCGGCCGGTTGCGCGTCAGGACGGGACGCAACGGCACGGTGAGTCTCGGCGACATCACAGAGTTCGGCCCAGGATGAGCTTTCCGAGATACTGACAGCATTCGAGTTGGCAGCAGCGTCCGAATGTTCGACACTGATAATGAAGAGCCCTGCTCCCGGCCGGAAACCTCCGGCCGGGCCGTGTTGTCGGAGAGGAGCGGGGACAATTCGTGGCGATTTCTGCAAGAACTTACTCCTATGCCGTCTGAGAAGAAGGTGAAAGGCCACTCCTTCGGGGATAACCGGGTGGCGCCAACACTGCTGGATGCCTGGCGGGCGTACTGCCAGGACGGTGATGAACGAGCCTTCGAGGTGATCTTCGAGGGAACGAGAGGGCTCGTTTTTACGATCTGCCGCAGCGTGTTGCGCAACGAGGAGGATGCCCTGGAAGCTTTCCAGGGGGCCTACGAGAGGGTTGTGGCGGCGGCTGGACGGCCTGAAGAGGCCGGTGCCGTTGACGATGTGGGGAAGTTCGCGGGGCGCATGGCGGCGCTGGAAGCCGACAGGCTGCGCAAGCGCCGGATGCGCCGCGCCCGGAAAGAGATCGCGGTGGAACACGTGCCGGAAGGGCAACAGAGCGGAACCGACGCACCCGACGGGATTTTGCGCCAGCAGCAGCGCCGCATCCTTGAAGCGCTCATCGATACCCTGCCCGAGAAGTACCGCGTGCCCGTGCGCCTGTACTACTTCCACGGCCTGACACACCAGGAAATCGCCGACATCCTTGGAATGCCACGCGGCTCCATCTCCGCCCGGCTCTCGCGTGCGGTGCGCAAGCTGGAGCCAAAGATGAAGCGTGCAGGCCTGGGAAAGCCGGAGGTGCTCTTCAGCTCTCTTCTGGCAACGGCGGCCCTGCTCTCGCCTCCCGCAACGGCAACGGCACACGGGGTACTCGCGGCGGCTCACGCATCGCTTGCCTCCGGGGGAGCAGCCGCTGCAACGGCTGGAACGTCGGCCGGAGTTTCCGCCAGCGCCAAGTTCCCCTGGATTCTCGGTGCCGCTGCTGCCGTCCTGATCGCGTTTGGCACCTACGCCATCAATCGGAACACACCGCCTCCCCAGCCCACTCCTTCACCGGTTTCTTCCGCTTCCGTGGCGCCTGTCGGCGATGCCGGGGACAGCGCAAAGTTCGTCGCTCCTGCCACGGAGCGAACCCGGCAGGACACGACACCCGGCTCCAACAAACGAACTCCCTCGCTCTCCGACCCCGAACTTTCGGGTATCGTTCTCACGCCAGAGGGCCAGCCCGTCCTTGATACCTACGTTCAGTGGATCAACGTGCGCGCGGGCAACGAGCCGCGCGGGAATGATTCCGCGCACGTCTTCGTGAACGAACAGGGGGCTTTCTCGCTCCCCGTTTCGCCACACACGACGGGTGAGTTGCTTCTGATTTCGCCCCGCTACATTTCGCATCACGGCGAGTTCGCCATTGGGGCGGCCGCTCCCGAGCCGTTGCGCATCATTCTGCCCGTGGGCGCTTCCGCCGAGGGGCGGGTAACCGATTCATTCGGCGATCCGATTCCCGGTGTGGAAATTCGCGTCGTGCAATCGTGGCGCACGCTGGCGGGGGAGGAGAAGGAGTATGAACTCAACGCGCAGCGCGTGCAGGCTGATGGGCGTTTCTCCTTCGAGAAGCTCTCGCCGGTTTCCGTGCACTTCGAGGCGCGGCATCCTGATCTTGCCGAACCGGTTTCGCTGGCACGAGTCCTCGAACCGGGCGGGCATCTTGCCGATCTGGACTTCATCCTTCCGATCGAGTACCCCGGCATCGCGGGGCGCGTGACCAATGAAGCGGGCGAGCCCCTTTCAGACGTCACCGTTTCGGCGCGGATGCTCGTGTCAAGCTACATGCTCTCCCTTCCGAACGAGGAGACACGCACAACTGAGGATGGCCGGTATTTCATCAAGGTTCCGAGTGATTCAGCCTGGAGCACCGGAACGAGAACCGTGCTCGCCACTGCTGACGGATACGAGTCCATGACGCGCGAGGGCGTTGCCGTGGGAACGCGTGACGCCGACTTCGTGCTCCGCAAGTCCCTCGACGCCGTTTTCGTTGGCACGCTCCTCGACAAGCAAACCGGCGCGCCCATCACCGAAGCCTTTGTCGTTCAGGATGCACGTCCCTCCTTCGCAACCGGCGACTTCCCCGTTGGGGAAGATGGCAGCTTCATCGTGGACAGCCTGGAGAGTGGAAGCGAGTATGTCCTCTCCATCTACGCACCCGGCTACCTGCCTCTCGCCCGGCAATATGTCACGATTCCCGCGCAAACCGAACGCGCCGCACAGACGTGGGAGCTCGTCCGCGATGGCAATGTCGTGGGCCGCCTCGTTGATGCGCAAACGGGTGAGCCCCTTGCCGGAGTCACCGTCCTGCTACCGGCCATCAATGACTGGTTTCACGGAGAAGGAGGCCACGGCGGAGTCCTGACTGATGCGCAGGGGCGCTTCCATTTCTTTGGCGTTCCGTGGGGCCGCCAACAGGTCAGCATTCTGCCTGCCGAGCCTTACGTTCCCCGCATCGAGTACGCCTGGGTGCAAGAAAACGAAGTGGCGGACCTTGGCGATCTGGCGATTGGTGCGGGCACAAAACTGACCCTGCAACTCGTGGAGGACGGAACAGGTGAGGCGCTGCCCAACACACGCGTGCGTCTTTCGGGTTTTGCACTTCCGAGTTGGAGAGTTGCCGATCTGGAGACGGACGAATGGCAAGTGACGTCCGGTCAGGATGGGGCCATCGAGATTGCCGGGCTTCGGCCGGGCGAGCGCCTCTTCGTTGAAGTTCCCGGGCACGGCGAGCGGGCAATCGTTGCGATTGGCGAGGGCCCGGTTCAGCAGCAGACCCTGGCACTTGGTACGGCGAGCTTGAAGGGCCGGCTGCTCAAGGGGACGGAGCCCGTGTCGGGAAATCTGGAACTCGCACTGCGCCGCGATGGAATCGAGTACCGGCGCAAGGCATCGGCGAATCGCGACGGTGAGTATGCCTTCGCCCATCTGCCTTCGGGCACGTGGACGGTGGGAATCACGGGGAGTTACCGCGACGAACCCCGGTCCACCGCGTCCCTGACTCTTGCAGCCGGGACCGAGACCAAGCGAGACTTCGTTCTGCCCGGCGGGCAAATCGAAGGGCGCGTGCTGGCGGCCGACGGGAGTCTGGTTGAGGGGGCCGTGGTCAGTATTGCTGCTGCCGGTGGCGACAACCCAGGCAGCGCGCCGCGTTCGACGGTTTCCGATGAAGAGGGACGCTTTGCCTTCTCCGACCTCGCGGAATCGCTCCATGACATCTGGGCGCTGCATTCAGAGCAGGGCACCGGGATGCTGGCGGGCGTGGCGGCCTCGGCGGGCACAGCGGTCGAAGTCCAACTGACTCCGGTTGCGGAGAGCGGTCGCATCGTCTCTGCGGCCTACGGGCTGCCCGATGGCGCACCACTTCGCAGCGCCTGGTGTCTGGTCACGGGGCTCGATTCCTCATTCCGTGTGCTGGGCACAAAGCGTGGCCGCGATGGCCTGCTGACGCTCGACGGAGTCCCGCCTGGGCGATACGCAGTCGAGGTCAGTGCCTGGGGGTACTCGCTTTCAGCGCGGGAGGTGGAAGTCGTTTCGGGTGGGACCGTCGAGTTTGACGATGTCCTTCACCCGGCGGGGGCTTTGCGCCTCACCGTTGAAGATTCCACGGGCCAGCCGCTTGCCTCCATTGAGTGCGTGCTCGATCCCGTCGGTGGACAGGTGCTTGAAGCAGCGGCGCGTCATGGTGCCACCGGTGCCGGTGGCATCTGGACGGTACGCGGGCTCGAAGGCGGCGATTATCAACTCACTGTGACGACTCCGGCAGGGGAGCAGCGGCGCGAGACACTCACCATCGTCGCGGGGGAGATCACGACGCTGACGCTTCAACTGCCCTGATGGAGACCGGTGCTACTGATCGTGAAAAGCAGGCTTCCGTTTTTTCCCAAACGTCGCGAGGCCTTCCTGGAAATCCTTCAGTTTGGAGAGCTCACCAAACGCTGCCGCTTCGTAGGCCCATCCCTTTTGCCAGGGCATTCCCGAGCCTTCGACAATCAGCTCCATGATTTTGGAAACGACGGGTTTACTGTAAGAAGCGATCTTCGCAGCCATGGCCTCGGCTTCTTTCAGGGCCCCCTTGCTCTTGGGGACGAGAAGATCGACGAGTCCGATTCGAGCCGCTTCCTTCGCGTCGATGATGTCGCCGCTCAGGCAAATGCGCAGCGCCTGCGACTTGCCGATGCGATGGGCCAGCCGCTGGGTGCCGCCGAATCCGGGACAGATGCCGAGGCGCACGTTGGTCTGGCCGAACGTCGCCGTCGTGTCCGCGATGCGGAAGTGGCAGGCCATGGAAAGGCCGTTGCCGCCGCCCAGGCAGCGCCCGCTGATCGCGGCGATCACGGGAATGTGCAGGTCCGAGATCAAATCGAAAGCGAGGATGGCAAGGCGGCTGAAGCGTTGGAACTCTGCGCCGGGTTTCAGTTCCGCGAACGTCTTCAGGTCCGCTCCCGAGGAAAAGTGTCCGTTCGCCCCCGTCAGCACGACGGCGCGTGCCTGCTCGTCGTGTGAGAGATGTTCGAAGACCATGCCAAGTTCCTCGATCAACTCCCGGTTCAGTTCATTCTCCGGTTTTCTGTCGAGTGTCACCGTGACGACGCCCTGCTTGCTTGTTCGCACGCTCAGATGGTCGTACTTCTTGTCCTTCATCTGGCATCCTCCTTTCGGAGTCAAATGTCGCGGGTGAGTTGGCGGATGATCCTTTCGCAGTGGGGGTAGCTCAGGATCAGGTCGCCCCGTGGGGTCGGTTCGATGCTGGCAAACTCGTGATGGGGCGGACGGACGCAGACGGTCAGGCCCCATTTGGCCGACGGCGCGAGGCGGATGGCCTTGTGCTGATTGACGAACGTGCGGAGGCGGGGGGAATGCCCCGCTCCCTGGTCGTGGGCGAGAGGGAAGAAACGGTACTCGCCGTGCTGGTTGATGATGTGAAACTCGAAGGGGCCGCCCCAGTACAGGTGCCAGGTTTCCTCGCATGGCAGGAAGTGGAAGGGAAAGAAATCCCCGCCTTCGAGGAGGAAGTAGACCAGCGCGCACTCTTCGGGGAGTTTGTGGAGATGCCAGGGAATCAGTGCCTCCTCGCCCGGCATGATCTCCCGATAGAAGCCTCCTTCGGGATGGGGCATCATCTCCAGGCGGGTGATGAGCGAGTTGGCGGAATGCGAAACCACGGCAATGCTCCCCCTTCACTTCCACTCTGCCCGAGCACTGCTCGAAAAGGCAATCCGATCCGTCCTCTCCGGGACGAATTCGTTCCCCGGCCTAATCGACCCGATAGTGGCTTCCCCGGCTGGTGCGATTGCGCAGCGCGGCGTGGATCAGCGCCAGGGCCGTCTGGGCGCCATTGCGCAGCCCGATCATGTCGTCGGTCAATGCAGCCCGGCGATAGAAAGTCTCCACATCGAATTGGAGGCCCCGCAGGATCCGCAGCGCACGGTGCATCCGTCGATTCGATCTCACAAGCCCCACGTAGTTCCACATCGTCTGCTTGATCGTCATCCAGTCCTGCTTGATGAGTGCCGGATCGACTTCCTCTGTCTCCATCTTCCACGGGGTGATGGAAGCCTGATTGGCGAGCCGGATCGCACCGGCCGTCTTGACGATGTCGTGGGCAGCCCGGGTTCCCCAGACAAGGCCTTCGAGGAGCGACGTGCTCGCGAGGCGGTTTGCTCCGTGAAGTCCGGTGCAGGAGACCTCGCCCACGGCACGCAGTCCGTTGATGCTTGTGCGCCCGTTTTCGTCCACCGCGACGCCGCCGCACGAGTAGTGTGCGGCCGGGGTGACGGGGATGGGCTCCTTGGTTATGTCGATGTCCCAGCCGAGGAGGAATTCATGGATCAGGGGAAAGCGCGACCGCACCCACTCGGCGTTCTTGTGCGTAATGTCGAGGAACATGCAGGGCTCGCCCGTCTGGAGCATTTCCTCGTGGATCGCACGGGCGACGACGTCGCGGCTGGCCAGCGCACCGAGTTCGTGGTACTTGTGGGCGAACTCCTGTCCGTCGGCGTTGATCAGACGAGCGCCCTCGCCGCGCAGCGATTCGCTGATGAGAAAGCGGGGCGCCATGCGGTGGTAGAAGGCCGTGGGATGGAACTGGACGTACTCCAGATTGATGACACGCGCTCCTGCACGATATGCCATGGCGAGGCCGTCGCCGCGCGAGCGCTTGGGGTTCGTCGTGTGCAGGTAAATCTGCCCGAGCCCGCCGGTGGCCAGGATCGTTTCGCGGGCGACGAAGGGCTTCACCTCACCGGTCTTTTGGTCGAGTACATACGCGCCGAGACAGCGGACGGGGCGATAGACGTCGGTCGGATCGTCAGTGTGGTAGCTGTTCAGGATCAGATCCACCGCCGTCACGTTCGGGATCACGGTGATTCCGGGTGTTCTCGCGACTTCCGCAGCGAGCCCTTCGGCGATGGCCTGCCCCGTGTGGTCGCCCACATGGATGATGCGCGGGACGCTGTGGGCGCCTTCCTCGGTCAGGTCGAGTTCGCCCGATGCCTGTTTGTCGAAGGGAATACGGCAACGCTCGATCAGGATTTCGGCGACCCGCCGGGGGCCTTCCTCAGCCAGGATGCGGGCGGCAGGCTCCCAGACGACGCTGTCTCCTGCGGCCAGAACATCCTTTACCAACAGGTCGGGCGAGTCTTCCGGTCCCGTATGGATGATGCCGCCCTGGGCCCAGCTTGTGTTGGAGCCCTTTTCCGCCTTGGCCGCGTTGGTCAGCAGCGTGACATTCAGCCCCGCATCGGCAGCCGTCAGCGCCGCCGAGCACCCGGCCACGCCGCTTCCGATAATCAGTACGTCGCTTTCGTTCATTCCTGCATCCGGCACGAGAATGCAGCAGCTTCCTCGGGCAGCCCTCGCGGGACAAGGCGATTTGGATGAAGACAGCCAGTGTTGTCAGTTGGTGGAGCCTGCTGCTGCCTGGCGCGGTTTCACTTCCGTCTTGCCAGCGTCCTGCGAAGCAATGAGAGCGCCGATGAATTCCCGGAACAGCGGGTGGGGGTCCAGCGGACGCGACTGGAATTCGGGGTGGAACTGGCAGCCGACGTACCACGGGTGGTCGTTCAGTTCGATCATCTCCACCAGGTCTGTCTCCTCGAAGACACCGGCCACCGTCATGCCATTCTTCTCGACGGTTTCGCGGTACTTGTTGTTCACCTCGTAGCGATGGCGGTGGCGCTCGCGGATCGACGTCGTTCCGTAGGCCTTGGCGACGCGCGTGCCGGCTTTGAGTTTGCACGGATAGCTGCCCAGACGCATCGTGCCGCCCAGGTCGAGAACGGCCTTCTGGCTGGCCATGAGGTCGATGATCGGATCGGGCGTTGTCTCGTTGAACTCCGTGGAGTTCGCGTCCGGCAGACCGCAGACCTCGCGGGCAAAGGCGATCATCGCGACCTGCATTCCCAGGCAGATTCCGAAGTAGGGGAGCTTGCGCTGGCGCGCGAAGTTCGCCGCGAGAATCTTGCCCTCGATGCCGCGTGACCCGAAGCCACCGGGGATCAGAATACCATCGATGCCCGCGAGAGACTGCTCGATGTTCGCAGGCTCAAGGTGTTCGGAATCAATGCGCTTGATCTTGATCTTGACGTTGTGATGTCCGGCTCCGTGGGCCAGCGACTCGTAGATCGACTTATAGGAATCGCGCAGTTCGACGTACTTGCCGACCAGGCCAACGGTGACTTCGCGCTTGGCCGACTTGATGCGGTCCACCATGCACTTCCAGTCGTCGATTTCGGCATCGTGGGTAACGAGGCCAAGTTTGGTGACGACCCAGTTGTCGAGCGCCTGGCGGTGGAGCATCAGGGGCACTTCATAGATGATGCCGACGTTGCTCGACTCGAAGACGGCACGCTCCTCCAGATTGCAGAAGAGGGCGATCTTGCGGCGCTCGTCCTGGCCCATGGCAACTTCCGTCCGGCAGATGATTCCGTCGGGCTGGATGCCGATTTCGCGCAGCTCCTTCACGCTGTGCTGGGTGGGCTTCGTCTTCAACTCGCCCGAGCTGCTGAGGTAGGGGAGCAGCGTCAGGTGAAGGTAGATACAGGAGTTGGGCTCCACGTCGTGCTTCATCTGGCGGATGGCTTCGAGGAAGGGGAGCGACTCGATGTCGCCGACGGTGCCGCCGATTTCCACCATCAGGACGTCGCACTTCGTTTCGCGCGCCAGCGTGCGGATGCGCGACTTGATTTCGTCAGTGATGTGAGGGATGACCTGCACGGTGGCGCCAAGATAGTGGCCACGGCGTTCCTTGCGGATGACCGACTCGTAGATCTGGCCGGTCGTGATGTTGTTCATGCGGGTCGTGGGAAGACCGGTGAAACGCTCGTAGTGGCCGAGGTCGAGGTCAGTCTCCGCGCCGTCATCGGTGACGAAGACTTCCCCGTGCTGGAAGGGGCTCATCGTTCCGGGATCGACGTTGATGTACGGATCGAGCTTCATCAGGGCCACTGTCAGGCCGCGGGCGCGCAGAAGCGTCCCCAGACCCGATGCCGCAATGCCCTTGCCGAGCGAGGAGGCAACGCCCCCCGTCACGAAAATATACTTGGTTGCCATTTGGATGCCTTTGTGGGTGTGGAGGAAGCGGTCGCGAAATGCGTAACTCGGGAGTATTTCCGTAGGGCAGCATGGCACGGAAGTCAAGCCGGGAAGGCGCCAAACTTCACGTTCTCACAATCGAATTCTTGCAAAGACTCAACGGGGAAAAACCACGGAAATGGTTTCTGCGTAGTCGTGAAAGCCGAGGGCGCGCGCCAAGCCAAGTGCCGCCGTATCTCCCTCGGGCGCCGCCATTTGCACCGCGTGCCCCTGAGCCGTCACATGGCGGCAAAGTGCCCGCGTTACCCGGCGCCCCCAGCCATGCCGCCGGTGGCCGGGATGCGTGAAGACCGCCACGCCCTCCAACCGTGCCGACCAGGGAACGGCGCTGGCAACTGCGACGAGAGTTTCGCTCTCGAAGGCGCCGAAGATCACCGGGTGGTCGAACTCCACGCCACCGCGCTCCCAGTCCGCGATGTCCGTCGAACCGAACAAGCGCCTCAAGGCTTCGCTGTCTGCCCGTGCCTTGGAATTCAATGGCCGCACGGAAGAATCGGGAGCCTCTTCTTGCGGAGCTTCCGCATCGAAGAGGCCCACGGCGATGGGGCCGTTGATGGTGGGGTACTCCGAGCCAAACCCGAATCGCAGCAAAGCCTTGTCGAATACTTCGGCCGGAGGGCGGTCGCCGACGAGCTTCATCATGGCATGCACCAACCGCGCCGGTTCATGGCTCATAACGGAAGCAACGCAGCCCGTGCCCTTGCGGAACAGGAAGAGTGTCTCGCCCGCGTCTTTGGCGGAGGGACGCGGCACCACAACGGTGCGACCGGCGTCGAGAAACTCGGTTTCACAACCGAGGAACGCCGCCCAGAATTCGTCGGCGGCCTCGGCGGGAGAGAAGTCCATCACAGTGCCAGCGCCCCAATCAGTTCCGCGGCGCGGGCGATCACATCCGCCGCTTTGTCGGCTTCGCGTGCGCCGGCCTGGGCCATGTCCGGCTTTCCGCCGCCCTTGCCACCCATCGGCTCGGCCAGTGCGTTGACGACCTTTCCGGCGGGGTAGCGCTTGCGGGCCGACTCGCCGACGGCGGCCACGATGGCGACCTTGCCATCCGTCACGGTTGCGGCCACCCCAATGCCGTCGCTGCCGATCTTCTCGCGCAGCGTCGCCGCCAAGGTCCGCAGGTCATTCGCGGAGAGCCCTTCGAGCAACGTTGCCGCCACCCGCGCACCGTCAATGGCCACGGCTGCCTGGGCGATCTGGTCAACGTTGGAAAGAGCCGCCTTCTGGCGCTCGCGTGCAAGTTCCTTCTCAAGCTGCTTGATGCGCTGGCTCAGTTGCCCAACGCGTTCGACAAGCGCATCGCCCTTCACGGCAAGCGACAACTGAAGGGGCTGGACCACGCCGTACTGCTCTTCTGCTTCCAGCCGCGCGGCTGTCTCGCCCGTCACGGCCTCGATGCGCCGGACGCCCGACGCGATGGAGCCTTCCGCCACGATGCGGAAACGCGCCGCCTGCCCCGTGCGGTCGAGGTGTATGCCACCGCAGAACTCGATGGAAGCAACGTGTCCCGGCGAGCCCATCTGGACGACGCGGACTTCGGGGCCGTACTTCTCGCCGAACGGTGCGATGGCACCGCGCTGGCGTGCTTCCTCCAGCGGCAACACATCCGTCGTCACCGGCAAGTCTTCGATAATGAGCCGGTTCACTTCTTCCTGAACCTTGCGTAGCACTTCGGGGGAAACAGCTTCCGGGTTCGTGAAGTCAAACCGCAGGCTCTCCGGGCCGACCCACGAGCCCTGCTGGGCGACATGCGTGCCGACGTACTTTTTCAGGGCGGCTTGCAGCAGGTGCGTCGTGCTATGGTTCCTGCGAATGGCCATGCGGCGTTGCTCGTCGACCAGAGCAGCGGTCACTTCGCCCACCGCCAGAATGCCCGTCTCCAGCTCTCCCCAATGAAGGAAGATGCCTTCCGCCGTTTTCTGCGTGTCGAAAACATCAAAGGTACAGTCATGCGCTTCAAGGAGTTTGCCCGTGTCGCCCACCTGTCCGCCGGACTCGGCGTAGAAGGGCGTACGGTCCAGAATCACCGTTGCGCGCGTTCCGGGTTCGATCTTCTCGACGAGTTTGCCGTCGGCGATGAGAGCGATCACCTTGCAGCGTTCCTCGCGCGTTGAGGCATAGCCCGTGAAGACAGTGGCCCCATGTTTGGCGGCGATGCTCTCGGCGAGTTCGGCGTCCTTGTCGAGTTGCGCTCCCTGCCAGGAGGCACGGCCGCGCTCCTTCTGTTCGCGCAAGGCATCGTCGAAGCCCTTCAGGTCGATGCGAACATTCTGGTCCTCGGCGATTTCGCGCGTCAGATCGAGTGGGAAGCCGTACGTATCCCAGAGCTTGAACGCTTCGCTGCCGGGGATCAGATTGTCCGAGCGATCGCGAGCCTGCTCGAGCAACTCGTCGAGCAACTTGAGGCCGCGGTTGCGCGTCTTGAGGAATGCCTCTTCCTCGATCCTGAGGGCGCGGCGAATGAATTCGGCCTTCTCCGCGAGTTGGGGATAGGCGCTGCCCATTGTCTCGATCACGGGATCGACGAGCGTGGGCATGAAAGCCTCATCCTTGCCGAGCAGCGAAGCAAAGCGCAGCGCACGGCGTTGAATGCGGCGGATCACGTAGCCACGGCCAACGTTGCCGGGCGTGATGCCCTCCGAAAGGCAGAACACCAGAGCGCGGGTGTGGTCGGCGATGGCGTTGATCGCCAGACGGATGCGGGTTGCTTCCGGCGTGTCGCCTCCCTCGTCGAGAATCTTCAGGTACTGCACGCCCAGCGTGTTCGACGCGGCCTGAACGATGGGTTGCAGCAGATCGGTCTCGTAGGGCGTGGAGGCCTTGCCATCGAGCCACATCAGGGCGGTGGTCATGCGCTCCAGGCCCGCCCCCGTGTCGATGCCACGGTACTTCAGTTGCGGGCGCGTGCCGTCGCGCTGCTGGTCGAACTGGGGGAAAACCATGTTCCAGATTTCCAGGAACAGGTCGCCCTCCTCGTCGATGCGGCGGGCGAGTTCGGGCATGTACTTGTCTTCGGACTCGTCCAGTTGGCGACGCACCTCGGCCAGCTCCTCGTCCGTCCCCATGAAGAAGCAGACCTCCGAGCAGGGCCCGCAAGCCCCCGTGTCGCCGGCCGGTCCCCAGAAGTTCTGCTTCGCATCCAGACGCACCGGGCGATAGCAGGCGTCCGTCTCTTCCTGCCAAAGTTTCTCCGCCTCGCTGTCCTCCTCGAAGATCGTCGGGAAAAGACGTTCCTTCGGCAGGCCCATTTCCACGGTGACGAAGTGCCACGCCCAGCGGATGGCTTCGCGCTTGAAGTAGTCGCCGAAGCTGAAGTTGCCGAGCATCTCGAAGAGCGTGTGATGGCGCAGCGTCTTGCCGACGTTTTCAAGATCGCTTCCCTTGCCGCCCGCGCGCAGGCAGGGCTGGCAGGTTGTGGCGCGTGAGTAGGGGAGCGGCTCGATCTCCCCGCTGTAGTAGCGTTTGAACTGCACCATGCCGGCGCTCGTGAAGAGCAACGTGGGGTCGTCCGGCGGAATGAGGGGCGCCGGGGTGACAAGGCGGTGCGGCGCTCCCTTCATGTCCTTGAAGTAATCGAGGAAGACCTTGCGAAGTTCGGTGCCGGAGAGACCCATGGCCGGGTAAACCTTTGATAAAGCGTGACTTTGGCCCACAACGCTCATGCGCGGGGCGGGACAATTGCGCGACGGCCGGGGGGTTGAGCAAGCGGAAAGGGGGGAATGGCGCGAGGCTGCAGGAATGTCTGAAAAACAGGATGTTCTCAAATCCACGAGATCAGGGCGTGCTCGGCCGAACCGAGCGCCCAAGCACAACACGGAGATTTGAGGCTTTGAGAGAGCGCCCTAGAACTCCAGCCGGTTCCACTTCCTCAGCCCCAGTACCATTGGTACGAAGATCACGCCGAGTTGAAAGAGAACTCCCCCGGCAATATAGACAACGGCCCAGTTGTTCCAAAAGTGCGAGCCGAACAACTCGCCTTTGCTGTGCAGGTAGATCGGCATTCCCACCAGCGCCAGCGTCACGCCGATGTAGGCCATCGAGAGCAGTGCGTTGGCCGTGCCCCCGATTCCGTTGGCGATGCGCGCGGGGTTGTCCTCGCGGAAATTCGGCAGCAGCGCGCCGAACCCGATCGACAGGCTGCTGAGCGCGAATGCCATCACCACCGTGCAGGCGAGTGAAATCCAGCGCAGGTAGGGTTCCACTCGGAGCACCTGATTGCTCAGGGTCAGGAGCCCGACGGCCAGCAGCAACGCCGTCACAAGGCACAGGCTGTACTTCTGCCAGACGATCGTGGCGCGCTTCATCGGAGCAAGGCCCACCGACCAGAACTGCCGCCCTTCCAGGCTGAGCATGGGGTAGACGAAGCGCGTCGTGAGAATGGAGAGAATGAAGCAGGTGGCCCCCAGGTTGAAGAGCGAAAGCATCGCCTTCCAATCCGTGACGAGGAACTCCACCGTGCTCGAATACCGGCGGGCGGAACGAAGGTTCGCGATGTAGATCGCCATCAACCCCATCAGAATGACGAGTTGAGTCCACTGTGCGGGATCGCGCCAGAAAGTCTTCATGTCCTTGGAGAAAAGCGCGCGGAGTTGAACCGGCAGGACGCGCAGCAAACGGTCGACGAAATTCAGCGGCGCAAAGCGCGAACGGCTCGTTTCCCCGGAATTGCCCGAATCCTTGGTCAGGCACCAGCCACGGTAGTAGAGCGAAGGGACCAGCCACTCGTTGACTTGAATCAGAAAGAGCGCCGTTGCCGAAAGCATCCCGAGCCAATACAGGTACGAGGCGAAATCCGGACTCCCCAGCGTCCCCGGTGCGATCGACAGAAGTCCCTTCATCATCCAGGAGCTCGGCACCAGGGGCGAGGAGCCGAACTCCAGAAAGCTCATGATCTGCGTGAAATTGCCGTCCTCGGCCTGCTGGAAGAGCGCGCGGAAATTCATCAGCCGCGCCAGGACATAAGCCAGAATCGCCGACATCACCGCCAGCACCACAACCAGCGTGCGCGTGCGCCGGGCCGGCAGGAACGCCGTCACCAGCATTGTGACGATGGAACCGAGCGCCGCCGGAATCGTGAGGAACGGTATCAGCAGCAATATCACCAGGGGATAGAAGTGCCAACCCACCTGCCGCGATATCCCAAACGCCAGAAAGAACGGCAGGGAAAGCAGCGCGAAGGCCCACGAACTGTAGACGATGGATTCGAGCAGCTTCTGGCGGAAGATCGTGGAAAACCCGATGGGCTGAACCATCAGGAAATCCACTTCCCGCGAAATGTACGTCGTCGAGAGTGTAATGATGAGATTGGAGAAGACGAGCATCGAGAAGAACGCGAGGAAGACAATGCCGACCAGACGGTCCATCAGCGGAGGGCCGAACACGGCCTGGTCCATCAGGAAGGCAAACACGCGCCAGAAAACAAACGTGAACGCCCCCACGATAACCGACAGCACAATGAACGCCGCCGAGACATGGAACTTCATCACGCCTTCCATGTTGCGGATGGCGTTCCGGGCGCTTCGCCACTTCGTCCACAGGATCAGCGAGTTATGCCTCACGCGGTGACCTCGCGCGTGGGGATGACGTCCGCAACGGGGTCGGTGCACCCATCCTCTGTCAGTTCGAGGAACAAGTCCTCCAGGCTCCCCTCGCGTGCGAGGTTGGTTCTCAGCTCCGCCGTCGTGCCGAGAAATCGCAGCTTGCTCTTCGTGATGATGCCCAGGCGGTCCGCGAGTTCCTCGGCAATCGGAAGCAGGTGGGTGGAGAGAAAGACGGTGCCGCCGTCGCGGCAGTATTCACGGAGAAGATTCTTCAGCGTCCGCATCGAGCGCGGATCGAGCCCCACCATCGGCTCGTCGATGACGAGCAACTGGGGGCGGTGCATGAACGCGACCGAGAAGCACAGCTTCTGCCTCATGCCGTGGCTGTAGTTCTCGATGAGTTGGTCGGCGGCATCCATCAGCCCGAAGGTGCTGAAGTACTTGGCGAAGGCCTCTTCCTTCTGCGGCTCGGGAACCTTGAAGAGATCGCCGACGAAATGCAGGAACTCGCGCCCCGAGAGTTTCTCGTAGAGGTAGGGCGTGTCAGGGATGAAGCCGATTCGGCGCTTGGCTTCCACGGGATTCTGCTGATTGTCGATGCCGTCGATTTGCACGCACCCTTCGGTGGGCCGCAACATCCCGGTAATCATTTTGATGGTCGTGGTCTTGCCCGCGCCATTGGGACCGAGAAAGCAGAAGAGCTGTCCCCTGGGGATGAGAAGTTCCAGATTATCCACGGCGGTGAAGCCGTCGAACTTCTTGGTCACATTATCGATTCGCAGCATCGTGGTCCTTTCGCGTTTCCGCGGTTGTTCCGTGTTATTGCTTATTCTGGCCCGCCAGATTCCCAAAGCTGCCTTTGACGAGCATGGGCAGAATGCCGAGTGCCTGCAAGGGCTCTCCGGAGTCCTCGCCTCTCAAGTCGTCCGGCTGGAACGCGGGCGGATCGGGCAGGTTGCGCAACTCGGCGTGCTTCACCATTTCCTCGGGGGAATCAATCCGGTCGAGGCGAACGACGATCTGGGGGGCCTCGGCGCTCTTCTCGTTTCGGGGGGCACTGCTGCCGCCCAGGGGAACGCGGATTTCGCGCCGGAAGGGATCGCCCCGCTGGTCCAGCCAGATTTTCGTCGTCGCCGTTCCCATCTCCGCTTCCACGATGCGCGCGTCGAAGGGCACGCCGTTCAGCGTGGCGCGCTGTGTTCCGGCCAGCGTGAGCTTCATCCGCCCTGTCTGCATCCCCCAGATCGGGTCGTAAACGTCCATGGCGTAGGTCTCGCCGGGCACCATCTGGTTGCCGCTCATGAAGGGATCGGCGGCGAAGTTCATCGTGATCGGGCGGGGGAGATCGACTTGCTGGTACTTCACCCCCGTCGCGCTGGAGAGGCGCAGGCGCAGGGTTTGGTGCTCCACGAGTCCGGCGAGCTCCAGGGCGGGGGTCTCGGCTCCGGGCATCGTCACAGTTGCGTGCAACTGCTCGATTTCCAGCCGCTCGTTGAGCAAGGCGGCGGTCTCGATTTTGCCGGAGACCGGGCCGCCTTCGAGGATGAGCTTGAGAAAAGCATGGTAGCCCGTGCCATCGCGCTGGGCCACGGTGCGCAGGGCACCGACCGGGCGCCCATTCACCGACAGCCTCGCCCACTCGTCCTTTCCCGTCCACTCATCCGCCAACTGGCGGGTGCTCACGGGGATGCCGTCGCCCGTGTTCAACGTCGGGAGAATCTCGTTCTTCACGAGCAGTGCCATCATCCCGAGAAAGAAGAGCGTGATGGCGGCGGCGATCAGGTGGCGGTGCATCGGCTGTTTTCCCCCATTGCAGACCCCGGCTTGAGGAAGCTAGATACGGACCAGCGAGCCGCCCGGCGGTCGTCTTTCTTTCGTTCGCCATTCTCCGGAGCCTGCAAGCCGTGGATCAATCCTCCTTCGCGTCGAAGTTCATTTCGCGAATCCAGCGCATCGATACCCCCCGAATCGAATCTTTTCTGACCCAGCTGGTCAAAGAGAAGGATTTCCTACGAATCGTCATCGACTCGCTACAAGAGGGAATCTTCGTGCTCGACGACGCCCACCGGGTCGTTTTCGCCAACGAAACGATCAAGAGCCTGCTGGGGTTGCATGCGCGCAAGGTGCTCGGCGAGCCCGTCGCGCGGCTGCTTCGCGCCAAGGCCCTGCTCGGCCTTTACGAGGAATTTCGCGATCATCACGCATCCATCGAGCAGCGCGAGATCCGGGTGCGCACTCCCCAGCCACGGATTTATGCCGTTTCCGCGATGCCCATCGAGGACCATAGCGGCGAAATGACGCACAGCGTCTGGATCGTGATCGACCAGACGGAAACCCACCGCCGCGCCGCCGAACGCCACCAGGCCGAAAGTGTGCGCTCGCTGGCGACCCTGGTGGCAGGCATCGCCCACGAAATCAAGAATCCTCTCAACAGCCTGAATATTCACGCCCAATTGATCTCCAGCGCGGCGCGTGATTTCTCGCGCCAGTCCGGCGGCAGCGACCCGAGCCTCGAGCGCCTCGAGACCAGCACCCGGGTGCTTCTGGACGAAATCCAGCGCCTCGCCCGCATCGTCGATCAGTTCATCAAGGCCGCCCGCCCCACCCGCGTCGACCTCCGTCCCTCTCAGGTCAACGAGGTCTTGGAGGCCGTGGCCGATCTTCTGCGTCCCGAATGTATTGAGCGGCGCATCGACTTGGTGCTCGACCTCGACCCCGAGTTGCCCCGCGCCCGCACCGACCCCGAGCAGCTCCAGCAGGCCGTCCTCAACATCGCGAAGAATGCCCTCGAAGCCATCGACAAGCCGGAAGGCAGAATCATTTTCCGTTCGGCCTTGAAGTCCGACCACCTGCTTGTCGAGATCGAAGACAATGGCTGCGGAATCGCCGAGGACGACAGCCTGCGCATTTTCGAACCCTACCACACGACAAAGTTCAACGGCACGGGGCTGGGCCTGATGGTCGTCTTCCGGATCGTCAAAGCCCACGGCGGCGAAATCGGACTCGATAGTCAGGTGGGGGAGGGTACGACGTTCAAGATCGCGCTGCCCCTCGACGAACGGCCGATTCGCCTGATCGAAATGGGCGCTGTTCCCGGGGACTTGGAGCCTTCGGAGATCATCGAATGGGGAGGCCCGGAGGCCCCAGAGCCTTTGGAATAGGGGCGATTGTGCTCCCCAGGGGCTTAAAACCTTGAAAAACTTACGTTTTTTTTATCCACAGGTGCGTCTTTTCGTTGACTCTATTGCGCGCGCACGCCGTTTTGGAACACGGCGCACGTGGTCAAGCCGCCAAGTTCTGTCTCCGCGTCTCCCTGGGGAGCACGCAAAGTTCCAACTCCCGCGAAAGAGGATGCAGTCCCATGGCCAAGAAGGAAGTCAAAGCAATGACAAAGGCCCAGTTGATGGCCCACCTGTCCGAGAAAACCGGCATTGCGAAGAAAGACGTCGTTGCCCTTTGGGAAGAACTGACGGCTCTCGCCTACAAGGAAGCCAAGAAGGAAAAGGGCTTCACGCTTCCCGGTCTCGGCAAGATCATCGTCGTCAAGCGCAAGGCCCGCACCGCCCGCAACCCCCAGACTGGCGAGCCCATCAGGGTGCCCGCGCGCAAGGCCCTCAAGTTCCGCATCGCCAAGCAGGCCAAGGACGCCATCGTCGGCGTCAAAAAGTAAATCACCCTTCACAGGGACCACGAAAGCGGCGCCTCCTGCCTCGCGGCTTCCGATCTCCGGAAGCCCGGCGGCAGGGGGCGCTTCTTGTTTCTCCGGCGGATGGCATTGACGGGCCCGCCTGCCGTCGCCTTCACTCCGGACCGCCGTGCTTCACGCGGCGCAGAACCGGAGATACCACGTGGAAATGAACCCGCAGGAACTCAACGAAAAGCTCGAATCACTCTATCACAGCGCCGAAGCAGCTTCGAGCGAAGGCCTTGCCGACCAGGCCATCGAACACTGCGAGTCCGCCCTCGAACTCCTCGATTTCAATTTCGATGAGGAATGCACCTTCACGCATGGCGACTTTCTCATGCTCGCCGGTCATGCCTGCTGGGAAGACAACGACATCGAGGGGGCGATGCGTTACTATCGCCAGACCCACGAGACCGATCCCGGGCGCATCGATGCCCTCGTTGCCCTCGGCGTGGCTCTCTTCCATCTCTGTCGTTTTGGCGCGGCCCGGACCTATCTCGAAATCTCCAGTGCCGAGGACCCCGAAGCCGGTGAGGCCTGGTACTATCTCGCGATTCTGGCTCTCCGTTCCGGTAAAGCCTCGTTGGCCCGTGCCCTCTTTGAACGCGCCAACGAAAAGGAGCCGGATCGCTGGCTCGTTCCGCGCTTTCTGGACGAGGACGAGATTCAGAAACTCGTCGAGGACATCTTTGCGCGCTTTCCCGAAGAAATTCAGGACGTGCTCGGCAATGTTGCCATCGTCCTCGAAGACCTCCCCTCGGAGGAGTTGCTTCTTTCCTGCGATCCGCCGCTCGATCCCCTGCTCCTCGGTCTGTTCGAGGGGATTCCGCTCCCCGAGCAAAGCACCTTCGACGCCCCGCAGGGCATCACGCAAATCCGCCTCTTCGTCAGTAACATCGCCCTCATCGCTGAGGATTCCGAGCGTCTTGTCGAGGAACTCGAAATTACGCTGAAGCACGAGATCGGCCACTTCCTTGGACTCGACGAGGACGAACTCGCGGCCCGCGGTCTCGATTGAGTCCACAGCCCGCCTTGCTTGTCCGGCGCTCACCCCTCTCTGGAGCCACCAGTCATGCGTATTGGAATGGTCACGCTCGGGTGTGACAAAAACACGGTTGATAATGAATACCTGACGGGCCTGCTCAGCCGAGACGGGCACACGCTGGAGATCGCCAATCCGGCGAATCCGCCAGACGTTGTTGTTATCACGACGTGCGGTTTCATCCAGGCCGCGCGCAATCAGTCACTCGCTGCGATTGGCGAATGGGCCGCCGTCCGGCGCGAACACGGCACGCGGCTGGGCGTGATCGGATGCCTGGCGCAGAAGAGCCGCGAGGACCTGCTGCGCGAGTACCCCGAGATTGATTTCCTCGCCGGCGTCGGCGAGTTCCAGCGCGTCGCGCGTCTCGTGGCGGGGGAGAGCCGCAGCCGCTTCCTCCCCGAAACGAGTGGTGCCGCCGGATCGTGGAATCTCGGCGGGCAGTCGCCCGCCGCCGCTCCCGACATCGACATCGAGTTCGACGACCGCGAGTTCGCCGCCGGTGCGCCGCGCGTTGTCGTCCCCACCACGCTGCCGCGCAAACGTCTCGACAACCGCGTTCACGGTTTCCTGAAAATCTCCGACGGCTGCAATCACACCTGCACCTTCTGCAGCATCCCCCTGATGAAGGGCGTCTACTCCAGCGTCCCCAAGAACCTGCTCCTCGATGAAGCGCGCCGCCTTCTGGACGACGGTATCCGCGAAATCAACATCGTTGCCCAGGACATCACGAAGTACGGGCTCGACCTTGAGAAGCGTTTCATGCTTCCCGAATTGCTCGACGAGTTGGCTTCGCTCGACGGCGATTTCTGGATCCGGCTTTTCTATCTTTACCCTTCCACCGTGACGACCGACCTCATCGACGTCATCAAGCGGCATCCGAAAATTGCACGCTATCTCGACATCCCGCTCCAGCATCTCGATCCCGCTGTTCTCAAGCGCATGCGGCGCCCACACGATCAGGAACGCACCATGGAGATGCTGCGCCGCATTCGGCGCGAACTCCCCGAGGCAACCCTGCGCACCACGTTCATCGTCGGCTTCCCCGGTGAAACGCCCGCCGAGTTCAAAACGCTCACCGAAGCCGTGAAGGAAATCCGCTTCGAACGCATGGGCGTGTTCACCTACTCGCGCGAGCCTGGTACTCCCGCCGCCGACATGCCCAATCATGTGACGGAGAAAGTGAAGGCGCGCCGCCGTGACAAGCTGATGAAGCTGCAGTCGAAAATCAGCGCCGAGTGGGCGAGCGAGCAGGTTGGCACCGAACGCGAAGTGCTCGTGGAGAGCGCCGTTGCGGGTAAACCGTGGTACGTTGGACGCAGCCACAGCGAAGCTGCCGAAATCGACGGTGTCGTGCGCGTTTACAGCGAAACACCGCTGCGCATCGGCAGCTTCGTCCCCACGCGCATCGTTGAGGCCGACACATACGATCTGACGGCCGAGGCGCTTGTTCAGCCGCCCGAGTAGCTCCAATCGGGCACGGAGAAATGCCTGGCCGTTGCGTCAGTCAATGGCCCGGACCCAATGCAGAAAGTCGTTCAACTCCATGATGCGCAGGATGCCTTCGATTCCCGAAGGGGCGCCCTTGCCACCGACAACCATCGGGATCTCCGCGGGCAGTTCCAGGCGAAGCTGCCGCAGCGTTCTTGCCACAACGACGCTGTCCATTGTTTCGGAGATGCTGAGGCAGACGGCGGCGGGGCGATGCGTTTCGGCCGTGCGGATGATTTCGTTCGGAGGTGTTTGAGCACCGATGTAGAGGACCTTGCGCTCTCCCAAAACGGCTGCGAGTGCGCACATCTGAAGGCCAAGGCGGTGAAGGTCGCCGGGCAGGCTCGCCACGAGAAGCGCAGGCGTCGCGCCTCCTTCGTTCAGGAGCCTCCACTGGGTGGAGAGAAAGTCCCCCAGCTTTTCGGAAGCGAAGTGCTCGTGGCTGACGGCCAGTTCTCCGTCCCGCCAGTTCTGCCCAACGCGTTCAAGAAACGGAACGGCGCGCTCGGCAAGAAACCGCATGGCACCAAGTCGTGACCAATCCTGGCGCAGGCGCTCGCTCAGTGCCTCGTCATCGTAGTTGAGCGTCGCCTCCAGCCAGGCATCGACTTCGTCGCCTCCCGCACGGGCGGCTGTCCCGGCACGGCGTTCTTCCGGTGTGGCTGCAAGGTAGCGTCGGCGCCCGCGCGCGAGCATCATGTTCAACTCTTCGACTGACGCCGCCGCCACTTCACCTGCGCGAAACCCCTGCCGCATGGCTTCGGCGGCCAAACGAAGGCGCGCGATCTCCGCTTCGGGATAGCGACGGTGCCCCGACGGCAGGCGGAACGACAGCGGCGAACCGTAGCGGCGCTCCCACATCCTCAACGTCTCGATGCCGATGCCTGTCTCGCGCGAGACGGCGCCGATTGAGACTCCCTGGCTCTTCGCCGTTTTCGCCTTAGTCATTGAGAAGCCCCTCCGCCACGCTCTTGAGTTCCAACATCTTGCCAGCCGAGTACCCACTGTCGTGGAACCAGACGATGCGGCCTGTCTTGTCGAGAAGAAGCACGCGTGCATTGCGGGGATTCTCGTTCCCTGTCGCGCGTACGATCCTGCCCGCGTCTTTGTAAACCGTCACAACGGACCGCCAGTCCTCGCGCGGGATACCACTTCGCATTCCCTCGTCGATCATCGGTGACGCCGCAGTGGCGAGAAGACCCTCTTTGCTGCGGGCACTTCGTAAACCTGAACGGGGAGACCCGCCTGCGTGATCCCAAGAAGCCAGCGATCAAGGTCGAACTGCGCTTTCATCACATAACCAACGAGCAGCACCGCTGGCTTGCCTTCCAGGTCGGCGGGAAGTTCGTACGCCTTCCCCGCCAGTGATTCGCCACTCACGGCCGGGAACTGTTCTCCCACCGGGTTTCTGTTCTGGACGCTGGAAGCACATCCGGCAAGGCCCAGGGCAATCGACATCAACATCAGTATGTTGCGGCGCAAACTCATGGTCACTCTTCCTTCGGCCGCCCGAGAACTTCGTGCAGCGCTTCTTTCAGATGGTGGTGCAAAAAAGTATAGCCCGTCTCTTCCAATTTGCCGGGGCGCACGCGCGTGCTGCGCAAGAGAGCCTCGTCCGCCATTTTGCCATACAGCAGGCGCAACGCGAAGCCCGGCACCGGTGGAGCCACGGGGCGATGAATCACCCGCGCCAGCGTCTTCGTGAAATCGCGATTCGTAACGGGATTCGGTGCCGTGAAGTTGACGGGGCCTTCGATCGACTTCTCTGACAGGCAATGCAGGAACGCGCCAATTTCGTCCTCGATGGAAATCCAACTCATGTACTGACGGCCGTTCCCGAGGGCTCCCCCAACTCCCAGGCGGAAGAGCGGGAGCATCTTCTCAAGCGCGCCTCCCCTGGGGCTCAGCACGATTCCCGTGCGCGCGAGCACCACCCGGATGCCTGCATCGCTGGCGCTGAACGTTGCCTCTTCCCACTCTTGGGAAACTTCCGGCAAGAACCCACTGCCGCGCGGTGATGTTTCATCCGCCCATGCATCTCCTGTTTCGCCGTAATAACCTATCGCCGAACTCGAAATCAAAACCTCGGGCTTCTCTTTCAACTGCGCCAGTGCCTCGCACAGCGTGCGCGTTCCTTCCACGCGGCTGGAGCGAATGCGGCGGCGCCTCTCATCGCTCCAGCGCCCTCCCGCAATGTTCTCGCCCGCGAGGTGGATGACCGCATCGCAGCCCTCCAGCTTTTCCGTGCCTGCAGGAAAGCCCGCCCCGGGGTGCCATTGCACCTCGTCATCGCTCTTCGCCGGGCGGCGAACGAGGCGAAGCACCTCGTGTCCCGCCGAGCGCAGCAAAGGAACGAGCGCCGAGCCAACCAAGCCACTGGCACCCGTGATGGCAATCCGCATCGTTTTCATTTTGGACTCCCTGTTCCGCTTCAGATCGCGCTCTGTAATGCAATGGCGGTAGGCGAACATCCGCTTCAGTTTCTGTTTCACAAACGGGCCGGCAATAGGTCGGGCGAGAGGATCAAGGGGGAGTGCGTACTTTACCTCGTCACGGAGGATCGCCTGCTCTGTCCCCGACGGCTCGAAGCGGTGCTCATGCGCCCATGCGGCGAATGGTCCGCGCACCTGAACGTCGCGAAACCCGCGATTCGCGCGGACCTCTTCGATGCGGGCCAGCCAGCGCATCCGTACGGGCCAGCTTCCCACTCGCAATTCCACTTCATCGCCCTCCGCCAGTCCTTCGGGATGGCGGAGCAACCCGACTTCCTCCCAAGGCGGGGTCAGACGCTCGAAAGCACCGGGCATTGAGTGCCAGGCGAACAAGTCGTCCGGGCTGGCGGATACGAGGCTTTCGCGCTGAAAGCTGGCAGGAGACACGGCAGGCGCTTTCCCTTCTGCGGCGGGCACTCAGTTGCCTGAATGGAGACCTTGCGTCCAGAATACAAACGCTGCATTCTGGACATTGTGAAGGGAAAGCGTGAATCGTGCCCGATTTCTGGACAAAGGGGGCTGCTGGGGCTTCGAAAGGGAGTTCCCCTCTATTGCTGGCCGTCCGCAGCCGGGAAGAGTTGGCCCTTGGCCAGAGAGAGGAGCGGCTGGCGGAAGTTGCAGGTCTTGATCCGGCAGGCGGCTCCGCAGCCGTGGATTTGCTTTCGCCGCTCGTGGGCCTGGGCCGAATGCCAAATGTCACGCGGGTGCATTTCCCGCACGTTGCCGACGGCGTCCATCACGTCACAGAGCCGAACGGTCCCATCCGGTTCGATGTCCAGATTGGCGACGCCCACCTTGCACGGGATGTCCTGCGGGCCCTCGGGGTCGAGCAGGTAGCGCCGCATGTACTCCATCTGCTCGACGCTGTTGGTGATCGGCAGTCCAGACTTCCGGGCGGCGATCAGAGCATCCATGCCGCGGTTGATCTTGTCCGCGTCGTCATCCCAGTAGGGGCTCTTCTTGAACCAGCCCGGCTCGTAGTCGTCGTTGCCGCTCTCGAAATAAAGGATCTGGAACGTGATTCCATCGAGTCCCTTGTCGCGCACCCAGCGAGCCATATCAGGCAGATGGTCGATGCTGTAGCCCATCAGGATGGTGGAGAGCGTGATCTTGAAGGGGCGGCCGGGATAGTTGAGGTCCTCGATCGCCTTGAAGATTTTCTCGGCGCTCCCCGGATGGCCGCGCGTTTCGTCGTGGATGGCGGGGTCGAGATGGTTGAGCGAGAAGCTGATGAGGTCGATGGGGCTCTTCTTGATCTGCTCGATTCGGCGGGGGGGGAGCAGCGAGCCGTTGTTGACCGTCATGGTGCGAATGCCCAGGCGGTCGGCCTCGTCGATGAGATCGAAGATTTCGGGGCGCAGGAACGGCTCTCCCCCCGTCAGTCCGAGCACGAAGGGGCCAAGCCACTCGCGAAGCTGGGCGAGGAGCGTCTTCATTTCGTCCAGCGTCAGTTCCGTCTCCTTCGCCTCGTTGGGAGTCTTCCAGAAGGCGCAGGTCGGGCAGGCCAGATTGCAGCGATTGGTGAGAGAGAGCGTGATGTTGCTGGGCTTAACGAAAGCACCGTCAAAGCGGTACGCAACGGGTTCGAGTGAACGGCGCAGCAGCTTGTTCAGGTTAAGCGAGTTGATGGCGGCGAGGTTCAGGCCCATCTGGTCAGGTTGCTCCACCCCCCGAGGATAGCGGACTCCCCCCGGTCCCCGTCAAGGAGACCAGCGGAGGTTCATTCGCCGTATTGCTCAAGATAGCGCTCCAAGTCCTGGGCAATGGGGAGGACCGTGGCCTTGTCCTGCTCCTCCAGGCGTCCGAGGCGCCAACGCTTGGCGGCCTCGACATAGTCCCCGCGCACATAGGCCACGCGGCCGAGAATCGTTTCCGCCCGGCGGGAATCGGGCTGGAGTTCGAGCGCGCGTTGGGCGGCTTTCTCTGCGCCGTCCAGATCCCCCTGGCCCAATCGCGCGGCGGCCATGCCATCCCAGGCAGCAGAGGATTCCGGCCGTTTGGCGGTGATTTCGGCAAAGCGCTTCTCGGCTTCCTTCCACTTCTCTTCTTCGAGGAACGTGAGGGCGATGCCGAACTCCGCTTCAGCGAAGTCGCTTTGGACTTTCAGCGCCCGGCCGAAGCATCGGCGGGCCTCGACGTACTCGGCGTCGGCCATGTACTCCTTGCCGAGAAAAAACCATGCATGGGCGTTGTCGGGATTCAGTTGGACGGCATCGATCAGGAAGTCCGTTTGTTCGTTGGCTCCCCGCAGTCCCAGCGAAGGGCGAAACGCGATGCTGCATCCCGAGAGAACGAGAACGCAGCAGCAGGTCAGCAGTCCGGAACCCAGGCCTTTCATTGGCCGTCACCTCCAGTATCGTTGTCCTCGCCGGCGAAAACCAGGCTCTCGATGCGGCGTTTCAACTCGTCAAGCCCCTCACCCGTGTCGGCGGAAACCGGCAGGGGAGTGTAGCCGCTGGCCTTGTGAAAAGCCTTCACGGCATCGTCAACGTCGCTTGGTGTCATGAGATCGGTCTTGTTCAAGCAGACGATATAGGGTTTGCGCAAGAGTTCCGGGCTGTAATCTTCGAGTTCGTTGCGCACCAGCTCGAAGGCATAGACGAGCGATTCGGGATTGGCGTCGGCCAGAACGGGTGAGCCGTCGTCCGTCTGTCCGCCATCGGGGGCGACGAGGTGAACGATCACGCGCGTGCGTTCGATGTGGCGCAGAAAACGATGCCCCAGCCCGGCACCCGTGTGGGCGCCTTCGATCAAGCCGGGAATGTCGGCGAGAGTGACGCGCCGCTTGAAGTCGTCGGAAAGGAAGACTCCCAGATTGGGCGCCACGGTGGTGAAGGGGTAGGAAGCGATCTTGGGGTTCGCATCCGTCATCGCCCTGAGCAATGTCGATTTTCCGGCATTGGGGAGTCCGACGAGACCAACGTCGGCGATGACCTTGAGCTCCAGGATGATGTTGCGTTCCTCGCCCGGCCATCCATCGAGAGCCTTGCGCGGGGTCTTGTTGGTCGAGGTGGCATAGTGCTGGTTTCCCAGCCCCCCGTCTCCGCCTTTCACGACAACGAGGCGCTGGCCCTCGGCCGTGACCTCGCCAAGTTCCTCGCCCGTATCGGCATCAACCGCCACAGTGCCCAGAGGAACGCGGGCGACGATGTCCTTGCCGCTCTTCCCCGAACAGTTCTTTCCGCCTCCGTTGGCGCCATTTTCCGCATGGAGATGATGGCGCATCTTGAAGTCGATCAGTGTCACAAGATCGGAATCGCCCTCAAGAATAACCGAGCCTCCCCGCCCCCCGTCGCCACCATCGGGCCCGGCATGAGGTTGCCCCTTCAGGCGCAGAAAGGAAATGCACCCGTGGCCGCCATTGCCCGCCCGGGCGTGGACACGCACAAAATCGACAAAATGACCCTGCATTCCCTTGGCCAAAGCTATACCTTTCCAGTGGCCGGGCGGCTCATGCCCTCTGCTGCCCGGCGGATGACATCGTCGGTGGATGGGCCAAAACCCGTCTCCAATTGCCTGACCTCGCCCCCGTGCTTCTCCACGATTTCACGCCCCACCACTTCCTCCGCATTGGCGCCCTTGACCAAAATGTCGGGGCGCAGGCGTTCGAGAAGCGCGTGCGGCGTGTCCTCTTCAAAAACAGTGACGTAGTCCACATACGGAAGCGAGCCAATAAGCTCGGCCCGCTCCGAAACCGTGAGCACGGGCCGGGGTTCGCCCTTGAGCCGGCGGACCGATGCATCGCTGTTCAGCGCCACAACGAGCACGTCGCCCAGCGCACGCGCTTCGGAAAGCAGGCGGATGTGGTGGACATTCAGAATGTCGAAGCAGCCGTTCGTCAGCACAACGCGGCGCCCCGAGCGCGCCAGCGAACGCCGGATGGCCTGCAACTCGTCGATCCCAACCCACTTGCGCACCCCTTCGGCTCCCTCCACCTCGCGCCGGATTTCGTCGATCGAAACCGCCGCGACGCCAGAACGCCCCACGACGATCCCCGCAGCCAGATTACCGAGTTCCGCCGCCTGTGCGAAGCTCGCTCCGGCGAAACGCGCAAGGGCAACGACGGCAATGAACGTGTCGCCGGCGCCCGTGACGTCGTAGACTTCGCGGGCACGCGCGCTGATGTGCGAGGGAGCACCGCGCCGCGGGTGGATGGCCACGCCTCCGGACCCCATTGTCACGCAGACGGCCTTGCCGCCCACCTGCTTCTGAATCGTGCGGGCCGCTGCCACGCGCGACTCCTCGCTGGTAATCTCAATCCCGCTGGCGTCCTGCGCTTCCTTGCGGTTGGGCGTGATGAGGTCCGCGCCGCGATAGCGCCGGTAGTCCGTCCCCTTCGGATCGACGACAACCTCCACGTTGTGCTCATGAGCGAGGCCAATGATCTCGGCAAGCAGCGAGGGCGTCAGGAGCCCCTTGGCGTAGTCGCTGACCACCACGCCATCCACACTCGGCATGATCTTGCGCAGGCGTGCCAGCAGGCGTTTCTCGACGGCGGGGGAGGGCGGCGTGGACTTCTCGCGATCAACGCGCAGCACCTGCTGGCCCTGGGCGACGAAGCGCGTTTTCAACGGCGTCAGGCGCCCCGGTTCACGTTCCATTTCCAGTCGAATACGCGACTCCGCACGAACGATCTCGATCAATTGCTGCCCGGGGTCATCCTCGCCGCAGAGTGAAACGAAGATAGTCTCGGCCGACTGGAAGGCCAGGTTGCGGGCCACGTTTGCCGCCCCGCCTGCCAGCCACTCCTCGCGCTCAGCATTCAAAACGGGCACGGGGGCTTCCGGTGAAGTGCGGCTGACCGAGCCCACGACATAGTGGTCGAGGATCGCGTCGCCCACGACGAGCACGCGCTGCTGCGGAAACTTCGCCAGGAGATCAATCAACGGCTGCGTCATACGAGTTCCCTGTATCTCCCGTCGCGATTCATCGCTTCCCATCATTCTTTGTGTGAATTCGTGCGATTCGTGGGACCTTCTTCCCTAGTAGCCCTCGCCGCCCTTTTCGCCCTGGACGATCGCGATTCCCGAGCTCGTACCCAGACGCGTCGCACCCGCGTGCACCATCTCCCATGCAGCTTTGGCGTCACGTACACCGCCGCTGGCCTTCACTTCGAGGGCATCGCGGACGACTTCCTTCATCAGCTCGACGTCCTCCACCGTTGCGCCGCCTCCCGAAAAGCCCGTGGACGTCTTGACGAAGTGGGCGCGGGCTGCCGCGGCGAGCAGGCAGGCCTGAATCTTTTCCTTCTTGTTCAGCAGTGCGGTCTCGATGATGACCTTCACCCGTCGTCCCGAAGCAGCACTGACGACGGCGTGGATGTCGTCGTACACGTGCGCGAACTCGTGTCCCTTCAGACGGCCCACGGCCAGAACCATGTCGATTTCCTGAGCGCCTTCCGAGATGGCGATTTCGGTCTCGCGTGCCTTGCCACGGATCGACATCGCGCCGAGCGGGAAACCGACGACGGTGCAGACCTTCACTTTTGTGTCGGCCAGTTGCGCATGGGCCAGCGGGACGAAGCCGCTGTTGATACAGACGGAGGCAAAGTGATGCTCGCGCGCTTCGGCACAGAGCTTCTTCACCTGCTCGGCCGTGGCGTCGGGTTTCAGGAGGGTGTGGTCGATCAACCCTGCGAGTGCCTTCGGAGGTTCTGCCTTTCCCGATCCCAGGGTCTTGCGGATGGACTCGAACGAGGCCAGTGCCTCGGCAGCGCCTCCCTTGAGGGCTTTCAAGAGTTCTTTCCCGGCGACTTCGAGCTCAAATTCCACGGTACGTTCTCCTTTTGGGCACTGCTGCGGCCCGCCTGTGCGCTGCGGAATTCATCCTCCTGCCCGGGTTCAGGGTCAAGTAGGACGCCGAGGCGTGGCGAGACGAACGGATTCACGCGGGACATCCATGGGGCGAAATGAACAGCACCACCCCCCGGGCTTTTCCCCACTCACTCATCGTCACCCCGGCGAGCCAGAAACAACACACAACGAGGAACGAAATGGCGTTCTTCACAGGATTCTAAGGCTTGACGCTCCCGCGCGTACCTGTTTTCGCTTCCCTATCTTGGCATTCAGCGGATTTTTCCCGAGGCCAGCGCCCCGGCCCGCAAGAGAAGGGGTAGTCATGTCGTGGCTTCCGAAGAAAAACGTTGTTGTTCCCATCGACCTTTCTGAGTTCTCGCTGTCGGCGCTTGATGCCTCGATGGAATTCGTCGAAGACACCTCCCACCTCCATATTGTCCATGTTCTCCGCGAAATGAGCCCCATGGAACCGGGGGTTGTGTGGGGCGAGATCGACGACGAGAGCCGGCGCGTGCACGCCGAGCAGGCGATTCGCAAACGCTTGGCGGACCCGAAGTTCGACAAGATCGAAATCCACATTCTGGTCGGAAATCCGCCCAATCAGATCGCGCGCTTTGCCCAAGAAGTGGACGCCGACTTGATCGTTATCCACTCCCATGGGCGAACCGGTGCGGCCCACCTGTTGATCGGGTCTGTTGCCGAACGTGTGGTGCGCCACGCCCACTGTCCCGTCCTTGTCATTCGAGACTAACCCTTTGGAGGTGCCTGCCCCCTGATGCCTGCTCATTTTGTGACGTCGTTGTCGCGCGGATTGTTGCCGCGCGTTTCCGCTCTCCTGATCCTAGCATTCCTGTTGGCGTTTTCGTCCGGTGCCGCTGCGGACTCCGCACCGCCGGAAGTCGAGGCCGAGGCTGCTGTGGAAGAACTGGTCCAGAACGCTGAAAGCAATGCCCCCGCAGCGCCGGAGAAGGGCACGCTCAAGGCAACCATCGACGCGGGCGTGGAGAAGGTCAGCAAGGTAATCTCCGACGTACTCTTCTTCGACATCTCGTTTGGCGCCTTCGAAAGTCCCATGATCGACTGGGACACGCGCGAGCCCGTTCTCGACGAGAATGGGCAACCCGATTCGCAACATCAGCCGCTCCCGCTGATTGTTGTGACGCTCGTCTTTGGCGGCGTCTTTTTCACCTTCTTCTACCGTTTCATTAACATCCGCGCCTTCAAGCACAGCATCGATGTCATTCGAGGCAAATTCGATCGCGACGAGGACGAGGGCGAGGTCTCGCATTTCCGCGCGCTGACGAGCGCCTTGTCGGCCACCGTGGGTCTTGGCAATATCGCAGGCGTTGCCATCGCAGTCAGCGTGGGCGGCCCCGGCGCCGTCTTCTGGATGCTCCTCACCGCCGTCTTCGGCATGTCGTCGAAGTTCAGCAGTTGTACCCTCGCCCTGATGTACCGAAAAGTGAACGCGGACGGCTCCATCTCGGGCGGGCCGATGTACTACCTCGACCTTGGAATGAAGGAGATGGGCGGCTTCTTCCGGCCACTCGGCAAAACGCTCGCCGTTCTCTTTGCCATCATGGCAGTGGGCGGCGCGTTGGGTGGCGGGAATCTTTTCCAGGCGAACCAGTCTTACGCGGTCGTTGAGTACGTGTTCGGCTTCGACAGCGATTTTGCCAGCTATCTCTACGGATTCGTCGCGGCCCTGATGGTGGGCGTTGTGATTCTGGGCGGCATCAAACGCATCGGAGCAGCAACATCGCGCATCGTTCCCGTCATGGCTGTTGTCTATGTTCTTGCCTGTCTGTTCGTGATCGGCGTCAACTTCCGTCAAATCCCACACGCCTTTTCGCTGATTTTCACCGAGGCTTTCAGCAGCCAGGCGCTCTACGGTGGCTTCATCGGGGTGCTTGTTCAGGGAGTGCGGCGCGCCGCGTTCTCAAACGAAGCCGGCATGGGCTCTGCCGCCATCGCGCACGCCGCCGCCCGGACAAAAGAGCCGATCCGCGAAGGCATCGTTGGCATGATCGAGCCCTTTGTCGACACCATCGTCATTTGCACAATGACGGCACTCGTGGTGATCGTCAGCGGGGTCTACGATCTTCATGGCGCCGAGCGCGCGGTTCTCTTCACCGATACGCACGGGGCGCAGGAAGGCGCCGTCCTCACCGCCGTGGCCTTCCAACAGGTCATCTCCTGGTTCCCCTACATTCTGGCGATGGCCGTCGTGCTCTTCGCATACTCGACCATGATTTCCTGGTGCTACTATGGTGAGCGCGGATGGATTTATCTCCTCGATCACTTCGGTGGCAGCGGCCTGCGGACCGTCATCATCTTCCGTATCTTTTTCGTGTTCTGCGTCTTCATTGGTGCCGTGGCCAACCTGGGGCCGGTTCTCGATCTTTCGGACGCGCTGTTCCTCTCGATGGCGTTCCCGAACATTCTCGGGAGCATGTTCCTGGCGCCGAAAGTCCTTCGGCATCTCAAGGATTATTGGGGACGTTATCAGCGCGGCGAAATGCAGCCGGAGCAGTAGACTCAAATTCGGGCGAGGCCCTTTTCGAGCCGCTTCGCGGGGCCCGTCAGCAACAGGACGTCGCCGATTCGAACATCCGTGCGCGGACCGGGAAAGACCTGCTCGGTGCCGCGCTTGATGAGAAGCACCTGGCCGCCGACGCGCTTGCGAAGATCGAGTTCGGCCAACGTCTTGCCACTCCAGTGCGTCGGCGCTTCGTACTCCATGATGACGTAGCCGTTGCCGATATCCACCATGTCGAGACGGTCGGAGGCGCTGATGGCGTCGACGGCCGTCGTCACGGCGTCGCGTCTGGCCAGTTCGCGGTGGTAGGCTTCCATGACGTCGCCCCGCATTAGGTCGCCCAGCAGAACGCCTGTTCGCTTATCCACCACAGGGAAGACCTCGAAAGTCACGTCGTCGAGCATCGTGGAAACGAGGCTGAGATCGTCGTCGGGATGAACGGGGCACTGGACGGGCACCGCGAGGTCCTGGGCCACGATTAGTTCCATCAGGGTGTCCTGCTCCACCAGAGCGAGTTGAAAGTTCCGTGCTTCCACAACGCCCACGAGACGCCGAGCATCGTCAACGACCCACAGAATCGAGTACTTTGTTTCCAGGAATTTTTCGATCAGCTGCGGCATTGGAGTGCCCGGCGCGATGCTGTCCACACGCGTGTGCATGACATCGCGGACAGGCAGGCCACGCAGTAGATTCAACTCTCCCTTGGGGCCCAGATCGATGCCTCGATGCGTCAGCTTCGCAATGTAGATGGAATCCTTGTGCAGCACCGCGGAGATCAGGACGCTTGGGATGCACGCGGCCATCAACGGCACGATGGTGTTGTAGTCCTTCGTCATCTCGAAAATGATCAGCACGGCTGAAATCGGTGCGCGCGTTGTCGCTGCCACCATGGCACCCATGCCCACCAGGGCAAACGTGCGCGGCGCCTCGGCGACTTCCGGCGCCACCCACTGCATCGCAACGCCGACAAGGCCACCCGTCAGGGCTCCAAGAAACAGGGACGGAGCAAAGATGCCGCCCGATCCGCCACTGGTCAGCGTTGCCGTTGTTGCCACGAGTTTCGCCACGAGCACCAGAAGCAGAAAGCCGACGCCGGGCGTCGAGGAGAGCACGCGATTGATGGTCTCGTAGCCAACGCCGTACACTTCCGGCAGAAACAGCCCGATCGCACCGACGATGAGTCCGCCGAATGCCGGCAGCAAATACGGCGAGCCCTTCCATTGATCCGCCATCCTCCAGCCGCGTGCCATGCACTTGATGAACAGCGATCCGACCACCGCGCACGCCACGCCCACCAGCAGGTAGGGAGGGACGGACCAGATGCCGATGGCCTCGGTAAAGCCCTGAACTTCGATCTGCGGAAACTCTTCGGTGAACTGGCGGCTGACGACGGTTGCCACGACGGATGCGATGACGATGGGGCTGATCTTGGCAGTGCCAAAGTCACCAAGCACCGCCTCCACCGCGAACAGCGCCCCGGCGAACGGCGTGTTGAACGTTGCCGCAATGCCTCCGGCGACGCCGCAGCCGACAAGCGTGCGCATCTGTTTGACGGTCAGGTGCATCGCCTGGGCGATCCACGAGCCGATGGCCGCTCCGATGTGGACGATGGGGCCTTCGCGTCCGGCCGAGCCGCCGCTGCCGATGCAGATGGCCGCCGCGAGCGCCTTGAGCGGCACCACCCTGCGCCGCACCGCGCCCCCGCGCAGCGCCGTCGCCTCGATCACCTCGGGGATCCCGCTCCCCTTTGCCTCCGGAGCCCACCGCACAATAATGGGGGCCAGAATCAGGCCGCCGAGCACCGGCAGAAAGAGGCGGCGATACCACGCCATTTCCGCCACGGCACCCAGATCGCCATAGGCCGGGCCGAAGAACAGCCAACCCGACCCCAGAATCAGCGCCCGAAAGGCTATCGCTCCATAGGCCGCGCACACGCCAACAAAGGCGGCGCTGATGAGGATGATGAATTGTTCCGAACGAAAGATACGCGACAGAAACGGGAACCAGAGTTCCAGTTTCCCCATCTTGGGGACGGAGGTCGTTGTCCGCAGGCCTTCCAAGCCGATTGCCCTTTCCGGAAGGAATTGCCGGCGGGCCGCTCAGCGCACGATCTGCGTCCCGATTCCCTCGTCGGTGAACAGTTCGAGCAACAAGCTGTGAGGGCGCCGTCCGTCCAGAATGTGCACTTTCTCACAGGCGTCAAGAGCGCTTGCGGCAGCACGTGCCTTGGGGATCATCCCGCCCTGGATAATTCCCTCGGCAATCATCGGCTCCACCTCGTCGCGCCGAATCGTGCCGATCACGGATCCCGGGTCGTCGCGGTCGCGCAGAATGCCGGGAATGTCGCTGAGGAAAATCAGCTTCCTGGCCTTCACTTCCGTCGCAATCCGCAGAGCCGCGGTGTCCGCGTTGATGTTGTACGTCTGTCCGTCCGCGCCAAGTCCAAGCGGTGAAACAACGGGAATGAATCCATTGCCCGTCAGGACGTTCAGAATCGTGGCGTCCACCTGCTCCACTTCGCCAACGAACCCGAGCCCCGCGTCTGTCTTCAGGGCTCTGGCGCGGAGCAGCGTTCCACCCTTGCCGGAGATTCCCACGGCACGGGCACCCGACGTGTTGAGCGCTGCAACGAGTTCGCCGTTGAGACGGCCGGAGAGGATCATCTCGGCGGCATCCAGAGCGGCGGTATCCGTGACGCGCTGGCCGTCGATGAACGTCGTTTTCTCGCCCAGGCGATTCTGAAGCTCGGTGATTTCCTTGCCGCCGCCATGCACCATGATCGGCAGGATCCCGATCATCTGCATCATGGCGACGTCCTTGACCACAGCCTGCTTGAGTTCAGGAGTCGTCATGGCAGCACCGCCGTACTTGATGACGACAAGTCCGTCGCGGTGCTTGCGAATGTACGGCATCGCCTCGATCAGCACTTCCGCCCTCTCGATCAAGACGTCGAGTGACAGGTCTTTCATCACGCTTCCCCTTTGCGATCAGGCGTCTGAATGCCGGTGAGATAAACGCGTCCCGGCCGGGCCGAGGGCGGCAGTTGGAAAAGGAAGACCGCGGAGTCCGCGACGCCGCTGGCCCGCAAATGATAGACGCCGGACTTGTCGAGTTCCGCGGGCGCCGGGGTGTCCATCCGCTGGCGCGGTCCCAGGACCAGGTACCCGTGCCAGGCATCGGGGCGGATGGGAGGCGGCACGGCGATTTCCTCCGGCCACAGCGTCAGCACCTTGGTGGGGCCGTGCTCGAACAGCAGTTCGGCCGCATAGCCATCGGCCTGCTGCGCGCGCTTGCATGAATCCTCGATGGCCTCGCCCTCTTCGTGATCGAATGCCATGGCATTGAGCACGAAATGCAAATGCCCGACGGTGTCGCGGGCGTCGAGAATCGAATCGTACCAATCCGAAGGGACTTCGGAGAGCGACTGAATGGCCGGCTCGCCCCCCTTCTTGGCGATCTGGTCGGCGATGCTGTCCAACCGCATGTCGTCGCGCCCGGCGAGCACCACCCGGCAGCCCGCGCGTGAGAGCTGCTGAGCCGCCGCACGGCCCAGTGCCGTGTCGATCCCCAATACGAGTGCCACCCTTCCCTGCAATACAGTTCGTGCCATGTGCTTCCTATCCCGTGGGAGATGGCCCGGACTGGTGTTGCTGTCCGGGCGCCCACTTAGTGCGGTACCCCGGCCCTCCCCGCGCAACGGAAAACCGATCTTTCCCTTGGCGCACCCTGCTCGCCAGAGCCACCGTGCTCCCCGCATCGCGATGCCGGAGGACTGCCGCGTGAGCCCGACCAAACCGATTCGTCTCATTGTCGCCGACGTCGATGGCTGCATCACGCGTGGCAGCTATCAACCCTTCGATCTCGAAGTTCTGGCACTGATTGGCGAGAATAACCGCCGTTCCCTGTCCGATCCGCTTGTCCCAGCCCTGACGTTTTGCACGGGGCGTCCCCTTGCCTACGTCCAGGCGCTCCAGCAGGCCTGCCACTGCCACCATCCCGCCATCGCCGAGTTTGGCGCCGTCATGTGGGATGCCGAAACGCATACGCATGCCATTCATCCCGCATACACTTCGGAGGATCGGCGTCTGTACGAGGCGATCCTGGCTGACGCCGAGCAAGCCTTTGGCACGGCGGGGGAGAAGCAGGTGCTGATCGAAGCCGGAAAACTTTGCCAGCTCACCCTCTACCCGCGTCCGCCGATGACGGCCGCCATCCTGGCCGAACATGCGCGGGAATTCAGTGAGCGTTGGAGCAAGTACTTCGCGACCGATGTCACAACCGCCGTCATCAACTATCTGCCCCGGGCAGTGAACAAGGGTACGGCTATCGAATGGCTCGCTGGCGTGGTGGGCCTGGGCCTGGACGAGATGGCCGGGCTGGGCGATTCGGCGAGCGACTGGCTCTTCATGGAAAAGTGCGCCGTCTCGGCCGCGCCTTCCAACGCCGTTGCTCCCTTACTTCAGAAGGCCGACTGGAATCTCGTGGGCGGTGCGGCGGAATGCGTTGCCGAACTCTACGACCGATTGTTGGCATACAATCGTGCCGCGCTGGACAACGGCATCGCCGCAACGTCCTGAGTGAGCTATTCCTCGTTTGAAGAGGAGGGGACCCCCTCAAACGTCCCGTAGTGCGTGTGCAGCGCAATCGCCACCGCGCCGCAAACCCCGGCCTGCAGGCCAAACGACCCCAGATCCGCCTGAATGTCCTTCTCCAATGCCTCCAGGGCACGGCGTTTGATCGTGTGCTGAATGGCTTTGATGAGACGCTCGCCGTCCTCCACCATGGAGCCACCGTAGACAATCGCCTGAGGCGCCAGCAGATTGACGACTCCGGCGAGCACGGTGCCGATGTAGTGCCCCGCCTTGTCGATCATGTTGCTCGCCAGACGGTCGCCCATCTCCGCCGCCTGAAAAATCGCCACGGGCGTGATGCTGCCCGAATCGTCCACGTGTTCGGGGATGTGTGTCTGAACTCCCTCGGTGATGGCTTGCTGAGCCTGCTGGACCAACGCCCAGTCGCTCGCCACCGTCTCCAGACAACCGTAGTTTCCGCAGTAGCAGATCGGCCCGTTGTCATCGACGGTCAGATGTCCGAACTCACCCACGGTGCTCTTGATGCCCCGATAGACGATACCGTCAAACACCATCCCCAGAGCGAGCCCCGGGCCGAGATGAACGTAGAGGAAGCTGCCGGTTCCCTTGAACCTGCCGAAAATGCTCTCGGCCAACGTCGTGCCGATCACATGGCTCCCCAGATTGACGGGCACGCCAAAGTGCTTCGAGAGGATGTCGGCGATGGGAACGTTGTTCCATTCATCGAATCGCGGGAAGGAGAGCGAAATCCCGTTCGCCTCGTCGATCAGACCGGAGACCACGACGCCGATGCGTGCCAGCTCAAGTCCTTCGTCTTCCTTGAGAAATTGCTTTTGATCATCGATCGCATCGATAATGGCCTGAATGGTTCCATCCTTGCCAAGCTGCGGGTTGAAAGTCCGGATCACATGATTGTTGAGGCGCCCCTTCATGTCGCTCGATGCGGAAAGAATCCCCCGCGAGCTGAACTCAATCGCAACGACTCCGCCACGCTTGGGATTCACATCAAGAAGTTGGGCTTTGCGCCCGCCGGTGGAAGTGGCGAACCCCTCCTCGATCACTTCGCCGCTCTTGATCAGATCCTGAACGACGGCAGAGACCGTTGGCAGGTTCAAACCCATGAGGTCCGCCAGCGCACCGCGCGAAATGGGGCCCTCCTTCCAGAGCTGGTATAGCACATCGGCCTGGCGGTTGGCACCGCCTCGCATCATCAGTCCGCTTCTCTGGCTCATTGCACTCTCTCTTTAAGGGAGCATGGGTTGGTGTTCACTTTTCGCTAAACCTGACCTAAGTCGTGGACAAATCAGGTCTGATTGGTACGGAAGTCAATACAATTCAAAAAAAACTGGAGGAACTTTTCTCATCTTCCGATGAAACACAAGCTGGCGAACGCTGAGAAGGCGCCCTTCGCAGGAGAATGGAGAAGCACTTCGCCATCGGATTCCATGGCAAGACTCTCGTTTCAAAAGAAGGGAGACGACTTCCCGAGCAGACTCCCTTGTCATTCAAAGCACTGCAAAATAATGCCTTAGGGCAAAATTGTGCGAGAAAATGCGACTCGGATGCAAGTTGTCTGCGATCAGGCAATCTCCCCTCTTGACGCAAGCGCCCCTGAATTGCGCATAATACGGATACGGATTGTGCGGATTCCTCTCCCCGCTTCCGATGCCACTGGAAGGCTTCGACGATGCCACGGATTCTGAAGATCGAGGTGCTTGCCCCCAAGGTGCGCCGCTACGTCGTGGAGGCCCCCAAGATCGCCCGCAAACGCAAGGCAGGGCAATTCGTTCTGGTCTGTGCGACCCCCACGGGCGAGCGTATTCCCCTGACGATCAGCAATGCGGATCCCGAGGCGGGGACGATCAACTTGATCGTCCAGGAAGTCGGCAAGACGACGATCGAGATGGCGGCGCTGAAGGAAGGCGACGAGCTGACCGATGTCGTTGGTCCCCTCGGCCAGCCGACGCACATTGCCAAGGTCGGCCGGGTTGTCTGCGTCGGTGGCGGAATCGGAATCGCCCCGCTGTTCCCGATCATCGATGCCATGAAGCAGGCGGGAAACGACGTCACCGTGGTTCTTGGGGCGCGGAACGAGGAACTGCTGATTCTGGAGGACGAAGTGCGCGCCCTCGGCGTCGAGCTTGTCATTTGCACCGACGACGGGTCGAAAGGCCGCAAGGGCTTCGTGACCGACGTTCTCAAAGAGATGATCGCCCAGGGGCCGCCGATCAACGAGGTCGTGACGATCGGCCCCGCCATCATGATGAAGTTTGTTTGCGAAGTGACCCGCCCCCACGCCATTTCCACCCTTGTCAGCCTGAACCCGATCATGGTGGACGGAACGGGAATGTGCGGAGGATGCCGCGTGCAGGTGGGGAACGAAGCGAAATTCGCGTGCGTCGATGGACCGGAGTTCGACGGGCACCTCGTCGATTTCGATCTCCTCATGCGCCGCCAGCAAATGTACAAGCAACAGGAGCGCGAGGCGCTCGAACGCTACGAGGCCGATCACACCTGCCATCTGGAAGGGGTCTGACCCGTCATGTCCGACAAGAAACTGCCACCCAAAATGACCCCAAAGGAAAAGATGGCCACGCCGCGCCAGCCCATGCGCGAGCAGGAGCCCTTGGTGCGTGCCCGCAACTTCCAGGAAGTTCCCTTCGGCTATGATGAAGAACAGGCCATTGTCGAGGCGTCGCGATGCCTGGCCTGCGGCAAACCGAAGTGCATGGAAGGCTGCCCCGTGGGGAACGACATCCCCCGGTTCCTGAGCCACATTGCCGAGGGGGATTTCGCCGCCGCCGCGCGCACCATGAAGGAAACAAACCTGCTCCCCGCGATCTGCGGCCGCGTCTGCCCGCAGGAGAGCCAGTGCGAGAACATGTGCATCATCGGCAAGAAGGGCGAGCCCATCGCCATCGGCCGTCTCGAACGCTTCATCGGCGACTGGGAACGCGAATCGGGAGCAACGGAAGTCCCGGAGTGCGCCGCGCCGACCGGCCGCGCCGTTGCCATCATTGGCTCAGGTCCCGCAGGCCTGGCCTGCGCCGCCGAACTCGCCCGTGCCGGGCATCGCGTGGTCGTCTACGAAGCGCTTCAGAAGCCCGGCGGAGTCCTGCGCTACGGCATTCCCGAGTTCCGCCTGCCCAAGGCCATCGTTGATGCCGAAATCGAACTCGTCGAGAAGATGGGCGTCGAGATTCGCTGCAACGAAATCATCGGCATGACGGACACCATCGACGAGTTGCTGGACGAGGAGGGCTTCGACGCCGTCTTTGTCGCCACAGGCGCCGGACTCCCGTGGTTCCTCGGCATTCCGGGCGAGAACGCCCTGGGTGTCTATTCCGCCAACGAGTTCCTGACGCGCATCAACCTCATGGGGGCCTACCGCTTTCCGGAGTACGACACGCCGATCCAGAAGCTCAAGGTGGCCGCGACGATTGGCGGCGGCAACGTGGCCATGGACGCCGCGCGCACGGCTCTGCGCGTTGGCGCCGAGCGCTCGCTCATCATTTACCGCCGTAGCCGTGAAGAGTTGCCGGCGCGCGAAGAGGAAATCCATCACGCCGAGCAGGAAGGCGTCGAGTTCCACTTTCTGACGAACCCACTCGAACTTCTGGCCGACGAAAAGACCGGCTGGCTCCGGGCACTCAAGTGCCAGCGCATGGAACTCGGCGAGCCTGATGCCTCGGGACGCCGCCGCCCGATCCCCGTTGAGGGGAGCGAGTACGAGATCCCGCTCAACACCGCGATCATCGCGATCGGCAACGCGCCCAATCCCCTGATTCCCCGCACGACGCCCGATCTCGAAGTAACAAAGCGTGGTCAGGTCACCATCGATCAGGAAACGATGCGCACGTCCAAGCGTGGCGTCTTTGCCGGCGGCGACATCGTTCGCGGTGCGGCAACCGTGATCCTCGCGATGGGGGACGGCCGCCGCGCAGCTGCTCACATCAATGAGTTCCTCGCAAACGGCGAGTGGTAGGACGCGTTTGGCCTACCAATACTTTTCGACGTGGATCTGCCCCGGCTCCTGGCGGGTGTGCTCGCGATAGCCTGCGTCCGTCAGCAGTGTCAGCATCTGCTCGACCATCGTGGGGTTCCCGCACAGGAAGAAGTGCGTGTTGTCCGGCGAAGGCTCGAAACCCCATTGCTGATGCAGGACGCGCTCGGTCCACAGACTCTGTACATAGCCAGTGTGCCACTTCCATGGAACGAACTCGTTCTGGGGGCGGCTGATCGTCGGCAGATACAGGACGTTCTCGTGGTGGCGGGCGAAGAGAAACAGTTCGTCCTGATAACCGAGTTCCTCGCTGTGGCGCGCACCGTGCAGAATCGCAAGACGCTTCCACAAGCCGTGGGAAACGTGCGTGCGCAACATGCTCATGTAAGGCGCGAGGCCGGTGCCCGTCGCGATCATCACGACGTTTTGATCCGGCGGGAGATCGGCAAGCGTGAACGCCCCCGTGATCTTTGGCCCCAGCCAGAGCTTGTCGCCCGTGCGCAGCGCATGAAGGCGGGGCGTGAGAGCGCCGTCCTTCACCAGCACGATAAAGAACTCCAGGAAGTGGCGCGCCATGGAAGAGGACGCGATGGAATAGGCGCGCCGGACGAGTTTGTCCGCGGGCGGCTCCTTCTCCTCCGGGACCGACTCGCTGCTGCGTGGCGCCGTGGGAGGCAGCCCAAGCACCGCGAACTGCCCGGGGGAAAACTCGGGAAGTTCCCAGCCAAGGGGAGCAACCCGGAGGTAGAACAACGAGGACGAAAGATCCACGCGGCGGATGACGACCGCATTCAGTTCGGGCAGCGCCATGCAGGCCTCCACAAGGGTGCAGATTGGTCGGGGTTCTTACAAGTTCGGCTTCAGAGCGTCAACCGTTCCCGGCCGGAGAAAGCACCCCGATTCCGCCTTGCGGGCTCGCGGGCTTTCCCCTTCCATGGGCTCACTACTTCGCAATTGCCGGGGAGAAACAGGGAATGACACCTGCAAAGCGCGTGCTCTTTGTCTGCATGGGGAACATCTGCCGTTCGCCAACGGGAGAGGGGGTCTTCCGCGACTACGTGAAGAAGCAGGGTCTGGGCGATTCGATCCAGGTGGACTCGGCCGGGACGATCGGCGCTCACGCGGGCGAGCCCCCCGACGCCCGCATGAGACGAGCGGCGCGGGCGCGCGGCTATGAACTGGACGGAAAGGCCCGCCAGTTCACGGCGGCGGATTTCGACGCCTTCGATTTGATCGTGGCGATGGACCGCGCGAACTACCGGGATATTCTGGCCCGCGATCCGGATGGCAGCCACGCAGCGAAGGTCAAACTGCTCTGCTCCTTCAATCCGAAGGCGAAAACGCAGGACGTCCCCGATCCCTACTACGGCGGTCCCCAGGGATTCGAGGAAGTGCTCGACCTGATCGAGGGGGCCTGCGAGGGGATCCTCGCCAGTTTGCAGGAGAAACCGGATTGAACGACGCCTTTGCCCGCGCGATCGAGGACGTTGTCGCCGCGAAAACCGGCGAGCGCTCTCCCGTCGCCAGGCGTCAGGGCGTCGGCGGCGGGTGCATCAACAACGCGGAAACCATCGCGCTCGCGGACGGCAGACGTTTCTTTCTGAAATCCAACCCGCATCCGCTTCCGCGTCTCTTCGAGTGCGAGGCGGAAGGACTCGAAGCCCTCGCCACCGCCGGAGCTCTTCGCGTTCCCCGCCCCATCGGCACCGGCGGGGGCGGCAACGGTGTTCCGCCGTTTCTCGTGCTGGAATTGATCGAGAGCGGCGCGCCCGGTCCCCGCTTTCAGGAGGAACTGGGGCGCGGACTCGCCGAACTCCACCGCACCACACGCGCCGACCGCTTTGGCTTCCCGCACGACAACTACATCGGGTCAACTCCCCAGCCCAACGGTTGGAACGAGGACTGGGTCGCGTTCTGGCGCGAGCACCGGCTCGGCTTTCAGCTTCGCCTCGCGCGCCGCAACGGGCTGAGCGATGCCGCGATGGACAAGCTGGGCGACCGGTTGATGAACCGCCTGGACGAGTACCTTGCCGAACCCGCCGAGCCGCCCTGCCTGCTGCACGGCGACCTCTGGGGCGGCAACGTCATGGCCGACGGCGGGGGAGCGCCCGTGCTCATCGACCCGGCGGCGTATTACGGCCGCCGCGAAGCCGACCTCGCCATGACGCAACTCTTCGGGGGATTCACCGCCGCGTTCTACCACGCCTACGAGGAGACCTGGCCCCTCGCCCCCGGCAGCGACACGCGCCTGGCCATCTACCGGCTCTACCACCTGCTCAATCACTTGAACCTGTTTGGAGCGGGCTACGCGGGACAATGCCGCACGATTCTGAAACGCTTCGCTTGATTCCCTACGCTGGCACTTGCGCCCCGAGGCGTTGCTCGGCGTAGAGTGCGGCGCCGATGATGCCGGCCAAGTTGCGCAACTGGGCCGGAACGACAGGCACCTCGCAACAAATGTCCGAGCCGTACTTCTCGAACTTGCGGCTGACGCCGCCGCCGATGATGATGCGGTCGGGATTCATGAAGAAACACAAGTCCTTGAGGTAGGCGTTCAGGCGCTTGACCCACTCCGCCCACTTGAGGTCTTCGCGCTTCTTGGCGGCTTCGGAGACCAGCAGTTCCCAGTCCACGCCCTTGCTGTTGAACATGTGCCCGAGTTCGGTGTTGGGGACGACGGCGCCGTTGCTGACAACGGCGGTTCCGATGCCCGTACCGATGGTGACGACAATGACGACGCCGGGTTCCGACCCGCCGCCGCCGAACTTCACTTCAGCCAGGCCCGCCGCGTCCGCATCGTTCACGATCACGACGGGGCAGCCGGTCTTGCGTGCAATGGCTTCCTCGGCGTTCTGCCCCTCCCATGAATTGTCGAGGTTCGCTGCCGTGCCGATCACGCCGCGCCGCACCACGCCGGGAAAGCCGATGCCGATGGGACCCTTCCAGGAAAAGTGACGGGCCACTTCATCCACGGCATTGACAACGGCCTTGGGAGTGGAAGGGCTCGGAGTCTTGACGCGAAAACGCTCGTCCTGCAGTTCGCCGGTTGTCGTTTCGACGGGTGCCCCCTTGATACCACTGCCGCCGATGTCGATGCCCAAAACCTGCATCATGCTCTCCCCATGCTCGTTTGGTGGTTGGCTTCCTACTCGAACTCCGCCATCGTCACATTGCGGTCGTAGCGGCCCGAGATGTCCGGTTCCATTTTCTTGCCGGATTCGGTTTCCACGGCGTCGGCAACGGTGTCGAGCATGCGCTCGAGCGTCAGGCGCTGCGTGCCGTTCGTCAGTGCGTCGGCAAGGGCGAAGGCGAACAGGCGCTGGCCGCGCTTGCTCTCGGCCGGCGTGGGATAGGCACTCGACACCGACACCGCCCAGCGCATCGGGACTTCGCCGAGCGCGTCCATCACGTCTTTGCCTTCGTCGCGCCGGTCCCAGTTGATGTCGAGCAGGAGCACGACCTCGTCGGTGGCCATGGCCAGGTCCAGGTCCTTGATGAAGGTGTCGAGTGCGACACCGTCGCCGATCGTCATGTCGGCGGTCTTGCCATCCGCGGCGATGTAGATCACAGCGAGTTCGCCTGCCTTGGCCTGCAGGCCAAGATCACGGATGGCCTGGTCGAGTTGAGCCTTCGAGAGTGCGCCGCCTGTGTGCGTGAGAATGCTGCTCTTCTCGAATTGGCCGCCGAACGGATCAGCAAGAGCCGTCTCCAGTTTCTCGACGCTCGTCTGCGCTTCGGGCGAGCCCGTGCCGATGAGAAGGGCATGCCGCATCACCGGGTTGAGTTGCCGGGGATAGCGGGTGAAGCGCAGCGTGGCATCGACGACGTTGTCGCGATGATCGACAACGCGGGCCGTCACCACATTGGCACCCATTGCGAGATCGACGTCCACGTCACGCGCGGGAAGACTCTTGGGGGCCGTCGCCTCGCTTGCCATGTCGGCGCTGCGAACGCCTGTGGCGATCGGGCGGTTGTTGACTTCAATGTCCAGTGCCTTCAGCCCGTTCGGAATGGCGGCGCTCCAGCGGACCGTGGTCTTCGGCTGGCGGATGATGGCGCCTTCGGCGGGGGAGAGGAACTGGAAGGACTGGATGGCGCCCTGCTTGTTGCGCAGTTCCTCGCGGGCCAGGTAGGCGAGATACTCTTCGCCCTCGCTGCGCTGCTTCGCCCAATAGGCGGTCTCGGAGCCGGTGGGCAGGTCCTCGCGCATTTGCACGACGGCTTCGTTCCACACGGTGACCAGTTTCGTCTTCAGGTCGTCGAACTTGCTTTCGGACGCATAGACAAGGAATGTCTTGGAGCTGGTGGTGAGATCGACGTTGATGGGCTCGATGAGGGGCTTGCCCGTGTAGTAATCCAGGACGTCGATTTCCGCGCCGAGATCGTATCGCCGGTCCGTCTTCGGAAATCCCAGGTACCAGAGAATATCGGAGAACTGGAACCCGAGTGGCAGCACCAGCGAATAGAAGTACGCACGCCCATGGGCACGGGACGCTTTCACCGTGCCCGTGATGAGAACGTCGGCTTCGCCCTTCGGCGGCAACTCGCCGGCGGGAGCGTAGACGACCTGATCGAACTGCGCGCCTTCGGCGAGGGCCTCAGCCAGATTGCGTGCGAACAGAGCCGGCATCGGATCGATGCTCCCCGCGTAGACATCATCGGGGTGCGTGAACTCGTACTTCTTGCTCCATGTAAGCGGCGGCACCTTCGTGATGTACGCCGCTTCGCGCTTGTAATCGCGGGCATCCTTGAAATCCGTCACGACGATGCGCGTGGGAATCGTCGGGTACTCGGGGGTGGCTTCGAGGGGCTTTGTGCTCGGCCCGCCGCCGCAGCCAAATGCAAGAAACAGGGCGAGAAAGGCGGAAAAGAACCCAAAAGTCGTCTTCATCGCTGGCATGATTGTTACTCCATTTGGTCGAGGAAATGATAGGGGACGCGCTTCTTACTTCACCAGACGGAAGCCGACATCGCGCGGCGGATCGTCCGGGCTGGCCGCGGAACGGTAGGCGGTGTGCAGCTCATCCGCCCGCGAAAGGAATCCGCCTCCGCGGATGACTTTCTTGTCCCGCCGTCCACCCTCAAGGTCAGGGCCCGTGGGATTGGACGGAGGGCTGTTCTCGTAGTAATTCGCTTCGTACCAGTCCGAGCACCACTCCGCGACATTGCCGGCCATGTTCTGGAACTTGCCCGTCATCGTTGCCGAGCTGGAGAAAGAAGTGACCGGCATGGTGTCCGCCGTGGCGAAGTTCGCGCGCGAGGAACTCGGTGTGTCGCGGCCCCACGGGTACTTCGCTTCGAGTTCCCCCTTCGCCGCGCGTTCCCACTCGGCTTCGGTCGGCAAGCGGTACTTCTCGCCCGTGATGCTTCCGAGCCACTGGGCGTATTTCTGAGCGGCCCGCCACGGAATCTTGTTCGCGGGGTGCAGATGGCGTCCGTCCCGGGGGCGATAGCGCTCCAGCTTTTCGTCGTACACAACATTCGTGTCGCTGCCGGGTTGGAAGAGCGACGCCGCGTCATCCTTGTTGGCGTTCAGGAACGTCGCGAACTCCAGAGCCGAGACCTCGTAGCGCCCCATCTCGAAGCGGCTGACGGTGACGTTGTGCGGTGTCTGATCGAAACCCGCGTCGCCTTCCCACTGGGGATTGAACCCCATCGTGAAGCTGCCAAACGGCGCTGCATCCAGAACGGGGCTCTTGGTGGCGCTGATGGCAATCAAGTCGGCGAGATCGAGAACCCGCCGGGTGAACTCGGGATCGTTCTCCAGAACCAGCCCCATCGCCTTGTCCCAGAGCACAAGGCGCTGGATGAAGTCCGGAGCGTTGCGGAACTCGAATTCCAGGTCGGCGAGTTGCTGCTGCTGGGCGCTGACGCGCGGCGTGGGCTGGGGAGTGGGCGGCGGGGGAGTGGTGGGCCGTGCCTCCGGCGTTGGGCGCGGTGTCACGGCGATGGCCACCTGCGTTTCCTTGGGCGTCGCCCCAGGAGAGGTCGAAACGGGGGTTGGCTGCGCGCCGGGCTGCGTTTCCGTTGGGGCGGAAGTTTCTGCGGACTGTGTGGGCTGAGGCGTCGGAGTGGCGCCGCCGTTGTTGCCGTTTGTCCCGCCACCTCCAAGAGCTTTCAAGCCAACGACGGCCAGAACGCCGATAACGAGGCACGCCGCGGCAATGCCGCCGACCAGCATCATCGCCTTGCTCTTACCCTGTGCCGGCTGCTGGGCGGCGGGAAGGCTGGCAGGCGCCTCGACCAGAGGCTCGCCCGTCATGGTCGCGCTGCCTTCGGCTCCGGCCGCACCGGCTTCGCGGATGGGTTCCCCCGCCAACGTTGGCGCGGAATCAGCCTTCGAATCCGTCAGTCCCGTCTGGCCCAGGGTTCCCTGCGTCTTCACTTCCTCAAGTTTGTGACTCGCGCCTCCCGCAGCGCTGGGCGCTGTGGGGGTTTGGATGATGGGGATCGTGGCGTTGGACGCTTGCCGCGTCTCTCGCCAGATCTGCTCCATCGTAACGTCCTTCATCGGCTCCAGAACCTGCTTCAGGGCCTGGCCCAACTCCGTGGCTTCCTGAGGACGGCGCGACGGATCCTTTTCGAGGCAGCGCAGGATCAGCTGGTCGAACTCGCTCGAAATCGTGGGGATAATGGAGCGGATCGAGGGGGGCTGCTCGTTCAGGTGCGCCACGGCCACTGTCAGCCCGGAGCCGGTGAAGACCGTTTGCTGCGTGAAGCAAAAATAGATGACGCAGCCGAAGCTGTAGATGTCGCTGAGGTGGGAGACACCGGTGCCGCGGATCTGCTCCGGCGCCATGTAGCTCGGCGTGCCGAGTGCCTGACCCGTCTGCGTCAACTGCCCGCCGTCCATCTCGGTGAACTGGGCCGTGGAATCGATGTGCGCGATTCCGAAGTCCATCACCTTCACGCGCCAGCGGCCGCGCGGCGCGCGGGCAATCATGATATTGTGTGGCTTCACGTCGCGATGGACGATGCCGTATTCGTGGGCGTGCGCGAGGCCTTCGCAGGAGCGCTCGAGAATCGTCGCCATGTCGCCGACGGTGAGGTCCTTGGGCGAGCGGGAGACCAGCCCCTTGAGGTCTTCGCCCTCCACGAACTCCATCGCGATGAAGGCCAGATCGTCCTCGTGGTAGTACTCGTACACCTGGACGATGTTGTCGTGCATGAGCTTGGCAACGGTTCTCGCCTCGCGGGAGAACCGTGCCATGATGTCGGGCGATTCGAGAACGGCCTGGCTGGGCACCTTGAGGGCCACATCGCGCCCCAGATCCACCTGGCGCGCGCGGTACACCTTGCCCATGCCGCCGGCGCCCAGAACCCTCTTAATCTCGTATTTTCCGGCGATGATGTCGCCAACGTCCAGATCGATCATGCTTTCTCAATCCGCGGCAGGGAAATTGTACCGAAGAAACGGACCTCGGCCGTCGCCCTGCTGCCATGGCAAACAGGCGTTGTTAAAACATGCGCCCAACCGGGCAGTTTTCCGGGTCTGGCGTCCCATGATTGCGAGGGCGGACACGAACGCAACCCCTAACAAGTAGGCCTGCGGTATTCCGTAACGCAGTAATCCCAGAGGGCCGCCTGGGCGGGGGAGAGGCTCTTCTGCTCGCCATCAAGTTCCATCTCGACGGGGACGCAAATCAGCTCCGAGACACACTCATTTCGCACGAGCATTGCGTAGACCGGACTCTCCCCTTTCGGAGTCGAGGAGAACACCCAATAGGCTACTTCCCCGATCATTCCCTTTTCCTCGAAGACGACCTCGGGGGCCGCCTTCAGTTTCAGGGTGTCCTTGACGTAGGCAGCCATCTCATCGGAAAAAACGTGTGGATCGATCCCCTTTTCCTCGGGCTCCAGCGGGTCCAGCAGAACGTCCACGCCTAGAACCGCAGCCAGCGTCTCGTCTGTATCGCCCTGCCACTCGTCGATGGCGATCTCCTCGCCTCCCCGTGTCATCACTGTGGTCTTCATGGTCAAACGGAATCCCTTTCGCCCGGCTCTGCGAGGCAGACACCATTATTGATTGGTAGTTCATTGAGGAAACAAAAGAAAGGACTTTTCAGCGCATAAACAACTTGAACTGCGCCTGATAGACGTTGGCCCCGCGCTTATCCTTGGTGATGCTCGCGTTTCCGATTTCCTCGAAGTTCGCCAAATGACCCGACCGGACCAGAGCATCAAGGAAGTCGCCTCCCTTGGCCGCGTTGGCACCCTGCCAGCGAACTTCCGCGAGGTAGTAGTTTCCTTGCTGCACAAAGCCCGTCAGTTCCACGCCGGCCGCAAACGACGCCTGGGTTGCCACGGCCGCAAAGTCCACCGGCGTTGCCGATGGGCCCGAAGGCGCGGGGGCCGAATTGTTGTTCGCGTGCTTGTCAACGAATGTGGCGCTCAGCCCCTTTTCGAGACGCTCGGACGCCTTGGGCGCCTCGACGACAATGTGATAGATGGCGATGGCCAGACCTACGATAATCAGAACGACCGCAAAAAAACGAACGAAGAACTTCATTGGTCTTCACCCCCGGGTATACCGGCACATCTTTGTGCTTCAGGTCAAAGCTTGCAGTTTCAGGAATCAATGCCCTCCACAGCCCTTCTCAGGCGATTGACATGAGTATGGGTATAGATACTCGTCGTGGCAATCTGGGAATGCCCCAACAACTCTTTGATCTCCAAGAGATTGGCCCCGCGATGCAGTAGCTGGGTGGCGAATGTGTGGCGCAGTTTGTGGGGGGTGATGCGGTGACTGAGCCCAGCCCGCTTGATGGCTTTCTCCACCACATAGCCCACCATCCGGGAGGTCATGCGGGTCTCCTCCCGTCCCCGAAAAACGGGTCCCCGGGCGGGGGAGTCGCCGCGCAATCCTGCCAGGGCCGCAGCAACTTCGGCGTGCATCGGCACCAGGCGCTCCTTCGAGCCCTTGCCTCTTATCCTGAGCGTGTTGGCGGCGAAATCGACTCCCTCCCAGTCCAGTCCCACCAGCTCTGCCAAACGCATTCCCGTGAACAGGAACGTGATCAGGATGGCCCGGTCGCGCATGGCTGTTTCGGCATCGGGATCGATCCCACGGCGCAGCAGGGCGCCAATCTCATCGTCCACGAGATAGACCGGGAGCTTCTTGGCCATCTTTGGGTTCCGCAGGGACACCGTGGGGTCGAGCGCGATCCACTCCCGTTGGACGCAGAAGGCGAAGAACACCCGGAGGCTGCTCATCACCCGGCCGATGCTGGAGGGGCGGAATTGTCGGTCGTCCCGCAGATGGGCAACGAAGTCCTTCACATCAAGCGGGGAAAGCTCGCGCACGCCGAGGCGCTCCTTCCCCTCATTGGAGAGGTAGTACCAGAGATGCCCGAGATCGGTGCGGTAGGCCTTCAGGGTGTGCTCTGCCAGGCCCCGCTGGATGCGGGCATGTTCGAGGAAGGCTTCGATGGCGGCAGGCAGGTCCATGGATGCGAGGGGTTGGGCAAGGGGCCGAAGACGGTCAACGGCATTGTTCGGTTTTGCTTTTTCCGGCCCACGAGTGCCCGCGGACGCTTCCTCTCCAGTTTGTAGATAATGATAGTTTAACGAAGTAACGAGCAGGGGAAAAGAGACCCCCTCTCAGGAGCCTGCCGCGCGGGCTCGCGCAAGGGCCCCGGGCAGCTCTGCCAGCAGCCGCTCCAAGTCCGCCTCGCTGTTGCCGCTCCCGAGGCTGAACCGGACGGCGCCCCGCACACGGGCACCGTCATCTGTCATGGCCTCCAGAACGTGACTCGGCTTGGCGGCGTCTGTGGAACTGCTGCACGCGCTCCCTGCACTGGCCGCTATGTTTCGAAAAGCAAGTTCGGCAACGATGGCTCGCCCGTCCAGTCCCGGAAACGAAACGTTGAGCGTGCCGGGCAGCGTGTCCTCCGTTGGCGTGTTGCGGATGGCCAGCGGAACCCGCGTTGCCAGAGCGTGCCAGAGGTGCTCGCGGAGCTCCGCCAGGCGCCCGGCTTCCTGGGTCATTCGGCCGACTGCCTTGGCGGCAGCAGCGGCGAATCCGGCGATGGCGGCGACGTTCTCGGTGCCCGGCACCAGTCCGCGTTCCTGCCCTCCCCCGGCGGCGATGGGCTCCAAGTGGACGCCGTTCTTAACGCAGAGTGCTCCTATCCCTTTGGGACCACCTATTTTATGAGCAGTAAGTGAAACCATGTCCGCGCCCATTTCCCGAAGACTAAGGGGTACCCTCCCGAAGGCCTGGGCTGCGTCACAATGAATGATGACCTGCCTGTGGGTTTCGCGAAGACGAGCGGCGCAAAGAGCAACGTCGTTCAGTGTCCCCGTCTCGTTGTTCGCCGCCATAACGGAGAGCAAAACGGGCCCCGGAAAGCCATGCGCGGCTTCGGCCGCCGTTTTGGGGGAGAGGCGCGCGTGGGAATCCACGGGGAGGAAGGTGACTTCCGCAAGCCCCTCGGACTGGAGCATCCGGCAGGTGTCGAGCACGGCCCGGTGCTCTGCCTTGGAGGCGAGCAGCAGGGGTCTGGCACTCCCCCGCCGCCGAAGGGCGGAGATGCTTCCTCTGAGCGCCAGATTGATTGAGTAGGTGGCGCCGGGCGTAAAGAGGACGCACTCCGGCGATTCCGCGCCAATCAGAGCGGCAATCCTCCGGCGCGCCTTCTCAACGGCATAGCGGGCTTCTGTTCCCGCGCGATGCGTCGACGACGCGTTGCCCCATTGGTCCCGCAGAAAAGGACGCATGGCCTCGAAGGCCTCGGGCTCCAGGGGGCTGGTCGCGTTGTGGTCGAGGTAGACCGGAGGCACTGTTGTGCTGTCGGGCATTCCGGTATCCTGCCGGACTATCGTCTCCCCTGAACGTTCGCCCGGATTTCAGTGAGGAGGTTCATGGCGGTGAGCCGTGAATCGTGGAGAAGGGTACGATCCCGGACCATGCTCTCGAGGAGGGCGATGGCGGGCTTCACGCGCCCGGATTTCAAGTAGATGTTTGCGGCGTTCCAACGGGTGGACCCGCTGCGTGTTGCGAGACGGGGAACGGATTGGAGCAGCGTCACGGCCTCTTCCAGACGTTCAAGGCGGTCGAGATCGTGAAGCACCATCGTCAACGCATCATCGCTGTCGGACTTGTCGAAAGCCTCGCGGTGGCGGGCCAGGGCTCCGGGGGCATCGCCGAAGCGGAAGTCGAGGTCCCCGAGGAGTTTTGTGACGGCCCAGGAGTCCGGGTACTTTGTGCTAAGCTCGCGGGCAGCTTCGAGCTGTGCCTCATCGCCTTCGGCGAGCAGGATGAAGCTCTCGGCGGCCGGAAGATTGTTGGCGTCTTCGTTGAGCACGGCGATGAGCAACTCGCGGGCTTCGTCTTTCTTGTCGAGTGCTGCGAGGGCCTTGGCAAGGGCGAGCCGGGATGCCTGGTCTTCGGGCTCCGCTGCCAATGCGGCGCGCAGACGCGCTTCACCTTCTTCATGACGCCCCATGCTCATCCACGCCATTCCCTGAATGCGCTGGGCGGGAACATCGTCCGGGTGCTTTTCGAGGATGAGGGCTGCTGCGTCGGCAGCAATCTCGGGCATCTTGGCTTCCGCCAGGAACTCAACAACGGCGTGAGCGCCCTTGGGGTTGCCGTCGGCAAGTTGCTTCGCCACCCGTTCCAGCGCCGACTTCCTGTAGGCAGGCCGGTCGATGAACTGAGCTCCCTCGGGACGGCTGGGGTCGAGTGTGACGGGAATAAGCTCGCCGATGCGGACGAGTTCCTGGCGAATCGTCTTGTTCGAGGGTGCGCCCGCGAGCGCATCACGCAGAAGGCGTGCAGCCTCGTCGCGGCGCTTGAGGGCTACGAAAGCCCGCGAGCGCAGAAGAAGAAGACGCAGGTTGCTGCCAAGCGTCTCGGCAAGGCTGTCGGCCATTTCCAGAGCCGTCTCGTGTTCCCCCTGAACGTTGTGGCAATCTGCAAGGTTCAACTTTGCGATGGCGTTGCCAGGGAACCTTTCGACGAGCGGTTCCAGAATGGCACGCGCTTCGGCGGGCCTGCCGGAAGCGAGCAGGGCCGTTGAACGGTGCAATTGCTCGAGAGCCTCGCGATGCCCGCTGAGTGTCTCGGCTTCTGGTGCTTCGGGATTCTCTTCGATATAGTGTTCGATCCACTGAGCAAGTTCGCCGAAGTCGATCGCGCCCCGGCTGACCCGTGCCGACTCCTTGCCGGGTATGGGCAACGGAGTCATGATGTCGATCTGGCGGGCAAGGCGTTCGGGAAGAACCTGAAATTCCCAAGTGCGGCGCGCGCCGCGGCGGGACTTGAGGGATTTGCGTGCAGTGGGCATGTCGTTGAAGGTTCCGTCGGAGTGAAGTGGGTGAGATGAAAACGGCCCTCCGGCATTTCCTGATCCGGGGGACCGCCTTGCTGCTTGCGATGGCCGTGTCGGTTGATGCGGTCTCTAGTTTCGCGTGGCCTGTTTGAGTGTTCCGTCTTCGGGATTCAGGATGTCGTAGGGCGTCAGCCGGTAGTCGGTAACGATGACGGTCGCATCCTTGTGGACGTTGCGCGGCACATTACCAGGACGATACAATTCATAGCGGACGCCACCAATCACGGCGACATCACCGTTGTAACGACGGTTCCAGTCCTCGACAAATTCCTCAACGAGTTGCTTGCGATCCTGAAGCCAGTCAACATAGGCGAGGCGCCGGGTCTGGCGGGAGAGCAGGCGGCCCTCGAATTCCTTCATGAAGTCTTCCTGCTCTTTTTCCATTGTCCGAAGCTGATCCAGCTTCGCCTGGTAGAGCGGGACGATCTGATCCATGATGGTCTTGGGGGAGAAGGCGCTGGCCCCACCAGTTCCTCCTGCTCCAAGCCCAGCGAACGGATTGAAGTCGTTCGCTTGGCTATCGAGACTGCGGCTTTCCGCATCGTTGATCATATTCGGAGAGTCGACTCCGCCCTTGCCATCACTGAAGCCAGCCGTTGTTGTCGTGCCAGCCTGCCCCGCCTCATCCGGAGTCTCCGGAGCGCCGGGCCACTTGACGCCCGCGTACAGGCTCTCGCCCGTGTTGTTGCCACCCAGAACTGTTTGGTCAAGGTACTCGCTGTAGAGTTGAAGCTGCTCTGCAAAGACCACCCACTTGGACCATGATTGCAGGTCCGACCCGGGAACGTAGTTGGCAAGTTCGCCATTGTTGGCTTCGTCGATGATTTCCGCGCGCCGTGCCTCATCGTAGTCACGCGCTTCATCGCGAAGGAGACGGCGACGCACGACGATCTCGCGGCCGTCCCAAGTCAGCTTACGCTCATAGCGGAAATCGTAGAGTTGCTCGATACCGTCGGGATTGATCGTTTCCGCACCGCCACCCGTCGAAGTCGAGGCGAACGGATCGCCTCCGTCAAAAGGCGTTGAACTGGCACCACCTGTTCCGCCGAAAGGATCGGCGGGAGCAGCGTCGCCGCCGCCACCAAACGGGTCTGCCGTGGTGGTTGGGTCTCCAAACGGATCCGCAGGAGCAGCTGGATCGCCAAAAGGATCGGCCGGTGCCGTGCCAGCAAAGGGATCCGCAGGAGCACCAGAAGCAAACGGATCAGCGGGCGCGGCACTGGCAAAGGGATCAGCAGGGGCGGCATCCGCAAAAGGATCAGCAGGCGCCTCAGATGCAAACGGGTCGGCAGGCGCAGCACTGCTGGCAAACGGATCAGCAGGCGCAGCCGACGCAAACGGGTCGGCGGGAGCGGCGCTGGCGAAAGGATCAGTAGGCGCGGCATCCGCAAAAGGATCAACAGGGGCACCGGGCGTGGCAAACGGGTCCTGTCCATAGGCCGTGGTGCCAAGCAGCAAAAGCGCTCCGGCAACGGTGAGGGAAGATTTTCCAAACAGACTGCGAGGCATACGCGGCATCTCCGTCGTTTCTGCCCAAATGTTCCGCCCGCCGCCGACGGTACGGCAAGGAAAAACCGGTCCCCGTGGAAGCTGCGAAGAGTGTTTTTGCTGCCGATAGGGCGTGTCGCCCCAGTGATCGGGGGGAAGAGGAAACTCTCGCTTGCCACCTGCGCGCCGCGCCGCCAAAGGATTCGGCCCTATTTGACCTTCAGAACGACGCCGACAAGGACTCCGGCATGGCCGCCCCGGATCGCATTCAAAAGCTTAGCATTCTGATCCCCGTCTACAACGAAATCCGTACCCTCGAACGCCTGTTGACGAGTGTGCTGGAGGCTCCCCTGCCATGCGACAGGGAGTTGGTGATCGTCGACGACTGCTCCAAGGACGGCAGCCGCGAGTTCCTCAAGGAATTCGCCAAACTCCACGACTGCGTTCGCTTCATCCCCCACAAGCAGAATGGCGGCAAGGGAGCTGCCATCCGCACTGCCATCCGGCACATGACCGGGGATTGGGCCATTATTCAGGATGCGGACCTTGAGTACGATCCGCGCGACTACGAACGCCTGCTCATTCCCGTGCAGGAAGGAGTCGCCGACGCCGTTTTTGGCTCGCGTTTCCTGTCAGGCCGCTACCGCCGCGCAATGTTCTTCTGGCACACCATGGCCAATAAGACCCTCACGCTCGTCAGCAACATGCTCAATGACCTGAACCTGACGGACATGGAGACGTGCTATAAGCTGGTACGGGCAGACATCCTGAAGAATCTCGTAATCCGCTCCAAGGGATTCGATCTCGAACCCGAACTGACGGCCAAGCTGGCGCGCTGGGGAGCACGGATTTACGAAGTGCCGATCTCCTATCGTGGCCGCACCTATGCAGAAGGGAAGAAGATCGGCCCGAAAGACGCTCTCATGGCGTTTTCCGCAATGCTGAAGTACCGGTTCTTCGATGTTCAATACTGCCGGCACGACGGCTTCGTGATCCTTCAATCCCTGCGACGTGCCCGCAAATTCAACCGATGGCTGTTCGGGCAGTTCGAGCGTTTCCTGGGAGACGAAATTCTGGAAGCAGGCTGTGGAATCGGCAACCTTTCCGAGCTGATGCTCAACCGTAAACGTCTTGTTTGTATTGACTTGGACGATTTTTACGTGGATCGGCTTGGACAAGCATATGGTTACCTTTCTAATTTCAGTGTCCAACGGGCAGATCTAACCTCGCCAGCCGACCTCCAGAAAGCCATTGCCAGCAACCCCGTCGATTCCGTGATCTGCCTCAACGTGCTGGAACACATCGATTCCGACCGGGAAGTTCTCAATCACCTGTACGACGTCTTGAAGCCTGGTGGCCGGGCCGTCGTACTCGTTCCGCACGATCCCTCGCTCTTTTGTGGAATTGACGAAACGCTTGGCCATTTCCGCCGGTACACGCGCAAGGAACTCTCTGCCAAGATGGAAGAAGCAGGCTTCAAGATTGTGAAGTGCTGGGGCTTTAATCGATTCGGTGCTCTCGGGTGGCGGATTTCCGGCAAGTTCCTGGGAAAGAAGACGATCTCACCCATGCAGATGAGCATCTTCGAGTGCCTGATGCCCCTCGTCAGGCTTCTCGAAAAGTTCCCATTTCATTCGCACAACAGCGTTATTGCCGTGGGCGAGAAGCCAAAGACCACCGAGTAAGCTGCGGGAGACAAGCCCATGACACCTTCAAACACCCTGATCGCTGTTGCTGATTATGGGATGGGCAACCTTCATAGCGTGCGCAAGGCGCTGGAATCGCTCGGTGCCACTGTGTCCGTGACAGACGATCCGGCTGCCCTTGAATCAGCTCCCGGCTTTATTCTCCCCGGTGTGGGTGCCTTTGGCGACGCCATGGAGGGCTTGCGAACGCGCGGCATTCTGGAAGTCGCACGCAGCCGTGCAGCGGAGGCCGCAGAAGGGGGGCGCCCCTTTCTTGGCATTTGCCTGGGGATGCAGGTGCTGGTGGACGAGGGCGAAGAGGACCCCGGCGTTCGCGGTCTCGGGGTCATCGCAGGGACTTGCCCGCGCCTCGTGCGCAGCACCGTCAAGATCCCGCACATGGGCTGGAATTCCCTGACATTTCGCCAGTCCTCCAATCCATTGTTCAAGGGACTGGGCGACTCGCCGAGCGTTTACTTCGTCCACAGTTACGAGGTGAAGCCCAACGACCCGGGCGATGTTGCTGCTGTCGCGGACTACGAAGGCGAGATCGTTGCGTCGCTTCGGCGCGCCAACCTGTTCGCCACGCAGTTCCACCCGGAAAAGAGCCAGAAAGTCGGCCTCGGGATTCTTGCGAATTTCATCTCGCTGGTTCGTCAATCGGCCTGATTGTTCAGGGAATCAGGCGCTCGAAATACCGGCCACCGTAAAGGCACCCGGCAGGCTGGGTGCCGTCTGGCAAGAATTCAATGACTTCAACGGCGCGGGCGCGGGCAAGCGCATCGAGTAGCACGCGGTCTTCCCGCCGGCTTCTGGGTGCAAAGCGTGTTTCGTCGATTCGTGCCAGCGGAATCGCCTCCCCGCCTTCCGTGCAAATTGTCAGAGTGCCTTCGCTGTCGGGGACAAAAACAAGGAGATCCTCCGTGCCCGGTTGCCGGTAAGTGCCCGCAAGATCGCGTGAATCGAGCGCCGGCGGACGGGGGGGATTGAAGTCCGTTCGCGGCAGGCCGAGCCGACGGAACAGGGCTCGCCAGACTTCATCAAAAAGCGGGGGGAGGTAGCGCACGTCCGTCAGGATAACGACGGCGGTCCGCTGCTGGGGGAAAAGCACGAGTTCTCCCCCGGCTCCGGGAGCAGAACCGGCCTGACGCAGCCAGAGCAGGCGTCCCTGCTCGTCGAAGCCCGGCGTGAAACACAACAGGCCTGCTGCGCCTCCTGCTTCGTCCGTCCAACGGATCAGCAGGCCGGTTGCCAGCTTTTCCATGTCGGAGCGTGTGGCGCACAACCCACCAGAGCCCCTGCCCAGTCCGGGCAAATCTCGGGAACAAAAGCGCACACCCTCAAGCCCATGCGGCGCAAGAACCCTCGTTTCAACGAGATCCTCGAAGGATATTCCGCTGGCTTGCTCGGCCGCATCCGCCAGCAGGTCGTACCCCGCGTTCCAGTAGAGATAACGGAGCCCCGGAGGTGTGCGAGCAACGAGGGCACCTTCCTCCACTGCGAGTCCGGAAGTGTGTTCGAGAAGATGGCGGATCGTTGGCGTCGGCGATCCGGGAAGAACAACGCCACGCAGACCCGGAAGATAGACGGAGGCAGGGGCATCCATTTCCATGACCCCTTCTCGCACGAGCGATTCAATGACGAGCGCCGTGAATATCTTGCTGATTGAAGCCAGATGGTACTCTTGTTCGGCGCCGTCTCCATTGGCATCTGCTGGAAGATCGATGCGAAGGGGCAAGGCTCCCGGAGCAAGTACGGCGACGGACAGACGGGAATCTCCGGCGCGCTGACGCACCCGTTCCAGGTCTGTTCCCAAGCGGCTTGCAGTTCGGGCATCCCAGACGATGGGGGCGCTGCCATGGGAAGAGGAGACACAGGACATCAAGAGAAGGGGAAAAAGAGCCAGAAGCAGCGCTCCCCCGAGTCTCGACTCAAGACAGAGGGGAGGCCGTTTGAGCTTGCCGGTTTGCCATGCCCCACGAAAAAGATGTGGGCACAGGCGATAGCGGATGGCTGGCCAAACGATCACGAGACTGGATTCCGGGATGGGATTCGGCGGGATCGCCGGCCAGAAGGCATTGAAGGCTTGACCCTGTTGGACTTCGGGCGCTTTCTCAATCCATAGCGTCTTGGAATGCGCCGGGCGGCTGTACCTTGAGCGAAGGACCAGTCGGCTTGCCGATGCGACTCATACCATACGGGGAGCTGGATCTCCAACGTGCCCGCCCCATCTCTCACCCCCCTGTCGTTGGCAGGCTCGACAACTCCCATGGGTTTTGTCGGCTCTATCATTCTGGGCGCAATTGCCATCGCCGCGCTAGTTCTGGCCGTCGTTGTCTACGTTCGCGACTCCCGAAAGAGAAGAGAGGTGGCCGAAGCTCTTGAGTCCTTCACGGAGCCGGGCATACCCGATACAACCTCCGCTCCCCCCCACTCTGCAACGCTTGATGCCGATGACGAGACCCTTCCAATAGCCGCACCGTCCATTGCGGGAAAGCAACCTGACGCTCCCGAGGTGCCTTCGCGCGACGAAGCATTGGAAGCCGAGAGAAACGGCGACTACCTGAAGGCAGCGAGCCTGCACCATGTGCGCTGCGACTTTGTAGCCGAGCGCCGTGCACTCAGAAATACGCTGGAATACCGCCGCCTTGCGGAACTGGAGTTCGCTCTCGGCAATCCACACCGCGCCGCCCTTGCGCTGCGCAATGCCTTGGAGCAGGACCTCACCGCCGAGGACGTACGATTGGAACTCGTGCAGTGCCTTCTCGACGAGGGGAATATCGCCGAAGCCCGCAAGATGATCGACTCGCTGCGAGACCCCAACGCCTCCACACAATTCAAGGCGAGTCCCCAATTTCTGGGCAACGCGGCCAGAAGTTTTCAGGCCGTCGGCGAATTCCAAATGGCAACAGAGCTCTGCAACGCGGCGTTCTCCGCAAGCAACTCTGTTGGCGATGTCTCCACACGTTGCATCTATCTGAACAAGATGGCTGTTCTCGGCCGCACAGCTCCGTCGCGAGCCACGGATGAAATCAGTCAGCGTTTCATGCCAGCCGTCTTCGACGCCGACGACGACACGCGCACCCCCTTCCTTGGGGGTACCAGCACGGCAGCGGCAGCCGGAAACGAAAGCATCAACGCGCTGCTTTCGCCCTACGAAGTCATTGTCGGGCATGTGGCGCTTGGAGGCTATCACAACGAAACCCCCGTTTCGGTTCGCTCGATCGCCTCAACCGCCTCGCGCCTGGAGTTGGCACGGCTGATCGGCGAGCGCCCAACCTCCGTGGTTTTTGAGGGAGTGGACAAATTGCTCGACTGCCCGGTTGCCATCCGCCTCTCGCGCATTTCCACCGAGGGAAACGACATGGCGTTGGTTCGGGACCGAATCCGTGCCATCGCTGCGCTGAACCATCCGAACTTGAGTAAGATCACGTTCGCCGACCGCTTTGGGCCTGTCGTGCGAATCGTTTCGGAGTATCACGGCGGCGGAACTCTCGTGGGGTTGCTCGACCGCCTGGGGCAACTTGGCCTGCCGCTGGCGCTTCGCTTGCTGCTGCAAATCTCCGCGGGTCTTCATGCAGCGCACAAGCACGGGATTCTGCACGGCGACCTGCGGATCGAGAACATCATGGTCGGGCACGACAATCTGATCAAGATGATCGACTTTGCCCTGCGCCCCTGGCCAGTCCATCGCGTTCGTGCCGACGATTCCACTCATCCGGGGCATCCGGGCCGGGGCATCCCTCCCGCAGAAATCCAATCCGACATCATCCAGTTCGCCGACATCATCGAGACGATTGCCAAAAAAGTCACCATTGCCAATCTTCCCAAGACCCTGCCGGGCTGGGACCCCATGGACGAATTCCGCGAAGTCATCGAGCGGGCGCGCAACGGCGGATTCTCCTCCGTTTCGCCCATTCACCGCATCCTGCTGGAGATCCTCGACAAGTGCCTGCCGTCACCACGGTAGGAAAGCCCGGGGGGACGTTGAGAACGTCCTCAGGCAGACTTCGCCCTTGCCTCCTTTACCCCAATCCGATTTCCTGAAATCGGTGTGTTGAATGGAGCGCCTGTAACTTGGGCGGAGGGAGTCGTGTTCCGGGGACTCACGCGATCGGAACAGTATATCGGTTTTCTCCTGATCGGGTTCATCAGCGGGCTGGTGACGCTGCGAAGCTGCCGTCCGGACTCGCATCAGGACGTTCTGCTCAGCGGCCCGGTCGAGTATCACGAGCGCGGACAACTCGTCGCGAACAAGCCGGCTCCCGAGACCCTGCTGGAAGGTCTGGTGGACGGCAAGGTGGAGATCAATCTGGCCGGCGCGGAGTTGCTGGAAACCCTTCCCGGCATTGGCCCCTCGAAAGCAGGCGCGATTGTTCAGTATCGGGAGCAGCACGGCCCTTTCGCCACCGTGCACGAACTCGACAACGTGCCCGGCATCGGCGAGAAAACGCTCGAATCCCTGCTGCCTCTCATCTGCCTCACGGCGCCTGCCGCTGCGCCTTCTTCCGGCCAGCCCCTGCCGGAGACCACGCCTTCGCCCGCGCTTCTGGGCATGGCGTCTCCCCCGCCTTCCGCCGTCCCCGTCGTGGAGCCCCCCGCTGCCCCCGCCGTCATCAATCTCAACACGGCAAGTGCTGAGGAACTGGCAACGCTCGATGGCATCGGTGAGGTTCTTGCCACGCGGATCCTTCAGGATCGCCTGCAAAATGGCCGGTTCCGGAACGTTGACGAACTCGCCCGTGTAAAAGGCATCGGCCCGAAGCTTCTCGAGCGAAATAGGCATCGACTCACGGTTCGTTAGCCTTCAACGTTCAGTGCCTTGGGGACGATTCCACCTTTGACGCAGAAGCGAATGAACTCTTCCGGTCCTCTGCTCCGGCCAATCATTTTTCTCCTGATTACGCTGTTTCTGCCCGTTGCCGCGGCGGCGCAGGAATTGGTCATCAAGATTTCCGGCGAGTATGGTGGCTACTATCGCCCAGGCGACTGGTATCCCGTAAACGTCTCCATCGAGAATACGCCCAAGGACGGCAAGCCAGGCGACCGCAGCCTGGACTTCGCCGGCCAGCTGATCGTGCAGGCCGCCAGTGCGAAAAGTCGCTACGGGGCCTACGATTTCGTCCGCGAAGTGGAAGTCCCTGCGTTCTCCACGCAGCGCTTCACGCTCTACGCCCGCTTTCCCGAAGACCCCGCCGGCGTTCAGCCTTCCCTTCTGGTGCGTTCGCGAAACGGGCGCCTGCTCTCGACGCACAAGATTGAAATCCAGCCACTGGGCAAGGACCAGATTCTCATCGTCACGGCATCGGAGGAGATGAAGCGCATCGTCTTCCCCATGCAGCGCCGCGCCGACGTCAACCCGCTGACGCGCGCCACGATGCCCACACGCAACCTGCCCGAACTATGGGCTGCCTATGATCCCGTTGATATCCTCGTCTTCCCCTCTTGGCCCGGCACCAGTCTGTCGGCGCGGCGCGTGCAGGCGCTCGAAGATTGGGTGGCAATGGGGGGAACGCTCGTCTTCCTCGGAGGAGCCAATTCGAGCTCCTATTCCGCAGCGATCGACAGCGATCTGCTTCCCGTGGAGACGTCGAGCAGCCGCCAGTACCGCTGGGGCCTGGACCGCCAGACACAATATCTGAAGCCCGTTGCCGACGGGCAGAGCCTGGCCGGAAACGACGGAATGCTCGTCTCCATCGCGGACCCGTTGCCGGGCTCGGAGGTCTTGTGGGATGCCGGTCCGCCCGAGGAGTCGATTCCCATGCTCGTGCGCCGGCGGATCGGACGCGGGCAGGTGCTCTTTCTCGCCGTCGATCTGGAGTCGGTGCCGAATGATTTCCGCCAGGCGCTTCTCCCCTACTGGTTGTCCGTCATCGAAACGCCAAACATGCTCGACTGGCGCCACTCCTTCCACGCCGTCCGCGACAACGTGAAAACCGTGAAGCGTTCGACGGCGAGGCCCCCGAATCCCGTCCTCATTATCCTGCTTTGCATTCTCTACACGGCTGCCGTCGGGCCCGTGAACTTCTTCCTCTTGTCAAAGCGCAACAAAGTGCAGTGGGCGTGGCTCACGGTGCCCGTGATCGTCGTTCTGTTCTCCGGTCTGATCTACACGCTGGGCGCGCTGACCAAAGGTGGCGAATCCGTTGCGCGCGAGATCACACTGCTGCACGGCTATCAGGGGCAGCGCGACTTTGAAGAGCAGAGCCTGATCACCTTCTTCACCCACAAGGCCGACGATTTCTTCGTCCGCGCGCAGGACGACCGCCACACGGTTTCTGACAGCGACCGGTGGACGCGCATCGAATCGCTCTTCCAAGGCTTCATCCTCGACCTCTCGCCGGCGGGCAGCAGCGGGCTGAGCCTGCGAAACAGTCAGCCCGTGATGGCCAGCGAGGACGACGCCGTGTACGTGCATCGCTGGCCGCTGCGCACGTTCGACTCCACGATTTTCCAGGAACGCGGCCCCGCCCGGCTCGATGGCCCGGTCGCCTCCACGCTCGCCTACAACAACGACACCACACAGGTGTGGCTGAGCGGTTCGCTGGAGAACCGCACCGGATTCGATTTCTACGGGACGGCGCTCCTGTGGGGAGACCGCGTGCTACCGCTGGGAAAGCTGGGAAGCGGAGAGAGCATCGAACTGGATAGAAGAGCCACGGAGCGCCCGTTCTACATGTCGAACTCCTCGCGTGTTGTTTCGCCCTGGAAGACGGCCGGAGTGGGCATTTCCGACGTGACGGAAGCACCGGGCGACGAGAGCGATTCGGACTTCAACCGCCTGAACGCCCAGGTCGCGGTCGAGGGCATCTTCGCCCCCAAGTTCCTGCGCGACCTCCTCGCGCCAATGCGCGGGAAACTATATTTTGTTGGGCTCGCCGAAGACCCCGAACTCAGCGTGGACACGAACCTGGAGGCGGACTACGGAACGCGCTCGATCATCGTCATGGTGCAACTCAACCCTGTGCCCGCACAGGCGTACTTCACGGTCCCCTCGCAACTGATGGATGTGCGGTTGCAGGACTATGCTTCCGACCCACCAAGACTGACCCTGCCCGACAAGGCCGCACAGCCCAGGCTGGAAATCCGCGAGGGGTGGGGCGTCTTCTCCTGCCGCCTTCCGTTTGAGGCACCCGGGATTATCGCCACCAGCATTGAACGCAAGATCGACGAAGTGCTCAATGAAACGGATCAGGTGCTGACAGTGCGGGCCTACAGCAACACTGCTGGCGGCCTGCTTCAGCTGGAGAAAGCAACGCCCGCCGATGCACTGAGAAACGATCTTCTGACTCCCGTTACGGGGCGCGGCTGGATTGTTCTGGAAGCCGCCGAGGCGGAGGATGGGAACAACTCATTCGGCAACTACAACAGCAAGGAACTCACTGAGATTGGCTTTGAGGTGCGGGGCCTTCTTAGGGAGACCCGGTAGGACCATGCCCCGCTTTTCTCTGCGAAGCCTGCTGCTCTGTATCGCCGTCGCCTGGGCGGTGCCCGGTGTGCTGGCCGCCGAGAGTTTCTTCGGCCTCGCCGTGATCGAGCGCTCCCCCACTCAGGCCATCATCGCCGTCGTCCATCGGGCAGACGATTCATCAACTCCAACGGCTTCCTGGGCGCCTCTCGTCGTAGCGAGCGACCGCGCCTTCGCCACGTTCGACCGACTTGTTCCGAATCCCGCTCTGCGTGCCGGAGAGCGCGCTCCGCGCGTCAAGCCACTCGCCGGCGAAGAAGGCACGGGGCACGAGTTCCGGTTTCTGGTGGCTGTGGACGAGGAAGGCGTGCCCGGCACTGCTCTCCGCGACGGCGAGGAGTTGATGCGTTTCCGTGTTCGCCTGCGGGACGAGCCGGTGCGCATTATTCTGGCCCCGGATGAAACGCGAGGGGGGCTGAGAAGCTGGAATGGACGCCGCTCCCCCACGGGACAGGCACCACTGGCGGCACTTCTGTTGCTGCCTCCCAATCGCGGCGAGGGGTCGTAACGCCTCCTGCGCTTGACGCACCCCCGCGCACTCCCCATATCAGGCCCGCCCGCGCGGCACACTCTCTCCACGGCAGGCACACCATGGAATTCGAGCCCGTCATCGGCTTCGAGGTACACACAGAACTCAAGACGAACTCCAAGGTCTGGTGCGGATGCTCCACGGAATTCGGAGCGCCCCCCAACACCCAGGTCTGCCCGGTCTGCCTCGGAATGCCCGGCTCCCTGCCGGTGCTCAACCGCCACGCCTTCGACATAGCCCTCAAGGTGGGATTGGCGCTGAACTGCTCGATCCCCGAGCGGACGTACTTCGACCGCAAGAACTACTATTATCCCGATCTTCCCAAGAATTACCAGATCAGCCAGCAGTACGAACCCCTCGGGCGCGACGGCTGGTTCGACATCGAGCTTCCCGACGGCTCCTGCAAGCGCATCGAAATCGACAACCTCCACCTCGAAGAGGACGCCGGAAAGAACATCCACCCCGAGGGGCAGATGCACGTGGATTACTCGCTGGTGGACCTCAATCGCGCAGGGACCCCACTGCTTGAAATCGTCACCCGCCCCGATCTGCGCGGCAAGGAAGAGGCCGAAGCCTTCATGCGCGGGATGAAGGCGTTCCTGGAATATCTGGGCGCCTCCGACTGCAAGATGCAGGAGGGCCGGCTGCGCTTCGAGCTGAACATCTCCGTGCGCCCCAAGGGCTCCGACGTTCTCGGCCAGAAGGTGGAAGTCAAGAATCTGAACTCGATGAGCGTCGTGCTCAAGTGCATCGACGCCGAGATCGAGCGCCAGTCCGCCCTTCTGGAGCAGGGCGGCCGCGTGGCGCAGGAAACCCGCCTGTGGGACGAGGAAAAGTTCGAGACGCGCAGCATGCGTTCAAAGGAAACGGCCTACGATTACCGCTATTTCCCCGATCCCGATCTCGTGGACGTGGTGATCGACAACGCCATGAAGGAGCGCCTTGCCGCGGAGATTCCCGAACTTCCCCTCGCACGCCGCGCCCGCTTTGTCTCGCAGTACGGCTTGTCCGACTACGATGCCCGCGTCCTGACGGCAGAGCGCCAGATGGCCGAGTATTTCGAGAGCGCCGTCAGCGTCCACAACAACCCCAAGACGCTCGCCAACTGGATGCTGGGCGAAATGAAGTCGCGCCTGAACGAGATGGGCGAGGACGCAACCGCCGACGATTTCCCGGTTCGCCCGGCCGCCCTGGCGGAACTCGTCAGGATGATCGACGACGGGAGCATCACCGGCAAGATCGCCAAGACTGTCTTCCCGGAAATGGTCGCCTCGGGCAAATCCCCCTCCGCTATTGTTGAGGAAAAGGGCCTCAAGCCTTTGGACGACAGCGCTCTGGAACCCATCGTTCGGAAAGTCATGGCCGATAATCCGAAGATGGTCGAGGACGTGCGTGGCGGAAAGAAGAAAGCCATCGGCGGCCTGATGGGCCAGATTATGCGGGCCACGCAAGGGAAAGCCAATCCCGCCGTCGTGACGCCAATGATCGAACGCCTGATTGCCGAGAGCGAAGGCTAGTCGAGAAGCTGCCGGAAGGCCCGGGCCGCGGCGGCAACGTCATCCTGGGCGATAATGGCCGAGATAATGGCCAGCCCGCCCGCGCCAGCCTGCAGCGCCTCTTTGGCGTTCCCCTGCTGGATTCCGCCGATCGCCACTGTGGGGAGGTGCGTGGCCGCGCAGATTTCCCGCAGCCCCTCCAGCCCCACCCACTCAGCATCCTTTTTCGTCGGAGTCGTGAAGACGGCACCCACGCCGAGGTAGTCGGCGCCCTCTGACTCCGCTCGCTCGCGTTCGAAATGCGACGAGGCGGACGCTCCGATCAGAAATCCCGGAGGCGCCATGGCGCGCGCCACGCAAACAGGGAGGTCCTCGTGCCCCAGATGCACGCCATCCGCCCCGCAGGCGAGGGCCACGTCAAGGCGGTCGTTGACGATCAGCAGCGCCCCGTGGGCCACGCACACCTGCTTCATCGCGCAGGCAATCTCGTGAAGTTCCCGGCCACCGGCCTGCTTGTCGCGCAGTTGAATGGCCGTGGCGCCGCCCTGGAGGGCGCGTTCCGTCTGCTCAAGCAACGAACGCCCCCGGCCAAGCGCACGGTCGGGAATCACATACAATTGCAAACGCTGCTGAAGCAGTGCTTTGGGCATGAGGAGCCTTCTCCGTTGCATCTGAGCGGGGGCGGTCTGCACCCTGTCACCCCTTCGCCCCGAGGCAAACGCGCCCGCGGCCTGCGGGGCAAAGGAAAGACCAGCCTTTTCAGGGATTGATCCATGATGCGTATTGATAAGCGGCAGCCCGGCGACCTTCGCGACATTCGTCTGATTCCGAATCCGCTGCGCTATGCGGAGGGCTCCTGCGAAATCCAATGGGGCAACAACCGCATTCTGTGCGCCGCCACGGTGGAGGCCCGCGTTCCCGGCTGGATGATGGGAACGGGGAAAGGCTGGATCACCGCCGAGTATTCCATGCTGCCGCGTTCGAGCAAGCAGCGCATCATGCGCGATTCCGAGCGCAACAAGCCGAACAGCCGGGGAATCGAGATCCAGCGGCTGATTGGCCGGGCGCTGCGTGCGGTGGTGGACCTCAAGGCCTTCGGCGAACGCTCGATCACGATCGACTGCGATGTGATCGAAGCCGACGGCGGAACCCGCACAGCCTCCATCACGGGGGGATTCGTGGCGCTGGCGCTGGCGATTCAGAATCTCCGTGCCCAGCAGCAGATTGGCAAGAACGCGCGCATCCTGAAGGACTACGTTGCCGGCGTCAGCGTGGGCATCGTTGAAAGCCAGCCGGTTCTCGATCTCTGCTATCTGGAGGATTCCCAGGCGGAGACGGACATGAACGTGGTGATGACGGGCGCGGGGTCGTTCGTCGAGCTCCAGGGCACTGCCGAAGGCGAACCGTTCGACGCCGAACAGCTCGCGTCGATGCTCGCTCTCGCCCGCGAGGGCATCAGCCACGTCATCGGTTTGCAGCGTGAGATCGTTTCCATCGAGCCGCCCCCGGCCGGCTAATCCCCCTTTGGGCTTGTCCGGCAAGTCACTCGCCCCCCATCTCGGAAAGCGTCTGAACCGCCACGGAGCAACGACCGCCATGCCGCAGTTGATCAGCCTGAAATTCTCGCGCCGCGAAATGCCCCGGCTCTTCTCGCCCGGGCGGCTGACAGACTTGCAGGTCGAGGAGTTTGTCGTGGCTCCGCGCGAAGGCACCGAGGACATCGGGTTCATCGCCGCCATCGAGTACGTCTCGACTGAGCAGCTCAAGCTGCGGCGCGAGCCCTATGCGTCCGTCGTGCGCCGAGCTTCCGACAGCGAGAAGGAAGGCTTCTTCGTCCGCCGCGCCCGAGAAGAAAAGGCCATGGCGCTGTGCAAGGAAAAGGCGCAGGCGCTGAACCTGCCGATGAAGATCACGACGGTGCGCCTCGACCCGGCGGAGACGCGCTACATCTACCAGTTCACAAGCGAGCAGCGCGTTGATTTCCGCGCCCTGGTGCGCGAACTCTCGGCACTGCTGAAAGCGCGCATCGAGCTTTGGCAGATCGGCGTGCGCGACGAAGCCAAGCTTGTCGACGGGTTTGGTATGTGCGGCCTGAAGCTGTGCTGCTCCACGTGGCTTCCGGACTTCCGCCCGATCAACCTGCGCATGGCCAAGGACCAGGACATCAATCTTCCTCCGCACAAGCTCTCCGGGCTGTGCGGCCGCCTGCTCTGTTGCCTTTCCTACGAAGTCGACCAGTACAAGGAGATGGGCCGCCAGCTTCTGAGCAAGGGCGCCACCATCGAACTCGAAGGGAAAAAGGGCGTCATCGTCGATCGCAACGTCATCAACCAGTCCTACCTCGTGCAGTTTGAGGAAGCCGGCCTGACGCCCGTGAAGCACGCGGAAATCACCGGGGAGGCAAAAGTCCCGGAACAGATGAAGCGCATGGCCAAGACCTTCGAGGAACCAGCCGAAGGACTTGGCGGGAAACGCACCAGGCAGACACCCACCGACGCCCCGACGAATGGGGAGTCTTCGGAACCGGAGAAATCTGCTCAGGCGAAGGACGGCGGCCGCAGCAAACGCCGCAAGCGTGGTGGACGTTCGCGCAGTGGGCGTGATGCAGCATCGCGCGAACGCGCCCCAAACAACGCCACTGCACCGCGGCCGGAATCGGCAGAGAACGCCGAAGAAGGCGAGAAGAAGAAGCGTCGCCGCCGCAGTCGCCGCACACGTTCCTCGGGAGAAGGGGCTTCGTCCGCACGTAATGGAGCACCGGAAGGCACCGAGCGTCGCTCCTCCCCGCCCGGCGGAGACGGCTCACCCCGTCCTCCCCGCGCGGAGTCCGGCGAGGGCGAGAAGAAAGAAGGGCGCACGGGCAGGAAACGCCGCCGGAGCAGACGCTCGAACCGGGGTTCGGGTGGAGGCCAAAAAGATTCGGACCCATCCTGACAGCGAATGGGTCCGAAGTCCTGAATCAGCGAAAAACACCTGCCACGCTTCAGTTAGTACCAGGCGCCGCCGTGCGAAGCATTCGACGGGACAGTGCGCACTTGGGAAACGCCTGACGTTGTCGTGCTCACATCCACATGGCGCCCATTCGTCGGTGAGGGCGTTTCCGTCCGCGATGCGCCAAGATCACGCGCCATCCGGGCATTCTCTTCCATCTGCGCGGCGGGAAGCACTGCCTGGCCTCCGGCGCGGTTGGAGTACGTCACCCGGACAAGTCCGGCCTGGTTCGAGCGCGTCGTTGTGACATTGCTCGTCCCCGTCGTCGTTGTTTCGGGCGTCTTCTCTTCCACGGCCTGATCGCCGGTCTGGACATCAACCTTGTCGGAGTTGATGGTGATATTGACCAGAGGCGACTGGTTGTTTTGCGCGGGGGCCTGCGCCACGCTCTGGGTGCGATAGCGGTCCGCGATCGAAACGGCCTGCGAATTGCCCGTCGGGGCGGGGAGCGTCGGGATGACTTCCGACTCAACCTTCCGGTAGAACGGCCAGACGCTCTCCTCGCGGTAGGACTGGTAAGGTTGCGGCTGGGAATCGACGACCACGACGTTCGGCTCGGAACGGTAGACGACCTGCGGTTCCGTCCGATACACTACCGGTTCAGAGTACCGGTAGACGACCGGGCTGCTCTCGTAAACAACGGTGGGGCGGCGCGGTGGCGGGCAGTACACCGCACGGGGTGGACGATAGGTCGTCCTCGGCCGATAGTGGTGCGGTTTGTAATGGCGTGGCGGTTCGTAACGCGGCCGCCGGTTATGATGGTCGCTGATGAGAGAGCCAGTGACCACGCCCGCGGCGAAACCGTAGGTGGTCCAGGCGCCCTTGGAATGATACCAGCGGTCGGCCCGCACGGGCGAGGCCGTGGCGCACAAGGCGCCTCCGAGGATCAGTGCCAGTGCTGTTTTGTTGATACCGTTCACGAGGATTCTCCTTCTGGGATCCGATTCGCCCCTCACTCTTGTCTCTTCCGACAAAGCGGGGCGGGATTCGGTTCCCGCATCCTACGAGTTCGATACTGCAATGTTTGGGCCTTGCTTCGCAAGCCCGTTCATATCCGGAGCACAGAACGCCAATCCTTTCATCTTGTCCCGCCACCCAGTCCGCTGGCTAGAGAGGCCCAGCCCCGAGGAAGGACGCCGCACCGTGAGCAATGACGTCAGGCCGCTCGTCGGCATCATCATGGGTTCGCGCTCGGACTGGGCGACTTTGTCCGCCGCCGCTGAAATGCTGGAGTCTCTGGGCATTCCCCACGAAGTGAAAGTCGTTTCCGCCCACCGCACGCCCGATTTGCTGTTCGAGTACGCTTCGACGGCGGAGGACCGGGGGCTGGAAGTGTTGATCGCCGGTGCGGGAGGAGCAGCGCATCTCCCTGGCATGGCCGCCGCCAAGACGCTGCTGCCGGTTCTCGGCGTGCCCGTCGAATCGCGCATGCTCAAGGGGATGGACTCGCTCCTGTCCATCGTCCAAATGCCCAAGGGCATTCCCGTGGGCACGCTGGCAATCGGGACGGCCGGCGCGGCGAATGCGGCGCTGCTTGCCGCGGCCATCGTGGCGCGCAAGTTTCCCGCCCACCGCGACGCTCTGGCGCGGTTTCGCACCGAGCAAACCCGCCGGGTGCTCGACGATCCGGACCCACGGGTGGACGTATGAGAGTCGGCGTTCTCGGCGCGGGCCAGCTCGGCTGGATGCTCGGCCTCGCCGGGATTCCCCTCGGCTTGCGCTTTCGATTTCTTGATCCCAATCCAGACTCCCCCGCTGCCGCAGTGGGGGAACTTGTCGTGGCGGAGTATGACGACCGCAAAGCCCTGGCGCGTTTCGTCAAGGGGCTCGATGTTGTCACCTTCGAGTTTGAGAACGTCCCCGCCGCCGCGCTCAAGGCGTTCGAGGGGCACGTGATTTCCTGGCCGACCCCGCAGGCTCTTGCGGCTTCGCAGGACCGGCTGGCAGAGAAGAGCCTCTTCGACCGTTTGAGCATTCCCACGGCACGATTCGCGGAAGTCAGTTCGTTCGAGGACCTGGGCCGCGCCGTCGCGTCCCTCGGCCTCCCGGCCGTCCTCAAGACACGGCGCTTTGGCTATGACGGCAAGGGCCAGTACGTTCTGCGCGGCATCGACGAAATCCCCGCCGCCTGGTCCGCCCTCGGCAGGCAGCCGTTGATTATCGAGAGCTTCGTGCCGTTTGAGCGCGAGCTTTCCATGATTGCCGTGCGTGCCCGCAACGGCGAGGTCGTCACTTATCCGCTGATCGAAAACCACCATGCCGGCGGGATTCTGCGCGAATCCATCGCCCCGGCGCCCCGCGTCTCCCCCGCCATAGCCCAGGCCGCCATCGAACACGTGACACGGCTGCTTGACAAGCTGGAGTACATCGGCGTCCTGACGGTTGAGTTCTTCGAGTCCGCCGACGGCAAACTGCTCGCCAACGAGATGGCCCCGCGTGTGCACAACTCCGGGCACTGGACCATCGAAGGAAGTGCGTGCAGCCAGTTCGAGAACCACCTGCGTGCGTTGTGCGGGTTCCCGCTGGGGAGCACGGAATGCACGGGATTCTCGCGGATGCTGAACCTGATTGGAGATATCCCCCCCGCCGACGCGGTTCTGGCCGTGCCCGGGGCGCACCTGCATGACTATGGCAAGGAGCCGAGGGAAGGGCGCAAAGTGGGGCATGTCACCGTTTGCGGGGCGACGGCCCGGGAGTGTGCCTCCCGCGCGGCAGAGATCCGGGCAAGGTGTGGCATGCCAAAAGATTGAAGAGATTGGGGTTGACAGTCGCATCCACATATCATGATACGTTGATATGTAACGGCGCAAGAGCGCCCAACCCGCCCCTCTCAAGGAACTCTCCGTGCGATTCGACCGCTATTCCCAAGACAGCCGCCAAGGCCCCGTAATCTCTTTCGAGGTGTTTCCGCCCAAAACGGACGCGGGCCTGGAAAAGCTCCACGAGCTTCTTCCCGAACTGCTCGAACTCCGCCCGTCCTTCTTTACCGTCACCTACGGGGCGATGGGCAGCACGCAGGGCCGAACGCTGGAGATTGCGCGGACGATTCGCGAACGTCACGGGATCGACGCGGCGTGCCACTTGACGTGTGTCGGTTCCTCGCGCGCCGAACTCGATGGCTTGCTGGCTGCCATACACGATGCGGGAGTGCGTGACATCGTGGCCCTGCGGGGAGATCCACCTCAGGGCCAGACGGATTTCGTTCCGCCGGCGGACGGCCTGGGCCACGCCAACGAACTTGTCGCGCACATTCACAACTTCACGCAGCGGACGGGACGCGAGCGCTTCGGGATCGCCGTGGCCGGTTATCCCGAGAAGCACACCGAGGCGCCCGATCTGGCTACGGACATTCGCTTCTTGAAGCAGAAGACCGATGCCGGAGCCGACGTGGTGGTGACGCAGCTTTTCTTCGACAATCGCAACTTCTTCGCGTGGCAGCGCGACGCACGGGCAGCGGGGATTTCCCTCCCCATTATTCCCGGCCTGCTTCCCATCGTGAAGGTAAAGCAGATTAAACGCATCTCGGAAATGTGCGGCTGCGTGATTCCCGCGGAGCTGGAGGAGTTGCTGCGCGAGGCGGGCGACGACGACGAACGCGCCGAGGAGATCGGCGTGCGCCAATGCGTGGCGCAGGCCCGCGAGCTTCTGGAGAGCGGCGTGCCGGGCATTCATTTCTACGTGATGAACCGCAGTTCACACATGCGGCGCATCATGCAGGAACTGCGTCCGTTGCTGCGCGGCTAGCTCTCAGTACTCTTTCTTTTTCTGCGGATCCGCCTGCTCGGCCGGAACGGTTTCGTCGACCACGTAGTGTCCGCGCGTGTCAGTCGATTCCGTGTCGGTCTTCGGCTTTTCGCCGGGGACGTAGACTTCCACAGGCTTCTCGAGGTACTTCCTGCGGCAGGCGGTGGAGAGCACCACGCAGCCGAGCAGTGCCATTGTCATGAGGATCGCCAACGGACGTTTCATGGTCTGCGCACCTCCACCGTGAATGTTTGCGCGGTGTTGTCGCGCGACATGGTGCGGATGGTCTGAATCTGCTGGGGAGCAAAGAAGATCGGCTCCCACTCGGTTTCGTCGCCAATTCCAAGGCCAAGCGAGTTCTTGAAGACGGTGCGCACTTCAACGGTGAGGGGCTTGCGCGTGGAGTTGCGGATGTTGGCCATCACAACGAGGCGGCCGTCGGCCTGGCGTTCTGCGGCGGCAATGTCTGCGGCAACGCGGTTGCGCAAGTCGTAGTCGAGAATGTTGACGGGCATCGTGGCGGCCTTGATCGCCTTGTCGTCAACGCGGGCATAGCTTGGCGCCTTGGATCTGCACGCCGTTGCGAAGGTGGCGATGGCGGCAAGGAACAGGGCCATCGCGGCGAGCCGTCTTGCGGGGAACAATGTTTTCATCATCGTACTCCTTTCCACTCAGTAGGTTGCTGTCGGGAGGGGTTCCGCGGCTGGTTCGGCCGCCGTCACGGCGGCGCCGGGCGGCAGACAGGCAAAGGGACCAGGGTACTCGATGGCGAGCACCACACAGAGCTCGTTTTCTTCAAGATGAAGGGTCTGGATCAAGGCAGTCTCCTTCTTCACGGCCCCGCCTCCCGGGAAAACGATCTCGACGGGAATCTCTCCGGCGGGATACGCGGTGCGATACATGCCAAGCGCGTCCGGCAGATTCCCCCAGTAGCGCGTGTCCGCCTCAGGTTGCACGGTGGAGGCAACTCCGTAGCTCGCAATGCCCAGCAGGGTCAGGAGGGCACCGGCGGCCACCACGTCCTTGTTATGCCCTTCCAGACCCGCTCCCATGGCCCAGACCCCCAGATGCGTGGAGACCTCGCCCGCGTCTTCGGCGGTTCCCTTGAACTGGGCCTGACGGCCCAGAATGCGGTCGAGTTCGCGTCCGCCCCGCGTCACCGCCTGATAGTAAACCGAGTCCACAGTGCGCACGAGTTCCGGTTGCCTGCTTCCCACCCGCACCTTGGGCGGCCCGGCGACTCCCCCGCCGGGTTCGATGCCGATGTATTCGCCGAATCGTCCCACTCCGACTTTCCGAGGCGCGTACCCTTGGAGAGTCAGCACCAGCAGGTTGTCCTGCCGGGTGAAGTCGGGCAATTCGGCAAACCCCGCCAGGCGGGATTTGCCTCCGATTCCAAGGGGTGCCGACAACGCCTCGTAGGACTCCGCAAAGCGTGAGTAAGTTCCCGCAGCGCGCTTGAAGGCATCGTCGGCGGAGCTTGCATCGCCGAGCCGGACTTCGCAGACGCCAATCAGATAGTCGAACAGCGCCCAGTCCGCCTTGTGCTGTTCGTCCTCCGCGAAGGCATCCATGAAAGCCGCACTGCGAAAGCACGCCCGCGCGTTGTCCCACTCGCGATCCTGCATGTACAGAACGCCGCGAAGGAAGTACGTCATCGAGCGCTCGTAAGGGTCGCCCTTGAAGATCTTCGAGTTTTCCTTGTAGAAGGCGGAACGGGCGAGTCTGGCCTGCTCGCTGTCGCCGTAGATGACTTCGATCTGCACGATCGCCTCGTCGAGCGCCATCGTGGCGAGATCGCGGTCGCCAAGATACAGGGCATCAACTGCGAGCTCCTGGAGATTCAGGACCCAGTTGCGGACGCCTTCGGTCCGCATCTTTTCGAAGCGCGGCGCCAGAGGCTCGGGAGGCTCCACCATCTCGAAGCCTGGCGGCAGCGAGGGCCCCGGTTGTGTGGCGCAAGCCGCGAGAAGGAGCAGCATGGCAGCAGCAACCGCCAGGAAACGGTAACGCGCTTTCCCGCCCCGGGGAATCTTCATCGTCGAATCGGCCGTAGGAGAATAGCTCAACTTCGCGTCATCGGTAAATGACGTCGTCTTTTCCTTCTTTCTTTACGTCCATGACGTCCTGCCAGAGGACGATGGAGCTTTCGGCGTCGATCAGACGGAAGGCGTAAACAGCGTACTCCGCCTGACCTTTACTGCTGGCCCAGGACTGCCCGTCCACGCGCCCCTTGAGGAAATAATCAACACCGGCGAGCGCACGCGTGCGGCGCGTGGGATCGTAATCGAGATCGCCCTCGCGCTTGCCCTGACGCTCGGCCTCCACGTCGTCGAGAATATCACGGGCGACGAAACGCAACCGTCCGTTGGCCGCCTTGTTGAGTTCGGCTTCGAGCAGCGTCGTGAAGATGTCCTTGTTGAAGGGGAAGCGCGAATTGTTCTCCATCGGCAGCATCGCGATGGTGGGCGGGTAATCTGATGCCGCGATGGTCGGATCGGCCAGAAGCGAGCGGACCATCAGTTCCGCCACACGGCGCGCGTCCTGACTCTCCGGCCCGAGCGAGCGCACGACGCCCGCCTTGCCGGGATCAACGTCACGAATCTCGAATGACTCCTTCTTGCAGCCAATGGAAAGGACCACAATCGCGAGGGCGAAGACAGTTGGAAGTGACCGGCGCTGAAGTTTCATGGGTATCCACTCTCTTGGTTGGGAACTCTGCCCGGTGAATCTGGAAGCGGGCAGTCCGGGCGGCAACGTGAAATGCTCGGACTCGCCCCTTCAGACACCGGTCGCGGAAGGCTTGTTCCCGCCCCCGCCTGGCAGGCACACGCGCACGGCCGTTCCGTCCTGCTCCCATTGCCCGGCGGCCCGCGCGGCCGAGCGCACATCCGGAAAAACCGCGAAGCACGCCGCGCCGCTGCCACTGAGCTGCGCATCAAGAGGATTGAGGGCACGCAGCTTGGCGAGCGTTTCCGAAACCGATGGATAGGCGGAACAAACAGGGCGTTCAAAGGTGTTGTGCAGGGGCGGCAGGTCGGCTTCTCCAACGACCCACTTCCTCAGCGCGGGCCAATCCGTCTGCGCGCCAAGGTCGCGCGGCTCCAGCGCCCCGAACGCGCGCGCCGTCGAAACGGAAACCGGCGGCACGGCCACGAGCAGGGCGTAGTCGCGCTTGCAGACAAGGGGCTCAAGATTCTCTCCGCGACCGGTGGCGTGCGCCGTGCCTCCGCGAATGAAGAACGCGCAGTCGCTGCCGAGTGACGCCGCGATGGTCTCAAGTTCGTCCTGAGGAAGATCCAACCCGTGGGAAGCGGCGAGCACTCGCAGTGTTGCCGCTGCGTCGGAGCTTCCCCCGCCAAGCCCCGCGCCCGAGGGGACATTCTTCGTCAGTACCACGTGCAACGGCGGAAGGCTCCCGGGGCATCTCGCACGCAGAGCCGCCACCGCACGGCGAACGAGGTTCGTTGCATCCGTGGGGATTCCGGAGGCGAAGGGGCCATCGACGCGAAAAGAATCCGTTTCGGCCGGCGCGAAGCAGAGCTCATCGCACCAGCCGATTTCCTGGAAGATCGTCTCCAGATCGTGAAAGCCATCGGGACGCCGGCGCAAAACGTCGAGCGAGAGGTTGATCTTCGCGGGAGCAGTGGCGCGAATCATGTCTTGCCGGGCGGCTGGGGGGAATCCGTGGAAGCGCGGCGTTCGAGTTGTTTGCTCATCGCATAGCCGTACTTCAGCAGCACCGAGTACGCCGCCATCGCGCAAATCAGAAAGCCAATCTTTCCGTCGCGATAGCCGCGAAAGAGAACGAACTGGCGGAAGAAGCGCCACACCGGCCGGACAAGCAGATGGCGCCAACCCACATGCGGCGTCTTCTGCAACCGGTCCTCCCCCGCCCAACCCACGTACCGGAAATACTTGCGCAGGTAGTGTTCGAAATTCTCGTAAGTGAAGTGAAGGAGTTTGCCGCGCAGCTGTCCGATGGTGGCGGGCTTGCCGTCTTCGAAGATCACGTCCGCATGGACGTGGCGTTCCTGATAGCGGCCACGGTCGCGGCGGAAGAGGCGCAGGACGTCGTCGCGCTGCCAGCCGCAGCCCCGAATGGGTTTCCCCATGAAGTGATTCAGGCGCGAGATGCGGTAGCCGTCGCCGGGACCATCGTTTTGCAGGACGTCCTGGATTTCGCGTGCGAGTTCCGGCGTGACGCGCTCGTCGGCGTCCACGACGAGCACCCACTCGTGCGACATCTGCGGGATCGCCCAGTTTTTCTGGGAGGCGGAATTCTGGTACGCGCGTTTGAGAACGCGGTCGGCCTGCTCGTTCGCGATCTCTTCCGTGCGATCGCTGCTGGCCTCGTCGAGCACGACAACAACCTCGTCGGCAAAGCGCGCCGAGGCAATGCACGCAGCAATGTTCTTCTCTTCGTTTCCTGCCGGAATCAGAACCGACAGCCGCGCCCTTGGTGTGCTCATTTATGGGACCCCTGGCTCGGAGATGCGGAGGGAATCGGAATCACCGTGGGCTGGGGATCGCGCACCGTGACGTACATCAGCGTCAGGCAAATCCCCACGGAAATTCCCATCAGGAAAACGGCGATCAGCCGGAGATTCGAGGATGGCGGAGGGACGTTCTGCATCTCTGACGTTTCACTGCCCATGTGGAGAGAGCCTTGAAGCCACTTTCCCGTGCGACCCTTGTCGATAAGCGCGAGAGCGGCAACGGCGATTTCGCCTCTCTCACTGATTGGTGGGATGAAGGGTTATCAGGGTGATTTCCGGCCGGCAATTCCAGCGCATATGCAGCGCACTGGTTCCCACCCCGCGGCTGATAAAAACCGTGGTGTGCGCTGCCTGGGCGACTCCGGCGGAGTATCTGGTGCTCCCACCGGAGAACAACGCCACGGGACGGTTGAACGGCCGAATCTGCCCGCCGTGCGTGTGCCCTGAAAGCTGGAGCGCAACATCGTGCCGCCGGGTCAGGAGATCAGCCACCAGGGGATTGTGCGAGAGCAGGATGCGCGGGTAGCCGGAAGGGGCTCCGGCAAAGGCGCGCGTGGGATCGGCAAGGCCTTCCCACAAGTCCGCAACGCCGCCGAACAGGATGCCGGCCTCCTCCTGCTCGCGGGGCACAACGGGGCCACGATGCCGCACCGGGTGGACGAGCAGGTGCTCGTTCTCAAGCAGCCTGACTCCGGCACTCTCGCAGGCCCGCCGAAACGCTTCGTCTCCACAGCGGTAGTCGTGGTTCCCGCGGGTCGCCAGCAAGCCGTCGGGGGCCTGGAGTCCCGAGAGCAACTCGAAGCACCCATGCACGCGTCCGGCGTCGTGCGTCACGAAGTCGCCCGTCAAAACCACGAGATCGGGGTCCAGCGCGTTCGCAAGGTCCACGACGCGTGTGAGAAAGCCGCGCCCGGCCACGAGGTTATAGTGGATGTCTGTTAGATGAACAATGCGGTAGCCATCGAGCGCACGATGCAGACCGGGGAGTTGGAATTCAACGTGGGTGCGTTCGATCAGGCGTGGCTCGATCACGGCCGCATAGCCGACACCAACGCCGAGGCCCTTGAGGACACGGGTACCTTGGGCGCGAAGGTAGTGACGCCCGGCCAGATGGACAGTGATGCGCGAGACAAACCGTGTTGTTGCGCCGCGCCAGCGTCTCCTCCGGACGCCAGGAAGCGCACGGGAGCGTTGGCTCTCGGCGGCACTCATCGGCTACTCTCCGCCCCCCTGTTGCTGACTGCGAATCAGGGCCTGCAAATGGCGAAGAGGACCCTCGTCCAGAAGCGAAAGAAGAATCCCGACGGAGAGTTCGCCCGTCCGGGCATTGCTATCGTCGTTCTCGGGAGAGAAACCGAGCCACACGATCTGGCCGTCCACGCGCAGCCGTTCGGCTCCGCCATGCAATTCCACGGAAACACCGATGCACTCGCCCTTTTCGAGATGACGGAACCACTTTTCATAGCGCTGCGCCTCGAAGCCGGGGATCTGGATGCGCAGACCATGCTCGGTGATGTTGAACGTCTGCCCTTCAAGAGGCTGCGGGAGCATCGTCCACGAAGGCGAACGTGGCTCCAGAGTGCAGTCATTCAGGAGGGCAACGCGGGGCTCTTCGCGGCGGTTGGAGGGTGTGTCGTTCATGCGAGGGTCCTGTGCCTTAGGGCGTTTCGGAGGAAGAAGAGTCGCCGGCTTCCTGCTCGGCTGCCGAGGGCGGCATGCCGCGGTCGCCGTCTTCCGCCGGCTCGCCCGCTCCGGCATACAGATAGGATTCGAACATCTTGTTGTACGGGGTCCAGGGCTCGCCACGGTGCCGCGCTTCCGTGACGGCATTGGCGAAACTCGTCAGGTAGGCATCCGCGTAGTCGGCGTAATGCAGGAGAAGCGCCTCGCGCGACTTCGGCAGGATGGGCGAGCCGTACTCCAGCTTGCCGTGATGGCTCAGGATGAGGTGGAGGATGTGCAGGCGGTAGTGCTCGGGAAAGGAACTGGCGGGGTCGCGCTGCATCTGGCGGATGGCGCTGTCCACCATCGAGGCGCCGATGGTGATGTGGCCAAGAAGGCGCCCCTCGTCGGAGTACGTGATGGCGCGCTTCCAGTCGAATTCCCGAATCTTCCCGATGTCGTGCAGCAGACCGCCCGTAATCAGGAGATCGTAGTCCACGGGCTCGTACTGCGGCGCCATCTGGAGCGCGTTTTTCATCACGTTGAGCGTGTGCTCGAGAAGACCACCGATGTAGGCTTGGTGAATGCGGGCGGCGGCCGGAGCTGTGCAGAAGAGTTCGCGGAAACGGGCATGCGTGAAAAAGCGTTCGAGCAGGCGCTTGCACTCGGGATTGCCGACGCGTGCGATCAGTCCGTCGAGTTCGCGTTCCATCTCCTCGCGGGGACGGGGGCTGACCGCGACGAACTCGGAGTAGTCGATCTGGCCCTCCTGAATCGCCTCGACGCGCCGCACCGTAAGTTGCAGGTTCCCCTTGTAATCAGCCGTGTGTCCCTCGACGCGGATGTAATCCTCGGCGCGAATCAGTCCAGCGACGAAATCGGCGTGATTCTCCCACATGACGCCCTGGACGCTGCCCGTGGCATCGGCAAGCGTCATGAAGAAGTACGGGTCGCCGTTTTTCTTGGCGCGCATTTCCAGCGACGCGAGCAGATAGCTCGAATCGACGCTGTCGCCGGGGCGAAGCGTGTTGCACGGCATCCGGGGCACGGCGGTTGTCGGGGACGGTTTGGTCACTCTTGCAGCCTCTTTGATGAAATTGCAGGGACAAACAGCAGCTTTTCGCCCCCGGGATCAGGGCGATTCCGTCGTTGGCATCCTCGTTTAATGTGCCTTTGCAGTGCCCACGGCACAAGTGCCAAGATGGAGTCGTGAAGCCGAAGCCTGCCACGCAACCTGAGGTGTGGCCCGCGTTCCTCAGCTTGCCCCGCACTCGTTCCCCCTCTTCGCTCTCTTTCCGGAGGTGTTCGAACAATGGAACTCCCTGAGTCCTGGCGTTTTCTTGGTGGCATGTGGTGGGTTCTCCACGTGATCGTGATTTCGCTGACCTTCTATCTTGGCTACATCATCGGGCAGGCCCGCGCGGAGCGTGACGCCGACCAGGTGCACCCGCACAAAGAAGAATCGCCCGAGCCATGACCCAGACGCCAAGTGGCTTCGACCTGGTGCTCTACTCGCCCCGCATTCCCCAGAACGTCGGGGGCATCGGCCGATTGTGCGCGGCAACGAACACGCCGCTGCACATCGTGCGTCCCATTCCGTTTCAACTCGACGACAGAACACTGCGGCGCTCGGCAATGGATTACTGGGAGCACGTCAGCATCGCCGTCCACGACGACTACGCTGCTTGCCGCGCCGCGCTCGCGGGGCGGCGCCACTGGCTTTTCAGCACACGGGGGCAGCGCACGCATTGGGAGGCCGACTTCCGGCGGGGCGACATTTTGCTCTTCGGGAGCGAACCCGCCGGCGTACCGGAGGAGCTTCATGCCGAGATCGGTGCCGAGCACACCCTGCGGGTCCCTCTGCTGAACCCAGCGGCACGCAGTCTGAATCTCTCCATGACGGCGGGAATCGGGCTCTACGAAGCCCTGCGCCAGATCAGGGGCTAGGATGCACTCGAAATCGATTGCACGCACTCTGCGAACTTGTCGTTTTCGGAACTTCCTGACCCAATCCAACTGATTCAGAAAATTCAACTTTGAATAGATTTATTCAACCAGAAGGCGCGGAAGGGCCCCTTTGCAAACGATTGCAAAAAGACAACCCTTCCTCTTGACCTGCTTCAACGCCTGCGGCAGAAGCGCTCGGGAAGAGAGTCACGATTGCCAAGGGAACGGGAGATTCTTCGATGACTTGGAGTCACGGCTGGGCCGCCCTTCATCTGGACATGCCACCGGTTGTTCCTCGCACAGAGTACTCCGCCGAGTTCCATTGGGATCTGGTCAAAGCGGTGACGGGAATCGAGTGCTCACCGCATCACCCCACAGAGCAGCGGCTCGCCGCCATGGCCGCATTCGCCGAGGCATGGGACTACGACATCTTCTGGAGCACGCTCGTCGACGCGAATGTCTTTGGCGACAAACGCACCCGCATGGGGCACGCCGAGTACCAGAAGGAAGGCGCCGATTTCAGCACGGAGGTCAGCAAGCTCTTTGAGGAGCCCGAAGACGCACTGACCTTCGAGCCCTTTGAACTCTACGGCGCGGTCGATGTTGCCAAGGCACGCGAGGACTTCGAGAACGACTACCGCTGGAAGTCGAACCTGTTCTCCAATGCCGTGAACATGACGGGCGTCTACGTGACATGCGTCTCGGGGATGATCGATATCTTCGGGTGGGAAACGCTGCTGGAGGCTCTCGGCATCGATCCCGATGGATTCGGCGCTGTCGTCGAGCGGTACGGCGAATGGATGCAGGGCTACTACAACGCACTCGCCGAGAGCTCGGTTCCCATCGTCGGTGTACATGACGACATGGTGTGGTCCAGCGGCCCGTTCGCCCGCCCCGAATGGTACCGGCGCTACGTGTTCCCCACGCTGAAGAAGTACCTCGATCCGCTGAGGGAAGCCGGCAAGAAAATCGTCTACTGCTGCGACGGCAATTTCACGCCGTTCCTTCAGGACTTGGTGGACGCGGGAGTGAGTGGCTTTGTGCTGGAGCCACACACCGACATGGCGGCAATTGCCGAGCGCTACGGCAAGACGCACTTTTTCATCGGCAACGCGGACACACGGATTCTGCTGCGGGGCACGCGCGAGCAAATCCGCGCCGAGGTAAAGCGTTGCATGGACATCGGCAAGAGTTGCCCGGGGTTCATTCTCGCCGTTGGGAATCACATTCCGCCCAACACGCCCGTCGAGAATGCCCTCTACTACAACGAAGTCTACGAAGAACTGAGCCGGCGGTAAGCTGCGGTAGGCACACTACGTTTCCGTGGGTGCCGCCTTGTTCTCGCTCTCTTCGCTCTCTTTCCGGTGGTGGCGGTCGTAACGGCCTCGGCCGCTGCGGTGGTAGGCGTGGGTCGAGGAACCGTAGAGTCCGTAGTTGGCTTTGCGGCCCGGCAGGCCATGCCCGGTCTGATCGTTGAAGACAATGCCAAGCACCCGCCCCTTCATGCTCTGCATGTCGGCGACGACGCGGCGCAGAATATCCGAGCGCGTCTTGCCGAGACTCGCGACGAGGCAGACGCCGTCGGCCTTGTTGGCGAGCACGAAAGCATCGGACATCCCGTGCAGTGGCGCCGTGTCGAGCACGATGCGTTGGTACTTGTCCTTCAGGCGTTCGAGCAGCGCCGTCAGTTCCGCGCTGTCGAGAAGTTCCACGGGATTGGGCGCCGATGGTCCGGCCGGCAAAAGGCTGAGATGCTCGATTCCCGTGCTCACGACGATGTCTTCACTGGTCTGTTGACCGGTCAGCACGTCAGTGAGCCCCGGGGTTCGGGACTTCTCGAAGATGCGATGGGCGATGGGCAGTTTCAGGTCCGCGTCGATCAGCAGCGTCGATTCGCCGAGGCTTGCGAAGGAGAGGGCGAGGTTGGCCGCGACAGTGGACTTTCCTTCGCTGGGGGAACAACTGGTCACCATGATGACCTTTGGACTCCCCCCCGCCGTTGAATACTGGAGGCCGGTACGCACCAGACGGAAGGATTCGGCCTGGGGCGAGTAGGGATCGAACTCGTTGATGAGCCGCGCAGGCGGGCGGTTCTTGCCGAGCGCCAGACGCAGGCGCCTGCCCATGTGTGGAATAATCCCGAGCGAAGGCAGGCCCGTCTGGGAAGTGATAGCGCGCGGATCGTGGATCGTTCGATCCATGAGGCCGAGGAGGATGGCGAGTCCGCAGCCGAGCAGGAAACCGACGAACGAGTTGCCCGCCAGTGTGCGCAGAACGCGTGGCTCGCTGGGGTAGGTCGGCACGGAAGCGTAAGCGTGAATCGTCACGTTGTCGGGGTTGATTTCGGAAGCGACGCCGATCTCCTTCGCGCGGCCGAGCAACTGGTCGTAGAGTTGCTGCTGAACATCGACGTTCATGCGCAACGGCTTGTAGCCGATCAGTTGGTTCTGAAGGCGGTTGAAGCGTTCTTCCTGCTCATTGAGGCGGTCCTGAAGTGCCTTGAGGCGTTCGCGAGTGAGGATCAACTGGCCAGCCTGCTCCAGTTCAAAGCGCGAAACATGCGAGGCGAGCTGTTCCTTGAGGCTGGCGAGCTGGCGGTCGAGCCGCACGATATCGGGATTGTCTTCCGTGTTCTCGGCAATCAGGGCAACGCGCTGAAGTTCCAGGTCGGCAATGCGGTTGAGAAGATCGTTGTAGATTTTGTTTTGGGCGAGCAGGTGTGCCTTGATGGCCATGGAGTCGTCGACGTTGCCTTGCGCGTCGATCAGGGCGAGCTCGTTCTTGAGCATCTCGATTTGCTGGCGCAGCGAGCGCGTCATCTCAAGGGTGAGTCCGGACTCCTGCTCCATGAGCTGCAGGTCAGTATCCAGTGTGTCGCTGTAATCGAGGAGTGCCTGGTTGGCCTGCATCAGATCGGTGCGTGCCTGCTGAATCTGGTCGTCGAAGAAGGAGCGAACGGTCTGATAGGAGTTGGACTTCTGGAGATTGAGGCTGCGCATGTACTGCTCTGCATAGGCGTCGGCAATGCGTGCCGCGCGTTCGGCGTCGGAGTCGCGCACGATGATGTCGATGAGCTTGGTATCCTGGTACTGGCGAACGGTGACGCGGTCGCGCAGCCAGGCGATCATGTTTTGGCGGCGGCGCTGTTCGGGATCGGGTTCCACCGGACGGGTGGGAACCAGGTACTCGCGGACTTCGCGCTTGGCTTTGTTGACGAGACGGGCGATCTCGCCAACGATGTCGATGTTGTTCGCCGTCTCCACCGGGTCCGGCTGGGCGGATTGCTTTTCTGCGGCGCGGTCCATGCCCAGTGAGCGGATCACGTTCATCGTAATCTGGGGACCGCGGATGATCTCGACCTGGGTGCGGATCTCATCAACGGCGTTTACCGTGCGTCCCACTTCACCGAAATCGAGGTAGCGTGTGGAAGAGGGCTCGTACTTGATCGTGGCCGTTGCGACGTAGATGTTGGTCGCACGCCGGAGTTGAACCGCCGTGAACAGCAGAAAGGCTGCCACGCAGAAAAAGACCAGCCACTTGCGCTCCCAGATCATTCCCAGGTAGCGCAGGAACTCGTTGTCCTCCTGTTCGTCCGCGGTGCTGCTGGCACCACGAAGCGGCCCACGTGGGAATGGGCCGGCGTCTTCAGGCTCGTCGCGATTCTGTCTGGAGTACCCCGTCATTGATGCCTCTGAGTTTGCGTTAGTTGCCGCCAACAGGGTTGTACGTGGCGCTGGCACCGGCGCGAATCGAGCCGCGGGTAACTTCAGCGGCCCACTCGCCCACCGCGCGCAGCGTGTCGCCGTACACAAAGATTTCGTCGCCGTCCTGCACCCGGAAATCACGTGCACGCCGGTTCTGCATCTCGCGGGCATTCATCCGATAGGTCACATACTGGCCATCGGGATACTGGCGGACGACTTCGACAATTGAGTTGGCGGAGTAGCGCATTCCGCCGCGCTCAACAATGGCTTGGGTCAGCGTTGCGACGCTGGGCCCCAGGAACACAACGCCGGGCGAATTCACCCGTCCCTGAACGTTCACTGTTCCCGCAGGCGCCACATAGAGAACATCGCCAGGTTGCAGCGGAATATTGTAGAGCAGCGTGCCCTGCGTGACGAGTTCGGCAATGGGGATGACGATTTCCTCCCGCGTCTTGATTCGTCCTTCGACGCTCAGACGCTCGGCGAGTTCCTCCAGCGAGAGGTTCGCCCGCTCTTCCCATGAGAGACGCTCGCGATAGATGCGCAGATAGCGCCCCGGGGCCATTCCGCCTCCGCGTCCCCCCGTGCTGATGCCGCCAGCCTTGAAGATGGCATCCATCACCGTGTCGCCGTAATCATAGCGGAGCTTGCCCGGTTCGCGAAGCGTCCCCAGCACGGTCACCTGATTGCGGTTGTAGAACGAAACGAGCACAAGGGGGCGCGGGTCCTTGACGTAGGCCGAATAGGCCTCGCGCAGGTCCTCCTGCAATTGGGCGACGGTCTTGTCGCGCACACTGACGGCACCGATCAATGGCAGCGAAATCGTCTCGTCGTCGCCGAGTTCGATCTCAACGCCTTCCTTCCCCTCCGAGGCGCCGAGCACGTCGGAGCGGCCGATGAGACGGATACTGATGATGTCACCGGGGCCGAGGTAGTAGTCTTCCTGTTGGCGGAGTTGGAGATTCACGTCGCTCGTCAGACGTTTTTCCAACTCCGGTGTCATGGGGTCAGTCAGATCAATGGGGTCTGTTACGAGTCCCCGTGGAGGTGTCGCAACACACCCAAGGGCACCCAGTGCAAGGAGGAGGAGAAAGACGCAGCTTTTCAACTTTTGGCATCCTTTCGGAGATCGCCCGTGGCTAACGCCTTCGCGCGTATCCTGCAACCAACAGTGGGCCGGGATTCACGACCAGCGCGAGCAAAATCAGGAACACGAAACCCACCAGCGGGATTCTCAGGGGAAAATCAACAAGGGTGTGCAGGAGAATGGTCAGGACACCCGCACCGCAGGCACGCCTGAGCAGGCGTTCCTCCCAATCAAAGACGCGGCGTTGATTCCGCCAGTCCCTCAGCAAAAGAACCGCGCCCACCAACAGCAGGACGAGTACCACGGCGGCGGCGGGGATGCCGAGTTCCGCCACGGATTGGACGTAGTCGTTGTGGGAATGCACGGGGTTCTTGAATGTCGGTACGTGGACGAATCTTGTCAGCGCGTGCTCGGTACCCGCAGGACCAAGTCCAAGCCACGGAGTCTCGCGCAGAGCTTCAACGGAAGCCCGCCAAAAATCCACCCGCCGAGTCAGCATCGCAGGGTCGGCCGAGAAACCCCGGTGCGCCACGCCTTCGGGCACGGCGGCCAGAACCAGCAGCAGAACGGCACCACACAGCAGCACGATGACCACCAGGCCGCCGCCCGCCAGACGCCACAAACCGCGCAGCCCTGTCCGCTCGCCCGAGGACTTCAGGGCGGCCCACAACTCCAGCACTCCCCAACCCGTGAGCACGAGAAGACCGAACATAATCGACGCGCGGGACAAGCCGGCGCCCCAGCCCAGCAGTGCAACTCCGACCAGAAAGAACAGCAGGATGAGTGGATTGCGCCCGGACAGAATGGCATCCGAGTAGCGCGGTATCTGGCGCCGCAGTTCCAGGAGCGCGGCGACAAGAACGGGAATCCCCATCAGCGTCAGCGCCGCGTGGTGGCTGGGGTTCCAGGCAGCTCCATAGGCACGCGGCACTCCCTTCACGAGAAACGTGTACGCCCCAAAAGCGCCTTCGGCAACCGTCAGGGCACATAGCACAACAAGAAGCACGATGGTGCTCCCCCGCCGCGTTGCCAGCGTTGCCACTCCAAGATAAAAGCCAAGCAGCGCGACGAGATGATTCCAGGAGAGCCGGGAACGCACGGGGCTGTGGGCGATGGGGATGCGCTCGGGCATTGGAACGCCGGCCTCGGCGAAGTCCGCCTCCACCTGTTGCCAGACGGGAGAGATCGCGGTCACGCGCTCACGGGACAGAGGGATCGTCTGCACCCCTGTCCAGATCACCGCTGCGAGTCCTGCATAGGCGATCCAGCGGCTGGCCGCGCGAGGCGCACCGGACCAACGCCCCATCGTCCAGCCCACAACGCCCCAGATCCCCAGCAACGCGCAGCCCGCGAACGCCCATCCCCGCGCCTCGAGATTCGCAATGTAACCTTCGCTCGCGAATCCGCCCGCGAGAATTGCCACCACGAGCGCCAACGCGATTCCATCGACAACGCGAACCCAATTGGGAACGGCAACCAGGTAGTCATTGCCACTGGACGTTTCGGTCTTCTGGGAGGAGGCGCTCATGGCGTTCCTCCCGCCAGCGGAAGACCGAGACGGTCGATCTCCACAAAGGCGTCCATCCACTTGTCTTCGGGGCCAATGCGCCGGACTTCGAGGATCACCGTCACCAGTTGGGGTTCATCGGCGGCAGGCAATTCCAGCCGAACGTCCTTCCAGAATTCCGCTGCGGGCGGGAGCCGGACACGCGCCAGCGGCGTACCGTCCGCCGCGCGGGCCGAGACCTCGCATTCGAGTTCGCCCATCGGCACCGAACGCACACGCACCGGCAGGGTGCGCTGCTCCCCTGCAGGCAGGACGAATCGATAGAAATCGTACCGGAAGACCCCCACGCCAAAGGCGGGGAGATCGAGGCGGATGCGCCCTGAAAAGCCGTCCTCCTCGGCGGCTTGCCAGGCGATCCGGCTTCCTCCCCGCTCAACGGGGGGCACCCATCCAAGAGGGAAGCGGTTGAAAAACGGAGGCGCCTCCAATTCCCGGTTCGCCAGGGGAATGCCGTCGGGAGCCACCTGAACGTCCTGATCCTCCAGGTTCCACAGAGCCAGTACGAGATCTGCATCGAGTGGGTCCAATGCCAGCGCGGCGAGTTCCGTTCGCGTTTCGGAGTCGAGTGCGACGGATGGCGGGAGCTCCGCGTAAAGAGCCTGCATGGCGTCGAGACGCGAATCATGGAGAGCCTGCGCGAGACGCAGGGCCTCGGAGGCATTCAACTCAGGGCCACCCAGAAGAAGAAAGGCGTCGGCGGGCGCTGTTCCGGAAAGCAATAGTTCCCGGGCGGCATCAAGGCGATAGCGGTCTCCGAGCAGTCCCACTGCCTGGGCGACTTCGATGCCGCGCCGTGGTTCTCCGAGCAACGTCCACAAGCGAACGGATTCAAGGCGCTGACGCGGAAATCGCGGTTCGAGTGCGTCAGCTTGATCGAGCGCCCGGCGGGCACCCGCATCGTCGCCTGCCAGCAGACGCTCGCGGGCAAGCACCATCCACGGGCGCGACCAAAGAGGCTCGGCGGCGATGGCTCTTTCCGCGGCTTGCAGGGCGGCGGCGCGGTCGGGCGGGAAGACGTCCTCCGAGGCATACGAAGCCAGCGCGAGAAAGGACTGGGGCATCGTCAGCTGCTCGCGGTTCTCAAGCAGCGTGGTAGGATCCTGCTCGAAGGCGCGCCGGAGCGATTCGCGCTGGGTGCCTGCACGCAATTCGTGCCATCCCCATACTGCCCACAAGAGGCAGAACGCGATGCCAGCAATCAAACGGACAATCCGACGAGTCAACACGGGGAGTTGGAGGTTACTCGGGAACGGGAGTGGTGGCACGCTCGCGGCTTACCAGAGGAAGCTCGGTCTCCGGCAGCGGATTGGGGCCGGAGGGCGTCTTGAAGGTCTTCCATTGCGGGTCTCCTTCCCGTGCCTCCCGTTCCAGGATCAAGCGAAAGCGCTCCGTGGCCTGCTCGCGCTCGAACTGCGCTTCGAGATGGGCCCTTCCGCGCTGGCCCATGGCCGCTGCCTCTTCCGGGTCCGCTGCAAGTTGACGAAGGGCCTGCAAGAGACCTGCCGGGTCCTCGGGATCGACGAGCAGGCCGCAGTTCGCCTCGCGAATCGTTGAGGCGACCTCGTTGTTGCCGGAGCCGACAAAAACGATCGGCCGCGAAGCAGCCATGATTCCGTATATTTTGCTCGGCACCAGCAAGCCGTCAAAGCGCGGATCCAGCGTAATCAAGTGCGCGTCGGGAGCCGAGAGCGACGCAGCAAGATCGCCGCGTTCCTGATAGGGAAGAAACCGCACATGCTTGCCAAGAATGCCCAACTTCTCGCGCAGTTCGTCGCGCTTCTTTCCCGATCCGACAAAAAGGAAATCGAAGTTGTCGCCACCGTTCAGCGTGGGCAGCGCCTTGAAGAGCGGCGCGAACGTGTGGCAGGCCCCCATGTTGCCCGAATACATCACCGTGAATTGCCCGGGGCGCAGATGCCTCCGGCGGAAGGCGTTCTCCGCAGGGGCGACGGGAAAGACCTCGTCCTTTGCCGACCAGTTGGGCAGCACGTCGATCCTGCTTGGATCCACGCCTTTGCCAATCAGCACGTCCCTCATGCAATGCCCCAGGACAATGAGCCTGTCGGCTGAATGGTATCCCTTGCGAGCCAACCACGACCAGACAGGCGCCACCATCCGGTGACGCCTGAGAAGGCCGGCTTTCTCCGCGATGTCGGGATAGATATCCATGACCCAGAAAACGAATCGCGTCCGGCGGAATCGCTTCAGCCAGGCACCGAGCAGGCAAACAAGTGGAGGGGTCGTGAGGGCCACGACAACGTCCGGGCGCGGGACACGGTTGGCCTTCCAAAAGGCGCCGGCCATGAACGAAACGTAGCCCGTCAGGCGATGGCGAAACCGCCTCCGGCTTTTTGTCAGCAGGCTGACCCGGTGAACGGAAACGCCGTTGATAACCTCATGGGCTGGGAGAGCGATTTCGCGGCCGTCGTACAGCGCCCGGCTGGCGATGACATCCACATCGTGACCTGCGGCGGCCAGACGCTCGCACAGATCAGTCATTTGCTGGGCGGTGGCCGCAAAGTCGGGGGCGTAGTATTGATTGATAAAGAGAAAACGCATTCAAACCCGGAATCTTTAGTAATGTGTCCGTATCGTTTCAGGCAGCGGTGAGGCTGGGCATTGGGTCCTTACAAGAAACTCGAACTTCCCCTACCGCCCCGTGCAGGCGCTCAACCGAGTGCTTGAGGCGTCAGCGCAACCATCTCCAAGGAGACTCTATTCACAGTGCCAAGCCCAGCGAACGCAAGGCGATTTCCTGCCGAAAACCGGGCGTTCAAAACTCCTGAAAATGGTCTTTGGCTATCATGAAAGGAGGCATTCCGGGAATGCCTCCGTGGCTCCTGTTGCGGCCTCTCATAAAAAAACGGGGCGGCCCGTGCATCGCCAGCACGGGCCGCCCCCCAAGGGAATGGCAGGATCAAGCCGTCCTGACTTGTTGCCCGGATTCCTCCGCCTTCTGAAGCCCTTCCGCCACCTGGCTCCAGCCTTTCCTCAGCGCCTCCAGGCACTGGCTGATGTCCTCCCGCACGTTCTTCTCCTCGCGGTTCTGGATCATGGCGACCTCATAGGGCTCGAACCCCTCAACCCGCGTCAGGTAGAAGGCCGCCCGCGCCTTCGAATGGAAGTTGCCCAGGTACTTCAGGATCAGCCGGTGCTGCTCTGCGTCGGAGAGAAGATGCCCCGGGTCGACAGCGTGGTCGTCGATGAGCACATCCTCCATCAGGAGGGCGGCAAAGGGCTGGTGGTACTCGCGTTCTTCCACCTCGGGCCCGGAAATGCCCCAGCGATCTTCCGATGGCGCCCGGTCTTCGAGACGGATCATCCGCTTGTTTTCCGGATTCTGACTCCCGATTTCCTTGTCGATCGCATTCTGCACGAAACGGAACAGGCGGCGCTCCAGCGCTTCGGGGCCATCCTTGAAAGTTGCCGTGTCGGCCACATTGACAAGTGCCTGATCCACGAGGTCGTCGGGCGAGAGGTAGTCGTTCGGGAGTTCCCCCGCAAGCTCGGCGGCCATGATCGACTCGCGGGCGAAACTGTAGAGCGGCCCAAGCAGCGGACGCAGGCGGGCAAAGACGGGATTCGATTCGGAATCACCATTGGACGACGCCAGTTCCTCGGGAGAAGGGAGCTCGGCGATTTGCGAGGCGAATTCCTTGTAGGCTCGCTTCACGCCCGTACGCCGGCGCACCAGGTGGTCCTTGCGAATGCGCGCCTTGGAACGGCGCAGTTCCTTGCGCAGTGCCGACTCCGCCTCGCTGACGAGTGAGCGGATGTCAGTGCTTTCCTTGTGAATGACGATGGGGTGATCGGGGAGCTGAAGGCTGAGTGTCAGATGGAAGACATGGTTCTCGTTGCCTTCCTGCGTTACGCGGGCGCGCAGGAGGCGGTCCTCGGGTGAGTAGCGCTGGATGCGCTTCTTGATTCCGGGCAGGACGCGGTTGAGCTCGTACTCCAGGCGGTGGCGGTCACGGTTGTCCAGGTTGGGAGCGGCGATGATCAGCTTCATAGGTTCTATCCTTCCCTTGGGTTTGCCGTTCGGGGAAACCCCATGAGGACCCCGATTTCACTTCGTTAATGGAACGGAACCGCCAATCAGTGCAAAGAAAATCGACCTTCTGAAAAAAGACTTTGGATGGCGGACTTTTCGGATTGAATCGTGATGCCCGCGAGTTGCAGGATTACACTTGGCGCGGCAGGATTCCCCAAAAGCGAACGGCGGCCTACCTGTGAGGTAAGCCGCCGCACTTTTTCGTCGATTGTCGGCATGCCGCTCCTTGCCGATGATTTTCGTGCTACTTTCCGGACGCCGCCTGACGTTCGGGGTCATCGGGGAACGCAGCGGGTTCGCCAAGCGAACGAAGCATGGCACCTTCGGGCGGACAGATCACCATCCCCACGCCCCCTTTCGTTTCCATCCACACTTTCTCGAAGTCTTCCATCAGCCATTGCAGACGGTAGCCGCGTCCGCTCTCGCCAAGGGCAGAGTCCGTGACAATCACCCGCCCGTCGGCCGTGACACCATTGAGTGCCACAATGTGGCCGGTCATGCTGGAGTAAGGAGGCGCAATGTAGCCATCCCCCTTGGGCATCCGCATCGAAACGAGAATGACCCGGTTGAGCGCCAGCGTGGCACGCACGGCATCCCAATCGCGAAAGCGATCAATGTAGCCATCGAAGCCCAGTTGCGTCGCGGCGCCCAACGTGCGCGGCCAGATGCCCGGGTATTCGTACTCGGGATCCCAGCAAAGAGGAACGATCGTCTCCAGTGGGAGCTCGTGTCCGTAGTACTGGAGGGCGGCAGCCAGCGCGGCAGACTGGCAGCGATCGGGCATCTTTTCCCCTGTCGAGGACATTTGGGGACGAAGCGGAAGATCGAGGATCGGCAACTCCGCCGATGCAAGCCGCGTCGCGGCGATGCGCGTATTGTCCACCCGGGCATTGTCCGTCCCCACAACATACAGGGCGGGCGGAGCAGTGAGGGGCTGCGAACCCGTGCTGACCGCCTTGAAGCGCCACGTCCGCGCTTTGCGATCGAGCAGCAACTGGTCCATCGCAACGGAACCGTCGGCGAACGTCGGATTCTCGCGGGGTTCAATTGCCGGAATATCTCCCCAATGTCCTGCGTACAGCCAGGGCGACACGTCCTCATCGCCAAAGCCCACCTGAAGGTAGAGGCGGAATCCCTCACCTTCGGCGAGACGGGAGTGCCATGAATAGATCAACTCGTCGTAGGGAAAGGGCGCCTCGATCTGCGGAGTCATCCACTCCCCCGCCGAGGCGGGTTCAAACTCGCCGGGGAGAACGCTCGCCCGCCAGTCCGCCGGGCCCATTGCGGGCTGCACGGAAACCGGGTAGGCGGATGAATCGAGACCCGCACGGGTACAGCCAAGAGTAACAAGAACGACTCCGAGAAGGAGAAAGGGAAAAAGAAGAGTTCGCAAAGCACACCTCTGGAGGGAGAGTCTGACATGACTGCAAGCGCTTTCGACGGGATAAAATCCGGGGTCGGATCTCCCGGGAAGCACGGTTTTCAGGAATTCAGGCAAGAGAGCCCGGGGAGGGAAATCCAGCAGCGCAACGAACTCCGCAATCGCTTGCGCCCAAATACGACTTGACCTGGACGATTTGTCCGGGTTGCATTTTCCCACGTTCCCTGCTTGGCACCACAGATATCTGCTTCGCTTAGTCGAAGGTGCCCCGGCAAGCAAGGATGATTCAAGGAGACTTCCATGGCCCGCAACCAAGCCCTCTTCGATGCCATCCTCGGCGGAAAGCGCAAGGATGCCGCCCGCATTACACAGGAGTGCGTCGACGCCAACATCAACGTTCAGGAATTGCTGAACGAGTCGATGATCCCGGCAATGCGCGAGATGGGTGATCGCTTCTCCCGCAATGAAGTCTTTGTCCCCGAAATGCTGATCGCCGCCCGCGCCATGAAAGCAGGACTCGAAATCATCGAGCCCTTGCTCGTGCAGTCCGGCATGGAACCGCGTGCGCGCGTCGCCATCGGCACCGTGAAGGGCGACCTCCACGACATCGGCAAGAACCTGGTTGCGATGATGCTGCGTGGCGCCGGGTACGATGTCCTTGATCTGGGCGTCGACATCGAGGCCGACAAGTTCGCCGAAGCGGCGGATCAGGGTGTGAAGATCATCATGCTCAGCGCCCTGCTGACAACAACCATGCAGTACATGAAGGAAGTGGTGGACCACCTGGAAGGGCGCAATGACATCAAGATCATCATTGGTGGCGCCCCTGTGACGGCCGACTATGCGAAGGAGATTGGCGCGCATGCCTACGGCCGCGACGCCAACGACGCGGTGAAGATCGTCGATGCCCTCGTGGGGGTGGCCTGATCCCCGCCATGGGCCTTCACGTCAATGGTCCGCACCGCAGCTTCGATGCTACGCCAGGGCCTGGTGAGCTGGTTTCCACGCTTCTTGAGGAAGCCGGCCTCGCGTTGAACATGCGGTGCGGTGGCCATGGCACGTGCAATGGCTGCCGGGTGATACTCGAGAGCGGAACCTTTGCCGGAAAGGACGGCGAGTTCTCCGTCCCCGACGGCAAACCCATCGAAGTCCGCTCCTGCCAGATTCGGACAACGGAGTCGCCGGGTTGCCTCACGGTTCCGGCGACATCGTTGATCGAAACCTCGGCGCAGATCGAAGACGCCTTCAGTTTTCCCGACTTTCCCTTCTCACCGAGTGTCTCGCGGGTTGCTCTTCAGCTTCCCGACCCGCGCGAGACCGAGCACCGCTCGTTGCGCATGCATGTCGGCGATCTCGTTCGCACGGCGGGCGTTCGTGGCCCGCTTGAGTTCACCCCCACGGCTCTGCGCGAACTGGGCGAGGCACTTCGCAACGAAGCCAAGCTTCTGGATCTCGCTCTCGCGCGCACGTCCTCCGTGCATCGCGTTCTTTCTGCGCGCGCAGGCGAGGAGGCGCGGCATTTCTGGGGAATCGCCGTTGATATCGGAACAACCACGGTGGCCGCCGTGCTTGTGGACCTCGCGGATGGGCGTCTCCTGCGCCGTGCCGCCCGCTACAACGCGCAAATTGAAAAGGCCGACGACGTCGCCTCGCGCATCTCGTACTCCTGCCGTTCCCCGCAAGCGCTGGAGGAGCTCCGCCGCCTTGTCGTGCATCGAACGATCAACCCCATGATCGCCGAGCTGTGCCGCGCGGAAGATGGCACGACGGCTGATGTGCTGCGCGTGGCCGTCTCCGGCAACACCGTGATGATGCACCTGTTGATGGGGATTTCGCCTGGCGGGATCGGGCGTTTTCCGTTCCGCCCCGTCGAAACGCACTTCCGCCCTGTAAATGCACGGGGAGCCGGCTTTGCCGTTCACCCCGAGGCCTTTCTCGACATTGTGCCGAGTGTGGCAGGCTATGTGGGGGGCGACATTGTGTCGGACCTGCTCCTTTCGGTCGGCGCACAACGTGACGCCAATATGTTGCTGATCGACATCGGAACGAATGGCGAGATCGTCCTTTGCACTCCCATGGGCATGTGGGTGTGCGCCACGGCGGCAGGACCTGCGTTCGAGGGACATGGCACGCTCTCGGGCTGCCGTGCTGCATCGGGAGCCATCGAGCATCTCTCGATCGACGAGCACGATACGCTTGCTTATACGACGGTGGGCGGCGAGCAGCCCATCGGCATTTGCGGAACAGGGATCATCGACTTCATCGCCGAGGCACGCCGCCGCGGCTGGCTCGACCGGCGGGGGCGATTCGATTTGGAGCGGCTCCGTGCCCTTGGCCGCCACACGACGATACCGGCTGGCAACGGCGTGCAATTCCACGGCTGCATCATCGCCTTTGCCGAGGAAAACCCGGCGGGCCAGCCCATCATCGTGTGTGAACCCGACATCGCCCAGGTGCTCAAGGCGAAGGCCGCCATCTATGCCGGCATCCGTGCATTGATGGCCGAATGCCATCTCATCATGGAAGACCTCGACCGCCTTGTTCTGGCAGGAGGATTCGGGCGTCACATCAACCTTGCCAACGCCATCATGCTCGGCCTGCTTCCCGACGTGCCGGTTGAACGCTACGAGATGATCGGCAACGGCTCGCTCGGTGGCGCCTGCCGCGTCCTGCTCGACGGCGCGGCCGCGGCCGCCTGCGACGCCATCGCCTGTGAGCCACACATCGTGGAACTCAACCTGATTCCCAACTTCGAGGACGACTTCATTGATTCGATGATGATCCCGCACGACTCGGAGGATGAGTTCCCCGGCGTCGTTGCCGAACTCGCTGCTTTGGGACGCGAACCGTGAGAATCAAGCTGATCAGTTGCGAGGTCTTCACGCGGGAAGTCTGCTGGGCCATTGCGCGCTCGCCCAATGAAGTGAGTGTGGAGTTTCTCCCCAAGGGCTTGCACGATCTTGGAGCTCCACGGATGTTTGCACGCATCCGCGAGATCTTCGAGGCAGTGGATGAAACCAAGTACGACGCCGTTGCGATGGGCTACGGACTTTGCAACAATGGTCTGGTGGGTCTGGCCGCGCGCACGATCCCCGTCGTCATACCACGCGCCCACGATTGCATCGCGCTCTTCCTCGGCAGCAAGGAACGCTATCTCGATGCATTCAACGCCAATCCCGCAACGTATTACCTGACGAGTGGATGGATCGAACGCAGCGCCCCCGACGCCCAGCTCTCCCAGTTCTCGATCAAGGAACAATTGGGAATGAACATGACATGGGAGGAACTCGTCGAGAAGTACGGCGAGGACAACGCCGAGTATCTGTGGGATCAACTCGTCGATCACGCAAAGCATTACAACCGGCTGGGCTACATCGAGATGGGAGTCGAGCCGGACAGTCGTTTTGAGGAATTCGCCAAGGCACGTGCGCAGGAAAAGAAATGGCGCTTTGAAAAGATGAGGGGTGACCTGTCGCTGATCCGCCGGCTCGTCGATGGCGACTGGAACGAGGAAGACTTTCTCGTGATTCAGCCCGGGTACAAACTCGCTACCCGGCACGACGCGAGCATCGTGGAAGCCCTACCGGCCGAGTAACGCCACTCGCGCGTTTCAGGCAACATGCACCACGACGCGGCGCGTGCCCCGGCTGCGGCGGTGCTCCCACACATAGATGCCCTGCCACGTTCCCAGGGCAAGACGTCCGTCCAGCACCGGAATGCCAAGCGACGTGGCCGTCAGAGCCGCCTTGATGTGCGACGGCATGTCGTCGGGGCCTTCGAGCGTGTGGGTTAAGTGGGGATCATTCTCGGGAACGAGACGGTTGAGCCATGCTTCCAGATCGTACCGGGCCGACGGGTCGGCGTTTTCCTGAATCGTCAGACTCGCGGACGTGTGCTGGATAAAGACCGTACACAACCCTTCGCGGACGCCGGACTCGCGCACAACGCCGGCCACGCGGTCGGTAATCTCATGCAGCCCCTGTCCGGGGACGGCAATGGCGAGTCGCTTGATCATGATATTATAACCTCAAAAGGCGTGGATTGCATTCGCAAAATTACTGCTTGCCACATGCCCGATCAAAGGAAATTGGAGTCAGCAATGGTACAGAACTTTTCGGGGAGTGGCTTTTCAAATGCCGCGTATTCTTGTATTCTTCTGGGTTATCGTGGCAATCACTGCCTGCAAGCAGCCTCGGGTGGATGCAACCTCGAGAACGTCGTTCGAGAAGTCGATGGGCGAAATTCTTCAGACCGTCGACGGGAAGACTGGTATCGAACTCAATCGTGCCCTTGAGTACCTGCAGATATCCCTGCCTCTCAAGGAGTCGGATGAGGAAACATGGCGGGAACTTCACGGAATGAATGCCACGGAAATCCTGGCCTATTCAGCCCAGGCAAAACGCCTGCAACCCGCAACCGGCAAGCCGGGGAAATCAGTCAGTGTTTCCAGAGTCCTTGCCGTCGACGAGAACTACGACAAAACGACGATTTGTGGCGAGATTTTCCTGAAGCTGCAGGAAGGCTCGGTGAATAAGGCTGCTGGGCATCGCATCCTCTTGTTTCGCGAGAAAACTTTTCGCGAATCAATGGCCTTCTCCGGCCGATTGAGTGCCTTCAAAGCGGAAGAGAAAGAGCTCGAATTCAGACTCCAAAACCTTCGATTGGCTTTGAGCCACTCCAAGGACTTGGAGAGCCACCAAAAGAAGCTCGATGCGGTTCGGGCGGCAAAAGAAAGCTTCTTCAAACTCGGATGCATCGATTACCATTTTCAAGACCCTTGGACAGGGGAAACTACCGAGCTCGATTTTCACAAGAACCGTTCTCAAGCAGAGCAAACCTTCGCCAGTGCGGAAGCGATTGGAAAGTCCCGAGTGGATTTTCACGCTGCCGAGCTCAGAAAGTACTGCGCTCGCGCAAAGATCAATGCCTCTGTAATCGCGCGAGAACTATCGTCCACTCAGAAGGAGCGTCTCAGGCTCGAGCGCAGGGAATCCGACCCATTCTTCGGACTCATTCCCAGCATCCAGACCGACGAACCGCTTGCCGTCGAGATCCTCGACTCTGAGGGCAAATTCTGCTTCGTTGACATCCCCGGCGGTGACTACGCCATCTTCTGCGTGTTTCCCATCTCCAGCACGGCCGTTGAGTATGTCTGGTGGTGCGAGCCCGTAACGCTCCCTCCAGGCGGGAAAGTCGACGTTGTCCTTTCGCAATCAAACGTCAAGTATGTGTCGAGCACGCTTCAGGGCTCGCCAACCCGCAATGCGGTGGCGGTGGAGGACTAGGAGGCTTTGGTGGAGGGGGAAATGGTGGGCGATACTGGAATCGAACCAGTGACCTCCGGTATGTGAGACCGGCGCTCTAACCATCTGAGCTAATCGCCCAACGAAGGGGAGCGGGAGGCTGCCCAAGCTCCTGCCGCCGCGCAAGCCCAAAATTTCGATAACCGCAGGACACCTGGGCCTCCAAACAGAGCAGGCTCAGGCACCCAGCCCGCCACTTTTCGGCAGAGAAATCCTCTCGTCGACGACTCTGCGGCAATAAACCCGTTCAGTCCCGATGGCACTTGCTTGACCTTCCTGCACCCCTGCTGGCATTCGGAATGCTCTCTCGTTCGATGCCGCCCCCCGGACGGCGCCTCCAGTCCCGGAAGGACACAGAATGGACCCCGCAAACTCGCATTTATCGCGCGATCGCCGCATCGCCCACCCGTTGCTGGAGATCAGCAACTACGTGGGTTCCGTCATGGAACTGAACGATATCCTGCAGGCTATTTGCGAGATCGGCGCGCGGGCCATGGACACTGAGACCTGCTCGATCTATCTGATCGACGAGGAAGACCCCGGTTTTCTTGTCCTGGCGGCGACAAAGGGACTCAGCCGCGCCGAGGAACTTGGCGTGCGTGGCTTCAAGCTGGGGGAAGGCGTCCCGGGCTGGGCCGCGGCGAACAACCAGACCGTGGCGCTCGACGATGCGCGCGGCGATGCGCGATACGCTCCTCTCGACGATCTGCCCCACGAAGAACACTTCATGGCCTACATCTGCACCCCCCTGCGTATTCAGGAGGAGGTGATCGGCATCCTGTCGATTCGCCGCGTGCAATCGCACTGGCAGGAGGACGAAATCGTCTTCTCCGAGATCATCGCCAAGCAGGCCGCCATCGTGATCGAAAAATCCCGGCTGTATCGGGAAAAGATCGAGGCCGAGCGTCTGGCCGCCGTCGCCATCTCGCTCGGCGAAGTCGCCCACTACATCAAGAATATCCTCCAGAATCTGATGGGCGGCGGATTCATCATTGAAAAGGGACTCGATGGCAACGACATCGAGAAGACGCGACGAGGATGGCAGTTGCTCAAGCCCAACGTCGCCAAGATTCAGAACCTCGTCGAGAACATGCTCTACTACAGCCGCGAGAGCCGTTCGCAACTCGAACCTGGTGAGCTGAATCCCATTGTGCAGACACTCGTTTCCGAGTGTTTCGAGGCCTACGGCGAACGCAACATCACGCTGATGGCTGAACTGGATGAGCGCATTCCGACGCTGAACATCGACGCGGGAACGATGCACGACGCGATACTCAATCTGCTGTCGAACGCACGCGACGCCATCCCCGAGGGAAAGCATGGCGTCATCGTTGTCCTGACTGAGTACGACGAAAAGCGCGGCGTGGCACGCGTGCTGGTGCGCGACAACGGAGCGGGCATTCCGCCCGAAGTCAGCAGCAAGATGTTCAACCTGTTCTTCTCGACAAAAGGGAAGGGGGGGACAGGTATCGGACTGGCCGCGACGCGCAAGATCATCGACGAGCACGGTGGCCATTTGTGTTTCGAAACGGCCGAGGGGAAGGGAACGACGTTTATCATCGAAATCCCGGTGCATACCTGACGCCCCGGGTTACGCCAGGCTGCGCCCACCATCCACCACGATGTTCGCGCCGGTGACATAGTCCGATGCGAGCAGAAAGACCACGGCTCGGGCAATGTCCTCCGGCTTGCCCCATCGCTTGACGAGCGTCTTCTCGGCAGAGAGCGCCTGCTTCTCCTCGGAGAAATGTTCCGGCGGCAGGACGGGTCCGGGAGAGATGCCGTTCACCACGATCGACGGCGCGAGTTCCGCGGCCAGAGCGCGCGTCAACGCATCGAGCCCCCCCTTGGCGCACCAGTAGGCTGCGAACTTCGCGTAGGGGCGTGGAAGATACGCATCGAGCAGGTTGATCACGTGGGCGGGCTTCGCCGTACTGTTACGCAGCAGCGGCAGAGCCAGTTGCGTGCAAAGAAACGGACCGCGCAGGTTGGCGTTGATCACCTCGTCGAACTCCGCGTCGCCCGTGCAATCAAACGCCTTGGCAGGGAAAATGGCCGCCGAGTTGACGAGAGCGTCGATGCGGCCGAACTGCTCGCCAATCGTTGCAACCATGTGCTCGACTTCATCGCGGCGCGCGTGATCGCCCTGAACGAGAATCGCCTCGCGGTCCATTGCGCGAATCTCCGCCGCCGTCGCCACGCCATCGTCATGCGAATGATTGCAGTGGACCACGATGTCCGCGCCCTCCCGCGCGCAGGCCAGCGCAATGGCCCTTCCCACGCGGCGCGCGGAACCGGTGACCCAAACGACTCTGTCTTCCAGGATTCCCATCTTCGCAAGACTCCACAGCGAGTTGATCAGCTACTTCCAGTGGAGCACGAACTCCCCCGCCCTGCAACCTTACTTCCTCGTTGCACTTGGGCAACGGCGGCTCAGGCGAAGTCCGGTTCGGGCTGGATTTCGTAGAAGAAGTTCCGGCGGTGCGGCGCGTAACCCGCCTCACGTACAAGGCCTCTCAGAGTCTCTTCCGTCATGCGGAAACTGGCGCCTGCTGCTTTCACGACGTTCTCCTCGATCATGATCGAGCCCATGTCGTCGCAGCCGTAGAAGAGACTGATCTGGCCGACGCGTCCACCCTGCGTGACCCACGACGCCTGGATGTGCTGCACGTTGTCGAGATAGAGCCGTGCGATGGCCGTTGTCCTCAGATAGTCCCACGAGCCCACTTCAGTGACGTCGTGCGACTCTGCCAGCCGGGTGTTCTCCGGCTGGTAGGTCCAGTCGATGAAGGCCGTGAACCCTCCCGTTTCATCCTGCAATTCCCGGACGCGGCGAAAGTGCTCGACGCGCTCGGCCAGCGTCTCGACGTGGCCGAACATCATCGTGGCAGTGCTCCGTCCCCCGAGGCCGTGCCAGACGCGATGCACTTCGAGCCATTCGTCCGTCGTGCATTTGCCCCGGGTGATTTCCTCGCGCACGCGGTCGACCAGAATCTCCGCTCCCCCGCCGGGAATGGAATCCAGGCCGGCTTCGCGCAATCGCGCCAGCAACTCCGCGTAAGGCAGCCGGTTGATCTTCGCGAAGGCGTGGATTTCCGGAGCACTGAAGGCGTGAAGGTGGATGCCATACTCGCGCTTGATGAAGCGCAGCATGTCCTCGTACCAGTCGATCTTCAGCTTTGGGTGCATCCCGCCCTGGAGCAGGATCTGGTTGCCGCCAAGTTCCTTCGTTTCCTCGATCTTGGCCCCAAGCTCCTCGAACGAGAGGACGTAGCCTTCCGGGTCCTTGATGGAGCGGTAGAAGGCGCAGAAATCGCAGACGGCCAGACAGATGTTCGTGTAGTTGATGTTGCGATCAACGATGTAGGTCACGCGCCCCGGGTCGTTCTTGCGCAGGCGGACGGCATGCGCGGCCTGAGAGAGATCAGGGAGCGGCGCGTTCTCGAACAGGTAGAGCGCGTCTTCGTCGGTGAGACGCCCGGAGGCATCCACAACGGCGCTCAGAATGTCATCGACTCGGGTGGCACGGGCGGCAGCAGGCATCTTCTACACGGTCCTCACAAGGTTGCACTTCATTTCCATTCCCGCGCACAGGAGAAGCACATCTGGGACCAGCCCGCAAACGCGAAAACGCCAGGTTTCAGTCAAACCCTGGCGCCGCCTCATAGCAGCTCCGTCCCGGCTGGCATTCGGGGTGCACGGCCGAACGACGGTCCGGCCCGATGGCGTCCTCGGTGATCGAACACCAGTACGTCATTGCGTCCTCGTGGTGGAGCAAGCCGGGGCGCTCGTCACCCCGGCAGCGCATGGACTTGCAGCGCAAGTGGACGCAGCACGGCGTCGCCTCGTTCATCAAGTGACCCAGATCCATCAGTCAATCTCCTTTCCATCGGCCAGCAGGAGGGCACGGCGTACCGCCGCGCGCACGAGTTTCAGCCGCCAGGCGTTCTGGCTCATGGGCTTGGCGCCACGGTCGGAGGCGGCCGCTGCCTTCTCGGCGATTTCCGGCGTAATGGCTGCCGCTTTGCCAAGAAGACTCTCCGAGCCCTTGGCGCGCCAGGGCGTTGGAGCAACGTGCCCGAGCACAATCGTCCACTTTGTTCCATTAAACGCGGCCACACAGGAAACCAGCGGCCAATCGAAAGACTGCTTCTCGCGCAACTCGACGTAACCGGATTTCTGTCCCGCCACGGCGGCGGGCAGGCGGATCTCGGTCACCAGTTCGTCCTTCTTCAGGACGTTTTCCTTCATGATGCCGCCATCCTCGGGCAGCATGAAGAAGTCCGCCGCCCGAATCGTCCGCCCCCCATCTTCCGGTGCCACCGTCACAATCTCGGCTCCGAAGGCGACGAGTGCCGGGGCAATGTTCGACGGATGCGTGATGTGGCACGGCCCGTTGCCGAACACGGCGTGGAAGGAGTTCTCGCCCTCGACGGCGTAGCACGTGGGGCCGCCTTTCTTCAGGCAGTTGAAATCCGCCGAGCGAAAGTACCAGCACCGTGGGCGCTGGCAGATATTGCCGCCCACCGTTGCCCTCGCGCGAATCTGGGGCGTGGCGGCTTCGGCGGCGGCTTCGGCCAGTGCGTGGAAATGCTTGCGAATGCCGGCATGGGCACCGGTTTCCTCCAACGTTGCCAGGGCACCGATGGCAATGCCGCCGTCTTCCTCGCGGATGCCCTTGAGAGTGGCGATATCCGCGATCGACACGAGGCTGTCGGGCGCCGCAGTGCGTTCCTTGAGCAGGTCGAGCAGGTCGATGCCCGAGGCTTTCGGGCGATAGCCACGTTCGAGGGCGGCGAGGGCACCGGATTCGTTGCTGGCAATGGCGTAATCGAACGCTTTCATGCGGACGCTCCTTTGGGTTCGAGTGCCGCGAGGATTTTCTCGGGGGTGATGGGGAGGGAACGCACGCGCACACCAAGCGCGTTGGCGATGGCGTTGCCGATGGCACCGGAAGTCGGGACGGTGGCCGGTTCGCCCAGCGACCGCACACCGGTGTCGGAATCGTCCTGATCGAGCACCGGGACAATATCGGGAATATCAACGGGTCCGGCGATCTTGTAGTTCAGGAAGTCGGCGTTGACCATGGCGCCCGTCTGACGGTCCTGAATACGGTTCTCAAAGAGGGCGTAACTGATTCCCTGAGTGACGCCGCCGCAGATTTGGTTCTCGGCCGTCTTGCGGTTCACATACTCTCCTGCCGAATGGACGGCGACGATCTTGCGCACGCGCACGATACCCGTCTCCGTATCGACATCAACGACGGCAAACTGCACACAGTCGCTGCTGCCATCGCTCTCGCCCGCCCAACCGCGCTCCCATTTTCCATGAGCAACGAGGACCGAGTCCTTCATCACGCCGCAAACGCTCTTCCACGGCACTTTGCGCCCGGTTGATTTGGAGTGGAACACACCGTCCGCGTACTCCACATCAGCAGCCGCGACCTTCCATTCGGCCGCAACGATGGCCACCATCTGCTTGAGCGCATTCGCACACGCCTCGCGCACCGCAGGAACGAGTGAGCGGCTGACCACGGAACCGCCGCTGCCCGGCCCGGGCGGATAGAAGCTCTTGCCGACGAGTCCGGAAACAAGAGAGCGGTCCAGGCCGAGCGCCTTGCACGCAACATCGGTCACGACGGTGAACGTCCCCGTGCCGATGTCCTGCACGCCGCTGCGCACTTCCACGGTGCCGTCGCGTGCGATGCGGCACTCGGCTTCGCACGGAGTCGGCCACTTGGGCCAGAGAGCCCCGGCCACGCCGTAGCCGCGCTTCACGCGTCCCGGCCACGCGCCGTCCGGCTTGCGTTCACTCCAGCCAACCAACTCCGCACCGGTTTGCAACTGCCGGGCGCGGCGCGGGCTGGTCTCGTTTTTCTGGCGGAACTCCACAGGGTCCATTCCCAGCGCGGCGGCCAACTCGTCCATCATGCCTTCGACCGCGAAAACCCCTTGGGGCCAGCCCGGCGCGCGAAACGCCCGGGGAATCGAGAAGTTCAGCGTGATCTCGTCTTCTGATTTCTCGATGTCGCCCCACTTGTATAGTCCGCCGACGGGATTGTTCACGCCGCCGCCGCCGCGTTGAAAGCCCACGACGCTCACGCAATGCACCTTGCCGCCGAGAATCCTGCCGTTCTTGTCGGCGGCCAACTGCATGTACTGAATCGAGCCGGGGCGGTTGCCCGCGTCGAGATGCTCCTCGTCACGATCAAGAACAACACGGCAGGGGCGCTTGTACTTCGTGGCGATTTGCGCGGCGAGACTGCCTTCGGCACGCAGGCCGAACTTGCTGCCGAATCCGCCACCCACGTAGTCGCTGTGAACGACGACCTTCGAACCGGGCACGTTCCCAACCCGTCCCTTCAGGCCATCGTGGTATCCCGTCACGTCCTGCGTGCTGGCCCAGGCCTCCACCTCGTCGCCGCGATGATCGACCATGCTGCCGTGTGGCTCCAGACACGAGTGCGTCTGCACCTGCGTCTGGTAGAGCGCCTCCACGACGACGGCCGCGTCCTTGAACTTCGCACGAATTGCCTCGTGATTCCCCGTCGGTTTCGGGCCGTTGTACTGCTTCTCGAGATTGGCGTCCGTGAGCGGCCGCTCGTGCTCGAACTTCAGATCAAGTGCCTCGATGGCGTCCTCGATGGCGGCTTCCGATTCGGCAACGATGTGACCGATGCGGCCGCCGGGCATTTCCTGATAATCGTCGATGCGGACATCGACCTCCAGAACACCGGGGACGCGCCGGGCCTTTTCCACGTTGGCGCTGACGGCCTTGCCGCGTCCGTAGGGAAAGCGCACGAACTTCGCGAACACCATGTTGGGGCGATACTGGTCGGCCGCGTACTTCGCACTTCCCACGACCTTCTGGCGCACGTCAACGCGCGGCAGAGCATTCTCAATGGCGACGTTGTTGTCCGGCATCACGTGCGCCCTCCCTTCGAGACGGAGCCCACGGCATCGAAGATCTTCGTGTAGGTGCCGCATCGGCAGATATTGCCCGACAAGCCCTGGCGAATTTCCTCGGCTGTGGGTGCCGGGTTCTCATCGAGCAGTGCGGACGAGCGGACAACGATGCCGGGGATGCAGTAGCCGCACTGTGCGGCATCGTGTTCGCAGAAGGCGTCAATCAACGCGGCGTTCTTCGGATCATCCGCCACGCCCTCGATGGTCGTCACCTCGTGCCCGACAGCGTCGATGGCGAGCATCAGGCAGGAAACGATGGACGCCCCGTCGAGCAGCACCGTGCAGCAGCCGCATGTCCCCCGGTCGCAGACTTCCTTGGACCCCGTCAGCCCGAGCTTCGTGCGCAGGACGTTGAGCAGCGTCTCGCGCGGCTCGATCGCCACGGTTCTGCTCGCGCCGTTCACCTTGAGCGTGACCTTCTGTTCGCCGCGCCCAAGAATCTTCAGGCCGGGAATCTCTTCCGTCTCGGCGTCGGCATTCTGGCCGACGGCCACGGTGGGGAGAATCGCCGTGGCGCCCGCCGCCAAACCCATACCTTTCAGGAAAAGCCGGCGCGAGTGGGGCGCGGTAAAGACAGCGGGGCCGGGCAGCGTCCCTTCGTTTTCGCGGTCCTTCATGGGGAAACCTCGAATCTTGTCGTTGGTATCACAGGGAAAGAGAGCAAACCCGGGGCCACTCCTGGATCGGGCCTCGGGCTGTCTTTTGTTCACTCTGACAGGACAATCCCGTGACAGAGGCGATGAGTCAACAGGAGCCGAACCTCGGACTAGGGACGAGCAAACGGCAAGTAGCGAATGCCCTGTAAGGCTAGATGAGAAGGCTTCGAGGGTGAAAGGAAAGCGTAGCCGCTTCAATTCCCTGGGACATCATGCTCAAGGAAGTAACGATACTGTATTGGACTGAGGGTACCGTCTTCATCTATATCCCAAGGGCGCTTGACCACAGTTCGTGTGCTTGCCACTTCCGAGGCGCGGGGGCTTTCACCTCGACTCAGAGCTATGCCAGTAACAACAATCAAAACCAACAGAGGGGGGTCGGACTCCATGCTCACTGTCTTAGCAAAGCGCACTTCATTTTCAGTCAAAACTACTGACTCACCTCCTGTTGTAGTTCCCTTAACCTCAATACAGCACTTTCGGCTCTTCCAGAGGGCATCAAAATCATAGCCGACCCTGTCTTTTTCTCTGCTTTTAATGTCAGTGAATCCATTCTTCTCGAGATACCGTATAGCAATTTCGACGGCTTTCTCTTCAACTACTTTACGCTCACTAGGATCGAGATGACCTTGTCCATCTCGATCCTTAGTTGGCCCTTCTCGGTTAATTCTATTCTGTCGGGGGTCATTCGAGGAAACATTGGACTTTAAATTCTTTGATTGCAAAGCCGATCGAACAATATCAACCGCTTCTACAATGGACTTCTCACCTCCTTTTTGCGGGAGAGATAGATACCATGGATACACTTTCCACCTTTTCGTCGAATCGAGCTTGTTGCCAAGTGTTCTGCGGATTTGCTCTTCAATGGGTGCCTGTTTCGTTTCCGGTCTTGCAGTTTGCACTGAAAAGGCATGAAGCTCTCTCTTAGGTTCGCTTCCAGCAGCAACACATCCGGCGTAGATAGCTCTTGTTCTGCGCGGCTTTATGGATCGAAGGGCATCCAACAATTCATCACAGAAGTTGGCAACCTCTTCCGCTGTCCAGACGCTTGGGATTTTGTCGGCATAGCCTTTATACTTCTCCCCCAACAGAAAATCAGCAAGATCGCTCTTGGCCGCCATCTTAGTCGCCGCCGTAGCAGTAGGCGTTGCTTTGAGTTGTTGCATATCAATATCCAAGTGCTTGTGGTTCATTTCGCACTCCTATTGTTGCTGGTTTTCAAGGCTTCTCCCTACAAATTCTCGCCCGTCAGCCTGCCCATCAGGCAATAGCCCACTCCGATCGTCATGAGCACCGTCGCGGCAATCAGCACGATTCCAGGCTGGAGCAGCGGCTGCTGAGCCATGTCCATGATCGGTTTGGCAAAGACCAGCAAAAGAGCGCCAAGAACCGCAAGCGAGGGCGCCACGATACGTCTGGAGAACGTGAGGATAATCAGTCCCACGCCACCGAGCAGATTGAGCAGTGCGGAAAGCATAAACGGAACCTTGTCGGCGGGAAGCCCCAGCGTGTGATACTGGAGCGTCTTGCTGTAGAAGTCCGTGACCTCGGCAGGAACGGACACGCCGTAATTGTCCAGGAAGAACGCGGCTCCATACCCCACCATCACCAGACCAGCCCCCAGGCGCACGAGCCGGAAGCCCATTTTGAGAAGGCGCCAGATGGGGAGGCGGCGCTTGGTTTGAATGATTTCCTCGTCATCAAGCCCGGCGAACTCGCTCTCGATGATGCGCGTGGCTTCCAGTTCGGCCGCTGCCTGGGCCTCTTCCTCGGACATGCCCTCGGCCTTGAGACGTCCCTTTTCCGCCGACTGAAGGGTCTTGCGTTCCTTTGCGGCGCGCCGCTGCTCGTCCACCTTGTCCATCCAGCGGAAGATCGGATCGCGCCACGTCGCGAACTTTTTACGCGCCTGCACTTTGTCCTGGCTGGCCATCCTGGCACGGGCGAGGACCTTGTCCTCGTAGGCGAAGAACTCCTCGAAGAATTCCTCCCACTGAGCGCCGGAGAAGCGGGAAACAAACTCACGCAGCGCGTCCTCCGAAACGCCACGGACACGCAGTTCCTTGAGCAGGTCGTTGGTACGCTCGACGACAGCAACCTTCTGTTTCTTCAATGGCCGAAGAACGGCAAACTGATAGGCCAGTGCGATGCCCAACGCTGCCAGAGCAACCCCGAGCCACGGCCAGATCCAGCCGGTCAGAACGAGGAAGGCCCCCGCTCCGGCGGCAATGCCGGCCAGCTTGAGCCACCCCATCCACGGCATTCCGAAGAAGACGCTGCGCACCCGGCGAAAGAGATACGTCCGCCCCATGACGCCGTTGACGACAAAGCTCATGAAGGGGATGAAGAAGAAGAGTCCAAGTGCCGCGCCGATAAGGGGAAAGCTCTTGGTGGCAAACGAGAGGATCACGAGGATGGGCATCAGGATCCAGAAGGCCACGGCCGCCAGGCGGCGCAGCTTCCGGCCGGGCAGCGCGTAATAGTCTTTTACGCACTCCTCGAGGATCGCCAGGTGCTGGTCGCGTGGCTTGTACTGGCCGCCCTCGTGGTCGAGGCCGAGGTAATGTTCGAGGTCGGTGGCGGCGTCTTCCAGCGTCGGGTAACGCTCGTTTGGAGCCTTCGCAAGCATGCGCTCGAGGATGCGGCTGAAGGCCGGAGGCACGCCGCGCACATGAGCGTCGAGTGGCGTGAGTGGTGCCTCGCGGTGCTTTGAAATGAGATCGAAGACCGTTGTGCCGTCGTAGGGCGCCCTGCCCGCGCACAGATAGTAGAGCGTACAGCCGAGCGAATACTGATCGGCCCGCGAGTCCACGTTGGCCGTGTCGCGCGACTGCTCGGGCGCCATGTAGGCGGGGGTGCCGAAAGCCACGTTCGCTTCCGTCAGTTCGCCCTGGACGATGGCCTTCTTCATTTCGCTCTCGTCGTACTCGCGGACTTCGTCCTTGCCGATGGAATGGCCGATCATTTTGGCCAGACCGAGATCGGCGATCTTCACGACGCCGTGCTCGTTTATCATGATGTTGTCTGGCTTGATGTCGCGATGGATGACGCCGCGCTTGTGGGCATAATGAAGACCGCGTGCGGCCTGGAGAATGTACCCTGCGGCGTCGTCAACGCGCAGGGGGCCGTCGCGCCGGATCACATCGCCCAGGTTCTCGCCCTTCACGAACTCCATGCTGATATAGTGGATTCCCTGGTCGTGCCCGACATCGTAGACCTGCATCACGTTGTGATGGTTGAGATGGCCGGCACTCAGCGCCTCGCGGGTGAAACGCGCCAAGAGCTCGGGGCTCTTGGCAAATCGTTCGGGGAGAACCTTGAGGGCGATCTTGCGATCCAGCGACACCTGATGAGCAAGGAAGACAGCACCCATGCCACCGGCACCGAGCAATTTCTCGATGCGGTAACCTCCGAGCGTCTTGCCGATCAATGCATCGTACTCGGAGTTCCTGTTGCGAACCTTCTTGGGGGCGACATCCGTTGCGCGGTGTTCCCCTTGCTGGGGTTTTGGCGGAGGAGGCTGCGTGATTCCAGTGGTTTGAGCGCCGCCTTCCGGTGGGAGCGGCGTGGTCTTCCCCGGGTCGGCGGGGATGGAGCCTGCGGCGAGTTTGGACGTGGGCTCGTTGCCCTGAATCTCTGGGGCAACAGCATGACCGCCGATCTTGGTGGTCACTCCCTCGCCACCCTGGCCCAAGTCGCGGGTCTCGGCCTCGGGGCGCGGCTGGGGAATTCGCGCTGTTGGAGGTGAGGCAACGGCCGTTCGCTGATACGCGGTGGGAACGGCGTCGCCGCCAATTCGAACGGTTCCCGGAAAGGGAACAGGCGCGAGGCACTCCGGGCAAAGAACGGATTGGGCTCCGGGGGGAGCTTCCTCCTCCCACTGGTGCTTGCAATTGGCACAAACGAGGTTCACGGCCTGCTCCTGGGTGGTAGTGCCCCCTCAGCACCAAGCGACAGAAACCCGGCCAGGTACTCCAAACGGCGGGAGCGATACCAACAAAGGACAGACGCTGGCTCGCGCTCTGCCAAGGGGCTGCACGATGACTCCACCCATACCGAGCGCCCGAACATTGTCCAGCGAAAACCGGACTGGGGGGTGCTTCTCCCGAATGCGTAAGACGCCTCCGGGAGAAGTCCTCGGTTGTCAGTTGTCAGCTTGGTGGGCTGTGGACTGCGATTAGGACATGGCTTGCAGAGGTGCCCTCATCGCCCGCAGCATGCATCCAGGGTCTCCGGCTTACTGACTCCGCAGGACGATGCCCGGACTAGCTGCCGGCTTCCACCACTGCCGCAGGAGCCTCCCCGACGACACCGGCGGGAGGGGTACCTTCCACCAACAAACCGGCAATGCACGCTGTCAGACACGACACGAGTACGCCAATCGTCATCGCCCGCAGCGCCAGCCGCGAAAGCTCGCCGCGGCGCTCCGGCGCCAAAGCGCCAATGCCGCCGATCTGGATACCGATCGAGGAGAAGTTCGCGAACCCGCAGAGCGCATAGGTCGAAATCATGATCGAGCGATCGGACAGCAAGTCCTTGGACATCATGTCCTGCATGGAGAAGTAGGCCACGAACTCGTTCACGCAAATCTTCTGGCCGATCAGGTTGCCGACCAACGGTGCCTCGGACCACGGAACGCCAAGCAGAAAGGCGAAGGGGGCAAAAACCGTTCCAAAGATCGTCTGCAAACTGCCGGGGAAGTATCCCTCGTACTCGCCCGTTGTTGCCATCACAGCGCCACCGAGGATCTTTCCGTCCACCACGGCGTCGAATCCTCCAAGCACCCAGTCCACCACAGCGATCAGTGAGATGAAAGCGATCAGCATGGCCGCGACGTTCACTGCCAGCTTCAAGCCGTCGGACGTTCCACGCGCGGCGGCATCGAGCACGTTGTCACCCGAGTCGATCTTCGGAAGTCCGGCGTCGCCCGCCGTCTCCGAGTGTTCGGTTTCCGGTACAACCAGTTTGCCCATTGCCAGGGCACCAGGCGCGGCCATAACGCTCGCCACGATCAGGTGGTTGGCCGGAATGCCCATGCCGATGTAGGCGGCCAGCACGCCGCCCGCGATGGTTGCAAACCCACCAACCATCACTGCGTTCAGTTCGGAGTACGTCATCTTGTCGAGGAAGGGGCGGATCAGCAGAGGCGCTTCCGTCTGCCCCACGAAAATATTTGCAGAGCACGAAAGCGTTTCGCTTCCGCTCGTTCCCATCAGGCGCCGCATCACCAGCGCGATTCCCTGAATCACCAGCTGGATTACGCCAAGGTAGTACATGATCGAGATGAAGGCCGAGAAAAAGATGATGGTCGGAAGCACCTGAACAGCGAAGATGTAGCCGTTCTGGCTGACATCGGCCAAGGGGCCGAAGATGAACTCGGTGCCTTCAGATGAAAGCCCCAGGAAGAAAGCCACTTTTGTGGTGAACCACTCGAAGGGCTTGCGGGTCATCGGAACGCCCAGCAGCAGAATTCCGAGTCCAAACTGAATGCTGAGTCCCACTCCCACCGTGCGCCAGTTGATCTTTTTCTTGTTGTTTGACAGGGCAAAACCGATACTGAGGATCACGATGATCCCCACAAGGCTCATCAGACGTTCCATTGAGCAGTGTACCTCCAAGCGGGCAGAGACCCGAATGACTGCGGACTTCGCTCTGGCACGAGGAAACCCAAAGGGAGAGGAGAACGTTTCCAGCACAAGCGGCGCAAGAGCCATCCTGCCACCTGCCGCCAGTCAGTCGTCACATTTTACCAACTCCAGTGCGGACGAGAAGACCTCTCCCGCGCGTTCCCGCGCCTCATTCCGCAGTTCGTCGGCGTTCGATCTCCCGGATTTTGAGGGCAACCGCCGCTCCGAGATCGATTCCCCGGGCATTGGAGTAGTTGATCAGAGCAATCAGCACATCAGCGGCTTCCTCGGCCAGGTCCTCGAGTGGAAGTCGGCGTCCCTTCCACAGCTTCTTCTCCTTGTTGGCCAGTTCGCCGCACTCCCCCGCCAGCTCCAGGGCGAAGAACTCGGGTGGGCGGGGAGGAAACGCGGCCACATTGTAGGCGTGCAGTTCCCGCTGGACCCGGGCAATGGCTTCGCCCGTCTGCTCGACGAACTGCATGCCCGGCCTGTTTGAATCCGTTTCGCCCATGCCTTTTCGCTCCGTGCATGCTGAATTGGCGTCATCCGGCGCGCCCCGGGTTGACATCCTGCTCCTCTTCTTTGCCTCATTCCCCCGGCGCAACGCTTGCCGATCGCCCCACTCCGAGCAAGGACGGTCCCGCGTGACCTGGATGCAAAACGAATCCGCCGAGTTTCCCGCCCCTCTCGGCTACCACATGCCGGCGGAGTGGGAGCCCCACGAGGCCACCTGGCTCGCCTGGCCGCACAATCCGGACACGTGGCCGGGCAAGCTTCACACCGTGCCGCCCGTCTATGCCGACATCGTGCGTGCCCTGATGCCCCACGAGAAGGTGCGCCTGATCGTCCCAAGCGCCGCCATCCGGGCGGAGGCAGAGAGTTTTCTGGCCAGCCGCGCTGCCCTCAACGAAAACGTCGAGTTCTTTGAATTCCCCACCGACGACTCTTGGGCGCGCGACTTCGGCCCCATTTTCGTCGTCCGTGATAGCGAGAAAACGGGCGAACGCGAAGTGGCCGTAACCAAATGGAAGTACAACTGTTGGGGCGGAAAGTACCCGGGCTATCGACTGGACAACGAAATCCCCTACCTGATCGCCAACTACTTTGGCGCCGATCTGTTTGACGCGGGCATCATTCTGGAGGGCGGCTCCATCGACGTGAACGGCCAGGGAACGCTGCTCACGACGGAAGCCTGCCTGCTGAATCCCAACCGCAATCCCGAACTTGACCGGGCAACCATCGAGGACTACCTGCGCGCTTTTCTCGGCATCCGAAAGGTTCTGTGGCTTGGCGATGGAATCGAAGGGGATGACACCGACGGGCACATCGACGATCTTGCCCGTTTCGTGAATCCCACCACCATCGTCACTGTCGTCGAGGAAGACCCTGCCGACCCCAACTTCCGCATCCTGCGCGAGAACTTGGAGCGCCTCGCTGGCATGACCACGGCCAACGGCGAACCCATCGACGTCGTGACGCTTCCCATGCCGTCCCCCCTGCATTACGAGGGCCAGCGCCTTCCGGCCAGCTACGCCAACTTCCTCGTCGCCAACAACGTGGTTTTGCTTCCCACGTACAACTGCCCCCGGGATGCCGAGGCCGCCGAAATCCTGGCTGAGTGTTTCCCGGGCCGGGAAATCGTCGGGATTCCCTGCACCGATCTGGTCTGGGGACTCGGAGCGATTCATTGCATCAGCCAACAGCAGCCCGCCGGAAAGATCGCCCCACCCCGCAAGGGTAACTCCTAAACACGTCGGCATCATTCCCCGCGAGAATGCCTGTCGCGGGAGATAAGAGTCGACTTGCGCTCGTGACACGGACGATTCGACTCTTGCCTTGGTTGGGGACCTACTCACATGGCACCGCACGAACATAGGCCTATCGGGAATCGGATGAGGGCCAATCTCCCGGTCATCCTTCTTGTTTTCTTCGGCCTGCTGGTACTTTCCCCCTTCTATCGTTCCTCGGGCACTTATCCGTTCCACTCGCTAGTGAAGTGGGACACGATGATGTTGCAATATCCACGTCTTGTGTACGCTTCCGACACCATAAATTACGCCCGACAACTGCCTCTTTGGAACCCGTTTCAGGACTTCGGTTTTCCCTTTGTCATCGACGCGCAATCACAACTCTGGTCGCCCGTGACATGGGCGATACTCATCTGGCTTCAGTACGATATCCATACCGTACAGTTGCAGCTCGTGCTGACATTTCTCCTCGCAGGACTCGGGGCCTACGCCCTGGCGCGAACCTTGGGGCACCGCCGATGGATTGCGTGGATGGCTGGCGCCTCCTACATGTTCAGCGGCTACTTTCTTTCTTATGCGGGACTGCTGGGGACATTTTCGACCATGGCGTGGTATCCCTGGCCATTGGCGTGCGCCATCCGGGCATGGAAAGAAGAACCCCATCGGCGTCTCGGCTGGATGGCGCTTGCTGGGGTCCTTCTTGCACAGGCCTCGGTTGGAGGACACCCCACAACGGCCATGGTGGCAGCGGTCAATCTCGCGGGACTATTCATCGCCGTGCCCCTTCGCAAGTATTCCCGGGCTCAGCGTGCGGGTGGTCTTCTACTGTGTGCTGTCGTGTGCGCGGCAATCGTTGCTCCCCAAATGACCGGAGTTTTTGCGTCGCGCGACTACTTGCCCGCCTATCAACGGCTCCCGCTGGAACGGATTGAATCCGATCCGCTGTTTGGCGCGAGCCTTCTCGGATTCCTAATTCCGGAGATTGCACTCGCACCAATTCGTGCTCATTTCGAGTCATATCCTTCTCATCTGGGAAGCTATGCAGGACTTCTTACACTGGTGGGATTGGTGCTCGCGCTTGCACGCCGCCGATGGAATCCCCAGTTTCGTGTGCTGCTCGTCGCCGCGGGAATCAACCTGCTCTTGGCGATGGGGCCGGCCAATGCTTTGCGTCAGGCACTGTACTTCTGGGTGCCGGGCATGGACGGCCCTCATCACACCTCGATGGATTTTCGTGGGTTCACGATTCTCTACCTGATTCTTGGTGCCTGCACGGGTTGGTCGATGCTGGCGGCCGTGCTGCGGTCACGCCACTGGCTGGCGTCAAGAGTGCGAAAGGGCCTGCTATTCGCCTCCGCACTGCTTGCAATGATGGCGTTCGCCTTGCTCGTCGGGGAAAGCGCATTGCCGCAGACCAATACGAGCGCAAATGTCACCATCGCGAAGTTCACCCCCGAGACCCCCGTCCTGCTCTCGGAAATGTTCTTCCGTCAGGCAGTCACCTGTGCCACAGCCCTTTTCCTGTTGGCGCTTGTGCATCGAGCTAAGTGGCGCAACCGTGCAATATTCGCCCTCTGCCTCTTTGTTGCGTTCGACATGGCATCAGCCGCGAAGCGGAGTTGGAGCCTTGTGGCGGACACCCTCAACGACTCGCGGATGAGATTCGTCGGAAATATTGAGTCGCATAGACCACGCTACTTCGAGCCGCTTCAGTTTCTAAAATTCGACGATCAGTTCCCCAACTTCGACGGTTTCATTGTCCATCACGTCGACCTCGACGCCTACAATCCTCCGCTCAAATTGCGTTGGCCGCACGAAGCAAAGACGATCAAGGACTTTGAGAAGGAGTATCGGCGTGTTCTTCCGCATCGGGGAGCCGTACTAACACCGAAGGACGAGTGGCTCAACAAGGGCGAAGCACGTCTGATGGAGCTAACCCCCAACACGATGACGTGGCGGGTGGAAGCCCCCGGTGAAGACTGCCGCCTGATTGTTCTGACTTCGTATTTCCCAGGCTGGAGCTATACGATCGATGGCGAACAGGGCGGAGAGGTCGGACCAAGCACCGTCGGCCGCCACTTCCTCGATGTTCCCGTACCAAGTGGCAGCTCGTCGGTGGTGTTCAGCTTCCAGCCCAAGTGGCTCTGGCCTTCCATCTGGGTCATGCTGATTGGCTATCTCGTTGGCGGCGTGCTCACAGTGTTCTACCTGCGACGTCCGTTGTCTCGTCCATAAGAGCGCGCGCCTGTGCGAGGACGCTCTCCGAAGTGACGCGGGTCATACAGCGATGGTCAATGGGGCAGTCGCGCAGCAAGCACGGCGCGCATTCGGTCTCCTCACGGACAATCCTGGCCGAAGGCGACAGTGGCGCGGTCGTCACCCAATCGGTGCTGCCAAAGACCGCCACCAGCGGCGTCCCCAGCGCGGCAGCCAGATGCATCGCACCGGAATCGTTGGTCAGGTAAAGACGGCAGCAGCGCATGAATGCCATCAGTTCGCGCAGCGACATTTCTCCCGCCGTATTGACAAACGCGTTTCCACCTGCGTCGCAGACCTCCTGGGCAACGGCACGCTCACGCTCAATGCCTGTGACGAAGACTTGGCCGTCGTGTTCCTCCGCGAGGCGGCGGGCCACTTCAGCAAATCGCTCCGGGAGCCATCGTTTCGCCGTCCCGTAAAACGCGGCCGGATTCACGCCGAACACGGTCTGCCCGCCGCGCAGCCCCTTGCCCGCTAGCCACTCGCGCATCTTGGCAACTTCGTCCTCCGTCACGTGGAGATGCAGCCGGGGCGTTTCCGCAGCCGGAGCCCCCCAGAGCGAAAGCAGCCGAAGATAGTAGCGCACCTCGTGCACCGCGAGGTCCTGGGGCCGCAGCGCAATCGCGTGGGTCAGCAGCAACCCGCGCCCATCGCGGGCATACCCAACACGCGTGCGCACCCCACCAAGCCGAAGCAGCAAGGCCGCGTTCATTGAGTTCGGCAGCGCGAAACCCAAATCGGGAGCACACCGGCGAAGCCGGCGCGCTGCGTCCCAACGCCCACCCACGGTGCGATCATCGATCGTCCAGACTTCGTCCACGAATGGATGAGGGTCGAAGAGCGGCGTGACGGAGCGGCGGCCGAGCGCAATGATCCGTGCCTGTGGAAAGAGGCGCCGAACTTCGCCAAGGAACGGCGTGTTCATCACCGCGTCGCCCACCCAATTGGTCAGGCGCACGGCAACAGTGCGGACGTCCGCGGGATCGGGAACAGGTTTCACGCGAGCAGATACTCCACGGCGGCGACAAGTGATCGAAACGCAGGTACACCGGAATTATCGGGCTGCGCTGTGACACGGTCAATCAGGCAGGCACGCCATCCTGCATTCGTGGCCCCTGCGTAATCATCGGATCGCTGGTCTCCGACGAAGGCAAGATTGCAGAAAGGTGGGTTGCCCGCAGCCGCCCGTGCGGCCGCAAAGATCGCGGGTGCGGGCTTCTCCGCACCAACTTCGCAGGAAATGACGATGATGTCGAGAATCCGATCGAGACCTTTCGCTGTCAGGATACTGCGCAAGCGGTTGTCGAAGTTGCTGATCAGGCCGATTCGAGCCCCACGCCGGCGAACTTCGGCAAGAGCAGGCAGAGCATCGTCGTACAAGCGCCAGCACCGGTTGCTGGCGAAACGGCGATAGAGTGTTTCAAAGAAGGGGTCGCCTGGCAGGACAAGGCCTGCCCGAACGAAAGTATCCTCCACGACACAGCGCCAAAACCGCAATGCATCGTCTTCACCCGTTCCATAGGGAGAGGCTCCGGCCTTCCTCCGCGCCTCTTTCCAGGCCAAGGGGAAGGCCTCATTCAGCGCGTCAGGCTTGGCTGTCACGCCAAACTCCGCAGCCACGGCAGCATACACGGCCCCCACCCCCGGATGGGGGCGCAACAGTGTGTTCGCCGCATCAAAAAACACCACGTGTCCGGATCGGTCTGGCGTCATCGCGTCTTTCCCGTTGGCTCCCCCGCCGTGCTGGCCCATTCAGGGGCCGTCCCGGGATGTGGGCAAAACGAATCGTTTCGCGGAGAGTCACTTGTCCGAAGTAGTGCCATCACCCGAAAATGAGCTGGAGGAGAAATCCCCCCAGCGCCATCGCCGCGAAGAGTTCCTCCTGCTGTTCTGGCGCCTCCTGCTGTTGCTGGCGGCAATCTGGGCGGGCGTCTACGCCTGGATTGACAAGACCTGGCCAGCCGAGAAACTGGAAGCCCTCGCAACGGACACGCCTCACGGGGCACTCCAGTTTGGCGTCTGTCTGTTTCTCGGGATCGAGTTGGCGTACTACCTGTATCTCAGTGCCTCGTTTCGCCGCTGCCGGGAATGGGGAATGGCCGTGTGGGCGTTGGGCTTGCTGATGGTGATTTTGAACTGGAAGCTGAGAATCTGAGGCTCAGCGCCCGACCACCCGCTTGGTGGCCAGAGCCGTCAGATTATCGAGAATTTCGGCAGTAATCCGGTGATGCATGCCGTGCACTTTTTCTGCCATGTTCAACGCCTGCTCAAAGCTCTCCTGCGCCTCGGCGAGGTTGCTTTGCTGGGAAAGGCAGACGCCCAGAATGTTGAGGCTTCGGACAGCTTGCTCGTTTTCCTCGCCCCAGTGCCCCTTTGACAGGTGAAGTGCGCGGCGGCAAGCCCGCTCGGCCTTCTCGATTCGCCCGGAAGACAAGTAGAAGGCCGCAAGGTCGTTCACACTCTTGATCATGTCGGGGCGCTTCGAGTCCGTTGCGTACTTCCAGATCTCGAAGACCTGATGAAAGACCTTCTCTGCCTCATCGTACCTTTCCTGCATGGCGAGTACGATGGCGATGTTGTCCAGAAGGCGGGGGACTTCGATGAACGAGTCGCCGAAACGCTTCTGATAGAACGAGCAAGCCTTGCGCAGATGAGCCTCGGCCTCGGGATACTTGCCGATGTCTCTCTGAAGATAGCCCAATGCCGTGGCCGTGGCGGCGGTTTCCTGATGATCTCCGCCGAGATGAAATTCCCAAAGATGGAGGGATTGGACGAGAAACTGCTCGGCTTCTTCGAGCTTTCCCTGGGCGATCTGAATCTCGGCGATCTCGCGATAGGCCTTCGCGGCCGTAACCCGATGCACCCCGCCGGCTTCCTCCGCCGTTGAAGCGACTTCGCTCCAACTCACGATTGATTCCTCGAAGCGCCCGCGAATCGCATAGAAACGAGCCATCGCGTCATGCACGACGAGGCGGTCTTTGGCTGCCAAGGGTTCCCGGCCAATAACGTCCAGAGCTCTGCGCCAGAGCGATACTGCCTTGTCATCCATCCGGTTTTGGGCGGCTTTTCGGGCAGCCTCGTGGTACTCTTGCCAGGTCATTCCTCGGCCTGCTGTCTCTGGTGTTCCCACCCGCAGGGACAAGAGTGTGTGCCCGAACGCGGCACACCAGCGCAACAATCAAATCCCACGGTCTTCCGCCTTTTGCGATTCATTCGTGGGCTTCTCTGGTGAACCGGTGACGCAGGAGCGGACGCGCTCGAACTGCGCTGCCAAATCCGGGTTGGTCTTCAGGTACAACTGAAACGCACGGCTTCCCGCCAGACGATCAAGAAAAATGCGGAGTTCGTCGGCCCCGGCACCTGGAACGCCCGGCACGCCCAGACGATCAACGAAGGCCATCCAGTCACTCAGAGGATTGCCAGGCCTCATGCCGGACGAACGATCGGGAGCCTTCTCCGGTGACGTCGCCCAGTCGAGCAGCGGCTGGTAGTAGGCTTTCGGCGAGCAATGCGTGCGCAGGAGCTCACGCCGCCGGGCGGCCTCATCGTCACCAAACCGCCCCGCCTCAAGCTCCCCGGCAAGAGCAGCCGCATAGGCATCGACGTCGCCGGTGGGGGTTCCCTTCACAAGGCCGAGTGGCCCCAGTTCCCGATGCACAATTTCGGCGAGATCCGTCGCCACCGCACGCATTCCGCCCCACAGCCATCCATAGAGCCGATTGCGGCAGCCCAGTTCTCCTTCAAGAGTCCAGCGGTCTGTCATCACCCCCACATCCGCTTCCAGGCAACAATCCACGTAGGCCTCGTGATCAAGCCAGCCGACAAAGCGATAGCGGTCGCGATGAGGAGAGGACTCCGTACGCGCACGAAAACGGGCAAAGACCTCGGTGACGTGTCCGTCGATCCCGCCACCCGTTGAAACGTAAACAGCCTTGGGGTCGGCAGCCAGCACGCGCTCCACGGCGGCAAAAAGCAACGCTTCATCGAGCCACGTATTGTAACCGCCAGTAAACAGAATCACCCGGGAATCCGCCGGTACCCAGCCGCCACGAAGGCGGCCTGGTTCCGAGAGGCGGAACTCTTCCTCAAAAGGGAGAGGCGGTCGCAGAACATCGACGAGTTCATGCCCGCAGGTCTCGGCGCCAATACGCCCGGCCGCTCCGAGTTCGCCAATCAGCGCGAGACGCTGGGCACCGGAACACGTGGCAAACCGGTCGGCGCGCAGAAGAACGGGGAGGACATACTCCCATTGGGACGCCAGTGCATCGTTGTTTCCATGAATTGCCCCCTGCATCTGACGTTCGGCCATGGGATGCCCGTTGTAGTCAATGTACAGAGGGCCGTCGTACTCGGCGCGCGCAGCGGCGAGCGCCACGCCATCGGTCAGCGCAACAATGGCCTGTGGAGCGTGTTCGTGGCACAGGCGCGAAATCGCACTTGTCATGGCGGCGATCCCGCCGGGGAGCGCCGTGTGGCTGGCCGCACCGGGGAACGGCTGACCGACTGACTGCTCGTCCCGTCCGCCGAATAAACACTCGGCGGCGTGGACCTGATGCCCGGCACGAATCAACTCGCCCGCCACTGTGTGCAGCCGGAGTCCCGGGGCATAAACATGTGTCTGGCCCGGACCGGGCCGCGGTCCCACGCCGATGACCAGCAGGCAGGTCATGCGAGGACGGCGTTGAGTTGCTTCAGGAGTTGTGCCGCCATCAGCTTGTCCGGTGCTTCCACGAAGATACGGATGATCGGTTCCGTGCCGCTGGGCCGCAGATGTAGGAAGCTGTCGGCGAAGACGAACTTCACGCCGTCCGTCTCATCGATCTTCACCGCGTCGCGGAAGATGGACTTGGCGCGCTGGATCGTCCGGCGCAGCGGAATCGAACCGAGAGCGACTTTCGTTTTGACCATGACGAAATCGGGAAACTCGGAGTTCCACGCGGAGAGCGTCTTTGTACGCCGCACATGAAGCCCAATGAGAATCAGTGCCAGCGCGGTGGCCGCATCGCGTCCCGGGTGAACAGCGGGCAGGATCACGCCGCCATTGCCCTCGCCGCCGATGGTGGCGCCGGCGCGCTTCATTCCGGCAAGAACGTGAGCCTCGCCGATCTTCGTGCGCGTGACGGTTGTCCCGTACTTTTTCGCAAGGGCGTCGATGGCCTGGGAGGTGGAAAGATTGACGGCCAGCGGGGTCTTCTCTCCCGTCGCGGCGAGATAGGCGTCGGCCGCGAGGAGCAGCGTCCGCTCCTCGCCAATGGGCTGGCCATTTTCATCGACGAGCGCCAGACGGTCGGCATCGGGATCGAGAGCCGCACCGAAATCGGCTCCGACAAGTTTGACCTCCCGCGTGAGGGCCTTCAGGTTCTCGGGAAGTGGCTCGGCGCCGCGCGGAAACGTCCGTCCCGGATTATTGAAAATGATTTCCGCCGTGGACTTGAAGGCCGTGGCAACAAGCGGCGCGAGAATCGACCCCGCGCCATTGCAGCAGTCGAGCACGATGCGCAGCTTGCGTTTGCGCGCGGGCAGCAGCGGGCCCAAATGCGTGAGCAGCGTTTCCAGATGCGCTTCAACGGCCTCGTTGGAAGCCGTGTACTTGCCGACTCGCGCGGCCTTTGTCGAGGTCTTCGGATGCTTCATCAACTCCACCAGGCGATGATGATGCTGGGGAGTCAGAAATTCACCCTTGGAGTGAAAAAACTTCAGACCGTTCCATTCGCTGGGGTTGTGGCTGGCCGTAATGGCGATCCCTCCACCCGCCTTGAAGTGCCTCACCATCATGCCCACGGTGGGCGTGGGTGCCAGGCCGATCGAAATGACTTCGACCCCGCGAGCGCGCAAGACGCTCTCGACAACCGGTTGGGCCCACTCCCGCGAGGGGCGGCTGTCGCCACCAACAACCACGCGCTTGCGCGTCAGCATGTCGGCAAAGGCGGCAATATAGGGAACGATAATCTCAGGGGTGAACGATTTGCCGACGATACCCCGCAACCCCGCAACGGATACGATAGGTTTTTCCACGCTGTTCATCCTCCGTGGACACTTGTGCCGGATACAAACCTCCGGCTTCCGCACCCCACCCTTTTCAGCGGCGCCTCCGGGGTCAACAACGATGCGGTACCCATTCGCGGTTGCCACGCCGGACCAGCACTTGCTTTATGCCCGACGGGCGCACTTTACGGCCCCGATCTCCCTGCTGGACTTCCAACATGACCTCCCAAACCTCCACCCGCCTGCTCACCCTCGGACACTCCCCCGACCCCGACGACGCCTTTATGTTCTACGGCCTCGCCGCCGAAAAGATCGAGACCGGCGAACTCCGCTTCGAGCACATTCTGCAGGACATTCAGACGCTCAACGAGCGGGCCATGCGCGAGGAACTCGACATCTCCGCCATCAGCATCCACGCCTACGCTTCCGTCCTCGACAAGTACGCGCTGCTCCCGTGTGGAGCCTCGATGGGCGACAACTACGGCCCGATGGTCGTTGCGCGCGAGCCATTCGATCCCTCGGAACTTCCCCGCAAAAGGATCGCCATTCCCGGCCTCATGACCTCCGCGTATCTGGCGCTCAAGATTTTTCTCCGTGGCGATTTCGATCACGTTGTCGTGCCGTTCGACCAGATCATGGAAGAAGTCAAGAGCGGACGCGTCGATGCTGGTCTCCTGATCCACGAGGGCCAGCTGACCTTCGCCTCCGAAGGGTTGGTCAACATCGTGAACCTGGGCGAGTGGTGGTTCGAGCGTACCGATGGGCTGCCTCTCCCCCTGGGCGCCAATGTGATCCGCAAGGCGTTCGACAAGCCGATGCTGAGCAGGCTCAACCGCATCCTCAAGGAATCCATTCAGTACGGACTCGATCACCGCCACGAGGCCGTCGCGCATTCCCTTCAGTGGGGACGCGGCATGAGCCACGAAATGGCCGATGAGTTCGTGGGAATGTACGTGAATGAATTGACGCTGGACTTCGGCGAACGCGGCCGGGCAGGAGTCGAACGCTTCCTCAGGGAAGCCCACGAACTCGGCTTCATCCCGGCACCCGTCGAACTCGAATTCGTCGAGTAATTTTCACGCACCCTCCCCGCTCATCTCTCCAGCGACTGGACTCCCATGCCCGACAAGAAAACTGACATTCGCTTCCGCCCTGCAACCCCGGCGGACATTCCCGCCATCGTGAAGATGATCCACGAGCTCGCCGTCTACGAGCGGGCACCGGAAGAGTGCCACGCCACCGAAGCGAACACGGCGCGTGAACTCTTCGGCGCAAAGCCTCACGCCGAAGCCCTGATCGCCGAGGTCAATGGGCAACCGGCCGGTTACGCGATCTTCTTCCACAACTACTCGACGTGGGAGGCCGCACCGGGGCTCTATCTGGAGGATGTGTACGTCCGCCCGACGTTCCGGCGCCGAGGGCTCGGCCGCATGTTCCTGACAACGCTGGCCGCGATTGCGCGCGAGCGCGGCTGCCACCGCTTTGAATGGTCCGTGCTGGACTGGAACAAACCGGCACGGGATTTCTACGAGCAAATGGGCGCCCGCCCCATGACCGAATGGGTGATCTACCGGACGGACGGCGACGCCCTCGACGAAATGGCAGACGAGGGCAGGAAGCTGCTCGACACCCTCACGGCCGCTCCTCCCCCGCCAAAGGCATCGTCCGAAGAAGCCGGCGGGAAGTACGTCATCCACACCGATGGAGGCGCCCAGCCCAACCCCGGCACGGGAGCGTGGGCCGCCGTTGTCCGCCACGGCAAGCGTGTTACCGAACTCACGGATGGGGAACGCGAAACGACCAACAACCGCATGGAGATGACAGCGGCCATTCGTGCTCTGGAGTCGCTCCCCGGCGAAGGGTGCAGCGCCGAGGTCCATACGGACTCGGAGTACCTGCGCAACGGCATCACCAAGTGGATCAGGAACTGGAAGAAGAACGGCTGGAAGACGGCCGGCAAAACTCCGGTAAAGAACGCCGACCTGTGGCAGCGGCTCGATGAGCTCTGCCAACGCCACAGCGTTGCCTGGCACTGGCTGAAGGGCCACGCGGGGCACGAGGACAACGAACGCTGCGACGTTCTTTGCACCGAGACGATCGCTCGGCTTCTTCGTCAGAAGTGACCGCGGTTAAGGCCGCGTGCAGGATGCCGTGACGATCAGTTCGACGAGTTCCGCAACGACTTCCTCGCAGTTGGGGTCAGCGTCGTAAAGGGCGCTGACGCGTCGCCGCGCGGCGCCAACGTCACCCGCCGCCTTGCCGCGCGCAATCAGGCGGCGATGCTGCGCAGGCATGGGTCCCCAATTTCCGCACTCCACCCACTTGTCGGAAAGAAAGACAAACTTCGGAATCGCCTCTCCCCCATTCGTCAGAAAACGAACGAACACATCGGGGTGCTGCTCCCGGGAAACATAACGTACGCTGAGGCGTTTGCTGGCCTGCGCGAGAACTTCCAGCACGGGGGCATGCCGCACGACATCGCCGCACCAGTCCTCCGCGATGGCCACGACGTTGACCGTGCGGGAGAGCCCGGCGAGGAGAGCACGAGTTTCCGGACTCAGGACGAGTTCGCTGACAAGCGCACGCATCCTTGCCTGATGATCCGGGTTCTCCCCCTGATCGAGCCATTGGGCAAACGGCAGACCACTTTGATGAACGGCTTCCCAGTCGATGGGCTTGAGAATTGGGGGACGGGGCATGAGGAACTCCTTCCGGGCGGTTGCTTCCCTGAGAAGCAAATACCGTCCCAGAAGGAGTAAGAAACGTCGCGCGATTCTTTAGAACGGCATATCGCGTTCCTGGGTGGGCGAAACGGGCATGCGGTCCAAGGGCTCGATGTCGAGCTTTCCGTTGCCGTCGGTGTCGATGTAGATGGGAGCCGACAGCGCCATCGGAATTTGCCCCTGCGGAAGACCGCGGTCGCGTGTAAACGGCAGGAACGGGTTCACGGGATCCATGGTCGCTTCGAGCGAGCCCTCGACAATGACATCGAGCACGGCATCGCTGCCTACACGGATGTTGAGTGTGCCGTCCTGGGGCTTCTCGGCTGGCGGAAACACGAGGCCTGCCTGCTTGTCGAGAAGTTTGGGGTTCAGCAGGACCTGGCGAATCATCTCGCCATTGAGGTTCACGCGAATGGAGCTGATTTGCGAGAAGTTCGGGGCGTAGACCTTGATCTTCAGCTCAACCGATCCATCGGTGTCCGTCACGAGCGAGCCGAGTGGCTGGCCGTTGATGGTCATGTCGATGAAGGGGCCATTGGTAACGCTGACGAGGCCCTTCTTGATGTTGAGGGCGAGCTCTTCCGGATCGATCTTTGAAGGATCGTCGGTCGAGGACTTGATGTAAACGCGGGGATAGCCGACTTCGTCCGACCAGGTTCCATGGGAATTCGTGCCGCCAAAGGCCGTCATGCGATGGCCGCTGCGGAGAATCTTGTGGAAGGTGCGGTAGTCCTGGCGCACGACGCCCTGACGCTTGCCTTCCCAGATCGAGAAGGCATCGAAGTCCAACGTGTAATCCCCTTCGGGAAGCTGGGGCATGTTGTCGGTGTAACCCTGCAGCGACAGGTATCCGGTCTGCGGCCATGTCGGGCGGGTGAGCGCGACGACGGCCTCGGGGCAGAGCGCGCGCATGAGTTCAACGACGCTGCCGGCCGTTTCGGCTTCGAGCACGGGACCGAAGTCGGGCTCGAGCCCCGTGGAGCAAATGTTCGTGGGGAACAGCAGAAAGTCGCCGATGAAGGGCGCGGTGCTGCCCGAGCGCCGGAACCCCGGAGAAGACGCGATCACTTGGGTGAGGCCGAGATTGCGGATATCATCGGACAAGTCCGTCGCAACGCCGGGATCGCCGGTGACAATCCAGTCAACTCCCTCGGCTGCGGCGGAGATCACACGTTCCTCCTGCGAAACCCGGCTCGTCGAAGTCGCGTCGGTACGCACGCCAATATCGGCCGAGATCCACCCCGGTGTCGTGAACGCACGCTTGAGACGGAACATCTTCTGCGTGTCGCCCAGCATTTCAATCGTGATGCGATCCTCGAGCATTTGGTACTCGATGCCGCGCGAAACGACGACGCGATAGCTGCCCGGAGGAAGCTCGACGATCCCGGCACCCGCGGCACTCATCACCACGTTGCCCGCCTGAAGGTCGCCAAGATTGCCAAGGGAAACGGGGTTGGTGCCACGCAGGGGCTCGAAGGTCAGTTTGCCGGGAATGGGCTGTCCTGTCGCGTCGTCCAAAATGCGGAAGACCAGGCGCGAGGCCTTCGACGTTCCGAAGTCGAGTCCCTCGACCTTCCCCTTCTCGATTTGCGCCGCGAAGTTCGGCCGCGGCGCCAGACGCGTTGTCGTTGCGGGAAACACCTGATACTCGCCGACGGGAAGGAGCGTGTCAAATTCGCCGAGATCGCGCGTGCGGGCGATCAGATAAGGCTTTGCAGAGAGGTTCTTGATGACCTCGGGGGCCATGTCCTTGCGGATAAGCGGCGAGATGAAGATCTCGGCATTGCGCACGGGAGCGCGGTCGATCATCGAGCCGTCGGGGCCCTGCTCGCGTTCGATCACCCGGCCCACAAGGCTGCCGTAGTCCTGACCGGTGCGCTTCTGAAGCACGAGCGAGAAGAGGTACGCGGGGTCCAGTTCGCTGACGAGAATCCACCGGCGGTACAGGCGTGTCTCGCCGGGCTCCATATCAACGGTTTCTCCGTAGGCAATCCCCATGACTTCACCGGAGACGTAGGCATCCATGGAGCCGGACTCCGGAGCGATCAGCATCCACTGGCTGTCGTGGCGGCCGAAGACGAACTCCACGTCCTCGCCGATGTGCGAGCCCGTCACCCAGCCACGCCCCGGAACAAAGGGCGTCATCGCTCCCCAAAGAACGATGTCCGAGGGAGTGACGTTGCTGGCCTTCTGATCCTCGCTGGTGTTGGTGAACGACGTCGTGACCTGAACGCCAGGCATGTCGCGGAACATCAGGTACTCGGTGCGCACCTTCAGATCGGGCTGGCTGGTATCGAAGCCTTCGACGGTGACGACGGCCTTGCCGTTCGCCTCGACGCGTGGCTCAACGGATTCGACTTCAACGCGATACGCATTGGTGCCTGAAAGGGAGGGGACGAATTTGTTGAGCGCCTCGGGCGCGCTCGGCTCGGTTTGGACATCCAGGAGCCCGCCGCGCGAGAGCAGCAGGTTGCCGTTGCTGTCCCGCTTGGGCAAATCCTGCCCAACGGCTCCAAAGACGAAACGTGCCAGATCGTTCTCCAGAACGACATCACTTGTTCCCGCGCGGGAGTAGTATCCCTCGCTGCTGTTGTCGAGCGTCTCGTTCACATAGGCGCGCGCGGGAGCATGGTCCCGATTCTCGACATTCGCGGAGATCGTGACCGTCTTCTCCTCCGTCGGAGCGAGTTGCGCGGTCGTTTGCTGGGCTCCGACTGGCTGCATGAGGGCCATGCAGGCAGCGGCAAGACTGAGCAAGGTCTGGAAGCGGCGGGCCGGGGGGCCGGGCGCTGTTGATTTCGGAAGGGCGATCATTCGGCGTCCTGTTTCCCTGATGGAAGGGATTGGAGTGATGGCCATACCGACCGGAGAACGACGGCCTGGGTTTGGCTAAACTACGGTAAACAGTTGACCCGCAAGGTCTTGAAACGCCTTGAGGGGAGGCCGCACCCTAGGGAAGCGGTTTCTGCCGCCGCAAGGCGGATTCACCCCACTGGCGCCCCCATCATGCCTGTCTCCAAGCAAACCCACCGCATCCAGTCCATGTTTGGCGCCATTGCGCCCGTCTACGATGCTCTCAATCATGTCTTTAGCCTGAACATCGACAAAATCTGGCGGCGCTTCGCCGTACGCTCGGCGTTGAAGCCGACGGACCGTCACATTCTCGACGTCGCCTGCGGGACAGGCGACCTCACCGAAGCACTGCGCCAGGCGGCTTCTCCCTCGGCGCTGGTCCTTGGCTCAGACTTCTGCGAGCCCATGCTGCGCCGTGCCGCACGCAAAGGCCCCGGCCCCTATGTGCTGGGCGACGGGCTGCACCTGCCCTTCCCGGATGGCAGCTTCGACTTGGTGACAATCGGGTTCGGCCTGCGCAACATGGAGAACTACCGGGACGGCCTGAGCGAAATGCGCCGGGTCCTGAAACCGGGCGGACGTTTGGCCGTTCTGGACTTCACCACCCCGAGAAACATTCTCGTTCGCACGGCCTATCTCCTCTACTTCCAACACTTTCTCCCCGCTATTGGCCGCCTCGTCTCCGGGTCCGACGCCTACCGATATCTCAGCAGATCGGTGCTGGAGTGGCCGGACCCGCGGGAACTGGCACGGGATATGAAGCGCTGTGGCTTCGCACGCGTGCGGCACGCGGAGCTCAGCTTCGGAATCGCCGTCCTGCACATCGCTGAAGTAACCCAGCCGGAAGAGAGGGGCTGAACCCATGAGCGAAAAACGCATCGTTGTCGGCCTCTCCGGCGCTTCGGGCACCATCTATGGCACGCGCATGGTGGAGAGACTGGTGGAACTGGGCTGGGAGGTTCACCTGATCGTCAGCCCAAGCACCTGGAAGGTGATGCAGGCGGAAATGGGAATCGAGGGAGTCAGTCCCTCGACGCCCCTGACCCAATGGCTGCGGATCACGGCCGGGCAGGCCGAGCACCAGGTCCGCACGTACAATATTCGCGACATTGCGGCTCCCATGGCATCCGGCACGTTCCGGGCGCGCGGAATGATCGTGATCCCGGCTTCGATGAAGACCGTCGCCGCCATCGCCCACGGGTATTCGGACAACCTGCTGACGCGGTGCGCGGATTGTTTTTTGAAGGAGCGCCGCCCCCTTGTCGTCGTGCCGCGCGAGACACCGCTCTCGACGATTCATCTCCGCAACCTGCTCGCGCTGGCCGAAGCCGGGGCGCACGTTCTCCCCGCCATGCCGGGCTTCTACCACAACCCACGCGGCATCGACGACCTCGTCGATTTCATGGTCATGAAGGGGCTGGAACTGCTCGATATTCCGCACGATTTCGACATGGCATGGAAGGGCGGAGAAGGCAGACCTGCCAGCTAGCCAGTGCCACCGCTCAACAACCCAAGAAACGCATCCTCGATGGAGACCGTTACGGGCACGGCGCCGGGCACCGGGCTCTCCGTGGCGAGGCAGCGCCATCCCGCACGTCCGCTGCGCGTCGAGCGATAGAGCAGCCGGGCGTCCGTCCCCAGCAGGCGCTCGCGCAGCGGCGCGTCGCCCTCCTCGCCCACCGGCACTTCCCACACGCGTCCCTGCCACTGCGCACGAAGTGCCTCGGGCGAGCCGCTGAACCGTAGCTCGCCGTGGTCCATGATGCCAATGGCCGAGCAGACGCCTTCGAGATCCTCGACGATGTGGGTCGAGAAGATCACGGTGCGCTCGCGGGCGATTTGCGCGAGCAGCAGGCGAACGGAAACGCGCTCCATGGGATCGAGCCCCGCAGTGGGTTCGTCCACGATGAGAATCGGCGGCGCCTGGAGCAATACGCGCGCAATGCCGGCACGCTGGCGCATGCCGCCGGAGAACGTGCCGATGCGCTCGTCAAGGAAACCGTCGAGATGCACCTGCTCGGCGATACGGCCGATGGTGGCGGCGCGGACGCGGGGATCGTGCAGGGCGGTCAGCCCCGCGAGGCGTTCGGCAAGGACCGGATTCTGGCCCGGCATGGCGAGCGCAAGCCGCTGGGTGCGCGCCGTCAGAAGGGCAAACGTGTCGAGATACTGGCGCAACGTCATCCAGCCGTAATGCCCGTGGGTTTGCGGCAGATAGCCAATGAGCGGAGCAAGCGCCTCTCCCGCGTCCCGTTGTGCCACGCCATAGAGACGCACCGTGCCACGCGACGGCTCCAGCAGGCCCGCAATGCAGCGCATCAGCGTGGTCTTGCCCGCGCCGTTCGGGCCCAGAAGGCCGAAGACGCCGTGCTCGATGTTCAGCTCAATGCCCCGGAGTGCGTGAAATCCTGAGACGGGGCGATGGCCGACAGGAATGTCGCCCTGCGGCAGAAGCCTCTTCAGGCGCGCAAGCCCACCGTCGGGATAAATGACGTGCAGGTTCTGGATCGCGATGGGTACTTCAGCAATCGGAGGCGAGGGGCGATGAACGATGGGTGCGGGAGCAGCAGGCGCTTCTCTCCGGCCGGTCGCCGCACGCAGAAAGAAGCGGACGTCGCCCAGCACGGAGACGAGCAGGCGCCAACACCCCACCACCACAAAGCGCACAGTGCGCAGAACACCACGCGGAATCCGCCAGAAGAACAGGAGCACCAAGGCCTTCGTGCTGTTCCAGAGCACACGCGGCCAGCGGAGCGGGCGCCACGTCCACACGCACACCACATCAATGAGTGTGCGTGTGGCACGGTTGACGACGGCCTCTGCCCAGCGGAACCCGGTGGCAAGAATCCACATCCAGTAGGGCCGTGCCCACGAAACGAAATCGTCGCCGATCATGTAGAAGCAGGGCAGCACCAGCAGCGTGAGCATCGTGGCGCTGGTCAGGCCGCCGACAACTGTCACAGCCACCGGACGCCACTGCGATTCCGCTCCACCGAACAAGGCGAGGGGAAGCAGACCGAGTGTCGTGGTGAGGAAGGTCATCAGAATCGGCCGCAACCGTTGGTCCGCCGCCTGAAAGACAGCACGCAACCGGCGGTAGCCCAACTCGCGGCGATACCGCATCGCGGTATCCATGAGGACGATGCCGTTGTTCACGGCCAGACCGTTGAGCAGGATGACACCAAAGCCGGCAAGTTCCTCGAAGGGAAGTCCCGTAACTGCCAATGCGATGACGATGCCGATCAACATCAGCGGATTCGTTGCGATGATCGTGAAGGGAACCCAGTACGACTCGAACACCGCAGCCATCACGAAATAGATCATGAGCAGACCGGTGAAGAGCGTGAAGAGGAAGTCGGCCTGGCGTTGTTCGATGCGGCCCTGGTCACCCTGGAATTCGGCGACGACACCGCCCGGATTGGGGATGGCCGCGATGATCTTGCGGACCTGTTCCGTCAGAGCACCCACGTCCGTGCCGGGAGCGTAAAAGTACTCAACGGTCAGGCTGCTCTGACGATCAACGCGCCGCAGGTCGCCTGGGACGATGTTGGGGCGCAGCCGCGTCAGGGCGCCGAACGGCACACTGCTCCCCTGCTGGGTATAGACGTTGATCCCCTGAACGTCGGCGATGTTTTCGGTCTCGCCGTCGGCTATGGTGATGGTGACGTCGGTGCGGTCTTCACCGTCCTTCAGGATCAGACTCGAAATCTGACCACTGGATCGTGTCAGGCCAATGTACTGCCCGAGCTCCTGCGAGGTGACGCCAAAGACCTTCGTGCGCTCGCGCTCGACCAGGGCCTCGTAAAGAGGCTGCTCGTTTCCCGATTGGATGGCGGCCCGCGTGACGTCCGGGAGAACCTCAACGGCTGCGATGAGACGGTTCGCATAGGCCGTCAGCGTGCTCATCTCAAGCGCCTTGAGGGAGACGCCGCCGCGATCGCCCAAGCTCATGGCTGAATCGTCGATGCCGCGGCGCCGGGGTGGGGTCAGAAGAACCTGCCCACCAGGAACCTCGCCGATGAAGTCAATGATGCGCGCGCGGATTTCGGGGAGCGTGCGCCCCGAGGGACGCTCACCCTTCTTGAGCAGGTGCAGATCAAAAGTGGCCTGCTCCTGGCGGAACCAGACGGAGAAGCGCTTGAGGTCTTCGTGCTGGGCGAGGCGGTCCTCGACATACGAAACGACCCGGCTGGCATCGTCGGTTGTCGTACCGGGAGGAAGTTCGAGATAGACGCGGAAGACTTCCTGCTGGCCGTCCTGGCTGACGGTGGATTCGCGGACGGCGTCGCACGCTTCCAGCCACACAAAGGCCAGGAGCAGGGCAATGGCGGCAAGAACACGGCCACGATGGCGCAGGCACCCCTTGAGCAGAAAGCGGTAGAACTCGCGCACGCGGCTGTGCTCGGGATTCAGACGGCGCGCGGCCTTGCGCCAGTCCGCCTCTCCCTCGGCCCCCTTGTGGCGCACGACGGTCTGCAACGCCTTCGCCGTCAGCGTCGCGGAAAGCGAGAGCGCCACCGCCAGCGAAATCATCAGGGGAAAGACGAGAGCAAGAGCCGGCTCCTTCACGAACAGCTTGAACTCACCATCGATGAAAAACAGCGAGATGAACGGAACGCATGAAGTGAGCGTCGAAGCAAAGAGGGCTCGGCCGACCTCATCGCCCCCCTGGGCAGCGGAAACATCCGCAGGCATGTGGCGCCCGAAATACAGCCGGAAACAGTTCTCCACCACCACGATGGAGTTGTCCACGAGCATCCCGACTCCCAGCGCCAGGCCGATGATCGAGAAGACGTTGATGCTCATCCCGAAAAAGTAGAACAGGTTGAAGACAGCGATGACGCAAATGGGGACGGAGATAAAAATGATCAGCGCAATGCGCCAGGAACGAAAGAAGAACAGCGGAACGAGCAGCGCAAGCAACGCCCCAAAGAGCGAGAGCTTCTTCACTTCGTTGATGACGTCCTGCACCATCTCGGCGATGTCAGTCTCGATGCGGACTTCAATGCCCGGAGGCAGCGAAGCGTTGATCTCGGCAACGCGGCCGCGAACCTTCTCCGCCACTTCGATCAGGTTCTCGCCTTCCTCGCGCTCAATGCTCATGCCGACGGCGTTGTTGCCGTTCGTGCGGTAGACCCATTCGTCCAGGGCCGCACCTTCGGTGATGGTGGCGATGTCTTCGAGACGCACGACGCCCTGCTCATCCATCGTCAGCTTGCGCAATTCCGCCGTGTTCTTGACGGGATCGGTCAGCCGCACATAGTGCGTCTCCGAGGGAACTTTGAGGCGGCCCAGATAGGTATCCTGGCTCCCCGCGCTTTGGATGCGGCTGAAGACGCGCCCGAAGTCGAGCCCGTATCCCGCGAGGCGGTTGGGATCCAGTTCCACCTCCGCCGCATCGGTGGTCACGCCACCCACTTCCACCTGGGCGACTCCGGAAATCGAGGAAAGCTGGGGTTCAACCTTGTCGCGTGCGATATCACGCAGAAGGGCGGGATCCGTGGCTCCCTGGACCGAGACTTCCATGAGGAAGTTCTTGAACGAATCCGTGCTGAAGGGCCAGACCTCGATGACCGTGCGCCGGTCGTCGAGTCCCTGCTGGAACGAGTTGAGCCGTTCCTGCAAATCAATGGTGACGAACCGGATGTCGGTGCCCGTCTCGAAGTCGGCGCGTATCCAGGTGCCCCACGACCCCGTCCAGGAACGGATTTCCTTCACCCGGGGAAGTTCCGCGATGATGCCCTCGACGGGTTTCGTCAGGTCTTCCAGGTTCTCGGACGGGCTTCCCCCCGGCTTGGCCATGTAGACGCCAATGGTGGGAATCGTGAAGTCGGGAAGAAGCTGAACGGGGAGTTGGCGATACGAGACGACGCCAAGCACCACGACCGCCGCATAGAACATCAAGATCGCAATGGGGCGGCGGACGGAGAACTGTGAGAGGCGCATGGAGGTAAGGTCCGAGGCGGGTCTTCGCCCCTACCCGCGATGGGGAATGGCGGTCATGCCGATTCCTTCGTCTCGCGCTTGATGTACTCGGGTTGCCCGTTCCCCTGAACGACGTCCCGGCCGATGCGGACTTCCCGAATCTCGGACGCGATGGTGGGCAGGTCGAACATGATCTCGAGCATCGAGCCTTCGAGAATGGCGCGCAGGCCACGGGCACCCGTCTTCAGCGCCATGGCGCGCGTCGCGGCTTCTTCGATGGCTTCATCCTCGAAAATCAAGTCCACGCCATCCATCTCGAAGAGCTTCTGATACTGCTTGGTCAGTGCGTTGCGTGGCTCCGTCAGAATCGTGACGAGGTCCTCTTTGCCGAGGTTGTCCAACGTCGTGATGATGGGGAATCGGCCGATGAACTCGGGGATCAAGCCATACTTGAGAAGATCTTCGGGAGTGACACGGGCCAGAATTTCGCCCTCGCGCAGATCGTTCTTCGACTTCACGTCGGCGCCAAAGCCCATCGTGCGCTGCTCGGTGCGATGGCGGATAATGTCAATCAGGCCACCGAAGGCGCCACCGGCGATGAAGAGGATGTTCGACGTGTCGATGCGAATGTATTCCTGGTGCGGGTGCTTGCGGCCGCCGGTGGGCGGCACGTTCGCAACAGTTCCCTCCAGAATCTTCAGCAATGCCTGCTGCACGCCTTCCCCGGAAACGTCGCGGGTGATCGAAACGTTCTGGGTGGTGCGGTGAATCTTGTCGATTTCGTCGATGTAGACGATGCCGCGCTGGGCGCGCTCGACGTCGCCCTCGGCGTTTTGCAGCAGCCGCAGAAGAATGTTCTCCACGTCCTCGCCCACATAGCCTGCCTGCGTCATCGTCGTGGCATCGGCAATGGCAAAGGGAACATCAAGAACCCGCGCGAGCGTCTGGGCCATCAGCGTCTTGCCGCAACCGGTCGGCCCGATCATGCAGATGTTCGACTTCTGAATCTCCACGCCGTCGGAATCGACGTTGGAGAGGATGCGCTTGTAATGATTGTACACGGCCACGGAAAGCGTGCGCTTCGCGCTCTCCTGCGAAACGACGTAGTTGCTGAGGTGGTCGTAGATTTCCTGGGGAGTGGGAAGCTTCTTGAGACTGGGAAGTGTGGGCTTGCTGGTGCGAACAACTTCCTCGCGCTTCAGACGCTCGTTGCACGTCGAAACGCATTCATCGCAAATATAGACGGGCGAATTGTCGTCCCGCGACCCAAGGCCCTTGAAGAGGGTACGCACCTGGGTCTGGTCTTTTCCGCAAAACGAGCACTTCAGCCGCATTCGATTTATTCCTTCACCGCTGGTCTGGAAGAGTTTAGGTAGAATATTTCAAGCACCGCAACGAGAAAGGAGCTCACGGCAGCCCGGTGGGTCGATGCGAAAAGTGCACCGATCCGGCTCTATGACGGATCCGGGCCGGCAGAAGCGGGTTTCCTTCCGCCTCCGACGCGGCTTTCCGTGCCATCCAGCAACCGACGAATATTCGCCCGATGCTTCACGATCACAACGAAGGCGGCAAACAGGGTGAACCAAAAGACCCCATCAACTCCCTGGATCAGCCCCGTTGAGACACACAACGTCACGGCCGCCACAATCGAGCCCAGCGACACGTAGCGCAGCAGCGCCAGCACCATCAGGAAGGCGCCGAGAGCAATCAGAATCGGGATCGGAGCCAGGGAGAGAAAGACGCCAAATGCTGTCGCTACTCCCTTTCCGCCTCGAAAGTTCATAAAAACGTTAAAGAGATTTCCGACAAGGCAGGCCAGGCCCATTAGCACAGGAAGTGCCGCCGGGCCCTCCGGCGCCAGCAGTGGCAGGAGCCCGGCCGCCACATAGCCCTTCCCCACGTCGATGATCAGCACCGGCAGGCCCAGCTTCCACCCGAGCACCCGGACGGCGTTGGTGAAGCCGATGTTCTTCGAGCCCTGCTCGCGCAGATCGATGCCCGCAAACCACTTGCCGATCAGAAGACCAGTGGGAATGGCACCGAGAAGATACGCGGCAAGAAGAAGCAGGATACTGGAGATCATGGGGACTCGGGGGCCAGAAGTGCCCGCGTCGCGGCGGCGGGATCGGGCTGGCGCATAAGACTTTCGCCCACCAGGATGGCGCGCGCTCCGGCGGCCGCCACCCGCGCCACGTCGCCGGGGGTGAAGATGCCGCTTTCGCTGACAAGCAAAGCGCGATCACGCAGCAGGGGGGCAAGGCGCTCCGTCATGGCGAGGTCCGTGACGAAGGTGCGGAGATCGCGGTTGTTGATCCCCACGAGCTGAATCGCCACGCCCCCTGCATCGACTTTTGCAAGGTCATCCTCGTCGTGCACCTCGACGAGAGCCGCCATGCCCGCCGCGAGGGCAGTCTCGTGCAGCTCGGCCATCTGCGCGGGTTCGAGAGCCGCGGCGATCAGGAGAATCGCCGATGCTCCGGCGGCGCGGGCTTCATGAATCTGCGCGGCGTCGATGATGAAGTCCTTGCGCAGAATCGGCAGGGAAACCTCGCGGCGGATCGCTGAGAGGTAGGCCAGGTCGCCCTGGAAGAAATCCTTGTCGGTCAGGACGGAAAGCGCCCGTGCGCCACCCGCTTCATACGCCTTGGCGATGGCAACAGGATCGAAGTCCGCGCGGATGACTCCCTTGCTGGGCGAGGCCTTCTTGACTTCGGCAATCAGGTGGGGACCACCGGAGGCCGAAAGGGCGGCGAGGAAGGATGGGGCAGGAGGAGCGTTGGCCGCGCGTGCACGCAACTCTTCCCGCGTTGTGCAGGAGAGCAGCGCATCGAGTTCCTCGCGCTTGCGGGCCAGGATTTTGTCAAGAATCGTGCTCATCTCGTCCCGAGTTCCTCAAGCAACGTGGCCGCCTTGCCGGATTCCTGAATGGCTCGTGCGTGGGCAAAGCCCTGCGCGAAGTTCCGTTCCACGCCGGAAACCCACAAGGCGGCGCCGGCGTTCAGGTTTACCACGTCGGCGTGCGGGCCCTTCTTGCCGGAGATCACTTCGCGCATGAAACCGGCGTTCTGCTTGGCGTCTCCCCCGACGACTTCGCCCATTTCCACGGCCTTCAGGCGCAGGTCCGAAGGGCTGAACGTCCAAGGCGTCAATGTGCCTCGGCTGTCGAGGTGCAGCCCGGAAGTAACTTGCGAGAGCGAGATTTCGTCCATCCCGTCGGCGCCATGCACAACAAGGGCACCGCGGGTTCCCATCATCCGAAGAGCGCCTGCCACGGGCTCCACGAGATCGCGCGAAGCAACACCAACCACCTGGTGGGTCGGCCGCGCCGGGTTGGCGAGAGGACCACAGAGGTTGAAGAGCGTTCTGAGCTTGAGTGCCACGCGTGCTTCCGCCGCATGGCGCATCGAAGCATGGTACTGACGCGCGAAGAGGAAGCAGAAGTTCTTTTCCTTGAGCTGGGCCGCCGACTTCTCCGGAGAGAGATCGATCGGCAGGCCGAGTTCCTCGAACACGTCGGCGCTGCCGCACTGCGACGAGGCCGAGCGGTTGCCGTGCTTGGCAACTTTGACGCCGGCAGCGGCGACGATCAGAGCCGCCGTGGTCGAAATATTGAACGTATTGTGCCCGTCGCCACCCGTGCCGCAGGTGTCAACGACCGGCCCCTCGATCCCTTCGCGGGGAAACGGCAGCGCGTTGTCGAGCATCACCTCGACGAAAGCCTCAATCTCGGTCGACGTCTCCCCCACCATGCGGAGGGCAGTGAGGAAAGCGGCAATACGGGGAGTGGAGGCCTCGCCGGACAGAATTTCACGAGCCACGTCCCGCAGGAGTTGGCGGGAAAGACGGCGGTTGGGCTTGTCGGTCAGCGTGTCGAGGGCTTCGAGAAGGGCGCTCATGGGAAGATTCTCCGTTTGGATAACTGCGAATCGCAGGCCATATCGCTCGGGAGGGAGATGCTTCCACGGGCAGCCTTGCGCGACAAAGGGAAAAAAGGGGGGGAATGAAGGCTGAATCCTCTACTCCGGCGGCGGTGCCAGATGCCACGGAAACCAGACGAAGAACTCGTTTACGAACACCCCCAGCGGACGCCCATCCAGATTGCCCGGCTCCCAGCGCTTGGGCGTGTACGTCACGTCGCAGTCGATCTGCACCCAGCGGCGGTGCTCAAAGCGCGCGTACCCGCCCGTGGGAGTCAGCTCCTTCTTCAGCCGCACCCATCCTTCCACCGGCATGTCCAGCGTTTCGACCTCGCCGTCGGGCCACGTGATATGAACCCGGGTGGGCAGCCCCACGCGATAGAGCGTGAACTCCACGGCAACGGCGTCGGGTTCGATGGGGAAACGCGCGGACTTGGCCGTCCACTTTGCGTTGGAGCAGGCCAGCTCCGAGCAGGCGACTTCCCAGGGCCGCGGGTAGGCATCAAGCAGGGGGCGCTGGAAGTGGCTGAACGCGACGGCGCCCGCCGCGAGTCCGCTTGCCACCAGCAGGGCAGGACTGACGAGAGCAAAACGCGGCGAACTCGCTCGCGGCGAGTACCGCCGGTAGAGCCCCAGTCCCCACCCAGCGATGATCCAGAATCCAAACTCGATGACGCGAACGTAGAAGAAGAACTGCGCCACGCCGTCGGCCATGATTCCGATCAGGACGATCGCCGGAATCAGAGCCAGGAAACGATGATCCGCCGGGATGTTCGGCCAGGCCTTCAGGAATTCGAGCACAAAGCAAAACACTGCCCCAAAAAACAGGAGCAGGAGGAAAGGCCCCGTCTCCACGACAAGATGCAGGGGGAAGCAGTGGGCCGTCACGTGGTCGGGTTGGAAGTAATGGTACGAGACGTCCGTAAACCACGTGTGGTATTGATTGAAGTGCTGTCCCAGACCGATGCCGAAGGGGAATTGGCGCAGGAAAATCACGCCGCTGCTGAGATAGTTCTCGCGCCCCGACAGGTTGAGCGTGCGCAGCATTCGCTCGCCGAGCACATTGCCCCCCGCAACGTAGGCCAACGCGCCGACTCCAACAATAACAGCCAGCGTGATAATCATGCCCTTGAAGATCGTGCGCGCGGGAACAACCCGAGTGAGCAACAGAAACGCCGCCAGAGAGCCCAGCGACGCCAGCATTCCCAGCCACGCCGCGCGCGCTCCCGTCAGGACGAGGCAGAAGAAGACAAGCAGGAGCGCCAACCCGGCGGCGAGTTTCTTGATCCGGCCCGTGTGCAGCGCGAACAACACAATGCCCGGCCACAGCAGCACAATCCACTGCCCGAACCACCCGGCATGCCCTGCCGTCGCCTGAAAGCGCCCTTCCTGGTAGGGATAGAGATTCAGCGGCCGAAGTTCCGTCAGCGAGAACCATGGCTTGCCCAGCTTCTGGCAGGCAAGTTCCAGCAGACCCGCAACGCAGCAGAGCAACAGCCCCAGCGCGCCGAACTTGAAGAAACGCGAAACGCGGAACGCCGTCGCGCGCCGCGCGGCCAGAGCGGCCAGCCCCACCCCCATCGTCCAGTTCAGCGCCGCGCGAATCCCCCATTGAACGTCCGATTCCCAGCCCCAGACGATCTTGTGCGTCGTATAGCGCAGCCAGGAAACACCATACGTGTTTCCCTCTTCAAAGATCGAGTAAACAAGACTCGGAACGGCCGACGCCCAGGCAAGAAAGAGAATCCCAACCCCCACGGCAGGCCAGGCGCCCCAATTCAATCGGAGCGTTCTGCCGATTTCGGGCGAGGAAGCATCGGCTCCGCGCAAGACATGCGGATCCTCGATCAAGTCGCGGTCCACCTGCCCCATCGTGCGCAACTCGCCGAGGAAGGCACCGAGAACGAGAGCCTCGATCAGAACGTTGAGATAGTACGCGCCGGAACTGTTGAGGTAAATGCCGCCCAGCAACGCAATCGCATAAAGACTCCAAACCGGGTTGGCCAGGCCAAGCAGCCCCGCGAGAGCGAACAGGTACCGGCTCTCGGGTCCGCCACCGGAGAACAGCACCAGAAAGCAACACGTGATCGCGGCGAACCCCAAAACGCGCAAGATGCGCGCTGCGGGCGAAAGCGCCAGACGCGGGAGTTCCCGAAGAGGCTCGATGCGAACGGCGGAGTTCACGTGACCGCCCCTTCCTTCAGTTCCTGGATCCGTTGGCGCACGCGCTCGCGGGTTTCTTCGGGCTGGCGGGGATCACGGGCAGCGGCGGCGAGATAGCGTTCCCAGACGGCGATGCGTTCCGCGGCCGGCGCGTTGCACTTCTCCGCCACGGCACCAAGATTGTAAAAGTTCCCGGCGAGATTCGGATCGAGCCGAGTCCCGTAGGTGAACATCAGACGAGCGGACTCGATGTCGCCGCTCTCGAATTCAATGCTGCCTTCCAGAAAGAGTCCCTCCGCTGCCTGGGAGTCGCGAATGCCGAACATGATCTTGAAGAGGTGGCGCAGCTTGGGAACGTAGGCCATGAGAAGGAAGCACCGGCATCATGCCGGAACGGGGGAAATTACTCGGCGGTGCCGGTGGGAATCTCGTCGAGATGCAGGTCCTTGCGCAGCAGATAACGCAACTGATTGCGCTCGCACGCCGCCCACTGCTCCTCCTCCATTTTCTGCTCGGCGCGCTGCATGCTCCCCGTCTCCAGATAAACGGCCTTCACCTCGCGATAGCGATCCATTGAAAGGTAGCAGCGGTCGTTCTTGCGCCACGCGCAGGACGTGGCGAGGAGAAGCGATCCAAGAAGCAGGAGGGTGCCAGAAAGTCGGCGCATGGCGAAGGGGGTCTCCCGGATGAGGCTGGCGGACATGGCAGCCGAGGACAGGAGGGCGGCGCAAGCCCACAAGGCAGGATGGCGGAGCTTGTTCAGTTGCGGGAGTAGACCGAGCGAATCGGAACGCCGGTGCGCTCGCGCAGGAGTGCCTCGACCTCCTCGGCCTGCTCGGCCGTGATGGTGGAGAGGATCGATGCGGCCGCCTTCTGCTCCTCGGTGAGCACGGCACGGCTGTTGAGGGTCCATTCGCGCAGCTTGGGGCGGCGCGGCGTGTTGAGCTGAACCTCATCCGGGTGAATCGACGCGATAATGTCGGCGAGTTTGGCCGCCTCGTGCAGGTTCATCGGCATAAACATGCACTGCACGACGAGGCGCCCCTCGAAGCCCGGCTCGCGGCGCATGGCGCGAATTCCTTCAAGAATGCGATCAAACGTCACCCCCGCCGCCGGGCGGTTCATCCGCGAGAGCATCGTGTCGCTCGCCGCGTCGAGCTTGCAGTCCACCACCGTGGCCCGCAGGAGACGGCGGCGCGTGGCCGCATCGTACAGCCACGTGGAGTTGGTGAGCACGAGGACGGGCTTGTCGTACCGGTCGCGAATGGCGTCGATGACCTCGCCAATGTTGAGCGCGAGCGTCGGCTCTCCGCTGCCACTGAACGTCACCCAGTCCACCTTGCTCATGTCCACGGCATCGAGGGCCTTGAGCAGGTCGCCGGTCGGAACAAAAACATCCTGACGGTCGATGACCTGGTGGATCTGCCCCAATTGGCAATAGACGCAGTTGAACGAGCAGATGGAATCGCGATAAATCACATCGATTCCAAGCGACTGCCCATACCGCCAAGAAGTGATGGGGCCGTAGACTGGCGAGGTGGGAACATCATGGCAGGGAGTTTCGGCGTTCATCTCATTCTCCGTTCGCAAGATAAGGAGAGTGGTGGCGGATAGCAATGGAAGAGGGGGAGTCCGAAGACTCCCCCAGGTCGAACGCTTGATTTGTCAGGCAAGGGGCTTACTTGAGCGTGAAGGCGGTGTAGGCCGTCGGCACGTTGCCAGCGGAGGCGGCCACGATACCCGTCCAGCCAGAGGTGTCACCCACGCTGCTGATGACGGCGGAACTCGCCGCCGGATCGGGGAGCGCGACCGGAACGCCTGCCGTCGTGGCAAAGTTGGAACCGGAAGCCCGGAACACTGTGGCGGCATTGTAGCTGATCGCGTTGCACTGGGCGACGTTGTTCATCAGCAGAATGCCGAATGTCGCCGGGGTGAAGGAGACGTTGGCCAAGGCGCTGCAATTGCTGAAGGAGACGAACTCGGCCCCCGTCGATGTACCCGTGGAAATGACGTCTCCGAGGATGAAACCGTCGGTGAACGTCGTCTGCGCTCCGTAGGAGGTGATCGTCACCCCGCCGTAGTTCTGGAACCCGTTGAAGGAGAAGGTAGCCGAGGCCGGAAGGGCAACGGTGACCAGGCTCCCCGCGGTAGCGGCACCGGGGCGGCGGAAGTTGACGTTCTGCACGATGCCGCTCCCCTGCACGCTGAGAATCACGTTCGTGGCGGGAGAAGTCTGGGCATTCAGATTGATATTGCTGATGTAGGAGCCGGACGTCGGGGCGTTCATCACGATGCCCGGATCCGCCGAGACATCGAGGTGCGTGCTGAGCGGGCCAAAGCCCATGATGTCCACACCCACTGTATCAAGGACGAGCTGGCTGCTGATCGAGTGGCGCCCCGGCGTCAGGACGATGGCGACGCGGTTGTAGAAGCTGCCTCCGATGGTCTTCGCATCCGCGTAGGCGGCGACAAGATCGTCGTAGGGGTTGGCAAGGGTTCCGTCGGGAGTGGCACCCGCGCCCGAGGGGATCACCCAGTAGGTGCGCGTGAAGTTGCCGAAGGCCGTGTCCACGTAATCCTTGGTGGTCAGGTCTCCCGCCGCGGTCGGCGTCAAAACAGTCTGTGTGGCCTTGCCGGTGATGGTCACATCGCCTTCAAGGCTGGACGTGCCAATGGCCCGCAGCGCATCGCCGCCCGTGCCACCATTGTCCGCCAGCACCGCCGTGCCGCCGGGGATGTTGTTGAAGCCGTAAACGCCAATGCCCTGGGGCGACGCATTCGGAGCAATCAGTCCGGGAAGTGCAAACGGATCGGCGTTGGCTGCCGCCAGCACGCCAATGTTGGACGAAGCCGAGCCTCCACCGATTGCGACAGCACCCGCAGCGGGGCCGAGAGCCCCGCCCGTACCGAGCGACGTTGCCAGCGTGCCCACCGTTGTGGCCGGGCCCGATGTGCTGTTTTCCACGCCAAAACGCCCGCCGACCATCGTCTGGCCGGGATTGAGCGTCGCACCGGCTTCGGCTTCCGCATCCGCCGAAACACCGGAAATGAGGTACGCACCGTCTGTCGAGGAACTCAGCAGCTTGGCGATGAAGTAGCCGCCACCGAGCGTCGTATTTGTACCGCCCTCGCTGTTGACGGCGCCGACGACGCCCTGGAGCGAACGCACCGAAGTCGGAGCCGAAAGACCACCGGGCTCCGGCGTGCCGACGTGCGTCACGGCGCCGCGTGTTCCAATCGCGCGGGTGGCAGCGGGGTCGATCGACGTGCCAGTAATGTTGAAGGCTGCGCCGGTCGTGCCGCTTGCCGAGGTGTTCACGTTGGGAACGTTGAGACGCTGAATGGCGGTGAATGTCTTGGTACCGGTCACGGTCTGCGCGCCGGAGAGTTGCACGAGGTCGGCGCTGTCGATGCCATCGAGAGCATCGGCGTTCAGCGCCGTGGGGGCGGCAACGACCTTCTGGCGTGGCGCAAGGGTCTCAACGCCCCCGCCATCGTCCACGGTCACTTCCAGATAGATGTCGCCATTGAGGTCGGCGGGCGTCAGGCTGGCCGTCGGCACCGTCACGTTGACGAAGCCGCGCGACGCAAGCAGGTCGAGACCCGTAAAGCTCTGGGTCGTCCCCAACTGCGTGCCCGCAACGGGCGAATCCCAGAAGGACACGGTGACGTCCACGCTTCCCGCGACGATGGGCTGGCCAGCGGTGTCCGTCAGGTAGGCCTGGTAGGAGAATTCCTGGGGAATGGCGGCGGAGGCGATGGTCGCCATGGTGCCAATCCCGGCAGCGAGCAAACAAGCGGCCGCCCGGGTCATGAATGTTCCACATCGAAGGCCTGCGATCCTCATCTTTGTGTGTCCTTTCGCAATGTCTCTTGGTGTTTCCTGCCCCGTCGGCCATTCCGGCCCGCGCCAATCCCGTAATGAATGACCGGTTTCGGGCGCCGGGTCAAATGCAACGATGTCAGAATTCTACACATACCACGGCTTCCGCCTGGCGGATGCCTGTTTTCTTCCGTTTCGTAAAGGTATAGTGCCTTTCGGCGCCGCTGTCACGTCAAGCTGCAAATTCTTTCCACCCAAAGCCCGGGATGGCCTACCGGCTGTAGGCGAACTGATAGAGCTCGTTGGGCCCGAAACGCTCCAGCAGGACCAGATCGCCGCGTTCGATGAGTTCGTCCAGCCCGGCCCGCCGGTTGACGGTGTGTTTCGCTTCATTGGGGATGCGCAGGTAATAGACGATTCCGCGCTCGCGGAAGAAGGCCAGGCGCTCCTGCGCGGGCTTGCCGTAGATTTGCTGAACATCCCAGTCGTCGAGGTGAACCAGCTCGATGGACGGATCGTACATCAGGTGCCGGTTGTCGTGAGTCAGCAGCGGCGTACCGGCAGCAAGCTCGTTCACCGCCTGCCAGGCATCGGCCATTTCCTGATACTGGAGTCGGTAGAATGCGTCCGTTTCCAGGCCGGGATGTCGGAAAACGTCCATGCGCAGGGGAATGAACTCCTGACCGTAAACCCGGCCGCCGGAAGTCACCTTGAAGTTCAGCAACGCCATCGCCAACCCGGGGACGAAACCCGCCACAAGGATAAGGAGGAAAAGGAAACTGCTCAGGAAACGCTCGGGCAGGAGGCGGCGCTCCGCGAAGGGGAGCCACACGGCGGCAGCGAAAAACGCCACGGCTGGCAGAATCGGAATGATCTGGTAAAGGTAGTAGTCCGCGAGCAGATAATGGTACGCGAGAAGTCCGCCGAGCAGCGTGAAGGCAACCGCCGCACCCGCAACCAAAGGACGCAGCTCCACCCTAGTGGTGCGATCCGCCGGGCGCGTGAACCTGCGTGCCACGAGGGCCGCAAGGAAGAGCAACAACCCCGGAATCGCGAATCCCAGCATGACGGGCGCCATCTTGTAGGCGTGGCGCGAGTACAGCAGACGGACTTCGTTCCCGCCTGGCGATTCGATCTGCTCCGGTTCGCCCGGAAACAGCGTCGTGCGGAGACTGAAGAGGAACTTCAGGCGGTCGAGCCACCGGCCGCGCTGTAACTGCTGGTCATCCGTCACGCGGAACGTCTCGAAGCCCTGCCAGAAGAGGAACGAGGCGCGTAGGCGGTCGCCCAGATTGGCTTCGCGCTGGAAGGCGGGGTCGCCGTGATCGCGGGAGGGACGGCCCTTCTCGATGTCCTCGAACTGCTCGGCAAGACGGCCAATCCCGTCTCCATTGCGAAACCACTCCAGGTCGGCGCTTTTCATGACTTCGGGATTGATGTGAACACTGGCGGGAAAGAGGTTAGGGAAGAAAGAATAAACCGGATTCCCGGTCAGAACCCAGTTGCGGATGTTCCAGGTACTGGCCGCAAGAGCGCAGACCAGAAACACGGCCCAAAAGCGGCGCGTGGCAAGAAGCCGGAACGGCCCCACGGGGATGAGGGCGGAATCGCCCGAGGGATCGCGACGCCACAACGCAGCGACAACGGCCACGATCCACGGTCCCCACAAAATGCCCATCAGATAGTTGATGTGCATTCCAATGGCTGGGAGGAATGTCAGCAGCGCGAACAGGCCCCAATGCGGGCGCCGTGCGAAGGCAACCGCGAGCGCGAGGAAGGCAGCCACGAGCAGAATCGCAATGGCGTAGTCCGAAGCATACGTCGAGTACGCCACGCCGTACGGAACCAGGCGCCACGCCAGCGCCCCCGCCATCGCGAACGCCGCGCGCATTCCGGCCAGCCGGCAGGCATCATAAATCAGAATCGTCGTGAGGAGCCCGGCCAGGGGCGCGGCGAAACGCTGGGCCACGTCCGACCAATGACCGAACATGGTCCCGGCCACGGCACCGTAGGTGGAGAACAAATGCGGGTAGTTGGCCCCGAGGCCGATCCCCACCTGCCCGACTGCCTTGAAGGGAAAACCGTGCTCCAGAAAAGTCATCCGGCCGTAGCCCAGATACAGGATCAGCGAGTCCCAGTAGGTCTCGGGGAACAGCAGCGCGTGCCAGAAAATCGCCAGGGTGATGAGCAGAACGAGCACGCCGCCCGCCCACCAGAATACCCGTTCCTCCACGGGATCCTTCTCCGGGACGGGCTCGACGCCGAAGAGAAAAGGAAGATCGCGCCAACGGCCACTGCGTCCAAGGCGGCGAATCCCCCACTCTGTCCCCGCGAAGAGCGCGATCCAGACAAGCCACGCGAGCGGCAGGTACAGCAGCCGCGCCATCGTGAGCAACTCGAAGGCAATCCCGGAAACACCCAGTCCCAGAACGAACCCGGTGCAGATTGCCAGACGCATTGGCAGGCGAACGCCGAGCAGCACCTGCACGCGGAAGCCCAGAAGCGTGGTGATTCCCGCAACGAACAGAGCCGCGAGAAGCGCGAGCGGCGGGCAGTGGCGCAGGGAGAACGACCAGTCGTCCGACACAAGGCCGGAGAACACGCCAAGCGGTCCGCCCGGACCGTCGAAGAACAGCGCCACGTTGGATCGCAAGAAGTAGGCGCCTTGCAGGAAGGCCCACACGGCGGCCAGGCAACCCGCGGCAAACAAGCCCCATCGCAGCACGGACGAGGAACGGCCATGCACCGGCTGCTCGCCCGGCGCCTCGCTCAATGTTTCGGATTCTTGGGCCGTCCCGTCCGTCATTTCGGCTTCGGTTCTACTGCAGGAAGGGGTTCATTTGCTCGGCAAGATCAGGCATGAGTATTTGTATGGCCATGGTCAGAAGCAAAAGGATGAAGGAGACTAAGATCGTCACGACATTCACCCAAAGCAGATGCCCGGCAACTTTGTGCTGATCGGAGCCGCGTTCGTTGTTGCGGCGTACCTGCCATGCCATGAAGCACCCCGCTCCTCCGGCAATGATCCCGATCGGCTGGCAGCATATGGCAAAGATCAGCCCCAGGAACGCGGACCAGAGGGAAAGGGTCAGCATCGTGGTGGAAGAGTTCGGCACGGTCTGCGGAACGGGCTGGAAGGCCGGGCCGGGAGCGACGGGGCCATACGGGGATGGCGGATAATTGGCGGGCGGAGGCGGGTAGCCCTGCGCCTGCGCGTAGCCGGAATTCTCGGGGTAGCCAACTCCGTAGTAATCGGGCTGCCAGTTGGGCGCCCACTGCTCGGGCGGAGGCGGGTACTGGCCGGGCTGAGGGGGCTCGGCGGGCTGTGCCACGTGCCGGGCTGCCATGGCCTCTTCGGGCGTGCGGGCGGGGCCGACTCCTGCAGGCTGGGCGGGAGGGGGCGGAGTTTGCTCGGGTGGGACGGAGGAAGGTTCCTCCACCTTTGCCGTCGGCGGCTCGAACGCCACGGGCTCGTCCTCGTCGGCGCCATACACGGGGGCACCGTCCTCGGGGCGTTCCCAGGTCCAATCGCCTTCTTCGCGCGCGGAGCCGGGTTCCTTGTCTTTGGGGTCCTGCGGTTCAGTCATGGGGCACGTCCGTCAATCGAGCTTCTGGGCTTGAGACGAGCCTGCAAGCCGCCCGTGCGCCAAGACAATTCGAGATTCTCCCTTCGTTCAGCGGGAGAGTTCAAACTCCTTCGCCGAAACTGCCTGGTCGCGTTCCTGCTGCTCCATCGATTCGGCGTCATCCTCCGGGTTCCTGCCTGAAAGACGCTTCCAGAGTTCGAGATAGCCTTCGGCTGTGTCGCCGATCTCGAAGAACTCGTTCACGAACGCGCGCCCGGCGGCTCCCATGACGAGGCGTTTTTCGGGGTCGGCGAGCAGCAGACAGACTTTCTCCGCGACTTGATCCGCACGGCCGGATTCGACCAAGAACCCCGTTTCGCCGTCACGCACGATCTCGGGCAGCCCTCCCACCCTGCTGGCAACGACGGGTGTCCCTCCGGCCTGAGCCTCCCCCGCCACAAGGCCGAAAGCCTCGATCCGGCTGGGGTGAACGACGACGTCAGCCGTCGCCAGTACTTCCGGAAGCATCGTGCAAAGAAGGCCGATCAGTTTGACGTGGCCGCCGAGCCCCATGCGCTCGACCCGCGCGCGATACTCATCACGCAGTGGACCGTCCCCGAAAATGAACAGACGCGCGCTGGGGTGTTGCGCCAGAATCGCCGGCATCGCGTCGATCAGCACGTCGTGCCCCTTGAGCTCCCTGAGCGTGCCCGCCGCCACGATCAGCGGCGAATCCGGCTCGACGTCCAACAGGTCGCGGATTTCAACGCGCCGGGGCTCGCTGAGCGGATGTACCTGCACGCAGTCCACGCCGTTGGGAATCAGATGCACCTTCGCCTCGGGATAACCGGAGGCCAGAAGGCCCTGGCGGACATGTTCGGAGATGGCAACCCATGCCGCGCAACGCCTGCGGGTCATCCGCTCCAGCAGACGATAGAGCAGTCCGTTGAGGCGCCCCTTTTCGTCGAGAGCGTGGAGGCCGTGGCACGTTGAGAGTAATGGAATCCCCTGAAGCTCGCGTCCCACGAGGCGCATCGCGAGGTCGGGCCAGAGCAAATGCGTGTGAATGACGTCGGGGCGGTCGGAACGGCGCACGAGCCGGCGTGCCCACGCGCGCAGGCGCCCAAAGCCAGCCTTCCCTCTGGACTCGACGAGTTCGGTTCCGATGCCGAGTTCGCGGAAGCGATCCATCAGGGGGCCGCCACGGCTGAGCGCAACTGTGGAAAGGCGCAATCCCTCGATGGGAACAAGGCGCTGGCAGAGACGGAAGAGGAGTTGGCCGGGGCCGTCCTGCTCGTAGGTGTTCAGCACAATGAGAACCCGCAAGGCTTGCTCCCGGGTGGCCGTGGAATAAGAACGCCGTCTCTCCTACGGTAGAGAGACGGCGTTGGGGGATCAAGCGGTGAGACGGGATTTCGTCAGATGCGGGGGACCTGACGTGCAGCCGTCGGCTCCTTCGAGGTTTCGAGTGCCTTGCGGGCGGTCTCGACGATGGAGGTGAAGGCTGCCGGATCATTCACGGCGATTTCGGCGAGCATTTTGCGGTCGATCTCGATACCGGCCATGTTCAGCCCGTTGATGAGGCGCGAGTAGGCCATCCCGTTTTCGCGGCAGGCCGCGTTGATGCGGACGATCCAGAGCGCGCGGTATTCGCGCTTCTTGAGCTTGCGGTCGTTATAGGCATACTGCCAGCCCTTCTGGACGGTTTCCTTGGCGCTCTTAAAGAGGCGATGGCGGCCACTGTAGGCGCCACGCGCTGCCTTCAGGATCTTCTTGCGGCGGGACTTGGTTGCCGGGGTGTTTTTTACGCGAGCCATGAGTTAGTCACTCCGATGATGTGGCGATGGATGGGGCAGCGGCGCGAAGCCCGTTAGATGTGCAGGATTTCCTTGATGCGCTTCTCGTCGCTGCTGTTGACGAGGACCAGCGAACGGAGGTGACGTTTGCGCTTGGAGGACTTCTTGGTAAGGATGTGACGCAAACCCTGCTTCTTGTGCTTCACACGGCCGGAAGCGGTGAGCTTGACGCGCTTGGAGAGGCCGCTCTTTGTTTTCATCTTTGGCATGGTAATTCTCCTGCGATAGGTAACGGCGCGAAAGGCGCCGGAGTTTATTCGTCGTCGTCCAGCGGTTCGGGTTCAAGAGGCCCGGAGTCAGTCTTGCCGGGCTTCCAATCCTTGCGCCGGGTCATAATCAGGGTGATGAAGCGATCCTGCCGGGCAGCGGGCTTTTCGATTTCCCCGATGTCCTTCAGGTCTCCCTCAATCGCCTTGACGAGCGCGTGCCCGAGTTGGGGCTTGGTGACTTCGCGCCCACGGAACTGGAGGGTGAACTTCACCTTGTCGCCCTTCTCCAGGAACCGGCGGACGTTGCGCAGCTTCGTCATGCGGTCGTGCGGGTCGATGGTCACCCGCATCTTGCATTCCTTGAGTTCGGATGTGCGGGCCTTCTTGCGCGATTCCTTGAGGCGGCGCTTCTGCTCGTAGATGACCTTCTTGTAGTCATAGATACGGCAGACGGGAGGGTTGGCTTGGGGGGCCACTTCGACGAGATCGAGTTCGGCTTCCACGGCCCGTCGACGGGCGTCCTCAACAGGGACGACACCGATCTGCTCTCCTGTTTCAGAGATCAGGAGAACTTTGGGCACACGAATCTGCTCGTTGATGCGGGCGTTTGGCTTAATGGCAAAACCTCCGGGTAAAAAATCGCGCGGCGGAGAGCCGCCTGAAAAGCACTCTCCGCCGAAAACGAATCCACCCGGTGGCCACGGCCACGTGGAAGAAAACCGATCGTTTTTCATAACCCGGTCGCAACCAGCGGCGCTTGCGGGTGAGAAGCGGAGGGCTTCTGCTTGAGACGCAACACCCCCAGTTGAGGGCAGCGTAGGGCAGACCTTGGGGGGTTCGGGCCGCGGCGTCAAGCGCGAAACGATGACGGTTGACCACATTCGACGCCAGCCCGCGCAACTTGGGCGGGGCATTGCGGCACGCTTCGTGCCCTTTCCAGTTGCGCTTGTCGCCCCTCCCCGGGCGTCAAAGGGAATGCAAAACACGAGGAGCATAGTGCGCAAGCTGCGAATTCTTCACACGAACATGCACCATGCCTGGGGCGGACAGCCCAATCGCATCCTGACGACTGCCGCAGGGCTGCGGGCAAGGGGCCATCATGTCTGCGTGCTCGCTCCCCGTGGCGCCGAGACGATCCAGCGTGCCCGCGCCCAGGGGATTGCCGTCTTCGAGGACGTCGAACTCGCACGCGGCTTCCATCCTGCTTCGCTCTGGCGCGATGTCCGGAAGGTGCGCCAGCATCTGCGCGCGGAAAAGTACGACATCATTGATACGCATGGCAGCCAGGACTCCTGGGTCGTGCATTTTGCCCTGATGGGCTTCGGCGCCACGCGCCCGCCCATCGTCCGCACGCGCCACAACACCTTCCCCGTGGCCAAGCACCTGCTGAATCGCTGGCTGTATTCCCGCGTCGCCCACATCATCACGATCAGCCCTCAGGTGATTCCGCTGCTGAAGGGTCTCGTGCCGCCGGGCGAGTTTACGGCGATTTACTCGGCTCCCGACCCCGGTCGCTTCCAGATCGAAGCCACCCGCGAGGAAGTCCGCGCAGAGCTGGGCTACGCGCCGGAGCACCAGGTGATCGGAGTCGTGGGGCGCCTCGCTCCCGAAAAGGGGCACGACGTGTTGCTCGCGGCCGCGCCCGCCATTCTCGCCGCCCATCCGAACGCCCGGTTTCTGTTCGTGGGAACAGGACGAAGCCGCCCGGCCATCGAGGCACAGGCCGGGCAACTGGGGATCAGCGACAAACTCCAGCTCACGGGCTTCCGCAAGGACGTGCCGCGCCTGCACAAGGCAATGGATCTGTTCGCTCTGACGCCCGTCAGCGGCGAGTCGCTGGGCACGTCGATCCTCGAAGCCTTCCTGAGCGAACTGCCCGTCGTGGCCACCGACGTCGGCGGCGTCTGCGAGTCCGTGCGCAATGGCGAGACGGGCCTCTTGGTGCCGCCGGGCGCGCCGAAGCCCCTGGCCGCCGCCATTATCGAGATGCTCAACGATCCGGGCCGGGCGCGCGAAATGGCTCTCGCGGGCAAGGCACTGGTGCAGCACTCCTTCACCCCCGAAATGATTGCGGAGAAAACCGAGGCCGTCTACCAGCGCGTCCTGGACCGTGCGCGAAAGGGCTGAGCCCACCGCCCCCCGTGCCGCCTCCCCCGCCATTTGCTTTTGCGAGCGGGGCAATCCGGCTTGAAACCCGTCTGGGAGCCTGCCAAGGATCGCCTCATGGTCAGGAAGAAACGAAACGACGAGATGCGGGAGAGACGCGCCGGGGCATCCACGGAAACGGCACAACCGCGTCCGGCCGCGCAGAAGAATCTCGCTGGCGCTTCAGCTCCGGTGCCCGCCCGACGCTCGGCCGTGTGGGGAGCGGCGGTTCTGCTGGTGCTGGCGGCACTGTGGCTGCCGGGCGCGACGATACGCGAAGTCAGAGCCCAGTTGCTTCTGCGCGAGGCACGCCGCGAGCAGGCGCGAATGCCCGGGTCCCTGCGTCCCGAGACGAACCTGCGCAAGGCCTACGCTCTGAATCCCAACGACCCCGAAGTCGTCTTCGACCTCGCACTCTTTCTCGTTCAGCGGGAGAAGACCCGTTTCAGTTCGGGGCAGTTCAATCTGATTCGCCCCGAGAATTTCGAGGAAGCCTCGGCGTTGCTGGAGCGGTCGGAGGCGATTCTCCCGTTCCGTCCCTCGGTCGCGCGTCTGCTCGGCGAATCAGAGTGGATGCTGGCGGCGATCTACACGGCGCGCGGTGATTCCGCAAAAGCCACCGAGGCCACCGGCGAGGCTTTCGTGCAGTTGGAACACGCCGCGCGCCTCCTGCCCCGTCCCCGCTTGCGCAACGAGGACTTCAACCTGGCGCTCATGCAGGCCGCCGCCAAGGAACGCCAATGGGCGGATGCGCTCGAGCGCCTGCATTTGATCGGGATGCTGGGTCAACGCGGCGCGATGTACGGCTTGGCACAAGGGTACGACGAGCAGGCCTCGCTGGTATGGATCGCCACGGGAATGTACCCACAAGCGGGGATGGAGTTGCGCTATCGGCTGGAAGCCGACCCGGCGAACACACAGTTGCTGCTGGTCGCGAACAATTGCGCGCGCGACCTCGGGCTAAGGACTGTGGTCGTGGAAACACTGGAGAGTTTGCGCCAGCGCGGAAGGCTCGACGAAAACGGGCTGGCACTTCTGCAAGTCCTGAACGAATCACACGAAGGAACGTAAACGATGAAAGTCAGCGAGCTGCTTGAAGTTCTGGATGCCTACGCCCCGTTCCGCCTGGCGGATGAGTGGGACAACGTCGGCCTGCAAGTGGGATCGCCGGACCGGCCGACAGGGAAGATCCTGCTGGCCCTGGAAGTAAGCCCCGCCGTCGTGGCGGAGGCGAAGGCCCTGGGAGTCCGCACGATCATCACGCACCACCCGCTCATTTTCAACCCGCTGAGCCATCTCGCCGAGACGGCTCCGATTCAGAGCCTCGTGGCTCAACTGATTCGCGAGGGGATCAGCCTGATCGCGCTGCACACGAATCTCGACCATGTCCCCGAAGGGACAAATGGTGAAATCGCAGAGCGCCTCGACGTCGTGCAACGCGGTTTCCTGAAGCCCAGGGAAAAGGACGAAAAGGGGCGCGAGTTGAACGGCCTTGGGATCATTGGTGATCTTTCGGTGGAATACCCACTGAGCCAGTTTGCGGCAAACGTCGGCGAGGCGCTGGGGTCCAAGCGCGTTTCGTTCGTTGGCCTCCCGATGCAACGAATCAAGCGCATCGTAATTTGCTCGGGAGCGGGAGGCGAAGCGTTGCGCTGCTGGAAGCCGGGCATCGCGCACGCCCTCGTCACGGGCGAATTGACGCATCACCAATGCGTGGACGCCCGTGACCGAAACATCAACGTGGTCATGGCCGGACACTTCGAGAGTGAAGTGATTGTCATGCCACGCCTCGCGTCGCACCTTCGCAAGGTGCTCCGCGAGAAGGGTGAAACAATGGAAATTCACGTCTCGAAGGAAGAGCAGCCAGTGGTGACAAGAGCCTAGACGGAGAGCGGGGGGACAACGACACGAGCACGAGGTGCAAGGATGCGTATACGTCCCGATTGGAAATGGTTGAGTGTCTGTTGCTTCTTCGCCGCGGGGTTGTTGCCTGCGGCTCCTGCGTTCTTCGCAGCGGAAGGCAAACTTCTCGCCAGTACAGGGGAGAAGACGGAAACCTTGGAACCGGACCTGCCGGTGCCAATTCACGAGCTGCACGGCATGATGGCGGGTGGACGCCCTCTCGTGACTTTGGGCGCACCGGAGATTTCCCACGGCTATGAGTTGGAGCAGGGCAGCACGCTGGCGATCCTGACGTCCGGCGGCGCCATCGACGAATACGTCGCAACGGACGCCCTGCGCGGCTACCCGTCACCAAGCGGCAAAACGATTGCCGTACTCAAGAGCGACTTCAGCGTCACTCTCTGGCGCGAGGGCACGGAAACACCTCTCGCGTTCGACAAGCCCGTGACGCTCGTGGCCTGGTCGCCGGATGAATCGAAACTCTGCCTGACGGCTTATCCGGAGGACTGGACACCCTGGAAGGCGAACAACCCGGAAAGCGAAGAAGAGTTCCTTCGCCTGATCGACAGCAATCTCTGGCTGGCCGATCTCGAAAGCGGCGGCGTCCGTCAACTCACCGACGCTCCGGGTTACGACTACAGCGGCGTCTTCACACCGGACGGCAGGAGCCTCTTCTTCATTTCCAGCCGCGCGGGACGCGGTGCCTTTTTCCTGATGGACCTTGAGACCTCCGGGCTGCGCCAGTTGACAAATCTTGAGCCCGGCTCCTACGACGTGCCTGTTGGCAGATCGGATACCTTCGTCTGGCTGGACAAGGGAAGCCGCCTCGCCTACGAAGCGCAGGAGATTGGTGAGAAGGCCGTCATCCGTACCTTTGACGTTACCAGTGGAGCCGCGCAACGCCTCGCCCCCGGAACGCAGCCCCGCGTGCTGGACAGTGGCCGCCTTGCCTACCTTGACAAGTCCCTCAATGTCGTTGTGACGGGAAAGGAGTGAAGCAATGAAGCAGATGACTTGCGCGCTTTCCACAGCTGCTCTGTCCCTCCTGTCCGGCATTGCGTTCGCACAGGGAGGATTGGCCAAGACTTCGCCCGGGTTTTCCTTTCCATTCGACCCGGCCGTCTACCGCATGACGGCGGCCTTCGATCTCGACCGCGACACCGGCACTTTGGCCGATTGGACCGGCTGGGTTTCCGGCGACCCGACGGCTGGCAATGGCCACGCCTATGACAACCATTCAGGCACGGACAATGGCATGGGCACGGGGACGAGTCTGCGGGCAATTGCTGACGGAACTGTGACGTCGTTGTACGAGGACTACCCGACGGACGATCATTCGGGCGGCGGCAACTACATGTTCTTCTCGCACGCGGCGGAGGGCGAAACGTATCGCGTCAACTTCTGGCATCTCGACTACCAGGGAGCACTAAAGTCCGCCGGGCAATCCGTCACGCGTGGCGAAGTCGTGGCGCTCTCCGACAACACCGGAAACTCGACGGGCCCCCATCTCCATTTCGGCATTTCTCGTTCTTCGGCGAACGATCAATACACCTGTGCCTACTACCACGGTTGGTGGGAGGCCGACGAGTTCTACTATGGCAACACGCGTCCCTGTTTGGCGTTCGTTGAAGTCAACACGGGTGTCACTGCACTGAACTGCCGGGCGGGCACCTCGACGGCTTACGACATTGTCACCCAAGTGACGGGCAACCACCTCTTCGTCTCTCCACAGGAAAACAGCTGGTGGCGCGTGTTCCTTCCGATGCCTCCGGCAACGGTGCACGAAAGCCGGACGTCCACGGGCTCGGCAGCGCCGGATTATTCCGAGTCGGGCACCTGGGTCGACAGCGCTGCGAAGAGCACGGTGGCCGATGCAGCCGACGACGCGAACCGCGTTGTCTTGACGGGCGGCGGCGCGCGTTACTCCGAGTTCACGGGTACAGGCGGGGCCGACAGCGCGACGTTTTCCTTCACGCCCACCCAGCGGGGAAGCGCGGAGCTCTTTGCCACCTATCCTACCGATGCCAACGCCACGGGCGTCACCTACCGAATCACCCATCTCGGCGGCACGACCGATGTCGTCCTCGATCAGAACGGCTCGGCCGGAGTCAGCGGCGGCACCGGAACGCATGCCGATCCCTATCTGATCGGTACGCAGAAGTACGTGGCGACTCACACCACCGTTGGTGGGGATGACACTTGGGACAGCTACTCGCCCACGGGGTCGGGAGTTCCGGAAAACGGCCCCGAGCGCCTGTACCGCTTCACCGTCTCGCAGCCACAGAACGTCACCATCACCGTCGATCACACCGGCTATCCGTCCAGGGACGTGGACATCCACCTGCTCAGCGCACTTGCCAATACAAGCTGCGTAGCCCGGAATGATTGGAGCCTTACCCATGCTGTCACGCCGGGAACATGGTGGATAGCCGTCGATTCCTATGGGACGGACAACAGTGCGGCCTCGCCGTACACCATCACCGTTGAGTTCGAGAAGGAGTCCTTCCCGAACAGTTGGGTTTCCCTGGGTGAATACTCATTCGACCGTGCCGTGCCCTACAGCGTGCAGATTCTCGAAAGCAGCGTCACGGGCCGGCCGAACACCAGTCTCCCCGGGCGGGTCTACGCCGACGCGATCAAGGTGCAGCCGAAATTGACGTACCGCTCGGGCTGGCTCTCCAACAGCTTCGTCACCCGAGTTTCAACAGCATCGACGCCCGTGTGCAGCATCGTGGTGGAAGCGGATTCCCTCGAAGGAGACGACTCGCGCGACATCGACGACTACGCAGAGTTTCCCGTTTACGCCGCGCCGGGGCTGGGCGCCTCGAATGCGTCCCCCATTGTCGCCAAGGTGGTGACGGGCCAGCGTTTCGTCTGCACAGAAAGAACCGCCGATGGCTGGTACAAAATCCATCTGACCACCGGCCAGGCCGCCGAGGAAGGGTGGATCGGCGGGCAACCGCTGTACATCTTCAACGAGTCCGCCGCGACTCTTGTCACGCCCTCGGAAGTGGAAGCGTGGAGCGCCTACTGAGCAACAACGCGGGAGATTCCGCGTGACCCATTCAGACGAACTCCGCCGGAATGGCGGCAGCAAACGCCGCACACCGGCACGGGAGGCAGGTCAATGACGCAAAGGACGAGTCTGCTGACGGGTGGAGCCGGATTCATCGGCAGCCATTTGGCGCACAAACTCCTCGAAAAAGGGAACCGGGTCATCGTGCTCGACGACCTTTCCACGGGGAAGTTCTCGAACATTGAGGAGCTCGACCGCCAGTACGGACCCGATGGCCGCTTCAAGTTCATTTTCGACACCGTGCTGCACGAGCGCGTCGTCGAGGACTTGGTGCGCGAAGCCGACGAGATCTACCATCTGGCCTCGGCCGTGGGCGTGAATCTCATCATGGAGGAACCCGTGCGGACCATCGAGACGATCGTCGGTGGAACGCACGCGGTCCTGCGCTGTGCGGCGCGCTACCGCAGGCGGACGATGATCTTCTCGACATCGGAAGTCTACGGCAAGTCGATGGATGTGCCGTTTCGCGAGGACGGCGACCGGCTGGAAGGCGCCACGTCGCGGCATCGCTGGGCGTATGCGTGCGCCAAGTCACTCGACGAGTTTCTGGCGCTGGCACACTGGAAGCAAACACGCCTGCCCGTGATCGTCGTCCGCCTGTTCAACACGGCCGGCCCCCGTCAGACGGGGCAGTACGGGATGGTGATTCCCAGCTTTGTCCGGCGCGCGCTCACTGGCGCTCCCCTGAGCGTTTACGGTACGGGAGAGCAAAGCCGCTGCTTCTGCCACGTTTCCGACGTGGTCGAAGCCATTGAAGCCCTGATGGGCGCAGAGGGGGCAACGGGCGAGGTCTTCAATATTGGCTCGACCCAGGAGATCACGATTCTCGATCTGGCCCGGAAAATCGTAGCCCTGACAAAGAGCAGTTCACCCATCGAACTGGTCCCCTACGAGTCTGTTTACGGAGCCGACGGCTTCGAGGACATGCAGCGGCGGCTGCCATGCATCGACAAGATCGGCCGCGCCATCGGATGGAAGCCCCGGCGCTCGCTCGACGAGATCATTACCGACGTGGCCGCCGAAGCGAAGTAGGGCTCGTGGAGCGCCTGTTCGGGTAGTTTTACCCTCTGTTTTGGTGGGGAACTGTTTTTTCCCTCTTGATGTCCAAGCCGTTGACGATTGTATTTGGCGTGTCCTATAGAGTTGCAGTAAGATGAGGCCGTTATTCTGAGCCTGACAATTGGGAAACGAAGCTCCTTTCCATCCGGCGGGGGACAGATGGAGTTCACGGACCGTTCACATTTGTATGAAGTTCTCCAGCCGGTCGAAAAAATCGGCCGGACGGAAATATCTGAAGCCCGCGAGCGATCCACAGGCACACGGGTGATGTACCACCGCATTGCCTTGGAAGATTCCAACTTTGATACCGAGGCCGTAGCGGTTGATTTGCAACAAGAGGCGCTCCTGATCAATCCCCGGGTGGCCCTGCTGATCGACGCTTGGCGGGCGGAGGATGCGCTGTGCTATGTGCGCCTGGAGTATTCCGGTGTGCCGCTGGAATCCCCCAGCGGCCGCGGGGCTCTGCAGGCGACGGGGCGCGATGTCTTCGAGGAAGCCGCGTTCCAGACACTCGCGGCCCTGGCCGCGCTGCACGACCTGACGCTGACGCACAAACGCGTCACGGCGGAGTGCTACCGCGTAACACCCGGGGGTCTGGTTTACCTGCGGGACACCGGTTTGTGGAGGCGCATCAATGAGCGTCTGGAGACGAATCCAGACGCGTTCGTTTTTCGCCTGGCGTCGAAATCGGCCCGCCGTGACGTGGCTGAGTGGGGCGCCATGATGGCCGGATTCGCGGCGGGTACCCCGTTCCAGTTGATCGAGGAAGACGGCATGCCCACGGCAACCCCGGAGGAAATCGAAAGGATGCAGGTCACCATCCGCTCCGCCGCCGGAAGCAAGGAACTGGGCGAGATGATTTCTGAGTCCCTGGAAGCATTCAACAACCTGGAGATCGGCGGCTACGAGAATGCCGCGCGGGCCCTCGCAAAATTTCCACGGAGGGTGCTCGCATGATCGAGGAAGGGAATGGCTGGAAGTTCACCAGTCACATCGACGAGAATGCCTTCTACGAGGACCAGCTTGTCGAACACATTTGGACGGGGCACCGCTCGGTTCGGCGCGTTTATTCCAAACGCCTGAATCTCGACGAAGAAGCAAGCCGCGCCGTCCGCCGGCAAATAACGATATCTTCCTCGATCGAACATCCCGGCCTCCAACGTCTCTTCTTCTCCGAGGAAGTCGAAGGGCAGTTTTGCGTTTACGGCGAGCACATGGATGGCGCGACGCTCGAAACGCTCGTGCGGCACAAGACTTTCGTGAAGGGCCCGGATTGGGCGGAAGGGAGTCTGCTGCTCGTCGATTTGATGCGCGAGTTCGAGGCGCACGGCATCGGCTTCGACCATCTGACGCTCGGCTCCATGAAGCTGCGCTGGAACATGCTGCGTGTCGCCACCCGCTACCCCACCGGCTCGCTGGTTCCCGGACGCCTTCCCCAGAGCCGTTTCTTCCGCCGCCTGCTGGAAACGCCGGAAGTCGGTGGCGTTTATCTGGCAGAACATGGATTCCCCCTGGAAGCAGGGATGCAGCGGCTCAAGGACCTGCTCTATTTCATGGCGACGGCCCAGACGGTCGTACCGGTTGCCGCCGCATTGGCCAAGTCTCAGGAACGCTTGCAGGAAACAGGTTCCCGTTCGATTTCGATGCTGGGCGTTGACAGCGAAATCGAGCAGATACTGCTTCGGCTCCATGATCCTTCGGGACAGAAGGGGATTTCGACGCTGCGGGATTTGCGGCGGGCGATCGCGCTGCTTGCCCCGGGGGCGGGCAAGCCCTCCGTCCCCGTTGTCGCCTCTCCCCCGCCTGCGGCAAGACCAACGCCGCCAACGCCCGCACCCGAGGCGCGGGCACGCCGCGTGGAGTCAACTCCTCCAGCCGCCACAGCCAGTGAATCGGGAGAAGACTCGGCGGTTTCATCACCAGATCCTGCCGCGTCTTCGCCCCGCGCCACCAGTCAGCCTGCAACGAAACCGATGGAGATGATGGGGCGCTCGCGGTTGGCGGACGACCTGGACGAGGACCGCTCGTACCTGTACCCGTCTTCGTCGTCGGCAAACCTTTTGCCCGACAGCGGTGGTTCGCTCGACTCCTCCTCGTCCTCTTCATCTTCTCAACATCTTGGGTCCTCGGGCTCGCTTGCGAAATCTCCGCTACCCCGCAGCAGCAGCGGCTCCTTCCGGGCGATGTCCGGGTCGCGCCGTTCGCTTCCGATCAAGGCAATTGTCCTGACTCTTCTCGTGGTGGCCGTTCTGGCAGGAGGAGGCTACGGGGCGATGATCCTGCTCAATTCGGGAAAGGCAAACGCCACTCCATTGGCCGCCTTTGTCCCTCCCCCCGAACAAATCAACATCAACCAACCGGTCGTTCTGGATGCGAGTCCATCGAGCGATGAGGACGGCGATCCCCTGCGCTACCAGTGGGTTGTCGAGGGGCTGGAGGTCACCAACTACTCCCTGCGCCCCAACCAGACGCGCGAAGCGGTGAACGCCGAACTGCGCATTTTCGTTCCGGGACGCTACACGATCACGCTGACTGTTTTCGATGGAAAGAACCTGAGCGCCCCGGCTTCCCATACGGTCGTCGTGGGAAATTAGGCACGGGAAAGCGGGATCGTGGAGAAAGCTCTTCAAGAAGCTGCCCGCCTGCTTGCCGAAGCACGGCGCGTACTGGTCCTCACCGGCGCGGGCGTCTCCGCCGAAAGCGGCATCCCGACGTTTCGCGATGCACAGCAGGGACTCTGGGCGACTTTCGACCCCATGCAGCTCGCGTCGCCTGAGGGATTCGCGCGCGATCCCAAACTCGTGTGGGAGTGGTACGCCGCGCGGCTGGAACAAGTGGAGAAGGCGTTGCCGAATGCGGGACATCAAGCCCTCGCCGAACTCGAACGGCGGAAGGAAGCATTCCTGCTGCTGACCCAAAACGTCGACGGCCTGCACCAGCGCGCCGGAAATCAAAACGTTCACGAGATTCACGGCTCGATCCGCCGGGTGCGATGCACGGTGACGGATCACGTTTACGCTGAAGGAGAGATTCCCGTTCGGCCACCGTTTCCCCTGCTCACTCCACAGGGTCATCTGGGACGGCCGGATGTCGTGTGGTTCGGCGAGGTCATCCGCATGGACGCCTGTGCCGCCGTTGAGCGTTTCCTGGCGGCAGGCAGGCCCGACGTGCTGCTGGTCGTGGGAACGACGGGAATGTTCCCCTACATCCAGCGTTGGGTCATGCAGGCCTTCGGGCTGGGGACAAAGGTGATCGAAGTAAACCCTGAGCCCTCCGCTCTGGCGGATTTCTGCCACGTGGAATTGGCGGGAAAGGCGGGCGAGGTTTTGCCAGGAATCGTCTCCCCTCCATGAAGGCCCAGTACGATTCCTGCTTGCAGGAGCGCTCTCCCTTGGTGTCGCTTCTTCCGCCCCACGCGGGAAATTTCTCAGACCACTGGAATTGAACGACTTGACCGTCACGCCCCAGAAAAAAGCCGTTGTTCTCCTCAGTGGCGGCCTTGATTCCGCCACTTGCGCGGCGCTCGCGCGGCAGGAGGACTACGCCCTGTATGCGCTCACGATTCTCTACGGCCAGCGCCATCGCATCGAGATCGAAGCCGCACGCCGCGTTGCCGCTGCGTTCGACGCGGTCGACCAGGCCGTCATCGAAATCGACCTGCGCCGCTTTGGCGGTTCCGCGCTGACCGCCGACATCGCCGTTCCCAAGGGACGCGCCGATGACGTCATGAGCACCGAGATTCCGCTGACCTACGTTCCCGCCCGGAACACGATCTTCCTTTCCTATGCACTCGCCTGGGCCGAAGTGCTCGGAACCGGCGACATCTTCATCGGGGTGAACGCGCTGGACTACAGCGGCTACCCGGATTGCCGTCCCGAGTTCATCGAGGCCTTCGAGCGCATGGCGAATCTGGCAACGAAGACCGGCGTCGAAGGCACCGCGCCCATTCGCATCCACACGCCACTGCTCCATTTGACCAAGGCGCAGATCATTCGCCGGGGGCTTGAAGCGGGTGTGGATTATGGGATCACACACTCGTGCTACGATCCCACACCCGAGGGGCTGGCGTGCGGAGAATGTGATTCGTGCAGGCTGCGGCTCAAGGGTTTCGCGGAAGCCGGAATCGAAGACCCCGCGCCCTACGTTCCGGGAAGGCGCGACCACTCGTGAGCGGCTACGCCATCAAAACAATCTACCACACCATCCAGGGTGAGGGCGCCCAGCAGGGACGCGCGGCGGTGTTCTGCCGCTTCTCGGGCTGCAATCTTTGGACGGGACGCGAGGCCGACCGCACCAAGGCGATCTGCAAGTTTTGCGACACGGACATCACCGGCATCGATGGCCCACGGGGCGGGCACTACAAGACGGCGGCTGAACTCGCCGAGGTCATTCGCGCCGCCTGGCCTGCGGACATCACCGGCACCGCGCAACCTTTCGTCGTCTGCACGGGGGGAGAACCGCTCCTGCAACTCGACGACGAACTCGTCGAGGAATTGCACGAAATCGGCTTCGAGGTCGCCGTCGAAACGAACGGAACGCGGCGTGCGCCTGCGGGAATCGACTGGGTCTGCGTCAGCCCGAAAGCGGGCGCGGACCTCGTCATCGACACGGGCGACGAGCTGAAACTCGTCTTCCCCCAAGTGGGCGCCGAGCCGGAAAAGTACGTTGAACTCGACTTTGACCACTTTTTTCTTCAGCCGATGGACGGCCCGGATCAGCAACGCAACACGGCCATGGTGCTCGACTACTGCCTGCGCCACCCCCAGTGGCGCGTGGGCTTGCAACTGCACAAGTTGCTTGGCGTGGCCTGACGCGATGCCTCAGGCCGACGGCTGTGGCTCTGCCTCCCGGTCCGGCATTCCAAGCGACAGACTGACGAAGACGACCGCGCTCACCACAATGCCGTAGAACGTCGCGTCCAGTCCCAGGGCCTCGACGAAGCCGGGCGTTCGATCCATCATGCCCAGCACAATCAGAACAAGCGCCACGACGCCGCCCGACAGCATCCCCCAGAAGGCACCCGCCGAACTTGCCCGCTTCCAGAAGTAGGCTCCGAGCGTCGGGACGAACAACCCCGACACCATGAAGGCATACGCGAGCATGATGGCGTCGAGCACCGTGGATGCAACGCTGGCCAGCAGCACGGCCGTCACCCCGATGACGAGCGTCACAATCATGGAAACGAGCACCACCTTTTTGTGCGATGCACCCTTCATGAAGTAGCGCTCGATGACGTCGTTGGTGAAGTTGCCCGACGAGGCCATCATGCAACTGTCCGCCGTGGACATGATGGCGGAGAAGTAGGCAGCGATCACAATTCCGGCGACGCCGACGGGGAGGATGTCGCGGATCAGCATGGGCAGGCCCTGCTCCGCGGCGCTATCGGGCAATTCCGGAAAGGCCACGCGCGAGCACATGCCGAGAATCACTCCGGTGAAGGCCATGATGGGGTACTCAAAGAATCCCGCGATGTACCACGCCTTCTTTGCCTCCTTCTCGTCGCGGCAGGCAAACATGCGCTGGTACAGCGTCATGCCGATCAACCAGATAGGGATGATCGTGATCATCCAGTTGATGAACGTCATCGGCTCGATGTTGAACAACGAGAAGAATTCGTCGGGGAGTTGCGCGGTGATGGCGCTCCACCCGCCCAGCTCAATGAGCGTCAACGGAATCGCGACGAAAATCAGGCCGCCGAGCAGGATGATCCACTGCACGGAATCCGTGTAAATCACCGCCTTCAGGCCCCCCGATGCCGTGTAGAGGATCGTGACAATGGCAATCACCCAGAGCGCGAACTGCATGGGGTCCATGCCGAAGGGCGCTTTCGTGATGACTGTGTTCGCGGCCAGGGTGGCTCCCGCCCGGATTTGTCCGCCAGTGAAGCCAAGATAGCCGATGCCGGAAATCATGGCGGCGACGAGTGCCACCTTGCCGTCGTAGCGCCAACGCAGGAAATCCGGGTAGGTCATCATCTTGTGCTCGGTGTCGATGGCCTTGATGCGCGGGATGAGAAAGACGGCGGAAAGCCACGCCCCGACCAGGCCGGTAAAAAGCAGCCAGCTCCCCGCCAGCCCCATCACGAAGCCGACACCGCCCAGGCCGATGGAGAATCCCCCGCCCACGTCGGTCGCCACAATCGACACACCAACATGGTGGGCCGGTATGGAACGCCCCCCAACATAGTAATCCTCGCCGCTCTCGTTTTTCAGGAAAAAGTAGAATCCGATCCCCAGCACCACCGCCATGTAGATGCCGAAAATCGCGTAGTCGATAAACTCCATGAAAGAGCACTCCCGCAGACTTCCCCGCAGCCAACGAAGCTCCCGGCAGCGGGCCGCGAGAGGGTGCGGCCGCACCATGAAGACTGGTATGTGGCGGAGAGACCGGAAGCTTACCCGCTCCCCCGTACTCATTTCAACCATCCATTGTGCCGAAAATCCATCCCACCAGCCGTCACGGGGCACCATTCGTCCTTGTCGCCGTCCCCCCGCTTCCCTACAAGACGGCCTTCGGCCTAAAGTGCCGCCCACTTCCTCCCCCGGGTGCCTGTATGGAGAAGCTCGAAATCCGGACCTCCAGTCTCGTCAAGGAATTCGGCAACCGCCGCGTCGTGGATGGCGTGTCGATTTCCGTGAAGACGGGCGAAATCGTTGGTCTGCTGGGCCCCAACGGCGCCGGCAAGACAACGACCTTCAAAATGATAGTGGGCTTTGAACGCCCCACGAAGGGGAAGGTCTACTTCGGCGAGCGCGACATCACCAGCAAGCCCATCCATGAGCGCGCCCGTCTGGGCGTCAGCTATCTGGCGCAGGAGACCAGTGTCTTCCGCAAGATGACCGTGCGCGACAATCTGAAGGCGATTCTGGAAGCCCACCGGGTGCCGCGCGCGGAAATCCGCACCCGCATCGACAAGCTGGAGGAGGAACTCGGCATCGGGCACCTCCGCCGCCAGAAGGCGGAGACGCTCTCGGGCGGCGAAATGCGCCGCGTTGAAATCGCCCGCGCCCTGACAACGAATCCGAAGTTCATTTTCCTCGACGAGCCTTTCGCCGGCATCGACCCGAAGACCATCGAGGACTTGCAGATCATCATCGCCCAACTGCGCGACCGTGGCCTTGGCGTTCTCATCACCGACCACAACGTGCGCGAAACGCTCCACATCACAGACCGTTCTTACATCCTGCTCAGCGGCGTCGTCACCGTTTCCGGCTCTGTCGACGAAATCGCCCAGAACGAGCAAATCCGCTCGCAGTACATCACCGACCGCATCGTCCGAGATCTTGAGGCGGAAAGGTCGCATCGCGCCAATCTGGCGAAGACCACCGAACAAGAAGCCGCCCCGAAGGAATAACAACAAGGCGAAGCTCTGGCGAAAGCCCCCTTGACAGTCCTTTCCCGCTCCTCTCTGCTTCCCACAGCCTTCTCCGAGTGTTGACCTCTCCATGTCCGACCTCGATCCCCGCCAGCGCACCGACACCGATTCCGACGACGATCTTCAGCTTCGTCCCCGCCACATGGCCGAGTTCATCGGCCAGCGCACCGTCGTGGACAATCTGCGCATTTTCATCCAGGCAGCGCGCAACCGAGGCGAGGCTCTCGATCACGTGCTGCTCTATGGCCCCCCCGGCCTCGGCAAGACGACGCTCGCCAACATCATCTCCCAGGAAATGGGGACGGAGTTGCGCTCGACAAGCGGACCCATCATCGAGCGCAAGGACGACCTGGCCGCCATCCTGACGGACCTGAAGGCGGGCGATGTCCTGTTCATCGACGAGGTGCATCGCCTGAATCGTATCGTGGAGGAGTGCCTCTACCCCGCGCTTGAAGACCGCAAGATCGACATCATCATCGGCGAGGGACCGCACGCGAAGTCCATCAAGCTGGAGGTGGCGCCCTTCACGCTCGTGGGTGCCACGACACGCGCGGGAATGCTGTCGGCGCCGCTGCGTTCGCGTTTCGGAATCACGCAACGCCTTCAGTTCTATTCGCTGGATGAGATGGCCCGGATCGTCAAGCGCTCGGCCCAGATTCTCGGCTGCACGGTCGAGGAGGACGCATTGCACGTCATCGCCAGCCGTTCGCGTGGAACTCCCCGTATTGCGAACCGTCTACTGCGGCGGGTACGCGACATCGCCGAGGTTCTGCACTCCGGCAGGATCACAGCGGAAGTGGCCGGCAAAGCACTCGCGATGCTCGAAGTCGACGAGCGCGGGCTCGACGCTCAGGACCGCGCGTTCCTGGAAGCCTTGATCGGCAAGTTCGGCGGAGGCCCCGTGGGACTGAACACGCTGGCCGTCAGTCTGAGCGAGGATGACGACACGCTGATCGACATGGTCGAGCCGTACTTGATTCAAGTGGGTTTTCTGGCGCGCACACCGCGAGGCCGCGTGGCCACGGCGGCGGCCTACGAACATCTCGGCCTCAGACCGCCCGCGATTCCGGAGAGCGCCCAGGAACCCGAACTCTTTGGTTTCGGCGATGAATCGACCTGAGTACCTGCCTGCTTGACGCAGGCCCCACGCCTCTCCACGCTCGCCTTTCGATTCAACAGATGAGGTTCTCATGTCCAATCCAGCCGCCGACGCCACTGCCCGCGACGTCGCCCTCGAGCTTCGCGCACACGAGCGCATTCTGATCGTCAGCCACGCGCGCCCCGACGGTGATTGCCTCGGCTCGGCGACTGCGTTGCTCGCGGCACTACGCTCGCTGGGCAAAACCGTTGCTGCCTACAACACCTCTCCTGTCCCGCGCATTCTGGCCTTTCTGCCCGAGATTGATTCGGTCTCCACGGAACTCCCCGCATGGGCACCCGACCTGACGGTCTTCGTCGACTGCGGCGGAATCGACCGTGTTGGAGAAAACTTCGTGCCGCAGGGCCGCGTGCTCAACATCGACCACCACGCAACGAACGACCGCTTTGGCGACATGAACTACATCGACGTGGGTGCGGCCGCCGTTGGCGATCAGGTGCGCGAGATTCTCCGCGAACTCGGCGTCGAGTTGACGCCGACGATCGCGACATCCCTCTACACGGCCCTGGCCACCGACACGGGTTGCTTTCGTTATGCGAACACGTCCGCGCGGGCGTTCAAGCTGGCCGCCGAGTTGGCCGATGCCGGCGCCAAACCCGCGTACATCAGCCAGCAGGTTTACGAGTCGCGCACGCCGGGCGAGGTGATGCTGACGGCGCGCTGCCTTTCAAGCCTTCACCTGGAGAGCGCGGGGCGACTCGCGTGGGCCGAGCTTCGCAACAGCGACTTCGCCAAAGCAGGCGGCAGGGACAACGAGCCGGAGGGGTTGTCGTCCGAACTACGCGCCATCGATGGCGTCGAAATCTCCGTGCTGTTCCACGAGCTGGAAGAGGGCGGCCTGCGCGGCAGCCTGCGCGGCAAAGGGAACGTCAGTTGTTCGGCGCTGGCCGAGCAACTGGGCGGCGGCGGGCATGTCGCGGCGGCGGGCTTTGCGCTAAAGGGCGTGGAGTACGAACCCGCCCGCGACAAGGCGCTCGACCTGTTGCGCACGGCAGTGGGCAAGCTGAGCCCGGGGTGATGCTCAACAGCCGCACAGTGGCCCGACGAGACTGACTGTCATCCCGGCACCCGTGAAGAGTTCGCTCCCCACGGCCTGAACGTCCGAAGCCTTCATCCGCCGAATCGTCTCAAGCACCTTGTCGTTCGACATGGCTGGCAAGCCGTAGAGTTCCCGGTCCACGTTGCGCCCGGAGCGAAAGCCATTGCTGTCCAGGGCGAGCAGGAAGTTGCGCTCGAACTGCTGGCGGGCGGTGTCCATTTCCTCTTCCGTGGGGCCTTCCATGGCGAGGCGCCGGAGTTCCACTTCGCACAGCGCCAGTACCTCGTCGATTCTGTCCTCCGACGTGGCGCCATAAATCATCAGGTACCCCTCGTTGCGCAGCAGGGTACTGGACGAGGCAATCGTGTAAGCCAGGCCGCGCCGCTCGCGGATTTCGTTGAAGAGGCGCGATCCCATCCCGCCCCCCAGAATAGTGTCGAATAGCGCGAGTGGGAAACGGCGCCTGTCGGAACGTGCGATGGCGGGCGCCCCGATGCAGAACTGCACCTGCTCCAGTTCGCGATCATACTCCCCCCGGCCAGGGCGTCCTTTCGCCGGCCTCGGTTCCGTGGGTGCCGCGACTTTCGCCACCGGACACGAACTGAAGACTTCCTTCGCGATACTGACGACTTCCTTCTCGTCCACGCCACCCGCCACGGAAACGATCATGCGTTCGGGGCGGCGGATTTTCTCCCACCACGCGAGCAGCCTGCGGCGCGTCAGGTTCCCCACGGTTTCCGGCGTGCCGATTACGGGGCGTCCCAGTGGGTGCCCCTTCCAGAGAAGAGAGAGAAACTTGTCAAAGCACAGGTCTTCGGGTGAATCAATGTACTCGGCGATTTCCTCCAGGATGACGCCGCGTTCGCGCTCGATTTCGTTCTCGGGAAAGGTGCTTTCCCATACCATGTCGCGGATCAGTTCCATGGCGGCGCGCAAATCGGCAGCAATGACGTCGGTGTACACACGCACCGCGTCGCTGGCTGTGACAGCGTTCATGCGCCCGCCCTGGCGATTCATTTCGCGTGCAAGGTCGAAGAGGTCGCGTCCCTCGGTGCCCTTGAAGAGCAGGTGCTCGATGAAGTGCGTGGCACCACTAAGCGCGGGGGGCTCGTGGCGATTGCCATAGCCGAGTGTCAGGGAGACGGCGGCACTGGAGCTTTCGGCACGCGACTCCGCCAGCACCACCAAGCCATTCTTCAACACGGTTTTCTTCATACGTCTGCCTTCCTGAATGCCCCTGCCCCGAGCCCGCGTTGCTCGGCCCCACCCGCCCCTGTCGTCAAAGCGATTCTGCCGCCGAGGGTGTTCTCCCGCTTTCCCCGTTGAGACCGTGCCGACGCTCTCCCAAGCTGCGGAAACTTTCCGCGTTTCGGCTCCCCCCCCATGCCCGCTGCTTCATGGACCCGTATTGATCTTCTCAAGCCGTTGCCGGATTCGCCAGCACCAGAGAAGCCGGGCCGCCGGGAAATCCTGCTCCTGGGTGCCCTTCTCATTCCGGGCCTTCTTCTTCGCGCCTGCTGGGCCAATGCGTTGCCGCTAAACGCCGATGAGATTCACTATGCCTACGATTTCGTGGCCCCGGCGGAGACGGACTCGCTGCGGGTGGTCCGGGATGTTTCCTGCGCTTTTCTGGTCGAGCGACGCACGGCCCACCCTGCTCTCGTCAGCCTGCTGACCCGCTGGCTATGGTTCGCGCCTCTCGACCCCTTTGTGCCTCGTACGGCGGGGTTCCTGCGCGGGTTCAACGTTCTGTGCGGAACCCTTCTCATTCCAGTGGCCTGGATTGCGGCGCGTTTGATCTGGGGAGTGCGTCACGGCCTTCTTGCGGCGTTCTTTGTAGCCGCGTCTCCCCTGCTCGCGTGGGTTTCGCGCACAACGTATCTGGATGCCCCCTACGCACTGTTCATTGGCTTGTTCCTCGTCTTTGCGATTCTGTCGGCGCGCAGCCACCGGTGGCAGTGGTGCCTTGCAAGCGGCGTTGCCGCGGGCCTGGCCGCTTCGTGCAAGATTTCCGGTGCCTTGATTGGCCTGCCTCTGCTTCTTGCCGCATTCGCGGCGCCTGCCGGGACGCCGCGCCGCTCCCGGATTCTGCGGGCGGGCGGGTGTCTGATCGCGTCAGCCGTAACGTGGTTCCTCCTGTGTTCGCCCGAGGCGTACTTCAGCGCCATTCTGACGCCGACGGATCCGCGCGTCAGCCGCTTCGCTGCCTACAGTACTTGGGTGTTCTTCCTTACCGAGTTGCAGCCCTACCGGCTGATCCTCCTCCTCGGAGCGCCTCTGACGCTCTTGCTTCTCCCATTCATTTGCATCCCCGCGATTCGCCGGCAAATGGCGTTCGGCGACGTGTTGCTGATCGTCTCCACTCTCGCATTCCTCCCCCTGCTGGTCCTGCATACTCCGTCCTTCAGCGGGCCACACGGGCTCGCCCCCCTTCTGCTGATTTGCGCCCTTCTCTCCAGCCGAATCGTCGAGTTCCGCCTGCACCTCACCGTTCCCCTTGGCGTTCTCCATCTTGCCCTGGCAGCGGCCGGGTTCGTGGAACCGGCAAGACCGGGCCTCGTTCCTTTTGGCCTTCCCGGCGGCGGAGAATTCGCGCAGGGCCACCGGGAACTCCGTCCCTATTTGGCCGATGACGATTCACACCCGCGAATCGCCATCACCAGCCGGCTGCCTGCCCAGGTGATGCCATTTGCCAATCTCATGCGAAGCGCCATTCTCGCGGAAGGTGCCGTGTTCCTGCTTCCCGCATCCGATGCCGACGCCTTCAATCCGGGCCCCTGGGAGATGGCGGATGCCGTTTTCGTTTCCGGGAGCGATTCTCCCGCGAACCTCCAGGCCCCCTCGGACTTCCGCCGTCTCACGAACTCCAGCTTCCCTGGTGGCTCCTTCTTCGTCCGCGTCTCGGGAACGCGCACCGAAACCTTCGCCGTCTCCGAACTTACCCCGCTTGATGCCAGCGGAGCGTACCTTCCTCCAATGGGATACTACCCCCTTACCGGGCACCTTGAACTGAACGGGGTCCCCCTGCCACGGCAAGATGAAGCCACGGCAGGTGCTGCTTCGCACGATGGCTTTCGGAATGCGCTGCAATGGGGCAGCGGACGGATACTTCCGGGCGAGGCGGTCTCACCATCGGACCGGATATCATTCGGGCCGCCACAGGTTGACGATGTTTTCTGGGACTTCTGATGTTTGGGGAAGGTTGAAGATGGTGGGCCCACCAGGACTCGAACCTGGAACCAACCGGTTATGAGCCGGCCGCGCTAACCATTGCGCCATGAGCCCACGCAGGGACGCCAGAGTCGTCACCAATGACGCCCTCTCCCGCAACCCGAATCAGGGGAAGAGGCCGCGGGCGGCCTTCTCCTGTGCGACCTGCCCGATCCCGAGAATCAAAGCAGCCTCGCGCATGGAGACATTCTCGTTTCGCGCGTAGTGGTGGCAGGCCAGGAAGGCACGCCGGATCAGTTGCTGGAGCCGGCTGTCCACCTCCTGGGCCGACCAGAAGAACATCTGCATGTCCTGCACCCACTCGAAGTAGGAGACGATCACGCCGCCCGCGTTGCATAGAATGTCGGGGATCAGGAAGATGTCGGTGTTCTCATTGATCCAGGCATCGGCCTCGTTGGTCGTCGGGCCGTTTGCTCCTTCGGCAATGATGCGGCAGCGCAGGTTCGGCGCCATTTCCGCGGTGATCTGGCGCTCCATGGCGGCGGGAACCAGGATGTCGCAGTCGATGGCGAAGAACTCTTCCTTCGAGATTTTCGCGATGGCCGGGTAGCCTTCGAGCGTCTTGTGGGTTTCCATGTGGGTCAGCAGGTCCATGGGATCGACGCCGTCCTCAGCTATGTAGCACCCACTGACGTCGGCCACCCCCTTGATCTTCACGCCGCGCATGGCAAGTTCGACGGCGGCGACGGAGCCGACGTTGCCGAAGCCCTGAACGATGGCGGACGCTTTCGAGAGCTTGAGGTCGATCGCCCGCGCTGCTTCCTCGATGCAGTAGACAACGCCGCGTCCGGTGGCCTCGCGCCGGCCGAGTGTCCCATAGAGAGCCGCGCTCTTGCCCGTCACGATCTGTGGGCACGAGGCCCCCAGGTGCATCGAGTACGTGTCGTAAATCCACGCCATTTCGCGCTCGCCCGTTCCCATGTCGGGGGCCATGACGTCAACATTCGGCCCAATGAAGGGGAGCATCTCCTGGGTGAAGCGGCGCGTGACACGCTCCATCTCGCCAGCAGAGAGCTCGCGGGGGTTACAGTTGATCCCGCCCTTGGCGCCGCCAAAGGGGAGATGCACCAGGCCGCACTTCCACGACATGAACATCGCGAGCGCCGCGACCTCGCCCAGGTCGACGTTGGGGCTGTAGCGCAACCCACCCTTGCCCGGGCCGGCGGTCAGCGAATGCTGAACCCGGTAGCCGTTGAACACCTTCACGTCCCCGTTGTCCATCCGCACGGGAACGGTGACGATAATCGAACGCTTGGGGGCTTTCAGACGATCAATGGTCCCCTTGTTCACACCCACCCGGTCGGCGACCGTTTCCAACTGCTGAAGGGCCTGCTGGTAAAACAGCGAATCCTCAAACACGGCATCTCTCCTCGATAGCAGCGGCGCCCGAGGACCGGAGTCTCTCGGGCGGCTTCAAATCCATCCGGCTGCCCGTATGCTCTCGCCTTTCGCACCGGGGCAACCGCGAAGGGAGGCCGTTGAACAGATTCACCAGCATGCACCAAAGGCTCTTGTTTGCCGAGTCCGGGAGCGCACCTCATACTGAGCTGAGTGGGGAATGTGTCTCTCTCCTTGACCGACCTCCCCTAAAACAGCTCGCATTTGTCTGACTCTGCCTGAGGAGGCAACAATGGCTTTTTTGTTGAGGAGTTCTATTCCAAGATTTTCAAGGAGTTCGGCAATTTTCCTGGGGATTGGCATCGCTGCCAGCGCGGGACTGGCATCCGCCGATTCCTATCTCGTCTTGCGGGAGAACGGCATCCCTGTCGTGCGTACCCTTGCAACGGGCGATCAGGATGCCAAGGCCCTGGAAGACGATGCCGCAATGGCAGCGGCACTGCGCACTGTTCTGAAAGCACAACTTGCCGATCCCACGGAGAAGGAAATCGCCGAGGGAATCGAGAACTTTCTACCGGCGAAGACGGAGCTTGATGGCGTTTTTGTGACCGACGGGGCCGCCCGGGTTCTGCTGACGTTCCCCGAGGAGTTTGTGGCCACCGGCCTCGACGACCTGTTCGTGGATGAGTCAACTCTGCTGCTCCGTGCCTGGATGGAGTCCGTGCCTGGCTTGAACAGCGTAAGTCTGCTGGCGAAGACCCCGTCGATGGCAACGCATCAGGTGCTCCCCGAGTTCCTGCCCAAACCCGTCCAGAAGGAGAAGCCCGCAGCGAAGGACCCAGACGCGGGGAAGGCCATCTCGCCCCTGGGCAACGCCCAGGGCCAGCCAACGGGTGCCCTTACGGGCGCGTCGATCTTCATCAGCCCCGGACACGGATGGTTCTATTCCACGACAAACAGCCGTTGGGAAACACAACGTTTCAACAGCGGCGGGAATGGCATCGTTGAGGACCACAGTAACGTCGAGAGCGTCATGCAGTACCTTCTCCCCTACCTGTGGAACGCGGGAGCACGCATCTACACGGTGCGCGAGCGGGACATGAACACCAACCAGGTCATCGTCGATACGGAGAATGCCACGCTCTCGGGATCGTGGACAAACGTCTCCGGAGCGGGCTATGGCGACGAGTACCGCTACGCCACGACCGTCACAGGCACGGCAACGGCAACGGCGACGTTCACCCCCACAATTCCGGAAACAGGCTACTATGGCGTTTATGTCTACTACCGAACGGGCCCGGGAACAACGACAACCGATGCGCGTTTCACGGTGAAGCACACAGGTGGCTCGACCACCTGGGTGCAGAACGAGAACCGCGACGGTTTCACGTGGAAGTACATCGGGACCTACTACTTTGAGGCCGGCACCAACGCGGCAACGGGCTCGGTCGTGGTCGACAACCTTTCGAGCACAGCCGGGCGCCAGGTGATCGCCGATGCGGTGCGCTTTGGCGGCGGCATGGGCGACGTCGTGGACCCCGACAGCGGTGACACGAGTGGCAAGCCACGCTTCGAGGAATCCGGCTACTACTATCGCCGCTTCATGGGCGACACATCCGGATCGGACAACACTGTCTCCGCCATGCCGAAATACTCGGATTGGGAATGCGAGGATAGCTGGGAGGGCGGCGCGAACAATAACGCCGTCTACATCGCATGGCACACGAACGCCTTCAACGGCACCGGCCGCGGCACGATCAGCTTCGCCTACGGATCGGGCGGCTGGGGAAGTACCTTCGATGGCGTTACGGGCGGCCTGCAACTGCGCGATGCCGTTCACGATGAAATCATCAACGACCTGCGGGCCGGATACGAAGCGGGCTGGGACGACGACGGCAAGACGACGAACTGGTACGGCGAGATCAACCCCTCGTACAACAACGACATGCCCGCCGCGCTCTTCGAGATGGCGTACCACGACAACGACACGGACGCGGCCGCTATTCTCGATCCAAAGTTCCGCCAGATCGTGGCCAGATCAGTCTATCAGGGACTCGTGGAATTCTACCACACCTACTACTTCGACTCGCTGGGCAACACGGAGTTCAACGACGACACGCTGCTCCCCGAACCGCCCACCCACTTGCGCGTCATCAACAACGGCACGGGCGGAGTGACGCTCTCCTGGAACGCACCGCCCTACGACACGGGGGACGGACTGCTTGGAGATGCCGCCACGGGCTACAAGGTCTACCGTTCGACGAATGGCTACGGCTTCGACAACGGCACCGCCGTGGCATCGACTTCCACGACGATCACGGGCCTGACGCCTGGCCAGGTGTATTACTTCCGCGTCGCCGCAACGAACTCAGGCGGCGAATCACTGCCGACGGAAACACTCGCCGCGCGCGTTCACACGCCCGGCAATGCACCGATCCTGATCGTCAACGGATTCGACCGCATCGATGGCTCCATGAACACCCGTGTCACGGCCACTTTCTATCCTCAATACCTGACGCAACGCGGCTTCGTTGATCGCATGAACACCTACAACTACACGGTGCAGCACGCGCAGGCCATCGACGCCTACGGCCGCAACTTCGACTCGGCCTCAAACGAGGCCGTCGCCTCGGGCGCCGTGACACTGACGAACTACGACACGGTAGTCTGGATTCTGGGAGAGGAATCCTCCAGCGACGACAACACACTGAACGCCAGTGAACGCAGCGCCGTGAGCACCTTCCTTGCAGGTGGCGGCAACCTCTTCATCTCCGGTTCGGAAACAGGTTACAACCTCGATGCCCAGAACGTCGCGCGCACCTTCTATGAATCGACGCTGAAGACCGACTATGTGAGCGACGACGCGGAAACCTACAGCGTCATTGGCGAGTCGGGATCAATCTTCGACGGCATTTCGCTGACGTTCGACGACGGCACCCTGGTCTACGATGTCGATTATCCCGACACCCTGCAGCCTCTGGGGGGAGCGACAACGGTGCTCTCCTACACAGGAAGCGCCTCCACGATGCACTCGTCGTTCGACTCGCTGAGCAGTTGGCAGCACCCAACCTACTCCGGTTCCTCGAATGCCGACAGCTCCTCCACGTTCGAAATCGTCAGCTCTCCCAAGTACGCGGGCACGGGCGCGGCCGACCTCTACTATGTCTGGGGATCCGGCGACTTCATCCGCGAGTACTTCAACTCCACGACGCCGACTTTCTCCACTTCCACCAACCTCTCGGTCTGGGTGTACGGCGACAACTCCGGCGCGCAGGTGCGACTGTGTGTGCGCGAGACCGCTGACAACGACCTGTTTGCCAGTCCCTACGTGACAATCGACTTCACAGGCTGGCGGCAAATCACCTGGAACGACATTGCCAACAACCCGGGGACACTGTTTGCGCAGATCGGAGACGGCGTACTCAACACGACCACCGTTCGCCTCGACAGCATCCAGGTGGCCAAGGGCACATCGGGTGCCAGCGGGCACTTGTACTTCGACAACCTGGAGTACACGCCGGTTGGCGGAGCGACGTCCGGGGCCGCGATCGCCTACAGCGGCACCTACAAGCTCGTCCAGATGGGCTTCCCCTTCGAGACCATCACGGACGCGGGCGACCGCAACGCCTTGATGGCAGCAGTGCTCGACTTCTTTGTGACCCCCGTGCCGGTCGAATGCGACACGTTCACGATTTACTGACGCCACCACGCGCCAGAACCCACTAACAGGAACGCGCCCCGGGGAATGCCCTGGGGCGCTTCCTTATGGAAGCGCTGAATCGAGTAGGGGGACGGGTTGCCCCGTCCTCCCTCTCACACCACCGGACAAGCTCTGCGGCATCCGGCGGTTTCGTTTCCTCTGAGCATCAAGTAC
>JASGMJ010000038.1 GCA_030156535.1 Candidatus Sumerlaeota bacterium
CCGGCCAAGACCGACCCGCGCTTCGCCGAGTTCGTCGTGGGGACGGACGAGGCCGCGAAGGCCGCCGTTCGCAGTGGCGTTCTCACGCCACGCTATGTGGACAGCCACTTCGCCAGCGTCGACAACGTGATCCTCCAGCGGGCCAGCGGCATCAACAACCCGCCCCGGATCCTGACCAAGCCTCTGGCCAACGCCAAGGCGGGCACCGTCCACACCCAGCAACTCGTGGCCGTCGATCCCGATACCGGCACTGCCACGGGAATCACCTTCTCGCCCGTCTCCGTCCCCGGCGGCTTCGGCATCTCTTCGGCTGGCCTGATCACGTGGGACACTTCAACCGTCCTCACGGGCGACTACGACATCACCATTGCCGCGGCCGACGCCGCCGGAGCCACGACCCATCTCTCCTGGATCCTCTCCGTCGTCGACGTCATCATGCCGCCGCCCTTTGGGATCGCCTCCGTGCCGGATGGTGATGTGCTGATCGGCAACGAGTGGACCTACGCGCCGTCACTGACGGGCACGGCATCCGGGATCCCGATCGCCTGGTCCCTCGTCGATGGTCCCCAAGGCATGACCATCGACCCGCAGACCGGCGCCATGGCGTGGGACAGCACCGGTGTCACCCTGTCCGCGAAAGGCAACGCCTCGTTCCGCGTGATCATCCGCGCGGAGGAAACCGGCGGCCTTGGCCGCACCGCCATCCAGGAGTTCAACGTCGACGTCGAGAACCGCTTCGACTCCATCGACATCAAGCTCCAGGGCAACCGCGACCAGTGGATGCTGTTCTGATTCCGGATTCCCTGGGAGGCCCGCCGACGAAGTTGGGCCTCCCCGGGAATCATGACCGGAACAATCACGGAACCAAATGACCGGGGAGGAGACTCGCTCCTCCCCCGCCGGCATGGTGCCCTTTTGGCCCGAGTCGGTTCACACTGACGCCTTTGCCCCGAACCTTCGCTCTGGGCAGTGGATTGGGGTTTCCCCGCAGAAGCGACACGCGGCATTGTGAGGTAATCTCACTGGAGCGAAGCCACGATGCAGATCACTTTCTGGGGCGCGACGGGCACGACCACCGGGTCACTTCATCTTCTGGATATCGAGGGAGAGAAGACCGTTCTGGATTGCGGGCTGTATCAGGGGCGGCGGGCGCTGGCACGCCAGCTCAACTCGGAGTGGCCCTGCCCGCCAAGTCAGATCCGTCAAGTGGTGCTCTCCCACGCCCACATCGACCACTGCGGCAACCTGCCGACATTGGTGCACGATGGCTTCGACGGACCGATCTATTGCACCGCCGCGACGGGCGACCTTGTGCGCAACCTGCTGCTCGACTCAGCGCACATTCAGGAGAAGGACGCCGAGTTCGCCAGCAAGATTCGCAAGCGCAAGCACGAGCCGCCTGTCGAGCCGCTCTATACCGTCGAGGACGCCGAGGCGGTGCTCCCCCACCTGATGACGATGGGGTACTACCGCACGGTGAGTCTTTCGCGGCATATTGACCTCAGGTTCCTGGAAGCCGGGCACATTCTGGGGTCGGCAATCAGCCAGCTCGACATCTCCGAGGGAGAGCGCAAGTTCCGCCTCGTGTTCAGCGGCGACATTGGCCGCGGCGCCAACGCGATCCTGCGCGATCCGGAAATCCCCAGCGATGCCGACTATCTGATCATGGAGTCGACATACGGCAACCGGAACACCGACGCGGTGGCCGAGTTGCACGGGCGCCTGAAGGAGATCGTGGGGCGCGTGGCGGCGCGCGGAGGCAAGATCATCATCCCTGCCTTCAGCGTGGGCAGAACACAGGAAATCGTCTACCAACTCAACTCGCTGTTCAACGCGGGCGAGTTGCCGGAGATTCCGTGCTTCGTCGACAGTCCGCTGTCCACGAACGTGACGCGAGTCTTTCGCGTTCATCCGGATTGCTACAACCGTCCGGTGCGCGAAGTGATGCTCAGCGATCCCAATCCCTTCGGCTTCGAGAGGCTGCGTTACACGGAAAACGTGGATGAGAGCAAGGCACTGAACGAGTTCGAGGGCCCGTGCGTGATCATCTCGGCGTCGGGAATGTGCGAAGCGGGACGCATCCTGCACCATCTGCGCAACAACATCCAGGACCCGAAGAACTGCGTGCTGATCGTGGGCTTCCAGGCGGAGCACACGCTCGGCCGGCGCATCGTCGAAAAGAGGGACAAGGTGCGGATCTTCGGCGAGGAGCACGCGCTGCGCTGCGAGGTGCAGGTGCTCAACGGTTTCTCGGCGCACGCCGACGGCGACGAACTGCGAGACTTCGCGTTCCGCGTGAAGGAGCGTGGCAACAGGTTGAAGAAAGTCTTCCTGGTCCACGGCGAGCCGGATCAGCAGGAGCCGTTGGCCGAGTATCTGAGAGACATCCTGAAGATCGACGTCGTCATCCCTGAACGCGGACAGACGGTCGAGATCAAATAGCGCACCGGCTGGATCGGGCAGAGCGGGAAAACGCTCGCGCAAAACGCTTTCCAAGCCGAATCAGATCGGCGTGATGGCAACGAGCCCCTTGTCGCCCTGGGCACCGGTGTGGAAGTTGGCGAAGCGGTACATGCCCGTGGCACGGGCGTCGAGCACGGCCGCCATCACGGAATCCACGTTGGCCTGGTGGACGACGCAAATGAACGGGTGATTGAAGAAACGCAGTGTCAGGAGGTCGTCGGCGACGCCTTCCTTGCTGAAGTCGCCATCGAGGAAAATCAATGTGGGACGAATGCCCCAGAAGACCTGCTTGAGCTGGTGTGAATCGCCAATAATGGGGACCACGCGATTGAGGACGGGCTGCTGGCGGAACTGCGTCAGGGCCTTGAGGTAGCTCTCGCCGGGATAGCCGTCCTCACCGTTGTGGGCCTTCCAGCCCTGCATGAAAAGCTCGACGGTGTAGAGCAAGTCGCGGCGCTTGAGCAGGTTGAGCACTTCAGCGATGAAGCAGGTGGTGATGCCCTTGTGGGTGCCGATTTCGAGGATCGGGCCCGGCCAGCGCTGGACGGCCACGGCCAGGAGAAACATCTCGCGCGGGTCGAGTTGCTTGCTGACGGCAGCGTATTTCTTGACGAGATCCTTCCAGCGCATGATCTGGCCGAGAAGCGTTTCCTGGGAGGGCTCGTCGACCTCCGCGGGTTCACGCGAGGGCCAGACCCCGAGTTCGTTGAAGTCTCCCGTTCTCATGCCTTCCAGAATCTGGAAACAGTAGGCGGCGTGCCGGATAAATGGATCACCAACTTGCATAATGACGTGTCCCCATGGAACTTGTCGCGGCCTTGCGCGGCTTGGCGGGCGTCTGCACGGACGCCGGTCCGATAAGCCCTACTTTCCCCGAAGACTCAAGCGGGGAAATTGCCGGGCGAAGGAGCGCCTGACAGGAACGATTTTGCAGCCACTTCTTCCCCCTCCGGCTCTTATTCCGCTGCGAAGACGAGCATGGCGCGGCGCCGGCTTTCGACGCTGAGCGACGGGGCGTAGCGGTAACCGTCGGGATGCGTGAAGTCCTTGAGGGCCTTGGGGGTCGCGGCGTCCTTCATCAGGAGATGGCGGATGAGGGCGCCCTTGAGGGACTTCGAGTGGTGGCTGATGGTCTTCCATTCGGCAACGCCACTGCGAATGACGCGCTTGACGAATTTGACCTGATGAACGGCGACGACCTCGCCGGTGCTGTCCCAGACGCGGCGATACTGGTCGGGCAGGAAGTCCCAGACGACCTTGCCCTTGAGTTCACGGCGCAGGATTTCGCTGACGGGGCGGCGCCAGTAGTTGCCGACTTTGCCGACCATGCCGCCGAGGTTGCTCGTCATCTTCAGTTTGTACGGCGGGATGCGGTCGGCCGGACGCAGAAGACCGAAGAGGCCGCTCATGATGAGGGCCTGCTGGTCGAACAACTTCTTCTCGGCACTCTTGAGCGTCTTGAAGTCGATGGCCTGATACATCACGCCCTGATAGAGATCACGCGCGGGCATGGTGGTGGAAGTGGCGAAAGCGCGGTTGAGACGCAGGGCTTCTTCGAGCGCGGCGCCGCGAACCTCGAAGACCTCCTCCCAACCGCCATTGCGTTGCAGCACGGAAGTGAGGGCGTCGAACACCATCTTGCGTGAAGGATCAAGTTCCTTGAACGCATTCGTGCGCTTGGACTTGCGGGCATTGTCGAAGAGCATTCCATTACCAGGCGGAATGCCTTTCGTTTCGGATGGAGGAATCAATAGTACCCAATCGCTCACAGAAGCACCTCGATAATTTTGCGCACTGGAGTCGCCATGAAGAGAAGGCGCTCCGTCCGTTTCGTTTGGCACCGGCCCTCAAAAGGGTCCGTTACTCTTTCCGCCCCTGGCCCCCCGGCCACTAAACTCTAACAGATGCCGTCCTCCTCCCCTGCCCGCTGCGCGGAATCTCGAGGAGGCTACGATGCATAAGTCTACTTGTCTTACACCGGGAGGGGCACGCGGTGTCAATCACGCAAACCCAAAGGGCGGTTTCCATTGGGTTCTCATGCAAGATCCGGGCGCGGTTCGCCATGAAGAATCCGCGTTTGGAGCAGCTTTTCCGCCCACCGGGAGGAAGGGTGTCTCGAGAGGTTGATGACGCGAAAGGGAAGAGTCAGGGAGGACAATAAAGCTCTTTCCCAACGGGGTGAACGGGGAGGCCCGTTGCGCTTGAAGCACGGGCCCAAATCGGCCTATCTGTGTCCGCGATGTCCACTGAGGGCGGCTGCAACGCCGGGCACCCTCGGCGGGACATCCGCCCCACCGGGCGAATCGCGAACATTCCCTCCGCCAGGAGCCTGCTCCATGTCCCCAGTCAAAGCCGCAACCCAGTCTTCCACCCTCGGAGTCACGGAAATCGCCGACCTGCTCGGCGCCGAGGCTGATTCCCTCCTCAACTTCAAGGATCCGAAGGTCTCCAAGGACGCTCTGCATGTCCCGGGCCCCGATTTCGTCGACCGCATCTGGGCACCGTCCGACCGCTCGGTTCCAGTTCTGCGCAGCATCCAGCAGATTCTCGGCTCCGGCCGCCTCGCCAACACGGGCTACGTTTCGATCCTGCCCGTTGATCAGGGCATCGAGCACGCCGCCGGCGCCTCCTTCGCCAAGAACCCGATTTACTTCGACAGCGAGAACATTGTGAAGCTGGCCATCGAGGGTGGCTGCAACGCGGTTGCCTCGACGCTGGGCGTGCTGGGCTCGGTGGCCCGCAAGTACGCGCACAAGATTCCGTTCATCCTGAAGATCAACCACAACGAACTGCTGACCGTCCCGAACAAGTTCGACCAGGTGATGTTCGGCTCGATCGACCAAGCCTTCGACATGGGCTGCGTGGCCGTTGGCGCGACGATCTACTTCGGCTCCGAGGAATCCTCCCGCCAGATCGTGGAAGTCAGCCAGGCCTTCGAGTACGCCCACCAGAAGGGCATGGCCACGATCCTGTGGTGCTACCTGCGCAACAACGCCTTCAAGAAGGACGGCAAGGATTTCCACACGGCAGCCGACCTGACCGGCCAGGCCAACCATCTGGGCGTGACGATCCAGGCCGACATCATCAAGCAGAAGCAGCCGGAACTCGACGGCGGCTACGCGGCCCTGAACATGGGCAGCTCCAGCTATGGCAAGTTCGACAAGCGCATCTACAGTGATCTGGATTCCGATCACCCGATCGACCAGACACGCTATCAGGTCATGAACTGCTACATGGGCCGCGCGGGCCTGATCAACTCGGGCGGCGGCTCGTCGGGTTCGGGCGATCTCGCGCAGGCCGTGCGCACGGCCGTCATCAACAAGCGCGCCGGCGGCATGGGCCTGATCAGCGGCCGCAAGGCCTTCCAGCGCCCGATGGACGAAGGCGTCAAGCTGCTCAACGCCATCCAGGACGTGTACCTCAACAAGGACATCACCGTCGCGTAACGCAAGACCGCATACACAACGGTTGCACGCTTCCCACGCCCCCTCCGGCCCTGCCGCGAGGGGGCGTGGGCGTTTGGGGCAGGGCAAAGAAGCACCAGTCACCGACGCCAATTGCCCCTTGCAAAGGAATGCTCGTGCCCTCAGATGAGCACCCCAAACCTCTCGCAGGAGCAGTTACTCCATGAACACATCCCGTTCCGCGCGGCACGCACGATTCATTGCTCTTGTCTGCCTCGCTGCCTTTGCAGGCACCAGCCTGACGGCCTGCTACGGCAAGTTTCCGCTGACCAAGGCAGTGTATCGTTTCAACGGCAATGTCAGCGAGAACCGATGGGTGCAGTCGCTGCTGATGTGGGGGTTCATCATCCTGCCGGTGTACAATCTGGCGATGCTGGGCGACGCGATCATCTTCAACCTGATCGAGTTCTGGACGGGGGACACGCTGGACATCAGTTGCAGCGAGGAACTCGACGACGGAACGGTGGTGGCACTTCAGTCGGGACCGGACGGCAAGTCGCTGGACTACACGATTACGTCGCCCCAAGGCGTCGTGCGGCGGATCGAATACGTGCGCCTGAAGGGTGGCTGGACGGCGGTGAACAATAATGCGGGCGAGCGCGTGGGCTACATCTACGCGACGTCCACGGGCGAAATCTGGTTCTACGATGCCGACCATCGTTTGCTGGATGTGGTGGGACGCAACGACCTCCCGTGGCCGGGAGCCGAAGGGAAGGGGGCGCTGGTTCCGGGCTGAGCCCGGCGATTGGAAGAAGCGGAAGACAGCGGTTGCCCGGCTCATCGGGGGCGCAGGAGACTGTGGGCAACTTTGCCCGGAACTTGCTTATCGCTGTTCCATCCCGTCAGGAGCCTTCCGCGTGCCCCCTCTTCAGCCCGTCCCGCTCGATACCCCTGCGCTGCGCCCCGTCGAAATCATTCCGGTGAATCACCAGGGCCAGCGCCTTCTGCTGGTGCGCGATCCACTTGGCATTCTTGAGGGCATCGCCGCGCTGCCGCCCGACCCGCTGGTCCTGCTGATTCTGCAAATGGCCGACGGCGAAACGCACATCGACGAAATCGCCAAGGCCGCGCGCGAGCAAACCGGCCTGATTATCACGACGGACAAAATCCGCAATCTGGTCAGCGAACTCGACAAGGCCGGGCTGCTGCTGTCGGACACGTTCTTCGAGATGTGGGAGAAGCGCCGCGGAGCATTCCGCGCGCTGCCGTCGCGAGCCTCGGTGATCTTTCAGGGCGAGGACCGTCTGGCGCTGATCAAGCAGCTCGGCGACGAGTTGCGGCGTCACACGGCGGAGAAGAACGGAGCGCCGGAGAAGCTGAATCTCCCCCACCCGAACGTGCGCGGCATTCTGGCGCCGCATATCGATTACATGCGCGGCGGCCCGGTCTACTCGTGGGCGTACAAGGCGATTGCCGAACACACCACCGCGACGACGTTCATCGTGCTTGGCACGCTGCACCAGCCGTCCACGCATCCGTTCATTGCAACGGACAAGACCTACGAAACGCCGCTCGGCAACGTTGAAGTGGACACGGCGATGCTCAAGGAACTCGAAGCGGAATTCGGCGGCGAGTTGTGGCGCGACGAGTACCTGCACGGCATCGAACACACCGTGGAGTTGCAGGCCGTCTATCTCAAGCACGTGCTGAAGGACCGGCCGTTCAAGATCGTCCCGATTCTGGTGGGGTCGTGCGAGCATCTGCTGCACGAGGAGGAAGGCGTCCAGCCCCGCGACGACGAGGAAATCGCGGCGTTCGTCAGCGCGCTGCGCACGGTGCTGCGCAACCACGGCGACCGCGTGGTGCTGATTGGCGGAGTGGACTTCGCGCATTGCGGGCCGGAGTTCGGGGACAACCAGATCAACACCCCGGAGGTTGAGCAGGCCGTCGAGCAGCAGGACCGCGCGATGCTGAAGGCGATCGAGGAAGTCAATCCTGCGGCGTTCTTCGATTCGTTCCGAGAGACGCTGAACGAGCGCAAGGTGTGCTCGATCGCGGCGATTTACTGTGTGCTGGCGGCGCTGGAGGACACGCACCAGGGGACGGTGCTGCAATACGATCAGGCCAACAGCGACGACCGCACGTGCATGGTGACGTTCGCGAGCGTGGCGTTTACGCCGAAATCGCGCTCGAAGATCATCCTGCTGCAATAGCGGACGCGCCGGACCCAGCGCCAGCGGCTCCGATTTTCCCCGGAGCGGGGCGCGGACAGGCACGACTCTTTCTACTCTTCGTCTCCGATGATGCCGCGCGGCCCACAGACGCGGCACACGGAGGCAGACCGATGTTTTTCGACCCACTGTATCTGATGGTGATGATCGCCGGCCTGGTGATCGGCGGGCTGGCCCAGCTTGCCGTGAAGGGGGCGTATTCACGCTACAGCCGGGTGCGGGCGTCTTCGGGAGCAACCGGGGCGCAGGCGGCGCGGCTGATGCTGGATTCCGCGGGCCTGCAGGATGTTTCCATCCAGCGGGTGGGCGGTTTTCTTTCTGATCACTATGACCCGCGCGCCAAGGTGATCCGCCTCTCCCCCGGCGTTCATGACAGCCAGAGTGTGGCGGCACTGGGCATTGCGTGCCACGAGGCAGGACACGCGGTGCAGCATGCGCGCAAGTACGCGCCACTGGTGATCCGCAACGCGGCGGTGCCGCTGGCGGGATTCGGGTCCAACTTCGCGATCATCCTGGTCATCATCGGACTCATGCTGATGGGGATGCATGTGGCGTTTGGCTATACGATCGCGATTGCCGGCGTGCTTTTCTTCGGCACGGTGGTCTTCTTCCAGGTGGTGAACCTGCCGGTGGAGTTCAATGCGTCGGCGCGGGCGAAGAAGATGCTGCCGCAGTTGGGGCTGATCTCCGGGCCGAGCGAAATGCAGGGGGTGAACGCGGTGCTCAACGCCGCCGCAATGACCTACGTCGCGGGAACCGTGGTGGCGATCATGCAGTTGTTGTATTGGCTGTCGGTCGTACAGGGGAGCAGAAGATAGGAGGCGGCGTGATGGCTCATGCGCCTGCTGTCAGCATCGCCACACGAACCATGTCGCTATCCGCGGGACCGTCCCCCGATGGAAACAAGTTCGTCCGTGGCCTGCTGAGCTCCCCCTGCCTTTTCCGGTAGACCAATCGCCGCGCCTCCTCGACCGTCCTTGCGCCATGCTGATTCAGGAGCGCGCCTGATGCCCGAACCGAAGTTGACGTTTCACGAGGAGTCCTCGCCCGGCGAGGATCTGCGCCATGTGGCGCGCTCTCTTCATAATCTGTTCCCGACGTGGGACCTGCGCGTTTTCGGCGCAATTGATTCGACGAACGCGGAAGCACGCCGGATTGCGCTGACGCTGGGCGGGGATGCGTGGCACCGGATCGTGCTGGCCGATCACCAGACGGAGGGGCGCGGACGCCAGGGGAAGACCTGGATGGCCGAGCCGGAGACGTCGCTCCTGGTCACGATGATGGCACCCGTCGGCGTGCTGCGCTACCATCGGACACTGATGCCGCTGGCGCTGGGATGCTGGCTGATGGAGGGACTTGAGAGCCTGGGCCTCGACGATGTGCAGGTGAAGTGGCCAAACGACGTGCTGGTGCGGGGGCAGAAGATTTCCGGAATCCTGTGCGAGATGTGCGGGGCGGCGCTGGTGATGGGGATCGGCGTCAATCTGACGCAGTCACGCGAAGCCCTCCCCGAGCGCGACGTGCGCGAGCCGCAGGCGACGTCGGTGGCCGCGGAGACGGGCGAGGAGTTTCCCGGGCGGCTGGCCGCCTCGCTGACGCTGCTCAATGCGTTGCTGGCGTCGCTGGAGCATCCGCCGGAGAAGGACTGGATCTTGCAGCGCTTTCGGCAGTCCTGCGCGACGTTCGGCACGGCGGTGTCCTACAAGAACACGAGGGGCGGCGTTGTGACGGGAATCGCGGAGGACATTGACGAGACAGGTGCCCTGATCGTGGTGGACAAGGACGGCGTCCGCCAGGTGATTGCCCAGACTCTCGATCCTCTGTAAGTGAGACGCCTTTGGCCTTGATGCCGCTTTACTCCCCAGAAGTTGCCTCCGGGCACGCGCGAGCGCGGCGATCATCCACATTCGTGTGGTCCGCCCTGCTTCTCTTGCTGCTGCTTCCGTGGACGCACCTTTCCGCGCAGCACTATCAGGTGGGCGGATCGCAGGATTTCGCCGAAAGCCTTCAGCGCCAACTCAACGAGCGGGTTGATCTGATTCGGCTTGGTCTGAACACGGACCGCTTGATGGGTGCCGGACTTGATCCCGAGCTCTACATGGCAGGGGTAATCGGCGTGGCCGACGGCGTCCGTCGTGGCCAGTATCCCGGCGCGGTGCTGCACGTCGACGCGTTCTGGTCGGACAACGTGCCCGTGGGCGTCGGCTACATGATGTCGGATCCCGAACGCCACCCGGCGGACTGGGGAACGCAGTACGAAATCGGCAGCCTGACGGGCATCGTGGTGGTGACGCCGTTGCTGCTGCGCGCGGTGGAACGCGGCGATGTGACGCTGATGGAGACGGCGGGCGATTACATCCCCGAGTTGGCGGGTTCGCGCGCCGGGGACCTGCGCATTGGTGTGTTGATGCGGCATGTTTCCGGGCTTCCGGTTTCCCCCGAACTCCCCGGTGACGTGCGCAGCCGCGAAGCGATGCTCGCGTGGCTGCGCGATGTCCCCCTGGACTTCGAGCCCGGCACCCGCGTTCAGCGCAGCCCCCTGAACTTCATGCTGTTGGGTCTGGTGCTGGAAAAGGAATACGGAGCCCCCGTGCAGCAACTCGCCGACGCGCACTACATGCAGGCGCTTGGCATGTCGAACACGACGGGCGAGCTGCCGGCGCAGTTGCGGTCGCGCGTGGCGCCGGGAAACTACTCTGAGTGGCTGGGGCGCATGGCGTGGGGCGAGGCGTGCGATCCCACGGCATTCGTGCTCGGAACATCGGCTGGACACGGCGGACTTATCACCGGCCCCGACGATCTCGACACCTTCTCGCGTGCGTTGATTGCCGCGTACACGGTGGGGCTGAACGATTTGGTGACGACGGCGACGATGGAGGCTTCGACGCAGCCACTCGCAGGCGTTGCCGGTGGCGAGAGCCAGGGGCTGGGCTGGCAACTGGGTGGCCTGGGACCGGGGAGCTTTGGATGGGAGTGCCCCATCACGGGCTCGGCGATCTGGATCCAGCCAGCGACACAGATCTTCGTGGTGGTGCTGGCGAACGCGCATCACCCCGACAGCCACCCCGAGCGGTTCGAGGCAGCGCGGCGGCTATATCTGAAGTGCGTGCAGGCAGCGATGCCGGTGCAGGCAGAGGAAGCGCGCGCCACACCAGAGAGCGATCGCCTTCGAATGGAAATGGCCGTGCGCCTGAATGACGCCGAGGCGCAGGCCAGTGAATCCCTGCCAGGCGTGTCAATGAGCGGAGTGAGCATGCTGTCGATTGCGATTGCGACGAAGCGGGGTTTGTGACTCCATCACGGCCAACAGGTGCCCATGGCGGCACCGGCCAGCTTTCCTGCGACGTTGGTCACGTCTGACGCTTTTTGAGCCAATGCTAAAACCTTGGGAGTCCTAACAATCTGGCGGCGGATGGCATGCCTTCACCCGAAGGAGCACAGAGGTCGCCATGCGGACACCCACCTACCCTGGTAGGTTCAAAAGCGCTTACGGACGGCGAAGCGGGATTCTTTCACCCCCCCTCGGGATCAAACCGCAGGGGGGCTTTTTCATGCCTGGTGGCGGGAGCGCTTCAGGAGGACGCAGCCTGTTTCGCGCGTCCGACGCCTGCCATGCAGCGGTCGAGGTGCGCGTCGTCCGGCGCCTTCGTCATGAGGGAAACAATCACGGTGGCGAGAATCGAGAGCGGAAGAGCGACGACGAGCGGATCGAGCACGCTCCACGGGTAGGCGCCCAGCGCTGGCTTGTCGAACAGCAGTTGGCAGATGCCCAGGCGTTCGGCGTTCTTGGCGTGCACGAAAGCGAGCCAGATGATGGCGAAGCCAAAGCCGCTCGTCATGCCCGCGATGGCGCCGGCCTTCGTGATGCGCCGGGTGAAGAGGCAGCCGACAAAGGTGGGGAGGAACGCGGCTGCCGCCACGCCGAAGAACACGGCGGTGGCCGCAGCCACGATGCTCCCCGGCATCCACAGCGCCAGCACGAGCGTCACCGCGAAGGCCACGATGATGCCGATGCGCGTCACCAGGATCGATTGAACTCCCTTGTCCCGCCCCTTGCGGATTCCCTCTTCGAAGATGTCGCGCCCGATCGACGTCCCCATCGTGTGAAACTGCGAACTCATCGTGGACATCGCCGCCGACAACAGCGTCAGCATGAAGAGCACGACGAACCAGCCGGGCATCGCCGCGTTGATGTACATCGGGATCACCTGGTCCACATTGCCCCCGGCGGCATCGATGGCAACCTTGCCTTCCATCTGCCAGAAATAGACGTTGGAGAGCGCGCCAACCGTGTAGGCAACGCCGGGAATGATGAGGATGAAGAGCCCGCCGACCATGACGGCGCGGTTGAGCTCGCGGCCGCTCTTGACCGTCATGAAACGCACCGCAAGTTGGGGCTGCGCGAGAACGCCGATGCCCACGCCGAGAATGATCGTCGTGACCAGCGAGTACCAGATCGGCGAGCCGAACTTCGGCATCGCCGTCCAGCCCACCATGCCGCCCTTCTGCAGGTTTTCCGGCATCTGAGGCGCCAGCGCCGTCAGGGCCTCGTGCCCGCCCGTGAACCCGCCGACCTTCGCGTAGGTCATCACGAGAAGGATCAGCATCCCGGCCACCATGATGGTGCCCTGCAGGGCATCGGTGAACATCACGCCCCTCAGGCCGCCCGCCACGACGTAGGCAACGACGATGAGAGCAAAGATGAACGTGGCCACGCCGAGATCAATGGCGAACGTTGCCTTGATGAACTCTGCCCCGCCGCGCAGCACCGCCGCGGCATACAGCGGCATGAGGATGAAAATCACGGCCGCCACGAACATCTGGATGAAGCGCGACTGAAAACGGCGCCCGAGAAACTCGGGGAACGTGTGTGCGTCCAGGTTGCGTCCCATCCGCCGCGTCCGTTTGCCGAAAACGGCAAACGCGATGAAGATGCCGACGAAGATGTTCAGGAAGACCAGCCACAGCAGGCCCATCCCCAGATTGGCGGCGACACCGCCAAAGCCAACGATGGCCGACGTGCTGATGAACGTTGCCCCATACGACATCGCCATGACGTAGGGGTGGATGTTCCGTCCGGCGAGAAGATAATCCGTCGAGGTCTTGGTCGTTTTGTAACCGCGAAAGCCCAGGTAGCCGATCACCAGAACGTATACCGCGGTGACAACAAGCAGCACACCCATCGGCACCGCGGCGCCGGTCAGCAAAAAACCGTGCATTCCTCCCATTCCTCTCCCTCTCTTTTGATCTTCGTTCAGTGCTTCAACGTGTCTTGTCTTACCGGGCGCCTGCTTCCACGGGCAGCGGAGCGGGAGCGCTCTTGCAGCGCCCGACGCCCGCCATGCAGCGGTCGAGATGCGCGGCATCCGGCGCCTTCGTCATCAGGGAAACGACGATGGTGACAAGCGTCGAAATCGGCAGGGCGACGACCAACGGATCGATCACGGTCCACGGCAATGTGCCCAACGTGGCCTTTTTGAACAGCAGTTGGCAGATGCCCAGGAAACCGGCGTTTTTTGCGTGGATGAAAGCGAGCCATAAGATCGCCAGGGCGAAGCCACTTGTCATGCCGGCGATGGCACCGGCCCGGGTAATCCGGCGGCAGAACAACCCGCCGATGTACGCCGGCAGAAATGCCACGGCCGCGACACCGAAGAACACTGCGGTGGCCGCTGCCACGATGCTCCCAGGCATCCAGAGCGCCAGCGCCAGTGTCACCGCGAAGGCCACAATGATGCCGATACGCGTCACCAGGATCGACTGCACTCCCTTGTCCCGCCCCTTGCGGATTCCCTCTTCGAAGAGGTCGCGGCCGATCGCCGTTCCCATGGTGTGAAACTGCGAGCTCATCGTGGACATCGCCGCCGACAGCAACGTCAGCATGAAGATGACGACGAACCACCCGGGCATCGCAGAGTTGATGTACAGCGGAATCACCTGGTCGACGTTGCCCGCAGCGGCATCAATGGCGATCTTTCCTTCCAAGTTCCAGAAGTAAACGTTGGAAAGCGCGCCGACGATGAAGGCAATTCCCGTCATCGCAAGAATGAAGATGCCGCCGACCAGTACGGCGCGGTTGAGTTCACGCCCGCTCTTGACCGTCATGAAACGCACGGCAAGTTGCGGCTGGGCGATGACGCCGATGCCCACGCCGAGAATGATCGTCGTGACCAGCGAATACCAGATCGGCGAGGCCAATTTCGGCATCGCCGTCCAACCGATCATGCCGCCCTTCTGCAAGTCTTCGGGCATCTGCGGCGCCAGCGCCGTCAATGCCTCGTGCCCGCCCGTGAACCCGCCAACCTTTGCGTAGGTCATCACGAGGAGCAGCAACATGCCGACGAACATAATGCTCCCCTGCAGGGCATCGGTGAACATCACGCCCCTCAGGCCGCCCGCCACCACGTAGGCGGCAACGATCAATGCGAAGACGAAGGTCGCCACCCCAAGATCGACGGCAAAGGTGGCTTTGATGAACTCCGCGCCGCCACGCAGCACCGCCGCAGCGTACAGCGGCATCAGGATGAAGATGACGGCGCCGGCAAACATCTGGATGAAGCGCGACTGGAACCGGCGTCCCAGAAACTCCGCGAACGTGTGCGCATCCAGATTATGCCCCATGCGCCGTGTTCGCTTGCCGAAGAGAACGAAGGCGATGAAGATGCCCACAAAAATATTGAGGAACGTCAGCCAAAGAAGCCCCAGGCCAAGGTTGGCCGCCACGCCACCGAATCCGATGATCGCCGACGTACTGATGAACGTCGCTCCGTAGGAGATCGCCATGACGTAGGGGTGGATGTTGCGCCCGGCAAGGAGATAATCCGTCGATGTTTTTGTCGTCTTGTAACTGCGGAAACCAAGATAGCCGATCGCCAGCACGTAGAGCACCGTGACAAGCGTCAGTACCTTCATGTTAACCGCGGTGCCCGCCAACAGCAGCGGCAAGACTCCCATCAGTGCCGTCATTTCGATCTCCCTCTCCTGCCGGGGGGGCTGCCGCCACCGTGCCCGAAGGAGCCATGTGGAATGGCCTACAGCTCGCCGTCGATTTTCTTTTCTTCCTCTGCCCACTTCACGTCGTCCGGTTCAAGGACAGCGGAATCGGAGTCGGAGTTCCAGTGCATCGCACCATACACGGTGCATATCAGGGCACCGATAATGCAACAGATCATGGCCAACCAGATTGCAGGATCAGGAATCCCAAACATGACAGCACCCTCCGTTCTGCACAAGCAAGATAACGCGGATAGAAATTAGCCTCTTTATTCCTGTTTGCTCGCCGCAAGCAAAATCCCGTGTTTTGGCGAGCAGATTCGGAAGGGGATCTGGGAGTCTCCGGCAGGTGCCCGGCCAAGAATCGAGCTCGCGGAGGCGGAGGCCCGAGGCACGCATCCGTGGTCGTCGCTGGCTATCCGTGCAGCCGGTCTACTGTTCGCCGCGTTCCAGGAACAGAAGGCGGGTGATGCCGTAGGAGCGGTCGTCGGCGATGTGCCAGCCGCCTTCGAGTTCGGCGGGCCACTCCTCGCCTTTCTCGATTTCGACGACGATGCAGCCTTCGGGAGCAACGAGGCCGCGCCGCGAGAGCTCGGCGACGACGGGCGGCCCGAGATTCTTGCGGTACGGCGGCATGATAAAGACGAGGTTGAAACTGCCGCGCACGGAAGCCAATGCCCCGGGGAGCAGGCCACCGAGGACTTGCGATTTGGCTTCGTAGCCGAGTTTGCCGATGTTGGCGCGGATGACGTTCTGGGCGGCGGGGTCGGCCTCGACGAAAACGGTGCGGGCGGCGCCCCGGCTAAGAGCTTCGAGGCCGACGGCCCCGGAACCGGCGAAGAGATCGAGCACGGCTTCGCCGCGAATGCGCCCCTGCAGGATGTTGAAGAGTGCCTGGCGGATGCGGTCGCGCAGGGGGCGGGTCGTCATCCCTTCGAGGGTCTGGATCTTCGCGCCGCGCTTTTCGCCGGCGATGATTCGCAGCATCAGCCTTCCTCCACACCGGGAATACCATCGACCCTCTGGCCGAGGTCGCGCAGTTGCTCCACAATCAAGGCGCGCAGGGCGTCGGCTTCGCCGTCCCACCGCTTGCCGTCGGCATAATCGTGAAACGGAACGAGCCGCAGACGAACGCGGGCGAAAGGGGGCGGCACAAGAAAACGGTCCCAGGTGGGAAGACGCCACTGGGGGGAGGAAGCCGCCAGAACGAGATGGAGGCGGGCGCGCTCAGAAGCCGCCAGGGCAAAGATGCCGGGCTTGGGAATGCCACGCGGCCCGTTCGGCCCATCGACGGCAATGGCGGCGTTGTAGCCTTCGGAGAGAGCCCGGTGGAGCGCCAACAGCCCCGACGCGCCCTTCTTGCTGGAACTGCCATCGACGGGACGGTGGCCGAAGGAGCGCACGAGGTCGCCCTGCAACTGGCCGTCGCGGCTGGGACTGACCAGGGTGGCGAGCTTGAACGGGCATCCCTTGGGGCAACGCACCAGCGAGCCCATATCGACGACGATGTTCTCGTGGAGAACGGCGGAGACGACGGGGCGCTCGGCCGTGTCCGCCAACATGTCGAAGAACTCCGGTGGCTCGAAGCTCAGACGCCAGGTGCGCATCCAGAGCTTGAGCAGCGGCATGGCGACGGGAACCAGGACGCGGCGAATCACGGCGAACTTGAAGGCCCGCCAGCGGTTCCTGCGCCTGCGCGCCTTGTCGCTGCTCTTGGTGCTCATCGGGGCTCCGTTATTGGGGAACGACGTGCAACTAGGGCGGAAGTCCCAAGCACCATCAGGCGGATGGCAACGGGAAGTGCCTCCAAGACGCTGAGAGATGCCGCTGTGGTGGCGAATAGCTTCAAGGTACCGCCTCTTCACTCATGGCTTGATCGCCGGGGTGATCGCTGCGCGGGCAAGAGTGCGCGGGAGACTTTGCCGGGCGAAAGGGAGAAGATGCCCCCTTCCTCACCCGTGGGGCAACGCGTCACCCTTGCGATAGACCGTCCCGATGAACAAGGCGACGAGGTTGTCCGCGTCATCGACCACGCGCACGGTGTACGTTGCGATGCGGTGGGAGATCGACGTTTCCTCGGCAATGGCACGCAGCACGGCTCCCGTGCCCGGCACGGCGCGGACGTACTGGATCGTGGTGCTGATCCCCATGGCGACGCGCCCGTGGGAGTTCGACGCCACGGCGAAGGCAAAGTCCGCCAGGGTGAAGATTGCTCCGCCGTGAACGGTGTCCACGCTGTTCAGGTGCTCCTCGCGGATGGCCATGCGGACAATGGCCCGCCCGTCCGCTCCTTCCACCAACTCGATTCCCGCGTGAGCTGCAAAGCGGTCGTGTTCGAACTGGGCACGCAAGTTCATGGCTGCTGTCCTCCCTCCGGGCTTTTGGCGCTGGCGGGGAACGTACACGCCTTCTCCGGTGGGGAGCCAGCGCGAATACGGGCGCCGTGAGGGGGGCGATGCGACGCTGGGAACACCCCGTCCGCCAGTCAGGTTTCGTCCCTTTCATTCTGGAAAAGTTTGAGGGGAAAAAATTGCTTGTGCCCGTTTCGGATAATCGCGATCCACCTTGGCCATATTCGAAATCATGCGTGTTCTTGCGCCCTGTCTCGCATTCACAGTTCAGGCGGCTGGCACGCAGGAAAGTGAGCCGTGAGCATGGGAGTCTCAGTCCTTGGAGCGATGCGGGCGACTTTGCTGATCGTGGCCTTGGCGGCACTGAGCGGCTGCGGCGCGGCGCGGAACGAACCGTCGCTGGGTGCGGCACCCCTGCATCTGTACTTGCGGCTGGACACGACGACTCCGCAGCCCGGCGAGGCAATCATCGCGGAGGTGCTGCTGCTGAATGCCGGAGAGGAGGATTTGAAGGCCACGCCGCTGAACCACGAGAGCGTGACGTTCTGGCTGCATGGGGGGGCGAGCCCTTCGGGGACGGAAGTCCTGCCGGTCTTCTCGGAAAAGGAGCCGGTGAAGGAGGCGAGGGAGTTGGGACGTGACGAGATGTGGGCACGGCGTTTCGTGCTGACCCGCCCGGCGATGGAGCCGGGCGCATTTGCCTTGCAGGCAACGTATTCGAGCGATCCCGCACGCATGATTGGCCGGACGGAGAACGCGGCCAGCCGGATCGTGGAGTTTGTGGTGACGGGCGAAACGCTCCTGAAGAGGGACGGGGACGGAGTCATCCTGAAGGAGGAAGCAATCCGCATCGCCCGGGAGGCGATGGGATTGGAAGGCGAAGCGGAGGCACGCCTGATCGTGAACGAGGCGGGCTTTCTGGACTGGATGGTAAAGCTGGGAGAGGGCGAGGGGCAGAAAGCGGTGCTGGTGAATCCTTATCTGGGGAAGGTGCGCAGGGAGATGGAACCCGCTCTCTTTCCACGGCGCGATGAGGACCCGGGACCACGCGTCTTTCCGCGGCGAGCGGAGTAGGCCGTTGCGGCGAGCGTTCAGTCAACGAAAGGAGAATTCGCAATGAGGATGCGAATGGCGGGGCTCGCAGCCCTGTCGATGGCAGGACTCCTGGCTGTGCCCGTCGCGGCACAGCAGGATGCAGACTGGAAGGCCAAGCTCGACGCGAAGCCGGATGAAATCGAAGCCCACGTTGTCAGGATCCTCCGCACGACGAACAAGGCCCAGATCAACCGGTATGTGTCGAAGGTCTATGACTTCGAGCATGTCAATCCGGGACAAATCAACAACTTCTTCCACTCCGCATTGTTTCGCGAGGAGGGAGCGGCGTACACCTTCACGGCCGAAGATGGCGAGAGCGGCAAGATCATGGTGATCTGCCCGGAGTACCAGCTCGAGTATTTCGACGAGCTGGCCCGGGAACTCGACCGCCCCAAGCTGACAAGCGCGCCGGGATCGACCTACCTGTACAAGCAGTTGAAGCACCGCAGCGCGAACGATGCGGAGTTCATCAACATCGCCCGCCAGTATGCGTCGGCCAATTCCGTGGTCCGCGGCGACGTGGAAACGAACGCCCTGTTCATCTTCGATTCCCCCTGGGGCGCGGAATACCTGGCGAACACCCTCGATGCCTATTTGGACACGCCGACGCCCGTGATCGACACGCACGTTCGGCTGTACGAGATCGACCTGAACAACGACGGGACGGTGGGGCTCGATTACGAGGATTACAAGAACGGCCCGTATCAAAACGCCTTCGTGGGCGTGGTGTCGGGTTCGGCGCTGAGCGCCAGCGCGAGCGCGAACAACGGCGAGGCAAACACGGGAACATACAACCAGTTCCTGCAGCTCGACGTCCAGTACCCGTCGGCGTTCTTCGACTTCCTGATCGAAAAGGGGAAGGCCCGGATGGTGACGGACACGCACCTCGTCACCAGCAGCCAGCAACCCGCGACGTTGTTCACAGGCGATCAGATTCTGTACTATCGCAGGACGACGGACAACTTCGATCCGGCCCTTGGACGCACCGTGACGGGTACGGCCACCGATCTGGAAGTTCTCTCCGACACGGGCAATCCGCTGATCCATGATGCGGGCGGTGTGCTCGTCGAGGCGCAGGACGCCGGCATCCGGCTGAACCTGACGCCGCTGGCGTCGCGCGAAGTGATGCAGATCGACGTGGAGGTCAGCGTCGTCTCGCTGATGGGCTTCACCGAGTCCAGCCCGGCGGGCGGCGGCCAGCCGATCCTGAACACGCGCCGCGCGAACACCTGCGTGTCGGTAAAGAACGGCGAAGAGGTGGTGCTCGGCGGACTGGTGCGCGAACGGCGTGCCCGCACGACGTACCGCGTGCCGATCCTGGGCAAGCTGCCGGTGATCGGATGGTTGTTCGGCGGCGAGACTGAAATCACGCAGAAGAGCATGCTGGTCGCGGTTCTGCAACCGACTCTCGACGAAACGTCGTTCAGGAATGTGACGCCCTCGGATGCGGCAGTCATGGCGACGGTGAAGGGCGAGACTGAACCGATTCTGCCGGAGGCCGCGTATGCCTTCGACATGTACCTTCTGGATTCGGAGTAAGGAGAGGCCGACATGACGACACGAACAACACGTTCCCTTGCAGTAACGGCGGCGGCTCTCCTGGCAATGCCAGTGGCCCTGCACGCACGGCGCGACCGCGCCGACTTCGCCGAAGGGGTGCAGTTCAACGAAGCGGACGCCAGCCCCACCGCGGCCGTCTCGAACATCAATGAGTACACGTTTCAGGACGAACAGATCAACATCGACCCTGAAGATGGCGTCGTGAAGGTGCTGCGCACCGATCAGAAAATCCTGCTCAACGACTACGTCACGGCGATCATTCCGTGCCACAACGTGCATCCGCGCGAAATCCGCGGGCCGATCCGCACGCTCGTGCGCAAGGAAGGCGGCGAAGCAGACGTTCTCCAGGACAGGGAGACGGGCGAACTCTATCTCCATGTCGTCTGTCCGCGCTTCCAGCTTCCCTTCGTCAAGAGCACGGTGGCGGGGCTCGACGCCGAGTGGGTGAAGGAGCGCCGCGACGGCAGCGGCGAGTTGTACTACAAGGCGAAGTTCCGCGACATCCGCGACATCCAGCGCATCAGCCAGTTCTACATCGGGCCGGAGGGCGTGGGGCGTTTCTCCTTCGACACGCTGAACAACGCCCTTTACTACACCGACCAGCCCGCACTGATCGGGCTTCAGGAATGGGGCCTCTCGCAGATCGACATTCCGCCGAACCAGGTGGAGTTGGAAGTGGCGATCTATGAGATCGACATGAACAACGACACACTGCTCGGCCTCGACTATGTCGATTGGAAGAACGGCCCGGGACGCAACGTGTTCGAGGCGGACTTTTTCTACGAGAAGATTCGCAACGAGACCCGGACCGATGCAAACGGCTGGGACACGACGGCGGACTCGCACCGCAAGTTCAGCTATGCGCAACTCAACGGCATTGCGGCCTCTCAGTTCATCGACGCCGTCCAGAACAAGGGCTACGTCCGCGAACTCGTGAAGACGACGCTTCTTGTTGAGAGTGGTGGCATCCACGACGCCGCGACCAACCTGCGCTACCCGGTGGTCATCGAATCCGTGGACGGCGTTGCCCAGTTTGCCTCGGACACCACTGTGCCCGACAATGCGCGCGTTGTGCAGAACGTCGTCGACGAGGACGGCAACCTGACTCAGGTGGTCCTGCCGACGAACGGGCCGCGCAACCGGACGCTGACGTACCGCGAGGCGGGCGACAAGGTGGGCGTGCGCGCCGAGTTCATGCCCTACGTCGCGCTGGAATCGATGGAGCTCGACATCAACGTCGATGTGTCCTCGGTGACGGGCTATACGCCAAACGGCAATCCGATGATCAGCAGCCGCCATCTCGGCAGCTACGTGCGCCTGGTGGACGGCGAACCGTTCGTGCTCGGCGGCATCGAGCGCGAGAACGTCGTGCGCCGCAAGAACGGCGTCCCCTTCCTGCATTCGCTGCCGGTGGTGGGCTGGCTGTTCGGCGCGGAAACCAACGTGAAAACGAAGACACAGATCGTGATGGTCGTGACTCCGCACTTCATTCTGGGAACGGAGAGCGCCCGCGAAATGCCCGAGGAGATGCGGACGATCGTCAGCCAGGCGAAGGGTGAAACGTCGGAGAAGTTGCCTCCCGTCGAATTCGGCTTCGATCAGTGGCTGATGGACTGATCGCCCGCGTTCATCGCAACACACCGCGCCCGCCGGTCCTCACCGGCGGGTGTTTTCATTGCGCGAGAATCATCCAGACATCCGATGCGGCCGCCGGCAGTTCGATGTTCGATGCGTCGAGGAACTGCACGCGGCCGTTGACGTACCCAACCGCGAGGACGCCGTCATGCGCGGCAATAGTGGAAATTGTCGCGGTGCCTGTGGGCTCAAGCCAGCGCCCCGCCTCGATGATACCCAAGTTCGGTGCAACCGTGTAGAAGACGATCTCCCCCGCCGTGTCGGCGAGCGCGAGGAGGTCGTCGGTGATCCACGCCACATCCTCGGCGTAGAGCACGTTGGCGGGATGCTCGCGCACCTGGAGGAGGTGGCCGTTGGCATCCGCCTCGGCAAGAAGAAATCCGCGCTGCATCCGGGCAATGGCGATGCGGCCACCGCCGGGCGAGCGATCCGCGCGCCAGAGCCGGGCCGCGAGATGCTCCGTCGATGCGGCAATGCCCGAGGCTCCACTGGGTTCGAGGCGCACGATTTCATCGTCCATGTCGAGCATCCACGCACTGCCGTCGTCGAAAGGGCCGACAAGATCGGTGACGAGGTCCTGGGAGAAGACGAGGTCCAACGGCGTCAGCGAGCCGTCGCTTTCGAGTTCCATGCGCCTGACGCCGATGTAGGCCATCGTGTTCCAGGCGACTCCGTCCCCAATTAAGGCGCTGGTGCTCGTACCCGTGTGCTTGCTGAACCCGGGGAGAAGCGGCAGCGAGGCGGCCGTCTCGAAGAGCACGAGCCCGTGATCCTGATCAGAGGCGGCGGCGCGCGTGGCGTCGATGAACCCGCCGCGCAGGCCGCTGCGCAGCGGCACCGTTCCGTAGGTGGCGCCCTGCGGGTCGATAAGGCTCGCGCCGCTGGGCCCGGTGGCGAGAAGGCGCGCTCCATCGTCGTGGAAGACGAGATCGTTGATGGCGCCAATGGAGAGTGTCGCTTCGGCCGTCACGTCGAGCGTGACCAGGCGTTCGCTGCGACTGCGTGGCGAGGCGATGGCACTGCTCAGCGCGCCGGAGGAAAGGCGCCAGACGCGCCACTCCCCGGGACCGAGGATTGTTGACGCCGAACCGGAGACAGCCTGAAGCGTGGCGCCACTCGTGATTTCCGTCAGTTGCGGATTCGCCGTGAAGCCCATTTGCAGGTCGATGGAACGCCGCACGTCGAGATTCACGGCGTACACCACGGGGACGGAGTTGCCGTCCAGTGCCGTGGAAACAAGCACGGGCCCCGTTGCCGCGTTGAAGCGCGCGTGCCCCGTGATGGCGGCGAGATCGCTCTCGGCCGCCGCGATGCGTGCGTTGTTCGCCAGCCACCCCGCCGTCGCGGGAGTTTCGTCCAGCTCGAACGTGCGAATGCCTTCGAGCGAGTTGATCTGGCGGTAGAAGAAGGGAACGTACCCCTTTCCGCCGAGAGCGAGCAGCACGCCGATCGTTGCGTCGGCAAGCTCGGGCTGGCCGAAGCGGAAGAAGTAGGGATCGCTGAAGGCCTGGGCGACGAGCCAGTACTCGCGGTGCAATGCCCCAGCAGCGGCGACGGCATCCTCGACGTGATCGGCGAGGCGCAGCAGACCTGCCTGCGTGTCCGCAAGATTCGTCGCGTCGAACGGATATGGATCCGACCAATACACGCCCGGCCGGATGAGATTGAAGCGGTCGTTGCTCCCTGCAATAGCCGAGATCGTGACGAACGGCGGCTTCCACCCGGTCATGCCCGATGCGATGCCAAAGGCCTGCGCCGTCACGCCGGGATAGAGATCCCCCTCGGGTTCATCGACAGCGTAGAAGCCCATGCAGTTGGGGCTGTCGAAGTGGGGGCCGACGGTGCTCTCGACCAGGTCGATGAACTGCTGGCGATGGAACTCGCGAAAGCCCGGGGGGTGCTTGATGCTGGCCATGACGGCCGCGTCGCCGATCAGGAAACGCAGGCCGATTTCGTCGCACACCTGGCGGACGGCAGCCCACTGGCTCGTGCGCCCAAAGACCACAGCGAACGTGAAGCCATCGTCGCGTGCCTGCTGAAAAACGGGACGGAGGTCGTTCGCGGAATCCGTGTCGTTGTAGAGCCACAGCCATGCTCCGCGTTCGATGCCGCCGGTGGAGATCGCCGGTGGATCCATAAAGCCGGGGTTGGCGGCAATGGTCAGTGGGTGGTCGATGGTGATGACGCGGCCGTCGAGATCGCCGAGCGTGAAACGCACCGTGTAATCGCCCGCCGGTTGCGTGGCACCATCCCACGCGGCGAAGGCGGTGCCGTCCGCAAGGACAAGCGGCACGGTATCGACGAGCGCGCCGCCGGGTTCGCTGAACAGGGCGGCGGAAGCGCTCGCAAGGCGCTCCGGCCACGCGGCCGTGAGCTCGAGCAGCGGTTCGACGGACTCCGTCCCCGGATAGTATGTCTCCGGATACACGCGCGTCAGTCCGCGCGCGAGATTGTCGAGCACAAGCGTGGCTGCCCCCGTGTTCTCGAAGGAGACCGTGGAAACATGCGCGCCGGAGAAGTTGCCGCTCTGCCAGAAGAACGGCGTGGGCGCGGCCGCAACGGGGACCGCGACGGAGGCGCTGCCCAGAGGCACTTCGCGCGCGTTGCGCCAGGTTTCGGCGAGAGTCGCTTCTCCCCCACTGCCCACCGCCCGGGCGTCACCCGTGATGAAGTACAACTGCCCGTCCTCGATGGCAGTGGCCAGCAGCTCGGCACGGGCGGCCGGCGGAAGCTCCAGCGCCGTTGCTCCGTCCGCGTCGAGCGTTGCGTCCGCGATGCGTTGCGCTCCGCCCGCAAAGATCCACGCAGCCGGGTGATTGCTGGCAAGAGGGGACTCGAAATCGCCGTCGGCGATGCCCTCGTCGAACAGCGCCACGTCGTCGATGTCGAGCCAGTTGAAGGAATCAGCGCCGTAGAACTCAAACCAGAGGCTCGTCGTGTCGCGCGAGAGGGGATGGCTGGCGTGAATGCGCGTCCACTCCGTCGTGTCGAGAAACGAACGGGTGGCGGGGAACTGGGTCCGGGTGGGCGCAAAGAGCACTTGGCGCATCCACAGGCCCTCGAAGCCGAGTTCGCCGCGCACGCGCGCGCTGAGGGTGCGGTGGCGCCCCTTGAAGCCCGGCACGGCGCTCTGGCGAATGAAGTTGTTCCGATTCACGCGAACGTAGTGATTGCCGGCTTCCTCGCGCAACTCGGGTTCCCCGATGAAGACCCAGTTGCTCGGAAGGCCGGAACCGTCGAGCGTTTCAAAATCAGGGTTGGCCAACTGCTCCGGAGGCGTGTCCTTGGCGGCTTGCGAAGCAGGCTTGCCCGGAACGCGGGGCGCGATGCCCGGCAGGCCAAAGCGGGCGTCTTCGGGCAGGCGGCTCCATGCATCCTGTGCGGAGAGGTGCGTCAAGAGAGCCGCTGGCAGGAGAGCCACGGCGGCGAGAGTGCATCGGTTCGTGCGGGACATGGTGGCTCCGCGTCAGAGTGTCGGTCTCCCCGCCGTCAGGACGGTCTCACCGCATCTCTTGCGATTCCCGTACCGCCCCGGCCAGTCTTTGAGTATAGATCGCCGCCCCCTCGATTGTCAGGTGGTCGGCGTTTTCGAGTTGGCTGGCGGGGAAGCCCTGGGGCTCGGTGAAAACGAGGTCGGCCTGGGGAAAAGGGGCGATTTGGTCCGCCAGCCACTCCTGCAAGTCGGCGAAGTAGGCGCGGTATTTTTCGCTGGCGGCGAGCGATTCCTCCGCCGGCCCGTTGACGATGTAGAGGGGGAAGCCGTGCTCGGCGGAGAGTTCGAGCAGACGCGCAAGCCCCGCCTCATTGGTCTCGGAAACCGAGAAGGAGCGCTTGCCGAGGAAGCGCACATGCGAGGCCACGTCGCGTTCCACGTTCTCCGGCGTGGCATCGGTGCGGGGCATGAATCCCGTTTCGTCCAGTTCAAACGGAGCGGGCCCGTTCGCGGCGATGGGGTGCATGACGAGGTACTTGAGACTCGCGTTCTGGCTGTAGAGCGGGAGCCAGGCGGTGAAGTACTCCGCGATGAAAATGTCGCGGCGGTCGCCCGAGTCCAGATCGATCTGTGGCTCGCGCTCACGCCAGTCAATCGGTGGACGGACGCTGATCAGCACGTCGCGCATCTGGTTGTCTCTACGGTGCCAGGTGTCGTAGACGTGGATGACGATGACGTTGCGCGGCGCGCCGAGGCGGCGAATGTGCTCGTCAACCATCCATGCGTCATCAACAAGCCCCATGTCGGCGACCGTGCAGAGGTTGACGGCGGTGCCGCCGAGTTCCTTCTCCAGCAACGTCGTGTTCACCCCCTGATTGCCGCTCGAATCGCCGACGACAAGCCAGTCGGCCGGCTGGTCGAGTTCTTCGAGCAGGCTCCACTTCGACTGAAGGATGAACGTAGAAAGGTTCACCGTGTGTCCGGAGAGCCACCAAAGCGCCAAGCCATTCGCCAGAAGAAAAAGCACCAGCAGGCCCACGAAATTCGTGGCGATTTCGCGCGGGGTGCTCTCGGCCACATGTTCGTCTGGAAGCGGCAGTGCCATGACGTCCTCAGAACTGAAAGTAAATGAACTCGACGGACTCGCGAACGCCAAGAACGAAAATCGAAAGAAGCAGGAACCCGTAGAACAGAAGGCGAGGAATCATAGGGAGCTTTGCGGGCACAAGAAGGTCGCCGGACTTTTGCTGGCACACCTGCACGGCGACGAGCGGCAGGGCGAAAAAGGCGATTTCGTAGGCGAAACCCGCCGTCGCCGTGGAGATCGCGAGACCGGACTCCGTAAGGAAATGAACGAGCTGGGGGATGCTCCTGGCACGGAAGAAGACCCAGCCGATGAGCGTCAGGAAAAACATGAAGGCAATCCGCAGGCCCAGCCATGTACGCGAGAGTGTAGTGGACGGCATCTTGTGCTGCCTGCCTGCCCGTGTCTCGAAAAGGCGGTAGACGATCAGAATCGTTCCATGGAACGCCCCCCAGATCACGAACGTCCACGAGGCGCCGTGCCACAGTCCACCCAGCAGCATCGTCACCATCAGGTTGCGCAGTGTCTTCAAGTCGCTCAGTCGGTTGCCACCGAGTGGAATGTAAAGGTAATCGCGCAGCCACGTGGAGAGCGAAATGTGCCAGCGTTGCCAGAAGTCGCTGGGGCTGGCGGCGAAGTACGGCAGCCGGAAGTTGATCATGAGATCAAAGCCCATGAGTTTCGAAATGCCGCGGGCAATGTCGGAGTACGCCGAGAAGTCGCAGTAGATCTGGAACGCGAAGGCAAGCGTGCCCAGCACGAGGTCGAGGCCATGATAACCCGTGTAGCCGTTGTAGATCGTGTTCGCGATCCCGGCCATGTTGTCGGCGACGACGACCTTCTTGTAGTAGCCCCACAGAATCAGAAAGAGCCCCGCGTTGATTTCGCGCGTTTGCAACGAGCGTGGCTTCTCCACCTGGGGAAGCAGATGGCTGGCGCGCTCGATCGGCCCCGCGACCAACTGGGGGAAGAACGAGACGAAGAGGGCGAAGTTCAGAAAGTTCTTCGTAGGTTCCAGGCGCCGCCGGTAAATGTCGATCGTGTAGCTGAGCGTCTGGAAGGTGTAGAACGAAATGCCGACGGGGAGAACGATGTGCAGGTCGATGGCGTTGGCCTGCACGCCGAAGCTATCCAGAAGCGCAACGAAGCTGTCCTGGAAGAAGTTGAAGTACTTGAAGACGGCGAGCATTCCCAGGTTTGAGGCAAGGGAGAGTACAAGAAGACGGCGGCGCGCGCGATTGTCCTCGGTGACGGCGAGCTTCAAGCCGACGAAGTAGTCGATAACCGTCGAGATGACGAGCAGTGAAAGAAAGCGCGGGTCCCAGGAGCCGTAGAAGTAGTAGCTGCCGACGAGGAGGAGGAAGTTTTGCGCCCGGATGTTGCGGCGCATGGCAAGATAGAGCCCGTAGACAACGAGAAAAAAGACAACGAACTCAAAGGAATTGAACTGCAACGCCGGTTCTCCGGATTTTCGCGGGTGCTAACGGGGGCAGCCGAACACACGCAAGGGCATTCAAGTAGGCGGAGAACCGGAAGCAAGAAGGACCAGGTTCTCCGCCATGCTCTGGCGTACTTCGGCACTCGGCTGGCGGAAGACTCTTCCCGTCCTGCCCACTGGCTGAAAGAGCCATCCTGAACGGGGCCCGAAACAAGGGAACGACACCTACTGATTCATCGAGTCCAGGAAGTCGGCGTTGTTCTCGGTCTTGCGCATCTTCGACAGCAGGAACTCGACGGCTTCCACGGTGTTCAGTTCGTTCAGGATCTTGCGCAGCAGC
>JASGMJ010000039.1 GCA_030156535.1 Candidatus Sumerlaeota bacterium
GGAGCGGCACCGCCGCACCCTGCTCGAGGATTATCTTTCCGAAGAGCTGCGGCGCGGCGAACGCATCGTTTGCCAGAACGACCACTGGGCGGCCCTGGTTCCCTGGTGGGCGAAATGGCCGTTCGAGACGATCCTGCTGCCCAAACGCGCGGTGCAGACATTGCCGGACCTGACAAGCGACGAACGCCGCGGCCTGGCGGATGCGTTGCGACGCCTGACCACCCGGTACGACAATCTCTTCCGCGTGTCCTTTCCCTACACCATGGGCTTTCATCAGGCTCCCACGACTCCCGGGGATCATTCGCACTGGCACTTGCACGCCCACTTCTATCCGCCCCTTCTGCGCTCGGCCACCGTTCAGAAGTTCATGGTGGGCTTTGAAATGCTGGGCATGGCCCAGCGCGATCTGACTCCCGAGAATGCGGCAGAGCAACTACGCCTCCTGCCGGAAACGCACTACAAGCTCTGCGCCGGGGCGGGTTAATTTGATCGGCGACCATACGGATTATCATCAGGGGTTCGTTCTTCCCGTGGCAATCGCCTATGATGTCAAGATGTTCGCCCGGATCATCGAAGAACCCACGATTCGTCTCCACAGCGTTGTTTTCGGCGAGACAAAGGAGTTTCCGTCAACTGTCTCCCCGGCGGATGTCCGGCAGGGTTCGTGGGAAAGCTACTTCCTCGCCGTCCTGAACGAGTTTCGCAATCGCGGCGCCCAACTTCCTGGTTTGGAAGTTATCATTGATGGCGACGTTCCACACGGCGGGGGGCTCTCCTCCTCAGCGGCCTACGAAGTTGCCGTGGCAGCGTTGCTTAATACAATTGCCGAAAGCGGACTTTCTCCCATCGAACTCGCCTTGCTGGCCCAGAGCGCCGAGAATGGCCCTTTCGTCGGCATGCAGTGCGGGATCATGGACCAGTACATCTCCGCCTGTGCGCGGGAGTCCTGCGCTTTGATGATCGATTGCCGCTCACTGGAGTCACAGGCGATCCCGTTCGACGAAACCGCCGCGGGCATCCTGATTGCCAACTCCATGGTGCGGCGCGGGTTGGTCGAGTCGGAATACAATTCACGGCGCGCGGAATGCCATAAGACATTGGAGATCATCCGCCGGGACGGCCAGTTCCATCCCGACGCTCTCAGGGATCTCGACGTTTCCACGCTTCCCGAACTGCAGAAGAAACTCGATCCCCCCTCCTTTCGGCGCATCAGGCATGTCATCACGGAAAACCAGCGCGTTCTGGACTTCGCCGAAGCATTGAGACGCAACGATTGGCAGAGCGCGGGACGCTCCATGATCGAATCCCACGAGAGCCTGCGCGATGACTATGAAGTTTCCTGCGCCGAGCTGGATTCGCTCGTCCGGATAGCCTGTCAAACCGATGGCGTTTTCGGCGCCCGCATGACGGGGGCGGGATTCGGCGGATGCGTCGTTTGCCTCTTCGATCCCTCCCGCCGGGAGAATGTTGAAAACACCATTCGCCAGGAATACGAAAAGACAACGGGACGTGTGGCGGATATCTACATCACGCGTCCTGTTTCCGGCGCCTGGACGCGGGAACTTTCCTAGCCCGGCTGCTGCATCGTGAACGCGTTGCCAGCACAATTGTGCGCGTCATTCTCGCTTCACGTGCACCGATGAATGAGATCCGAGCCCCCCGCGGAAGATACTTTCATGAAGATTCTGAACGTCGGTTCGATCAACGTTGACCATGTTTACTCGGTGCCGCACTTCGTGAATCCCGGCGAAACCATCGGCGCAACGGGGTACCGCGTCTTCTCCGGTGGCAAGGGCTTCAACCAGTCCATCGCGCTGGCCCGCGCGGGGGCCGGGGTTCTCCACGCCGGACAGATCGGCAAGGACGGCGAATGGCTCGCCGAGGAGTTGCGCCGCAACGGAGTGGACACAACGCACGTCGCGCTCTCCGACGAAGCCACCGGCCACGCGCTCATCCAGGTCGCCCCTTCCGGCGAGAACGCCATCGTTGTTCACGGAGGCGCGAACCAGACGATCGCGCCGCACGACATCGAGCGCGCCATCGCCTCCTGCGCTCCCGGCGACTGCCTGCTCGTCCAGAATGAAACGAACGGCGTGGCCGGGGCGATCCTTGCCGCGTCGGCGCGCGGAATGCGCGTCGTCCTGAATCCCGCTCCCATGAACGACGCTATCCACGCGTATCCGCTCGATCGCGTGGACCTCTTCATCCTCAACACAACGGAGGCCCACGGCCTGACAGGGCAGAGCGCGCCCGATGCCGTTGGCGCCGTCATGAGCCAACGCTTTCCACGCGCGGCCACGATCCTCACGATGGGAGAGGGCGGCGCCGCCTACCTGCACGCCGGCACGCTGCTGCATCAACCCGCCACGGCCGTGAACGCCGTCGACACCACCGCCGCGGGCGACACGTTTGTCGGCTACTTTCTCGCGAGCTTTCTTCGCGACGGCGACGCCTCACGGGCACTGGCTGCGGGCTGCCGCGCCTCCGCCGTCTGCGTCACACGCCCCGGAGCCTCCAGTTCGATCCCCCACCGCAATGAACTGTGACGGATGACACATCATTCCCTTCCCGCCAATGATCAGAGCGGCCCCCCCTCACTCCTTCACTTCCACCCAGCTCAAGCTTGGGACGTAGTTCATCTGATCGCTGGTCCATGCGAGATAGCGACCGTCGGCGGAGCGAACGCCGGTGACGAGGAAGCTGTAATCGTCGGCGGAAAGCTGATCCAACACGCGGCCGTGCCGATCAAGCAGCGCGATGGCGTACATGCCGACGAGGAAGTTACCGTCCGGCAGGCGCGTGGTGCGCATCCCAAAAGCAGTGCCGTAAGAAGTCAGGCTTGGTTCCCTGCCTGGACTCGCGAGAACCGATCCATCAAAGGTGAAAAAGATGGGCCGTCGACTCACGAAGTCAGCGCGCAGGACGGGCGAGCCGTCTTCGTCTTCCACGGAAATCAGGCTTAGCGGAGAGAGCCCTTCGGGATAGCGGAGCCGGAAGCGGCGTTGTTCGTTTCCCTTTGTATCGAACACGCGAATGTGCCCCGACGGCTCGGCGGCAAAGACAACGGCCGCCTCGTCGATGAGCCCCTGGAAGACGAGCGACTCGGGTTCCAGGTTCGTCTTCGCCAGGAGTTCCCCCTCCGCTGAAAGGAAGAACAGGTGGCGGCTTTGCGGGGAGACCACAAGCAGGCCACGCGTCTCCCCTTCTTCATCAAGCGTGAGAATCTGGCCGACGGTAGTACCCGCCGTTTCGGGAAGCGGCATTTCCCAAACGCTTCGCTCCGTCTTCGCGTCAATCGCGAGCAGAGTGCCCGTGGCATTGTCGAGCACCAGCAGCAGATCGCGGCCGGGGCGCTGCAACGTCACCGGGAACCACTGCTGGTAGCTCATCGGCGTCGCCGTCACCAGAGACATGCCCATCGGTGTGCCCGTGCGCAGGTCCTTGAGAATAGTTCCATCGAGCATCGTTGCCGTCAGGGTTCTGTCCTTATTGCGTATAATCGCACCGAGTTCGTCGGCTTGGAGAAAGTTACCAAAGGCAACGGGACCCCAGTCCACCCGGGTATCGAATTTCCAGGAGATACTAGTCTCGATGCGCCGTTCGTAGGATTCAAAGCCGGTAACCTGGACGAGTGCCCCGCGAAGCGGCCGGGGGATGCGGTGCTGCAAGGCAGCGTCGTGCAGCGACAGACGCACGAGGTCGCCGAAGAGAAGCGCGGCCACAACGAACAGGAGCACGGCGCCGATACGGAGGCGGGAAGTTTTGCGGCGGGGTGTCATCGGGCGGCCTCCAGCGGTTCGAGCCGGTACAACAGAACCTCGGACATCCGGCCGCCACTGATCTCGATCGCGAAGAGCACGCCGCCGGGCAGAACGAAGAGTTCCGCGTCGGAAATCTCGCGCGTGCCATCGAACAGACGCGCGCCGCCTTCGCTCCCCGGTGCCTCCAGAGAAAAGGTCTGCCCGTTCCACTCCAGAATTCGGGCGCCGTAATTGATCTGAATCCACGCAACGTCTTCTTCGCGCGGAATGCCGAGGACGTTCTGGTACTGCATGAGCGCGGAACGCAGGGTCTGCGCGTTGGCGACGCGCTTCCCCTGCTGATCCACGATTTCGAATTGCATCATCCAGCTGTTGCCGTTGGGAGCCACCGAGTGGAACGCCTGATGAAGCAGGAAGCCAAAAGGATACTGACGCAACATGGGCGACGGCACGGCGGGTGAACCCGGCGCGGCATAAGCATTCACACTTTGGCGGTGGAAATTGTTGAACCAGACAGCATACGGAGCCATTTCCGAAGCGGGAGCGCCAAGCGTGGAGTAGGGGTGGAACGGCAGATTCGCGAGCGGGTCGTTCACGGGGCCGGGAACGGTGACGCGGGCGGCGGGATCGGAAAACGGCAGAAAGTACCGCTGGACGTTTTGCTGCATGCTTGCCGAAGAGACAACGATGAGGCCCGTCCCGTGCTCGGGAAAGCGGACGGGACCCACAACGGTGAGAACGTCGGAAGGGAACCTTTCGTCCAGCACCGGACTCCAGAGCAGTTGCAGATTGGCATCGAAGATTTGCAAAGAAGACCTGCTGGGAAATCCTCCCTTGGCTCCGAAAAACAGAAGGAGCGGATTCCCCTCGCCGTCGTCCATCACGCGCAGAGCCGACTCTCTTCCAAAGTTACCCATCATCCCCCTCATCATCATGCCGTTCGCTGCCATCTCGTCGTCCGGGGGCGAAGCAACGGCGCCCTGCAGAACGGCAACCGAGTCGTTCTCCGGGGTGAAGCGCACGATGGTGGGCGGATCGCCGAGCAGCGCGACAAAGTGCAACTGGCCGTCGGGCGTGCGAAAGGAATCGAAGCACGGTTCGGTGAGCCACGGCCACGCGCCGGGAGCACGCGGCCTCGGAGTCCCGAAGAGCGCATCCGATTCCGGCACTTCGGCATCAGTCTCTGACGGATCGGGCGGCTGGTACGCCGGGAGCGCGAACGTCTGCGATGTGCCCCCGTCGCCGAGAAGAACGATCTCGGTGTTGCCGAGCAGCGCCAGGCGGGGGGTGCCGTTCGCGTCCTCGGCCGGGACGAACGCCATCGCGCACACGGCGGGCAGGCTGGCGCGCGCGGCCAGGCGCAGGCGGTGCGTTGTTTCGGCAACCTCGGGCATGGGATAGTCGAGCAGCGACTCCAGCTCTCTGCCTTGCGGCCTGCCCGGCTCGCCCAGCGCGCCAACGGTGCGGGCCTTGTACTCCAGCCACGTCAGTGGAATCAGGAAGAAGAGGGCGAAGCAAAGCAGCGCCGCCGATCTCATGCGCCGGGCCTGCGGGTCGGCGTTGCGCCGCCGTTTCTTTCCGAAGAGCCTGAGCTTCATTCCGTCACCTGCCGCCGCCGGAGGGGAACGCCATGCGGGCTTTCGAGCGATTGCGAATGTTGCTGGCGCGCGCGCCGCGCGCCCATGATCCCGCGTTCACGGCACAGGAGCTGGGGCGTTGGGGCGAGGATTGGGCCGCGTGGTACTACTGGAGCAGGCGCGGGGGCGCAGTGCTCGCGCGCAACTGGCGCGGCGGCGGCGGGGAACTCGACCTTGTCGTGCGCGAGGGCAACACGCTGGTGTTCGTGGAAGTGAAGGCGCGCCCGGCCGACGATCCCGAGCCCCTGGCGCAAGTGCGCGATCCACGGCGGCAACGGCACTTCCGCGCGGCGGCGTCCGCGTGGCTGGGGCAGCTGGCGCGTCCGCGTCCCGCCGTGCGGTTCGACGCGCTGGTCGTCTCGCCGCCGCCTGCCGGGGACTCCGCTGTTCCGCTCTTCACGCATCATTCCGGCATCCTGTCGCTCGATGGCCGCGCGGCACCATCCGTCACTTGAACCTGACAACAGCGAGGAAGACGGTGGGATTTTTCTGGGTCTGGAGAACGCCCAGCACAACGGGGTTTCCCTTCGCGTCGCTGCCGCACGGCAGGAAGAATAGAGTCATATCTTCAACGAGATCGAGCATCCGGCCGTTCGCGTCGAGCAGGGTGATCTGATAGCTGGAGACCACCAGACGTTCTCCGTCGGGGAGGGTCATCACGTCGGCGGCGCGCTGATAGCCGTGCCAATTGCGATGGATCCGTTCGCTACCGGGAGCTTCGACGAGCGCACCCTCCAGATTGTAGAAAAGCGGGCTGAAGTTCGTGAACTCCATGCGGAGCTGCGGGGTGCCATCGGGCGCGGCCGCGGGCAGCACGAACGCCGGGCTGGCAATGGCCGGCAGCGAGAACCGCAGGCGGCGCAATTCGTCACCGTTGGGGGCGAGGAGAAGCGACTCCTGCGCCGCGTTGAAGAGCAGAAGTTCCTCGCCGGGCTGGCCATCGAAGTCGCCGGTGAAAAAGCGCGTCCCGACCCGAAAGAGACGGCTCTGCAGCCACCCACCCGTGGTGTCGAAGAAATGCAGCGTCCCCGAGTCATCGTCGGTCACCCAAATGGCGGCGGGTCCGGCCGCATCGCGCAGGACGCCCACCTGGCCCAGACGGGAGGAACGCAGGCCCGGCAGCGCGGCCTGCCAGACCGCCCGGCCGGTGGGAAAAGTAATGGCCTCCAGCGTCGCCGTTGCGGAATCGACGCGCAGCAGCAGGTCGCCCCCGGGAGCCGGAAGAACGGCATGGCGATGGACGCGAAAGCTGTCCGGCCACCCAAGGAGCATCGCCGGCGGGGAGGGGTACTCCTCGATCGTTCTTCCGGCCAGCGTCACAAGGCGGGACGCGGCACTGTCGTTCTCCAGAAAGACGGTGGTGCTACCGTTTCCCAGGAAGTCGCCCGCCGTGTAGTTCAGTATCTCCGACTCAACCGGAAGAATCGTGGTGACGTCGAGCGACAGGCGGCCATTGAGCGAAACAGGAAGAGACGCCTGGACGCTGGCGGCTTTGGCGACGGGAACGTGCGACAGAAGGAAGGAAAGTTTCCTTCGGATTTGCGGATCCCGCAAACCGAGATACACCGTCGTCCCCAACCCCACTGTCCCGAGAACGAACGCCAGAACCGTGAGAAAGCGCAGCAGGCACAGCAACCGTTTGCGGCAGACATCGCTCATGGGGCGGCCTCCGGCGCGGGCTCGGTCACCCGGAGCAACAAAACGCCATCGGGCGATTTGACCGAGAGGGCGATCAGAGCACCATCGGGGAGGAGGAAGACCTCGGCAAAGTCGAGCTGGGAGGTCGGGCTGACCAGGCGGGTGGGGGACTCGCGGGGACCGATGAACTCGAAATCCACCATGCCCCCGTCGTAGCGGATCAGACGCCCCGGGAAATCGAGTTCGAGATGCGGAAACTCGGAGCCGGGATCGGCAAACGAATAACTCCGATGCGCGCTGGTCCCGGCCACCCCCCCAAACTGGCTGACCATTCCGACCGTCCGCCCCTCCGAATCGACGATCTGCGAGTTTTCGCAGGTGGAGTTCATTGAAACCCGCAACGCAACCCGGCTCAGCGCACTGCCGAAATCCGTCTGGAGAAGCGCGGCATCGGGCGTGGCACGCGGAGTTGCCCCGGCGAGCTGCTCGATCGTCGGCAGCGCCTCTCCCGGCTGCAACGGCGGCCAGACCAGCGCCGACAACGGAAGCGAGAAAGACTGATAGTACTGCGACGCAAGAAGGGCCCGGTATTCGGGAATGTCCTGGACCAGAGTCGGCGAACTCGAACCGTCCGAGGGCAGGGTGAATCGGTATCCACCGCTGGCAAGCAGGACAACGTCGTCCTTCGACTGCCCGGGAACAGGGGCCCAGACACCGACAATCGTGGAATCGGGCCCGTCCTGCGATGTGCGATAGTACCAGCGCTGCGCCCCATCAGGACCAAAGCACTCGGTGCCGGGCTCGACGCCGGAATGGAGAAACAGGAGCGGCTGGCCCTCCCCGGACCGCCGGACACTCAAGGTCAGCCCCTGCTTCGGAGGCCCCCAGCCCGTGCGCGGAGGCATGAAAGAGCCAAAGGTGGAAACAGGTGACGACGCCAAAATGCTTCCCTGCAGATCCATGATTGTCAGTGCGACAGGATCGACGGCCAAGGCAGCGAGGCGCCACTGCCCGTCAAGTTCGTATGCTTGAAGGAATGGGTCGTAGTTCCACATCCGCCGGGCATTAAACGGGTGCGAAACGGATTCGCCGTCCGGCGCCACTTCGAGCAGGGCCTTGTCGAGCAGCACCATCAGGCGCGGGAGGCGGCCGGGCTCATCAGCAGGAACAAAGCACAGATCGCGAACCGGCCCCGTTCTCAGATCGTGCAGAACGTCGAGCGAGAGTTCCGGCGCGGCAACGGGGGGCTCGCGCAGCCCGGCCAGCACGCCGTCATCCATGACCTGCACCGAGAGCCCGGTGGTGCCGGGCTCCCCGGGCGCGGACTGGTCCCGCGAGGGCTGGCCAATTCCGCGGACGAGGAACAGGACTCCGAGAAACGTCAGGGGAATGCAAAAGAAGGCGGCAAAACACAAGCGGGCCGCGGCAGCGTAAAGCTGGCGGGCAGGATCGGCGGCAGGATGCCGGTGACGCCGGACGGAACGCTTGAAAATCACGCTTTTCCCCCGGGAGAGCGTGGTGGACTGGAAGATCAGACAACCGAAGGCGTCCCGGCGTTCCCGGGGCAACGCCCTATTGCCGCCTGTTCCCCGGCTGCCACGCGCCCGGCCGCGCCCATTGGCCCCCGCCTTGCCCCTTTCACTCGCCCGGTCCTTTCGGTCCCTGCTATCCCTTTCATCCCTTCCTCCCAAATCATTCCGCGCCTGTGGCTTGACCACCGCAAACCCCGCGGGATTAGATCGAGATTCGTGGATACGGCTGTCAGGCAGGAACGCTCCCCATGCGTCTGAGTGATCGGTTTCGCGCTCTTCCCGTAAGGTCTCAGCTTCTGCTGACCTATGCCGTCACCTATGCCCTGGTGGTCGGCATGGGGAGCCTGTTCATTTCCTCGTTCGTACAGCGCACGCTCGAGAGTTCCATCGAGGGGGAGTTGCAGACCTCGACGGGGACGGTGACGGATCTGGTGCGGGCGTCGGTCGACGTCTCGGTGCGCAATCGCCTGAGGACGGTGGCCGAGGACGCCAAGACGCTGTTCGACGATCTCGAAGCGCGCGCGGCCATCGCGGAAGACCGCCCCATGGCCCAGAAACGTGCGCGTGACTTGCTGGCCAGCCAGACGCTCTTCGGGGCGGGCGAGATCGTGGTCCTCGACGAGGAGGGGCGCGTGCTGGAGGGCGGCGAGCACTGGCGCGAGGGCGACGACCTGGCGGAGAGCAACCTGTTCTTCCTCGCGACGGACACCGGGGGAGGCTATGTCCATCACTATGCGGGAGAGCCGGGCGAGAAGGACCCGGAGCCGCGTTCCCTGTACGCCATGCAGTACGAGCCGTGGGGCTGGTGGGTGCTGCTCATCGTGCGCCGCACCGATCTCGCGAAGCTGGTGAACGTGGAGGACTTCCGCCACTTCGTGCTGAACCGGCGGCTGGGCGACACGGGCTACTCGTACATTGTCGATGTCGAAGGCAATGCCATCGTCCATCCGGCGCTGGAGGGCGAAAACCTCTTGGACGTGCGCGACGAGGACGGCTGGCGGTTCGTGCGCGACATGTGCCGGCAAAAGCGCGGCCGCTATGTTTACCGGTGGGCGGACTCCAGTACAATGGAGCCCAAGCGCAAGTTCCTCTACTTCGATTACATCGAGGAGATGGACTGGATCGTGGCGACGTCGGTGCCGCGCGACGAACTGTTCACCCCCTTGCAGGACATCCGGCGCATTCTGCTCTTCGCGCTGCTGGTGGCGTTGCTGCTCGCGGTGCCGTGCGCCATCTGGGTGGGCGACGTGATTCTGCGGCCGTTCCGCCAACTGATGGAGCGCTTTCGCCGTGGTGCGGAGGGCGACACGTCGATCCGCATGCCCGAGGGCGCAAACGACGAGCTGGGCCAGCTGGCGAATTACTTCAACTCGTTCATGAGTTCGCTCGACGAGAAGAACCGTGCCCTGATCGAGGAAGTCTCCGTCCGCCGCCAGGCCGAAGAGGAACGCGCGCGCAGCGAGCGCAACCTGCGCCAGGTGATCGACATGGTCCCCGCGATGATTTTCGCCAAGGACGAGGAGGGGCGCTTCCTGCTTGCAAACCGCGCGATGGCCGATGCCTACGGCATGAGTCCCGATGAGTTGACCGGGAAGCTGCACCGGCAGGTGCACGAGAATTCCGACCAAGTGCGGCGCTTCCTGATGGACGACATGCAGGTGATGGAAACCGAGGAGGCGTTGTTTGTTTCCGAGGAGCCGTTCCTCGACCACACGGGCGAGACGCGCATCCTGCAGACGACGAAGATCCCCTTTCAGCCGCTGGGACGCGAGGACCTGGCCGTGCTGGGCGTGGGAGTCGACATCACCGACCTCAAGCGCGCACAGGAGGAACTGAGCCGCCACCGCGAGCAGCTCGAAGAACTCGTCGAGGAACGCACCACCGAGCTGCGCACCGCCAACGAGGAACTGGAGCAGGAAATCGCCGAGCGCCGCCGCGCCGAAGCCGAAATCCTGCGCCTCAACCAGTTCCGCGAGGTCATCATCGACGACGCCAACGTGTGGGTCAGCGTGCTCGATGCCGACGGCAACTTCGTCATCTGGAACAAGGCCGCCGAGCAAATCACCGGCTACCAACGCGAATCCGTTCTGGGGAACAACCGCGTGTGGGAGTGGGCCTTCCCCGAGGAACGCGAACGCACCCGCGCCCTGAAGGCGATGAAGGCGGCAACACGCGGCGAAGTGATCGGCGAACTGCACTTCACGCTGCGCACGAAAATGGGGACGGAGCGCGTGGTTGGCTTCTATCCCCGCTCGATCACGAACGAGGAGGGAGCCCACGCGGGCACCGTCATCGTGGCGTTCGACATCACGGAGCGCAAGCTGGCCGAGAAGGCGCTGCTCGACAGCGAGGAACGCTTCCGCCTGCTCGTGCAAAACTCCTCGGACACGATTCTCATCATGGATCGCGAGGGGGTTTACCGCTACGCCAGCGACTCGGTCTCCCGCCTGCTTGGTCTTGCCGCCGAAGATCTCGTCGGACGCGATGCGATGGAGCGCATCCATCACGAGGACCGCTCGAACGTCGAGGCAGCCTTCGCGCGTTGTCTGCGCACGCCACGCGAAGCAGTGCGCGTGGAATTCCGTTGGATGAAAGCCAGCGGCGGATGGGCCACCGTTGAAGCGTTCTGGAACAACCTGCTCGAAAACCGCCGCGTCCGAGGCATTGTCGTCAACGCACGCGACGTGACGACGCGCAAGGAAGCAGAGACCCTGATCCTCCATCGCATGGACATGGAGAAGATGGTTTCGCGGATTTCGGCGCTCTTCCTCAATCTCCCCTCCGAGCGTCTGGAGGAAGGGCTGCACGAGGCACTCGGCACGATCGCCGAATTCACCGGCGCCGAACGCAGCTACATCTATCTGGCCCACCATGGCGGCTTCGATTCCGAAGCGTACTACGAGTGGATTGCCCCATCGCGCGAGAGCTATACGCCACTGGAAACGATGACGCGCCTCGTGGACTTTCCGTGGTTTCGCGAACGCATCGAGCGCTGCCAGGTTGTCTACGTCCCGGAGGTTGACCGCCTGCCCGAGGAGGCTGCGGGCCTGGCGACGTACTGGCACCAACGCGGCGTGCGCGCGGCGATGTCTGTGCCGATGGTCTGGCAGGGCAACCTGTTCGGCTTCTGGGGAATCGACAGCTATCAGGAGGAGAACCGCTGGCTCGACGAGGATGTCGAACTGCTGCGCGTCGTCAGTCAGATTCTGGTCGCCGTGCTCCAGCGCTGCCGCGCGGAGGAAAGCCTGCTGTTGCAGAAGGCGCGGCTGGAAACGCTCGTGCAGCTCAACCGCCTGACGGACTGGTCAACGGAGGAAATCACGGCGTGGGTTCTTGAAGAGGCAGGGCGCCTGACCAAGAGCCCGCTGGCGATTCTGGGTGAGGTCGAGGCGGAGCTCTGGCTCTTCCGTCCGGCATCGTGGTCGGGCGACGGCATCTACACGTGCCCACTCTACCGCGATCCCATTCGTCTTGCAGGCGGCGACGAGAGCGTCTGGACCCGCGTCATGAAGACGGGCCGCCCCCAGACCGCCGAAGGCGACGACGCCGTGCGCAGCGCCCAGGGAGCCTGGCCCACCAACGAGTTGCCGCCCCAGCGCATTCTCGCCATCCCCATCCTCGGCGAAAGCGGCGCCGTGGAGGCCATCGCGGCGTTGGCAAACAAGCGCGAACCCTACGACGACACCGACATCAACCAGTTCCGCCTGCTCATGAATGGCATGTGGAACCACCTGAAGCGCAAGGAAGCCCGCGAGGAATTGATGAAGGCCAAGGAAGCCGCCGAGGCCGCCAACGAGGCCAAGAGCCGCTTCCTCGCCAACATGAGCCACGAACTGCGCACGCCACTGAACGCCATTCTCGGTTTCACGGATCTCCTGCAGGCGCAGTTCGCCGGCGGGCTGAACGAAAAACAGATCGGCTATGTCCAGCAGATCGACGGCGGCGGACGCCACCTGCTCGACCTCATCAACGACCTGCTCGACATGGCCAAGGTGGACGCCGGGCACATGGGCCTGGAAAAGGCCGAGTTCCCCGTGGTCGAGGTCTGCGACAGCACGCTCGCGATGATCCGCATGCAGGCAGAGAGCAAGGACATCACCCTTCTGGCCGAGTACCACGACGCCGTAAAGACCGTCTGTGGCGACCGCCGACGCTTCCGCCAGATTCTGCTCAACCTGCTTTCCAACGCGATCAAGTTCACGCCTCCCGGCGGCAGGATTACCCTGCGCATGGAGGAACCCAGAAACAACACCGTGACGTTCTGCGTCGAGGACACCGGGGTTGGCATCGAACGTCACCAGATGGACCGCGTCTTCTCGGAGTTCTATCAGGCCGACCGCGTGCGCGACCAGGCGCTGGGCGGCACGGGCATCGGCCTCGCCCTCACGCGCCGGCTCGTGGAACTGCACGGGGGACAGATTGGTGTGGAAAGCGAGCCGGGCGCCGGCTCGGTGTTCTGGTTCACCCTGCCGCTTGACGGCGCATCGAAGAGCGAAGACGACTTGCAAGTCGATGACGAGGAACTGCCGGAAGACTTCCGCCAACCCCTGGTCCTCGTTGTCGAGCCGCATCAGGAACGCCCCGGCAGTCTGGCGTCGCTGTTCGACGGCACCGGCATCATCGTGGAGTACGCCGCAACGGCCGATCAGCTCTCCCACCGCGAGGGGAACGCACCTCCCGACATTATCCTTGTTGATATGGACTTGCCCGGTGGCGATGGAATGAGGGCACTAAAGGTGGTCAGGAGCATGACGGAGCTGGCCGACGCGCCTGTCATCGGGATTTGTGGGACGAAGGAGCGAGAGAAAGAATACCTCGCGGCAGGATGCACCCGTGTGATGGAGCGTCCCGCCAAGCGCGAGGAACTGATCGACGTCCTTCGAGAACAACTCGAAGGCCGGATACGGAACTGAAGGAAGAAAGATGAAGATACTCATCGTCGAGGACGATCCTGCCACGCGCCTCTACATGCGCGAATCCCTCGCCAGCCAGGGACTCGAACCCCAGACCGCAAGCGATGGCGTCAAGGGCCTTGAAGTCTTCCGGCGCCAACGTCCCGATCTCGTCTTTCTTGACATCCAGATGCCGGGCATCAACGGCCTCGAAGTCCTGAAAGCCATCCGCGAGGAACGCGACGACGTCATCGTCATCATGAACACGGCGCACGGCTCCGAGGAACTCGCCATCAAGGCACTGCGCCTGCGCGCCAACGACTACCTCAACAAACCGGTCAGGCACTCCGAACTCTTCCCGCTCCTCGCCAAGTACCGTGGCGCCATCGATGCACGCCGCACGGCCGAACAGATCGCCGAGGCCGTCATCTCGCGCGACATCACGATGGAACTCGACAACAAGCTCCTCCTCGTCCCGCGCGTCGCCGACTTCCTCGCCGGGCAGATCAACCTCGGCTCGGAAAAGGAAGCGATCATCGGCGTGACGCTCGGGCTCATCGAACTGCTCAACAACGCCATCGAGCACGGCAACCTTGGCATCAGCGGCAGCGAGAAAGCCGAGTCGCTCGAACGCGACGTCGGCGCCCACAACGAGATGATCAACGAACGCCTCAAGGACCCCGAAATTGCCAAACGCCGCGTCCACATCCACATGATCGACACGCACGAGTTCTGCGAGATCACCATCCGCGACGAGGGAGAAGGCTTCGACGCCAAGGCGTTCCTCGAATCCATCGAGGCACCCGACGTCCTGCAACTCAATGGACGCGGCATCTTCCTCAGCCGCTTTCAGTTCGACGAGATGGAGTACCTCGGCCCGGGCAACGAAGTCCGCGTGCGCAAGAATAAGAAGAAGGGATGACGTGGTTCGTGCTTAGGGGTTCGTATGGAAAGCCCTCCAGCATGGAGACACGCAAGAAGCCACGAATCGCACGAATCCACACGAATAACTGAAAGTGCAAAGAGTGCCAACCGAGTCCCGCAGGGACGATTGAACTGAATGCCTTCTCTCGAACCACGAACCGCGAGCCACGAACCTAGCTCTAAACTGAGAACTGACGAGCCAACCCTCCCGGGCACCGACGCCGCACCGGCAGAGCCCGTCTCGCGGGCGGCGGGGTTGCTGTTGCTCGGCCTGCTCACGCTCTCGCACTGGTACCCGCAGGGAGCCTTTCCGGGATGGAGCGCCGTGATCGGTTTCGGGTTGCTGGGCACGTTTGCGCTCTCGGGGGGAGCGGCGCTGCGCGTCTGCCGCCAGCAGGAACTGACGCTGCGTCCGGCGCCCACCGTGGCGTTCGCCGCCGCTGCGTCCTGGATGCTGTGGTGGGGCATTCGTCAGGGCGGTGCGCCGGTGCCTGCACTCGCGCGCCCCGACGTTGCCGCCGTCTTCCAGGGATTTCTCGTCTTCGCCTCCGCCGCGTGCATCGTCTTTCTGTGGAAGAGGGAGCGCCACCCCGCCGCGCCGTTTCCGGGGCGGGTGGTGCCGCGCTGGCTGACGGTACTCGCCGGCGTGTTGGCGCTGCACGCGCTCTACCAGGTGCTCGGCCCCCGGGGGCTTCCGGGGACGTATGCCACGATGGCCGCCGACATCGCCACCGATCCCGCCGTTGCGACCGACCCCGTTCTCGAAGGCGTTCTTCATGCGTTGCGCGAGGCGCGTGCATCCGGGCGGCTCGGTTCGCCAAACGTCTTTGCCGGACTCATGGTGATCGCGTTTCCGTTGGCGCTGGGCGTTGCGTGGGGGCGCTGGAAGGGTCCTGCCCTGGCCACGGCGGCGGTGCTCGCATGGGGTGTGGTACTCTCCGGTTCGCGCGGAGGCCTTCTGGCGCTCGCGGCCTCGGCAATGCTTTTTGGCGTGCTGACGCTCGCGGGGCTGCGGCCGCGGCGCGCCGCTCCGCTGGCCACGGCGGCGGCGTTGCTGTTTCTGCTCGTGCTCACGGGGGCGGAGAGCGGCGACGGCCCGCTTGCCCGCCGCTGGCTCGGAATGACCACCGTGCAGCAGCGCCTGCACTACTGGGAGACCGGCTGGGCAATCTGGCGCGAGTCCCCCGTGCTCGGCCAAGGGCCGGGGGCGTTCGAGGTTTATTATCCGCAGCACCGCGTTGCCGGCGCACAGGAAACAGGCTTTGCGCACAACTGGATTGTGCAGTGGGGAAGTGAAGTGGGGCTGGCCGGGCTGGCGTTTTTTCTCGCCTGGATGGGCGCGGCGGCGGCGTTGGGAGTGCGTTGGTGGAATGCCGTGCGCGGCAACCCACGCGAGCGCGAGGCAATGCTGCTGGCCGCCGGGATCGTGGCGGCGGCCGCGGGTGCGCTCGCCCACGGGCTTGTCGAGTTCACGCTCCAGTACCGCGAAATCTACCTCGACCTCTGCCTCGTCGTGGGCCTTGCCGTGGGATGCGGCGCCACCGAAGTTCCCGCGCGGCGCGCGGGCCATGGCGTGGGCACACGGGTGCTCGCGGTGCCCGCGCTGCTTCTCCTGATCGCGTGTGGCTTTGGGTGGTACCAGAACGGACTGGCTCCGGCGATGGCGGAGCGCGCACGCGCCCGGGCGGAGTGGCGGATGGAGGATTCCGACCCGCAGGCCGCCGTCGAGGCCTACACGCGGGCGCTGCGTTGGCAGCCCGACGACCCGCGCCTGTTCGAAGCGCGCGCGTTCGCCCGCGCCGCTGCCGGCGATCCGCGTGGCTCCGACGACGTCCACCGCGCCCTCGCCCTGCATCCGAACTCCGCGCGCCTTCACGCAACGCTCGCCCATTGGCTGGCGGGCGAAGGCCGCCTGCACGAAGCCATCACCGCCCAGCGCGAAGCCGTCCGTCTTCACCCACTCGACGCCACGCACCGGATGGAGTTGGCCGGAATGCTCTGGCAGGCAGGCCGCCCGCAGGAAGCCCGCGAGGCGCTGGCGGCGACGCGCGAACTGCTGCTGACGCCGCTCGAAAAGGCACGGCGCGAGGCCCTGGCCGCCGCGATGGAACAAGGCTCCGGCGAGCCCGGCAGTTGAAAATCGGAACCCCGCTTGTCCAGCCGCGGTCCCAACGAAGGCTGGCCATGCTTTCACAAAAAAGTCCCGCCAGAGACGGCTGATCGGTTGCTGAACAAGGGGCCGCTCCTTTGAAGCCGTCCTGGAAATGTTTCGGCCCCGTCAACAGTGGGCATTGACGGCGAGGGACTGTTTCCGTACGGTTCCCGCCTTTCCCCATCGCCAAATAGGAGGCTCGCCATCGTGCTCGATTTCACCAAGATCAACAAACAAGCCGCCAAGTACGAGAAGGACATGGTGGCCTTCCTGCGCGACATGGTCGCCATCCCTTCCGAAAGCGGGAAGGAAAAGAAGGTGATCCAACGCATTCGCGCCGAGATGAAGAAGGTCGGCGCCTTCGACAAAATCTGGGTCGACAAGATGGGCAACCTGCTCGCACGCGTGGGCAAGGGCCCGCGTCTGATCGCCATCGATGCACACGTGGACACCGTTGGCGTCGGCGACCCCGAGGAGTGGAAGCACGACCCGTATGCCGGCAAGGTTGAAGGCGGCTTTGTCTGGGGGCGCGGCGCGGGCGACCAGGAAGGCGCCATCCCCTCGATGGTCTACGCCGCGAAGATCATCAAGGACCTCGGCATGCTGAGCGACGAGTGGTCCCTCCTTCTCACCTGCACCGTGATGGAAGAGGACTGCGACGGTCTCTGCTGGCAGTACATCCACAAGGAAGACGGCATCACACCGGAGTGCTGCATCGTCACCGACTCCACCGACTGCGTCATCCGCCGCGGCCATCGCGGACGCATGGAGATCGGCGTCACCGTGAAGGGCAAGTCGTGCCACGGCTCGATGCCGCACAAGGGCGACAACGCCGTCTACAAGATCGCGAAGATCGTCAACGAGATCGAAAAGCTCAACGAGCGCATCAAGGACGACGCCTTCCTCGGCAAGGGCACCATCACGGTATCCTACATCGACTGCAAGACACCGAGCCTGTGCGCCGTGCCCGGCGAAGCGTACATCCATCTCGACCGCCGTCTCACCGCCGGAGAGACAAAGAAGTCCGCCGTCGCCGAAGTGAAGGACGCCATCAAGCGCGCCGGCGTCAAGAACACCAAGGTGGAAATCCTGCGCTACGCCGTGCCCAGCTACACCGGCCTCGTCTACGAAACCGAGAAGTACTTCCCCACCTGGGTCTACCCGGAAGACGCACCACACGTCGCCGCCAGCGTGGAAACCTACAAGAAACTCTTTGGCAAGAAGCAGAAGCCGAGCCGCTGGACGTTCAGCACCAACGGCGTCTCGATCGCCGGAATGTACGGCATCCCCTGCGTCGGCTTTGGCCCCGCCGAAGAAGCCGTCGCTCACAGCGTGAACGACCGCGTGCCGATCGACCACTTGCTCAAGTGTGCGGCCTTCTATGCCACGTTCCCCGAAATCTACTGCACGGCAAACCCCAAGAAGTAAACGCACCATCGAAACTTTCCGCGCATCGCGCGGCTATCGTCAACGAGAGGATATGCCATGAATCTGAAAGGCCGCGACTACATCGAGACCCAGGACTTCACCGTCGAGGAACTGGAGTACCTGCTCAAGCTCTCCGCCAAACTCAAGGATGACTTCCGCAAGGGACGCCCGACGCAGCTCCTCCCCAACCAGACCGCCTTCCTGCTCTTCTTCGACAAATCCACGCGCACGCGCAACGCCTTCGAGGCAGGAGCCACCCAGCTCGGCGCCCACGCGCACTTCCTCGATTCCTCCGCGACGCAGATCTCGCACGGCGAAACGGCAGAGGACACCGGCATCATTCTCGGCAGCATGGGCCACGGCATCGCCATCCGCCACGACCTCATTCCCGGCGCGGGCAACTCCTACATGCGCCAGGTCGCCGCAGCCACAGACGTGCCCGTCATCAACATGCAGTGCGACATCGACCACCCGACGCAGACACTCGCCGACTTGCTCACGATCCGCGAGACCTTCGGCAAGAACCTGCGCGGCCGCAAGATCGCCGTCTCCTGGGCTTATGCGCCGTCCTACGCCAAGCCCCTCTCCGTCCCCCAGGGACTCATCACGCTGATGACGCGCTTCGGACTCGACGTGACCCTCGCCATGCCCCCCGAGTTCAAACTCATGGACAAGTGCATGGAGGACGCGCGCCGCAACGCCGCCGCTGCCGGCACGAAGTTCGAAGTCGTTGATAACATGGACGACGCCTTCGAAAACGCCGACATCGTTTATCCGAAGAGCTGGGGCGCCTTCGACCTGATGTGCGAACGCCTCGACCTCAAGACGCAGGATCAGCTGCGCAAGAACGAGGAGGAGTGCCTCAAGCTCAACGCGAAGTACAAGGACTGGATCTGCGACGAACGCCGCATGAAGCTCGCCAAGAAGAAGGCCATCTACATGCACTGCCTTCCCGCCGATCGCGGCAACGAGGTCACCGACGCCGTCATCGACGGGCCGCAGTCCGTTGTCTTCCCCGAAGCGGAAAACCGCCTGCACACGGCGAAGGCCATCATGGCCGCCACCATGCGCGAGCGCCCCTTCGAGAAGTACGATCCGCGCCCCAAGAAGAAGACCGCGAAGGCAGCGAAGAAAGCGGCAAAGGCCGTGAAAGCGAAGGCAGCGAAGAGTGCCAAGAAGGCCAAGTCCGCCAAAAAGAAGTAACGCAATCCACAATCAGCGAACAACAAAACTCCGAGAAGTTAGCCGTGCGCTGGCTTCCCGGAGTTTTCTTTTTGGTACAGAGCCGCGTACTTTGCCGCCGCGTGCCCGATGCTGAAGTGCGAAACGACACGCGCCTTGCCGCGCGCCCCCATGGAGCGGCGCTTATCCGGCGAACGCGCCATGCGCACCAGCGCCGCCGCAAATTCCCGCGCATTCCCAGGCGGCACCAGCAGCCCGGTCCTCCCCTGCACGACGAGCGACTCCGTCCCCGCAACGCGCGTGGCGACGATGGGAAGCCCCGCCGCCATGGCCTCCAGCAGCGCGACGGGCAGGCCCTCGTAGTCGCTCGACAAGGCCGCGACGTCGATGGCCGCCAGAAACTCCTCCGGGCGCTCCACCGCTCCGGCAAGATGAACGCAATCGCCCAGCCCCAAGCGTTCGATCTGCACGCGCACTTCGAACTCCGTCCCCAAATCCGATCCCCCCAGAACCGCACACAACGACGGTTCCTCGCGCACCGCACGGGCAAAGGCGTCGATGAACACGTCATGGCGCTTCTGCTTCTTGAAGTTCGCCAGCATTCCCACAACAACCGCGCCATCGGGCCAACCGAACGCCGTCCGTGCGCGAGGGCGCCCGAATCGTTCGACGGCAACACCATTCGGAATCATCCGCACCTTGCGCGCCGGCATCCGTTCGCTTCGCAGAACCTCCGCACGCACCGCCGGCGACGTGCAGACCACAAGATCGACGAACGCGTTCGCCAGCCGTTGCAGCACGCGGTAGTGCCAACGCCCGCCGAGAGCCGCCGCCGTGTTCTGGCGGCACGAGACAATCATCCGCACGCCCGGCGTCAGCAACGCGGCGGGAACGGCGAGTACTTCCTCCCAAAACGACCACGCCTGCACGACCGAACAGCGATGCCGCCGCGCCGCCGTGCGAATCCGTGCGATCACGGCAACGCAGTTCCACCAGAAGAGCGGATTGTTCTTTGCCAGCCAGTGCCGGGCGCGCAAATCGACGACCGTGAAGCCGTGGGCGCGCGCTTCGCCGAGCAATTCCCCGCGGCACTCCGCCAACAGAAACACCGTCTCCCATCCAACGGCGCGCAACGCCACGGCGAGATCAAGCGCCTGACGCTCCGCCCCGCCGCGCGCGAGATTCCCCAGGACGAACGCCACGCGCTTCATCGCAGCCTCCCCCCATGACGCTTCTTCGCCACGGCGTACACATCCTCCATGCGGGGCGCCTGCTTTTGCCAATCGTGATCGCGCTCGATGACGGCGCGGTTGTGCGCCGCGAGACGCTTGCGTTCCTCGCGCGGCAAGGCAACAGCGCGACGAATCACCTCGGCGACTTGCTCCGTCCCTGCTTTTTCGATCAGGAGGCCACGCAACCTGCTGTCTTCCTCTTCATCGAGCCCACGCATGGCCTCAACGTATGAAGGCAGGCGCGTTTGAATCAGCACGGCTCCGCACGCCAGAGCCTCCAGAGCCGTCATCGACAGCAGGTCGCGCTCGGGCACAGAAAGGACCGCTGACGATGCGCCGTACAGCAGCGCCATTTCACGCGGCGAGAAAACGTGCTCGGCAAGAACAACACGCTCGTCGCTCCCCACGCGCTCGCGCACGGCGCGCCACTCCTCCTCGCGCGCGCCACCGCGCAACACAAGCAGCGGCAGGCCGGTCTCCGCGCGCTTCCACCCTTCGCAAATCGCCTCGATGCCGTAGTGCCTCTGCGCCGACCGAGGACTGAACACGAAACCCGAATTCAGGGACGGAGCAACTTTCTCCAACAATGCCTTGGATTCCTGTGCATCAGAACGCTTGAATGTTTCCAGATCGACGCCCCAGGAGAACAGGTGGAAGCACTCGATCTCCACGCCCGAGGCCGCTGCCCAGGACTCCTCGAATCCGGGGGCGTTCGTCGCAATGACGTCGGCGGCGCCGCACGCGGCAAGGACCAGTTTCGCGCGCTCGGCGTCGCTGCCGCCAAGGCTCGCCATGTCGCCACCCCACGGCGTCAGCACGCGCGGAAATTCGGGGAAGTGCGGCAGCATCGGCCCGTAGGCGAGCGCTTCGTGCGCGTGCAGCACGTCAGGCTTCCAAGCACGCAGGGCGCGCTTGTAGGCGTGCCACTTCTCGCGATTGTTGGCGTAGGGGCTCGCTCCGATTTTGAACGTGTACGCGAGGCGCAGCATCGACCATTCCGGCGGCACGACGCGGACCGCGCCATACTCGAGCGCCGCGCCCGGCGTTTCGTCGCTGAACACGCGCACGTCGTGCCCGCGTGCGGCCAGCCACGTTGCCCAGCGGTGCGTGTGCCGATTCGCCGCGTTGGCAAGCAGGGCGATGCGCATCGTCATGCCTCCGCGCCGTCAAAGAGATCGAGGGCGAAGCCGCGTTCGTGCGGCGTGGAAGGACGCCCCGCGAGGATCGCTTCCGCCGCGTTGAGAAACGCGGAGACGGCGGCCCCCTCGGAAAAGCGTTCGCGTGCGTGCTCGTCAAGTCCGTCCGCCAACGAGGGACGGAGTTGTGCATCCTCCAACATTGCACGCATGGCCGCCGCCATCGCCTTCACGTCGCCAGGCGGCGCAATCAGCCCGTGCCGCGCGCGCATAAACCCGTGCCCGCGTACTGCGTCCGCCGTCCCCAGTTCCCCCGCCGGATCGAGCAGGTCCCGCGTGCCGCTGACGTCCGTCGCGATTGCCGGAACCCCGCACGCCATCGCCTCGACCAGCGCGTTCGACAGTCCCTCGGAATGCGAGGCACTGACCGCACACAACACGTTACCCAGATGCTTCTCGACGTGCGGCGTCCACGGCAGAATCGCAATCGACTCGCCCGCACCCGACACGCGCGCGGCCTCTTCGATCGCGGCGCGTTCTCCACCGTCGCCAACAAGTTGCAGGCGCGCCTCGGGGTGTGCGGCGTGCACGAGTGCGAAGGCTTCGATGAGACCCGTCAGGTTCTTGCTCTTCTCAAAGCGTCCGTGGTAATGAAAAACCGGGGACGGAGTGGAAGATGCGGGGCTGAAGCGCACGGTGTCGATGAAGACCGGCATCCGCCACAGGCGTTCGGGCGCGACCTTCCAGCCATGCAGCTCCCGTGCTCCATCATTGGAGAGCGGAAACAGCGCATCCGCCCGCAACGCATGGTGCACGGCCTTCTTGCCCAGCCGCATGGCGAGCATCTTCTCGATGTCGCCGCCGCTTCCCGAATTGGCCAGCCGCGTCGCGATCTTCTTGCGCAACGTCCCGGCGATCGAGACGGCCACCGACGAATGCAGGTACAACTGAAAGCACAACGCGAGGTCCCACTCCGCCTCCAGCCGCTTCATCCACATCCCCACGTCGAGCGAATACTTCACGCCCCACAGGGGTCCCACTTGCCATGGCGTGATGACGCGCAGCACGCGCACGCCTGCCTCGATGCGGTCCTCCGGCAGATCGGGCGCCGCCAGCGTCAGCACCACGACGCCAACGCCGCGCCGCGCCAGCGCCGTGGCCAGGCGCTGGCACGACAATTCCATCCCGCCCGTGCGCAGGGGCGGGTAGCCGGAAACGATGAAGAGAAATCGGGGTGCCACGGCGCCTCCCGGGGCGCGCGCGTCAGAGCACGCCCTTGGTGCTGGGCACGCCGCTCATGCGCGGATCGTTCTCCAACGCCGAACGCAGTGCGCGCGCGAACGCCTTGAAAAGCCCCTCGACGATGTGGTGCGCGTTGCGGCCGCGCCGGCACTCCAGGTGCATCGTGATCCCGGCGTTGTTGCACACCGCGCGAAAGAAATCCTCGGTCACTTCCGTCGCATAGTTCTCGATCATGGGCCGCTCGAAGGTGGCGCCGAAGAACAAGTACGGGCGCCCGCAAAAATCCAGGCTGCACTCGCACAGCGCCTCTTCCATCGGCACCACGGCGTGGCCATAGCGGCGAATCCCCGCCTTGTCGCCGGCCGCCTGGACGAGCGCCGTGCCGAACGCCAACCCCGTGTCCTCCACGGTGTGGTGGCATTCGACCTCCAGATCGCCGCGCGCCTTCACGTCGAGGCCAAGGCCCCCGTGCCGCGCCAGCAGCACCAGCATGTGGTCGAAAAATCCAATCCCCGTCTCGCCGCGAAACGACCCGTCGCCGTCGAGATCGAGAGCCAGCGTGATGGCGGTTTCCTTGGTGTTGCGTTCGATCCGCGCGATGCGGCCGGTGGCGGGCTTGCGGGCGGGCATGGGAGCATCTCCGGGCGGCGGAAGGCCGCAGCGTTCCTGACTTCCCCGCGAGTATGGCGCTGGGCCCGACCGCGTCCAGCGGGAAAATCACCCGCGCGCCTGGAGCGCATGCAGCTTTGCTTGCCGCGCGGTGTCCTGCCGGTGCAGGATGAATGTGGAGAGCGACTGCACCATGCCAACCGCCATTCCCCTCCTCCCCCGCGAAGAAGCCTGAACCGCATGACCACGCCGCCGCTCATCCACGACGACTTTCTCCTCCAGTCCCCCGCCGCGCGCGAACTCTACCACAACCACGCGCGCGGCCTCCCCATCATCGACTACCACTGTCACCTGCCCCCCGGCGAGCTCGCCGCCAACGCGCCCTTCCGCGATCTCGCCCACGTCTGGCTCGGCGGCGATCATTACAAGTGGCGCGCCCTGCGGGCCGACGGGGTCGAGGAACGCCTCATCACGGGCGACGCCTCGCCACGCGAAAAGTTCGACGCCTGGGCCGCGACCGTCCCGCGCCTCCTGCGCAACCCGCTCTACCACTGGACCCACATGGAGCTCGCCGATCCGTTCGGCATCCGCGACCGCCTGCTCTCCCCCGCCACCGCCGATTTCGTCTGGAACGCCTGCAACGAACGCCTCGCCGAGCCCGCCTTCGCTCCGCGCGGCCTCGTCGAGCACTTCCGCGTCGAGGTCATCTGCACCACCGACGATCCCGCCGACGACCTGCTTCACCATGCAACGCTCGCCGCCGACGCCACGTTCTCCCCGCGCGTGCTCCCCACGTTCCGCCCCGACGCCGCGCTGGGCATCGAGAACCCTGCGGCGTGGAACACCTGGCTCGACCGCCTCGCCGCGCGCACGGGTTCGCCGCTGCGCACATGGGACGAACTCGGCGCCGCGCTGCACGACCGCGCCAACGTCTTCGCCCGCGCGGGGTGCCGCCTGTCGGACCACGGATTGGCCGAGCCCTACGCGGACTCCTATTCGCTCGCCGATGTCCGCGCCACGTTCGCCGCCGCCCGCGCCGGCACCGCCCCCACCCCCGCCGCCGCACGCGCCTTCCGGTCCGCCCTGCTGTACGAACTCGGCCTTCTTTACCACCACCTCGATTGGACCCAGCAGTACCACCTCGGCCCTCTGCGTAACACGAACACGCGCGCGCTGCGCCGCCTCGGCGCCGACGCGGGCTGCGACTCCATGGGCGACGCCCGCATGGCCGAAGGACTCGCGCACATGCTCGACCGTCTCGACGCGCAGGGAAAACTGACGCGCACGATTCTCTACAACCTCAATCCCGCCGACAACGAACTGTTCGCCACCATGGCAGGCAACTTCCAGGAAGGCCCCGTCCCCGGCAAAATCCAGTACGGCTCCGCCTGGTGGTTTCTCGACCAAAAGAGCGGCATCGAACGCCAGCTCGACGCCCTTTCCAACATGGGCCTGCTCGCGCGGTTCGTCGGCATGTTGACGGATTCGCGCTCGTTCCTCTCCTACCCGCGCCATGACTATTTCCGGCGCGTGCTGTGCAACGTCCTCGGCACCGAAATCGAACAGGGCCTGCTGCCGCGCGACTTCGCCCTCGTCGGCGGACTCGTCCGCGCCGTCTGCCACGACAACGCACGGGACTACTTCGGCTTCGCGTGAGTATCTACTACTCCACGTGCTCGATGCCGTAGGCGACGGCCTGCACGCCGCTGAACGAGCCGGTGGCCGAGGTGTTCGCGGCGAAGTCCGGCGCGCGCCCCAGGCTCTGGTCCTTGTCCACCGGCGGAAGAATCTGATTCGACCACTCGCCCGTGGCCGCGTCGCCCATGCCCGCGAGAAAGCGCCACTCCTGGCGCGGCGTGCCGGGGAAGAGCGGCGCCTCCAGCCCGAGCGCGGAGAGCGGAATGCGCATCTCCAATCCATCGGGGCCCAGGGCGGCGGCGAACTCCACGGGCATTTGCGCGCCCGGAACAAAGCGCCAGCCATCGCCCTCGCGCCACAACTCGCCCCACGCTTCGGCCGCGCCGCGCAGGCAGTCCACAACGCCCAGCCGCACAACGCCCTCCTCCGGCGCCGCGCACTCGGCCAACAGGATCGTGTCGGCCGTCATCGCGGGTTCGAGCACCGTTCCCGCCAGCCCGGGCACGCCGGGAAGCGCGAAGGGGTCGGAGGGATAATCGCCGAGCACGTTGTCGCCAAAGTGCGGCACGCCGTCGCCGATGATCCAGAGCGCACACGGGGTCTCGCCGCGTTCGGCGGGGAAGTGCGCCTCGGCGTGCAGGTAGAGAAAGTCGTTGTCGTGACCGAGACGCACGGCGGAGAGGCGCCCGCTCCCCGACGGCGGATTGGCGTTTTGCGCAACGGGCACGCCGAGATCGTCGCCGATGCCGTCGATCACGATGGCGGTTTCGTCGAGTGGGCGGCCTTCCACGACGGCGGGCTGGACAACGGGCGCGGGAGTGGGGCGGGCTTCGGGTTCACTGGCAACAACAGGCGTTGGGGGCGGCGTGGGGGGAGCGCCCGCCAGCACGCGGAACATCCCGGCGCCGTGCACGCGAACGACGCGCAGCCACGCGCGCCCGTCCTCCTCCGGCGTGAAGGAAACCGATTCGGCGACGCCGGGCGCACGGCGGGTGCTGGAGGCGAGCGACTCCGTCCCCAGTTCCGGAACCCGCAGGCGATCGGCCAGCGAACCCGTGGGCGGCGCGGCGGGCGGCACGCGGACGACTTCGAGATCGAAGTCCCCCTCGGGCGGTACTTCGAGGCGCAGAAACTCCAGGCGCCCCGCTTTCAGATCCAGCGGGCGCACGAACAGGTTGCGCTCCTCCGATTCCCCGAAGGCTCCGCGCACCGGCGGACGCCATGCGGCGTTGAGCGCTTCCGTGGCGGCGGCGGCGTCGAAGCCCTCGGACGTTCGCGCGGCCAGCAACAACGCGCGCGCCTGTTCGGGATCGCCGCGCCCCGACAGGGCGGCCATTGCCCGGGCGAAGTCCGCGTCTTGGGCGAGAAATACCGGCACGCCGGATTCCTTGAGCGTCACGCCCTTCGCGAGCGCCAGCGGGTTCGCTTCGCCAAGCAGCACGATTCGCGTGGAGCCCCAGAGCCCTTCAAGCTGCGCGGCGCTCCACGACTCCGTCCCTGATTTTGCATCCGGTCCGATACGTGTGACGTCGGCGGGGCGTTCCAATGCGAGCACAAACAACGTCGTGCCCATTTCCGCAGCCACGCGCTCCACATTCTCCAGAGCGATGCTCCCCAGCCAGCCGTGCGAGACGTGTGCGAACTCGAACGTAATGGTGCCGCCGGCGCTGGTGAACGCGGCGCGTTGTTCGGGCGTTGGCGGCTCGGTGAAGACCGCTTCGATGGCGACGGATTCAGAGGCGAGGCGCGCGGCGTACTCCTCCATCTCGGGCGAAGGCAGTGCGCGCGCACGGCGCAACGCGGCCAGCCGGGCGTCGAGCGCGTCGCCGATGCGGTTCTCGTTCGCATCGGTTTCCCACGCGTGCGGCAGCACGGGTGCGCCTGCCCCCGGGCGCGCAACGCAGGCGAGGACGGCCGCCACAGAGAGCACCGCGCACCACCGTTGCCGAGCTCCTGCCGTCACGTCGTCACACCCTTCTCAGCCCCGGAAGTCCTTGTACAACATCGACGCCTGAATGCCCTGGTTGTTCTGGTACTTGCCACCCGCGTAGGGAACATAGTCGCCCGCGATCTGGTGGTAGAAAATCTGGCAGATCGGCACGCCCGCGTAAACGCGAATGGGCTGGATGGCGGAAATTTCCAACGTCCAGTACCCCGAGAATCCCACGTCGCCGAAGCCTGCCGTGACGTGGACGAACAGGCCGAGACGCCCGATGGACGAACGGCCCTCGAGCATCGGCACCAGGTCGTCGGTCCTCGTGTGTTCCAGCGTCCGTCCCAGGTACAGGCGCCCGGGTTGCAGAACGATGCCTTCCTCCGGGATGCGCAGGCTGCGCACCGTCGGCGGGCGCTTCATGTCGAGCACCTCGTCGTCGTAGACCATCAGTTCGTCGTGCAGGCGCAGATTGTAGCTGTTGGGATTGAGCTGGGCTTCGTTCCAGGGCTCGATGAAGATTGTCTTTCCCAGCCGCTGCTTGATTTCCGTTCCAGAGAGGATCATCGAAGGGTGTTCCGTCCGGCGTTGAGAGTCGCGGGAATGCTCCGCCCTCCCTCCAGCCGTCCTCAACGGCAATCCGGGGGGAGAGGCGGAGGGGCATCGTGCTCCCCATCGAGCCACAAACCACGAACAACAAGGAAGGGAAGTTATTTCCGCAGTCCTTCGTAAAACTCCAACGTGCGGCGGGTCATGGCGTCTTCGCCGTGG